>DATJMA010000162.1:0-29823 GCA_035509055.1 Bryobacteraceae bacterium | reverse complement strand
TGGCGAGGCCCAGCTAAGAAATCCGCGGACCGCGCACAAGAGCATCGGAAACTCAGTATACATTAGTACATCCGGTTGGAAAGCCCTTCCGCCGGATTAATTTTGGGGAAGGGCTGGGGAGGGAGTTATCGACCTATGTCGGCTCAAGGGGAGTGGCTCCTGGCGCCTGTGGCCAACCGCTGCATTGCAGGAAAGGCCTGCTCGGCCCGAAAGATCCCGCGACGAGCCGAGCCTACTTTTTCCGGCGCGCCACCAGCCGCACCCGCCGCGTCTGTGATATGGCGCCGGGGGTGAGCGCGTCGTTGACGATTTCGGCCTGCTCCTGCTGATGCCGCTTGCCCGAGCCGGTGGCCGGGCTGGCGCTTTCCGGCCGGCCCACGTAGCGCAATTCGCGCCGCGACGGATCGAGCACCGGCTCCATCCACTCGCGCACGAACCGCCACGCCCCCATGTTGCGCGGCTCCTCCTGCGCCCACACCACTTCCGCGGCCGCCGGGTAGCGCGCCACGATGTCGGCGGCCTGGTCGGCGGCGAACGGGTAAAGCTGCTCGACGCGCACCAGCGCCACGTGGTTCGCCTTGCGTTCCGCGCGCGCGGCCGCGAGGTCGTAGTAAATCTTGCCCGAGCAGAAGACCACCCGCGTCACATCCGCCGACGCGGGCTCGCCCATGAGTTCGAGGAAGCCGCCGGTCGAAAGGTCGTGCAGCGTCGAAACCGCGCGCGGATGCCGCAGCAGGCTCTTGGGGGTGAAGACCACCAGCGGCTTGCGCGTCCCGCGCCGGTCGGCCCCGCCGTACATCTGCCGCCGCAGCAGGTGGAAATACTGCCCCGGCGTGGTGCAGTTGGCCACCAGCATATTGTTTTCCGCGCACAGCGTGAGGAAGCGTTCGATGCGCGCGCTCGAATGCTCCGGCCCCTGCCCTTCGAAGCCGTGCGGCAGCAGCATCACCAGCCCCGAAGGCTGGCCCCACTTGGATTCCGCCGAGGAGATGAACTGGTCGATCATGATCTGCGCGCCGTTGGCGAAATCGCCGAATTGCGCTTCCCAGATCACCAGCGTCAGCGGGTCGGCGACGCTGTAACCGAACTCGAAGCCCAGCACGGCGTACTCGCTGAGCGAGCTGTCCACCACGTCGAACCTGGCTTGTCCGGGCGCGATGTGCTGCATCGGCACATAGCGCTTGGCGTTTTCATAATCGTAGAAAGCCAGGTGGCGCTGGCTGAAAGTGCCGCGTCCGGAATCCTGGCCGCTGAGCCGCACCGGCGTGCCCTCGAGGACGAGGGTTCCGAATGCCAAAGCCTCGCCGAAGGCCCAATCGAGATGGCCGCCCCTGGCGATGAGTTCGCGCCGCTTCTCCACGAAGCTTCGCAGCTTGGGATGCAGGTGGAAGCTTTCCGGAAAGTGTGTGGAGCCCTGGATGACGCGCTCCAGCACATGCTCGTTCACGGCCGTGCGCGGGCAGAACCCGGCATAATCTTCGCCTGTCACGAGGCTGAGATCCTGTACCTCGAATCGTTCGGCTTTTTTCTGCACGGCGTCGTATGCCTGCTCCAGGCGCTCGGAGACCGATCGTTTCATGGCGTCGAGCGCTTCCGTGGTCAGGACGCCCTCGCGCACCAGGCGCTCGCCGTACTGTTTGGCGGTGGACGGGTGGTCTTTGATTTTGCGATAGAGAATCGGCTGCGTGTAGCTCGGATCGTCGCCTTCGTTGTGGCCGTGGCGGCGATAGCAGATCATGTCGATCACCACGTCTTTGCCGAACTTTTGCCGGTAATCGAACGCCACCTGCACCACGCGAATAGCGGCTTGCGGGCTGTCGCCGTTGACGTGGAAGATGGGGGCCTGGACGCCGCGCGCGACGTCGGTAGAGTAGTTGGTGGAGCGCGATTCTTCGGGGAGCGTGGTGAACCCGATCTGATTATTGATGATCAGGTGAATGGTGCCGCCGGTCCAGTAGCCGTCGAGCTGCGAAAGATTCAGCGTCTCAGACACGACGCCCTGGCCGGCGAATGCCGCGTCGCCGTGAATCAACAAGGGAACCACGCGGCGGCGGTCGGTATCGCCGAGGCGATCCTGCTTGGGCCGCACCAAACCCTCTACCACGGGATCGACTGCCTCCAGATGGCTGGGATTAGGCGACAGGGAAACGGCGACCGAGCGGCCTTCGATTTCGCGGACGCCGGCCGCGCCGAGGTGATATTTCACGTCGCCCGAACCCTGCGTGCTGGCGGGATCGATCTCGCCTTCGAACTCGGAGAAAATCTGCTTGAGATCCTTGCCGACAGTGTTGGCGAGCACGTTGAGGCGTCCGCGGTGCGCCATCCCCATCACGATTTCCGCGACGTTATCGGCTGCCGCGCGATGCAGTATTTCTTCCAGGATGACGAGCGCCGTCTCCCCGCCCTCGAGGGCGAACCGCTTCTGGCCGACGAAACGCGAATGCAGGAAATGTTCGAACTCTTCCGCGGCGATGAGGTTGCGCAGGGCGCGCACGCGGGTTTCCGGCTCCAGCTTCCACTGGTTGGCTTCGGGCTCCATGCGCTGCTGGAGCCAGCGTTTCTGCTCCGGCACCTGGATGTTCATGTACTCGCAGCCGATTTTGCCGCAGTACGTTTTGCGTAAGGTTTCCAGAATTTCGCGGAGCGTGGCGACCGGCTTGTGGCCGCCGTCGCCGTGCTCGCCGAGCGTGCCGGTGAGGAATTCGCGGTCGAGATCCCAGATGGTCAGGCCGTATGTTTCGGGCTGGAGTTCCGGATGGACGCTGGGCTCGGCGCCAAGCGGGTCGAGATCGGCAATCAGGTGGCCGCGCACGCGGAAGGCATTGATCAGTTGCATGATGGCCGCTTGCTTGGCGATTTCGGCGTGGCGCGCGCCGGTCATGCCGGGCACGAGCGGCTGGCGGTCCACCTCCCAATGCACCGGCTGGTGGGGCATCTTGAGGTGCTCGAAAATCTCTTCGTAAAAGCCGTCGCTGCCGTCGAGCAGTTCCTGCACCTTGCCGAGGAAGGCGCCGGATTCCGCGCCCTGGATGATGCGGTGGTCGTAGGTGCAACTCAGCGACATCACTTTGCTGATGCCAAGGGTGGAGCGGGTCTCGGCGGCGGCGCCGCGATATTCGGCGGGATAATCGATGGCGCCGGCGGCGATGATTGCGCCTTGGCCGGGCATGAGCCGCGGGTTTGACGAAATCGTGCCTACCGTGCCGGGATTGGTGAGAGAAATGGTGGTGCCTTGGAAATCGGCCGGGGTCAGTTTGCCCTTGCGGGCGCGAGCCACGAGACCGTCAAAGGCGTCCAGGTACTCGTTGAAAGACAGGGCGCCGGCATTCCTGATGTTGGGCACCATGAGGCTGCGCGCGCCATCCTTGCCCGCGACGTCCACGGCGATTCCGAGATTGATCTGGGGATGCACCACGCGGTACGGTTGCCCGTCGCGCTCGGCGTAAGCGTGATTGAGCGCCGGATTTTCCTCGATCGCCTTCACGATGGCCCACCCGATGATGTGCGTGAAGGAGACTTTGCCCCGCGCGAGGAGAGTGCGGTGATTGTTAATGATGCGGCGGTTCTCATCCATCACCTTCACGGCGATGGTGCGCTGCGAGGTGGCCAGCGGAACGGTGAGGCTGGCGGACATATTCTCGGCGATTTTTCCGGCCGCGCCGCGCAGCGGCTGGAGGCCTTCGAGATCGGCGGGCGACAGCTCGGGGGCAGGCGAGGAAAGGGCCGGTTTCGCCGTGGTGCCGTTGGTTTTTTCGAAAATTTCCTTCCAGCTGTCGTCAACCGCGGAGCGGTCGCGCAGATATTGGTGGTAGAGCTCGTCTTCAAGCCAGCTGTTAATACCCAATTCCGGGTCGGATTTCAATGCCATGGGAAGTGAGGAGGACGTCCTGGTTCCATGATAGCGTAGCCTGCGTGATAGCATGGCTGGCGTATGCCATTTGTCGATACCGGCGGCCTCCGGGTAATCGAGCGCCTGCCGGGCTGGCACGGGCGTTATTTCCACTCCGCGACGATGACGTTCGCGCATTACGATTTCATTCGCGGCGCCTGTATTCACGAGCACCATCATCCTGAAGAGGAAGTTTATGAGGTCATCGAGGGCGAACTGGAAATCACCATCGACGGAATAGCGCAAATCGCCCGGCCGGGATTGGTGGCGATTGTGCCTCAAAATGCCCGTCATTCGGTGAAGGCTCTCACCGACGGCCGCGCGATCATCGTCGACCACCCTCCGCGCCGTGAGTTTGGAGCGGAATGACGCCGGAAGACGCTCTCTTCGTCCGGTTGTCGCAAGCCCTTGTCGCCTTCACTATCGAATTCGACAACGAGGCCGAACATCGCATGCCGCATTGGACAACCATGTCCGGCAAACGTCCTGGAGTGTGGCTCACATCCATGGCGATGTGGTGGAACTGCATGCGATATGTCGCTGACGAGCCCATCGGCGTCACGGAACTGGCGTCGCTTGCCCGCACCGGGACGAATCTCAACGGCATGCAGCGCTGGGGATACGTGACGATCTCGCCGGCGGCGCCAAAACTGGTTCGCGCCACACCCTACGGACTGAGGGCGCGCGAAATCTGGGCTCCGCTCGCCACGGAAGTCGAAAAGCGCTGGCAGGAACGCTTCGGAAAGGATGCCATCGACCGTCTCCGCGCCGCGCTTTATGCCGTCGTCAGTCGGTTCGAACTTGATTTTCCCGATGGCATGTCGATCCTGGGCTTCGGACTGTTTAGCGCGGGTCCCGATCGCAAGCGGGAAGGTTCAGTCGATGCCGGCCTTCCGTTGTGCGTGCTCCTGGCGCGCGTACTGCTGGCCTTCGCGGTGGATTTCGAACGCGGGTCCGCACTGTCGCTGGCGATCTGCGCCAACGTCCTGCGCGTGCTGGACGAAAAAGGTTCCCGCCGGCGAGACATTCCGGCGCTCAGCGGGGTTTCGAAGGAGTCCATCGCAATGGCAATGGGAATCCTGCGCAAGAAAGGCCTGGCGGTGGCGGATGGCGCCCCGCCGGTGGTCCGGCTGACCGCGGCCGGCGTCGAATTGCAACGCGGATACCGCGAGCGCATCGCTGTGGTGGAAGAGCAGTGGCGGGAGCGATTCGGCAGAGAGGAAATCCAGGGTTTGGGAAGCGCGCTCCCGCCTTTCACCCTGGAGTGGTTATTCCGCGGGATGGAGCCCTATCCGGACGGCTGGCGTGCATCCATTCGAAAGCCGGATGTGTTGCCGCATTTCCCCATGGTTCTGCACCGCGGGGCTTACCCTGACGGGAGTTGAGCGCCCGTTTCCTGTTGATTTGCACGCTGCCTACCTGACGAACTCGGCGGCGGCGCGGCGGGTCAGCTTACGAACGGTTTTCCACGCGCTTCCGCGGATATTATCGAGCCCGGCAAGCACGCTCTGCATGGCGTTCAGGAAGTAATCCAGATCCTTTTCCGAGATATTGAGCGGCGGAAGGAATTTGATCAGCTCCGTGTGGTAGCCGGCAACCTGCGCCAGAATGCGATGTTCGTGCATCAGCGGCATGATCACGGTTTGACTGAAAACGCCTTCGTTCAGCAGGTGCAGGGCGTCCCAGGCGGCTTTCAGTTTCACCGGTCCGTCGGGACGGCGGAAGTCGATGCCGAACATCAAACCTTTGCCACGAACTTCGGCGAAGAACGGGCATGGCTTGCCGATCACCTCCAGGCGGGCCATTGCCTTGGCTCCCAGCCGCGCGGCGTTGCCCGGCACATCCTCCTCTTCCATCACGATCAAACTCGCCAATGCCGCGGCCATCGCCAGATCGTTCTGGCCAAAGGTGTTCGAATGGATGACGCAGTGTTCCATGCTGTCGAACACGGCGTCCATAATGCGCGGGGAGGCGATCACCGCGCCCACCGGCACGTAGCCTCCCGACAGCGCCTTGGAGATGCAGACCATATCCGGCTCTACTTCGGGCCAGTGCTGGTACGCGAACCACTTGCCGGTGCGGCCCAGACCGCACTGCACCTCATCGGCCACGAGCAGCGCGCCGGCCTTGTGACAAAGACGCGCCGCTTCCGCCAGGTAACCGTCGGCCACCACAGAGCAGGTCTTGCCTTGCACGGGTTCCACCACCAGGGCTGCGACGTCGTTTCCGGCGAGCGCGGCCTCCAGCGCCGCCAGATCGTTGAACGGAATCTTCGCCGTGCCCGGCATCAGATCGCCAAACCGCTGGCGGAAGAAATCCGAGCCATTGAGCGAAAGCGAGCCGACGGTTAGTCCGTGAAAGGCGTGATCGCAGAACAGAATCCGCGGTTTCCGGCTGTAACAGCGGGCGAATTTGATGGCGCCTTCCACGCTCTCGGTGCCGGAGTTGCAGAAAAAGACGCGCGCGAGGCTGCCGCCCGCGTAGGTGGTTGCCAGGCGTGTCAGGCGTTCCGCCACCAGGCCGGCCAGCAGGGAACAATCCATGCGGACGAGGTTCGGCATCCGGCGGGAGAGCACCTGCTCCAGAATCGAGCGCACTCGCGGATGATTGCGCCCCAGAGCGAACACTCCCCAACCCGTGAGCAAGTCCAGATAGCGGTATCCTTCGGCATCGAAGAGCCATGAACCTTCACCACGAACGTAGTTCTTGTCAAAGCCAACCGTTCGCAGCATCCTGACGAACGCCGGGTTGATATAGCGCTCGTGCAATTCATGTTGACGACCCTGCTGCGCATCCAACCACGCGAGAAATCCCTCATCCATAGGCCAATGGTATAGATTCAGGACGGCGTTTCGGGGTTGCGGCGGGGAGGACTGCATCGCACTTCGACTGCCCGTCGCGCCCGCCGCGAATTTGCAAATTGCCGGGACCAATTTTGATATACTGCCAGGGGATCCGAGAGGGGAAAATGAAACTGCTGCCAATCCTGGCGGTCGCTGCTTTGGCAGCCGCCACCGCCCTGGCCCAAAACGCCCAGAAGACACCGCTAAAGGTCGGCGATGAGGCGCCCGATTTCAGCGTGGCCGCCAACCAGACAAGTAACCACGTGGCCGTGAAATTGTCGGATTTCCGCGGCAAGAAGAACGTCATCCTGGCGTTCTTTCCGGCCGCGTTCACCGGTGGTTGAACGAAGGAAATCACGGCGTACCAGGCTGGTATCGCTAATTTCACAGCCAAGGACAGCCAGGTCCTGGCGATCAGTACCGATTCGGTTTTCACGCTGGCGCATTGGGCAAAGGAGTTGGGCGCGGAATTTCCCCTGGTGAGCGATCACAACCGCCAAATCTCGGAGTTGTACGGCGTCCTGAATGCTCAGGCAGGTATGGCCAACCGCACCACTTTCGTGGTCGATATGGATGGAAAGATCGCCTACATCGAAGAGGGCGGCAGTGCCATCGACGTCACCGGCGCGGATACCGCATGCAGCCGGCTGGCGCATAAGAAACAGCCTTAACTCGCCGCCGGGCGAAGAGGGCGGCAGCGCCATGGACGTTACCGGCGCGGATGCCGCATGTAGCCGGCTGGCGCACCAGAAGCAGCCGTAACTTGCCACCAAGGCGGAGTTCGGGCCGCTCCGCGGGATCAGCGGGATTCACGTCTCGCGCAGGATCGCACCGGTTTTCCGCCCGTGGCGGGAGGTCGGGTTGAATCCACTGAGGCACCACGGAGGCGCCGGCGACAGCCGGGCTTGACTGCCCACCAAATAAAAAAGAGGCGATCCGAAGATCGCCTCTTTTTTACAGCAATTCAACAGGAGAAACTTACTTGGCGTTGGGATCGGCGACGATGCCGCCACCGGTCTTCTGCTTGGCTTCCATCTTCTTCTTCTTGACCGCCATGTTCTTGTCCACCCAGTCGTTGGCGATCTTGATGTCGCGCTCGTAATCTTCCTTGTTGTCGGCGAGATCGGCGCGCTCGCGGATGAGGAGGTTCTCATACGCCATGGCGTCGTCGTAATCCGGGTCGACCTGGAGGGCCTTGTCGAGGTTATCCAAACCGTCCTGGATGATGGCGCCGTACTTGGCTTTCAACTCCTCGCGGACTTTCTTATCTTTGATCGGCCCCGGGTCTTCGAGTTTCATCCCGAGGTTGGCGCGGGCGGTGCCGTCCGCCGGATACCATTCCGACCAGGCGATGAATCCCTTGCTGTAGTAGCCGACTGCGCTCTTGGGATTCACCTGGGTCAGTTTGTCATACCAGGCTTTGGCATCGTCCCAGCGCTTCTCGCTCAGGTACAGCGAAGCGAGATAGGCGATGGCTGTCTCGTTCTTGGGATCGTCTTTCAGGACGTCCTTGAACGACGACTCGGCCGCGTCGGCCATCTGCTTGTTCTCGGGCGAATCGGCGCCGGGAATATATTGCTGCATGTAAGCGGTGGCCAGGTACAAGCGAGCGATCGGATAGTTGGGATCCAACTCCACTGCCTGCTTGAAATGCTCGACGGCTTCCGGGTATTGGGCGTTCTTGAACGCATTGACGCCCTTGTTGAGGTGATCGCGGGCTTGCAGCTTCTGGCAACCCGTCCCGAGAATCGGGAGCGAGATTAGCACGGCGGCCAGGGCACACAAAGCGAACTTGCGCATCTTATTGTCCAGCCTCCACTTTAGCGGTCATCAAACCGACCTTGTCGATGCCGGCGCCATGCGCGATATCGATTGCCTTGGCTACCCAGCTGAACTCCAGCGATGGATCGCCCTTGACGAACACCACGCGTTCAGCGCGCGTCTTGAAGATCTCGGTGAGCCGGTCGCCCATGTGCTGCTCATCGGTGTCTTCACTATTGATCTGATAGTGGTGGTTGGCATCGATAACAATCACCACGGTTCGTTGGTCTGCCGCCGACGCTTTTTGGCCGGGAGGCGGCGGTTGCGGCACCAGAGCCTCGAGGCCTTTGGGTGTCAGGGGCGTGATCACCATGAAAATGATAATAAGCACCAACAAGACGTCGATCATGGGCGTCATGTTGATATCGCTCTTGGGGCCGCCCCGTCCTCCACCGACTGCCATTCCCATAAGAAAACTCCTTTAAAAATCCTTTAGTTATTGCACCGATGTCGCCGACGGTGCGCTCGCCTCGGGCGTGGCTGCCGGCTTGCCCTTTTCCTGCAACTGCTCCGTGAGAAGACCGAGCTGATCCACTCCCGCGGCACGAAGATTATCCACCACGTCCACAATTTTTCCGTAGTTGGCGCGCGCATCGCACTTCACAAACACGGTCTTGTCCAACTTGTTGGTGAGGAGATCCTTCACCTTTTGGGGAAGATCTTCGGGTTGCAACTGGTCGGAACCGAGATACACCTTGCCGTCGCGGGTCACCGCGACCAGAACCGCGTCGCTCTTGTCCGCTTCCTGCATGGCGATCGGGTTCCTGGCCTTCACCATGTCTACCGGGATGCCCTTGTTCAACATAGGCGTGATGACCATGAAGATGATCAGCAGCACCAGCATCACGTCCACCATGGGAGTGACGTTGATGTCGGCTACCGGCGGCGGAGCTTTTGATTTCTTGCCCTTTTCTTCTGCCATTTTGTTCTCCCTGGAACTCGGGTTTGCTGGAAGGGAGCTTCCGGAGAAGCTCCCCCGATTTCAACTCGCCGGATTCCTAAAAAACGCCAAAACTACTTGCGGGCGCCGGCGCCGCGCTGCGATCGCTTCAGGAAGTAGTCGATCAACTCGGAGCTGGAATTGCCCATTTCCACGTCGAATGCTTCAATCTTGTTGGTGAAGAAGTTGAACATCCAGACGGCGGGGATGGCGACGAACAAACCGATGGCGGTGGTGACCAACGCTTCCGAAATACCGCCGGCCACGGCACCCAGACCGGTGGACTTGTTGTTCGAAATGCCTTTGAACGCGTTGATGATGCCGACGACCGTTCCGAACAGACCGACGAACGGGGCGGTGGAACCGATGGTGGCCAAGCCGCTGACGCCGCGCTTCAATTCGGCGTGTACGATGGCCTCGGCGCGTTCCAGAGCGCGCTTGGAAGCTTCGATTTCCTCACCGGGAATTTCGGAGCTGATCTGGTGGGCCTGGAATTCCTGCAAACCGGCGACGACTACCTTGGCAAGGTGGCTCTTCTTGTAACGGTCCGCAATCTTGACTGCTTCATCCAGCTTGCCTTCGCGTAACGCGCCGGCGACGGCTGGAGCAAAAGCGCGCGACTGTTTGCGAGCTGCGCTATATGCCATGAGACGGTCGATCATGACGCCGATGGAATAGGCGGACATGATGAACAGACCGATCACGACGAATCTGGCCAACGGCCCCATTTGGCCCCAAAGGGAGCGAGGATCCCAACCGATACCCTCATCCTGGAGCAAATAAAACGCCCATACCTGCAATTGCAAAAGCATTGTTTTTGTCTCTCCTGCGAGTTGAAATTGTACTTTCTATCCGACGTTCTTTGCGGAGCGCCGGGTTACTACTGATTTAACGTAAAGTTCACATCGATCGTGGTTTCCACCTGCACCGGCTCGCCATTCAGGAGAGTCGGTTTGTAGATCCACGTCTTCACCGCATCCATGGCAGCCTGGATCAACAGCGCCGGGCCGCCGAGGGAATGCAATTCCTGGATTGTGCCGTCTTTAGCGATAACGGCTGCAAGATGCACCACACCCTGCACGCGCGCAGACTTTGCCAGCTGGGGATAGATCGGCGGAGTCTTGCGGATGATCATCGCGCTCTGAACGTTGCCGCCGACCCGAATGCGTTGCGGGGTCTCAACCTTCTTCTGCGGAGGCGGAGGAGGCGGAGGAGGCGGAGCCGCCGAAGGAACCGAACCGATGATGCCGCCGAGTACGCCACCCAGCGAGCCGCCGGCAACGCCACTGCCGACGCCGCCCACTACGCCGGCCACGCCGGAAGCTGGAGGAGGAAGTTCATCCTCTTTAATAACCGCGATTTCCTTGGGGACCGCTTTGGGGGCCATCAGCTTTCCGGCGTCGAACTGCCGCGGGATCACTTTGACGACTTTAACCGGGGGGGCTGCCGCGGGCGGCGGCGGAGGAGGCGGCGGCGGAGGCGGCGCCACCAGGAAACTTTGCAGTGTAGTAGCCGGTAGCACATCTGTGTAGATGAGCGGCAGAATCACGGCTACCACAATCAAAACAATCTGGCCGACAAAGGAAACCAGCACCGTCCAGCTCTTATTGGTTTTTCCCTGGCCCTCTACGAATGTCTGTTCAAACATACGCGCTTCCTTTCCCTATTACCGCGAGCGCGGGGCCGAACACCAACCGCCCCCGCCGCGATTGAACTCATCGAACCGCCTTGGTCGAATTCTTGCGAACTGTCTCTACTCGCGGAGCGCTTGGCCCGCCCGCTGGCGCCTTCGGTCCTGCCGGTCCACCGGGCGCCGGCTTCCGGCGGGCATCCGCATAATTGTGCCAGAACAACACGATCGGACTGGCGACGAACACCGAAGAATACGTGCCTACGATAATTCCACAAACCAGCGCGAACGAAAATCCGTTCAGCACCGGACCGCCCCAGATGAACAGCGCGATGACCGTGAGGAACGTCAAACCCGAGGTCATGATAGTTCTGCTCAAGGTTTGGTTCACGGCGCGGTTCATCACCGCCTCCAGCGACTCCTTGCGGGAGAACTTCAAGTTCTCACGGATGCGGTCGAAGATGACGATCGTGTCGTTCATCGAATAGCCGACCAGCGTCAACAACGCCGCGATCACCGTCATCGAAATTTCTTTATTAAAGAGAGAAAACAACCCGATTGTGATCAGCGTGTCGTGGAAGCACGCGATCACCGCGCCCAATCCGTAGATCCATTCGAACCGGAACGCGATGTACACCAGCATGCCGGCCAGAGCATACAGGGTGGCGAACAGAGCCTTCTGGCGCAGCTTGGCTCCTACCTTGGGGCCCACCATCTGAGCGGTGTTCACGTGGAACGGGGCCAAATAACACTCCTGTTGAAGAGTGTTCATAATACCAGAGTTCATTCCCGGAACGGAACGCAATTCGTCGAAATTTGTGATCAGTCCGGAGTGATGGTCATTGATCTCGCCGAGGATGTTGTTCACCAGCGTTTGCAGCTGCTGCTCGCTCATGGCGACGCCGGCCCGGGCCAACGGATCGCGCAGGCGGTTGGCAAGCTCTTCCGCGCTGGTGTTGTTGAGATCCATTTTGCCGCTGTTGGGCTGACCGAAGGTATCCGTGAGCACGGAACGCATCACGGCCTGGTTGGCGTTCATCTCCCGCTCGCCCTGACCTTTGGCCTCGGTCTGGATTTCCACGGTGTTTACCACTCCGTTACCGCTCAAGTCCTGGACGCTGACCTCACCTTTGACCTTTTGCAGCATGGCTGCGCGGATCTTATTGTCCTGAGGAGGGTTGGCGAATTTCACCTGGATCAGCGTGCCCTCTTTAAAGTCGATGCCGTACTTCAGACCGCCCTTGGCGATAATGCTCGTCAAGCCAGCCACACTCAGCACCACCGAAGCGATGATAAAGGGCCACTTCTTGCCCAGAAAGTCGTAGTTCGTGTTCTTGAATAATTCCATCGAGCGTTGCCGTGCTGGTGCGCTCCATATCCATCTGACACCAGCTCCTTAACTTTTGTTCCCGTTCAACCGCCGAAGCGGAACTTAAATGCTTAGAGGCTCCGTTCCCCGGCGACCCGAAAGCTCCCAATTGAAAATCGTGCGGGAAACGAATACCGCGGTAAACACATTGGCTATCAATCCGATGGTCAATGTTACCGCAAATCCACGTACCGGTCCTTCTCCGAAAAGGAAAAGGAAAGCGCAAGACACGACAGTGGTTACGTGTGTGTCCACAATGGTCAGAAAGGCTTTGTTGAAGCCCGTATCGACCGCGGCAAAGGTGCCCTTTCCGGTCCGCAATTCCTCGCGGATTCTTTCGAAAATCAGCACGTTCGAATCCACCGCCATACCAATCGTGAGGATCACGCCGGCGATTCCCGGCAGCGTGAGGGCGGCATGGAAATAAGAAATTGCGGCCAGTAGTACTACCGTGTTCAGGAAAAGTGCCAGTACTGCATTCACTCCGCTCCGCTTATAGTAGAGCAGCATCACCACGACCACCGCCAACGTGCCAACCACGCCGGAGACGATCCCCTGATGGATGGAGTCCGCGCCGAGAGACGGACCGACGGAGTTTTCAAAAACCGTGGTTACGCGGGCGGGCAGAGAACCGGAGCGAAGGTAGCGAGCCAGATCGGTGGCTTCTTCCTGGGAGCTCAGACCCATGATGCGGCCGGAGTCCTCAATGCGTTCATTGATGGTTGCCACATTCACGATGTCATTGTCGAGAATGACGGCAAGTTTGTCGCCGACGTGATCGCCCGTGAAGCGGGCGAATTTGCGGCCGCCCTCCTGCGAAAGCGTGAAGCTGGTCTGCCAGGTGCGTGGAGTATCACCCTGTCCGGCGCGGGCGCTGCGCATATCGCGGCCGGTGATCACCGGAATCGAACCCACAAGATACCATTCGTCGACCTGGCCGCCAACCCGCGGCTTGGCCTTCACCAACTTCTCGTTGAGTGGAAGAACGCCGCCGAGTTTCGCCATCGCGTCTTCGCGGCTGGTGAACGGCGTATCATGCGTCTTGTCCACGCCCGTGATGCTGAGTACGGCGGTGGTGCCGATCACCTCCTTGGCATGAGCCGCATCGTCAATTCCGGGCAACTCGATCAGGATTTGATAGTCCGCACCCGATTGTCCGTATTGCTGCACGGAAGTTTCGGCCACACCGAGATCGTTGATACGGTTGCTGATGGTATCGATGGCGCCCTGAACCGCCTGCTTTTTGAGCTCGCTGAGGTCTGAGGGGGTGAGCTTGAGGGAATAATCGGTGGAATTCAGCGTCGTCAAAATATAGGTGGGAGCTTCGGTCGCCACCAGGTTGCGGAAATCGCTGGCCTTGGCGGGATTGACTCCCTTGATGACGACGGCGACGTGATCCGCGTCCTCTACTGTCGCCGGATCGCTCAACCCGGTCACTTCGGCGCTGTTCCAAACGATGCCCTGCTTGGAGGCTGCCTGCTGCAACCGCTCGATGGTCTGTTGACCATCCATCTTTACCGCGTCTTCCACCTGGACTTCCATTACCAGGCGGCTGCCGCCTTTGAGGTCGAGCCCCAGGCGTATATGCGTCTTCAGGTTGTTGATCAGGTCAGCCTTCGACGTGGGGAGGCCGATGATCCCGATGACGCAGACGAGTATCGTCACAACAATGATCACGGCCCGTGTTGTCAGATTCTTTTGCATGGGAATAGATGCCTTGCCAAATCTCTAAAGATACCTACTACTTCTTTTCGCCCACGCGGCTGGTGACCGCGCTGCGGGCGAATTGCAATTTCACATTGTCGGGCTTGATGCGCAGCACCAGGGAATCGTCCTCCACTGCGACGATGGTGCCGACCAATCCCCCGCTGGTCACAACCGTGTCTCCGTTCTGGAGGCTGGACAACATCTTTTGCGTCTGCTTGCGCTGGCGCTGCATGGGGAGAAAGAGGAGAAAATACAACACTCCGAACATCAGCAGGATGGGTAACATCATCCCTGCCGCACTACCGCCGGCCGGCGCCGCCGTTTGCAGAAACAAGTTCAGGACCACGTTTTGACCAATAGAGGGTCATTCAGCGTCGCGAGCCGCCGAACGAACACACTTCAAGTATTCTGGAAATGAAAACGATATTATAGCGTGCCTGATCTCGCACATGATGTCAAGGTACCGCCTGATGTTGTGACGAGTGGCCAACGACGCGTAGAGAATTTCCCCGGACAGGAACAGATGGCGGAGGTATGACCGCGTATACCTACGACAAGTATAGCACCCGCACTTTTCGTCAATGGGCCGCTCGTCATCCTTATATTTGGCGTGTTTGATGATCACCCGGCCCTCGGATGTGAAGAGATATCCGTTCCGCGCGTTGCGCGAGGGCAGGACGCAATCCATCATGTCGATCCCGCGGGCGACGTACTCCGGCAGCTCCCGCGGCATTCCCACGCCCATGGCATACCGGGGCCTGGCGCGCGGCAGGATGTCGCGCGTGGCTTCGACCATCTCCATGCTGAGGGCGCGCGGTTCGCCTACCGAAAGGCCGCCAATCGCATATCCATCGCTATCGAGTTCGACCAGCATTCGTGCACATTCGGCGCGCAGGTCGGGAAACATCGAGCCCTGTATGATGGGGAAAAGCGCGTGGCGGGCCGGGCTTTCGAGCATCTTGGCGCGATGATGCCGGTCCGCGCGCCGCGCCCAGCGAACCGTGCGCTGCATGCTCTCGCGCGCGTACTCGTGGGTGACGGGATACTCCGGGCACTCATCGAGGACCATGCAGATGTCGCTCCCCAACGCCAGTTGGACGTCCACCGTCGATTCCGGTGTAAAGGTGTGCAGATCGCCATCCAGGTGCGATTGAAAGATGACGCCGTCGTCGGTGATTTTGCGGAGTCCGCTGAGGCTGAACACCTGGAAGCCGCCGGAATCGGTGAGGATGGCGTTGGGCCAGGACATGAAGCGATGCAGGCCGCCCATTTTGCGGATGAGTTCGTGACCGGGGCGGAGAAATAGATGATAGGTGTTGGCGAGAAGAATTCTGACGCCGAGATCTTCGGCGAGATCGCGCTGGGTGAGTCCTTTTACGGTTGCCTGCGTGCCAACGGGCATGAAAACCGGTGTTTCGATAGGGCCGTGAGGGGTATGGAGGATGCCTGCGCGCGCACCCGTCACGGGGCACTCGGCGACCAGTTCAAAAGAGATTTGCGTCAAATCAGATTGTAATGGGAAACGGAAGCAAAGAAGTTTCTCACGGAGAACACGGAGGACAGGGAAAAACCTACGAAAACCTTTTGAACCTTGGTGACCCTGCGTGCGATGTTTTGGCTCTTGCCTTTCCCGGCGTTCTCCGCGTCCTCTGTGTGAGATGCTTTTGCTATTTCCCCGTCGCCACGCAGGTGCCGGATTCCCAGGAACTCATTTGCTGACCGAACTCGAAGCAGGTCATGCCGTGGGGAATCAGCTTGTGGAAGTTGAACATAACACCATCCGGCAGCACGAAGGTCGCGCTATCCAGCAACTCGGCAGTGAACGTGAAATTGTCCGACTTCAATCCATCCGCGCTCCGTACGATGGAAGCATCGCGGTTGAAGGTGGCGACGGGCACGCCCCAATCGACGTTTTTCAGATCGTCCGGCGTCAATGTGGCCGATCCGCTCGGCAGCGGCCAGATGCGCTTGGACGGAACCGCCTGGTAATAGATGGTGCCCGTCCCGGCGTTGGCCAGCACGAGGGCGTAGGGCGGCGCAACCGATGGATTGGCCGGCGTCGGCAGGAAGGGCGGGGCGGCGGGCAGCATTTGTACTGTGAATTCGCTTACCCAAACGAGGTAAGCCGTCTCCTTGACGGGGTTGGTGGGATCGCTGAACAGAGATCCCGGTCCAAGATCGCTGACAATGGGGAGATACCAGACACACGTGCCGGCCGAATAGTCTGCCTTCCAGACTGATCCGCCGGTAAAGCCGACTACGGTTTGAGAAGCGCCCGCCGGATCGGCGGCGTTGAGAAGAGCAGGAGATACCAGAAGGGCTCCCGCCAGCAGACAGGTCGCGACTTTCATAAATGCTCCTTTTGGAATAGAATTCCTACTAGAAGGCCCTAAATGCCGGTTTTCCGTTCAGGGCCAGCCACGCAGCCAGTATGGAGTGCGTGGATGAGGCGAGTCTTAACGGAAAGTTGGCGATTTCTTGAAGAAATCTCACCGCCTTCCGGCTGAACCACCGGATCAAGAGCCCGCCGCCGCCGATTCGCCGGTGCCCGGGCCGCGCAAGGTGCAGTCCTACGTCTTCGGCCCCTTCAGGCTGATTCCCGAAGAGCGAATTCTGCGCCGCGGAGAGTCCGTGCTGCGTCTGCCCCCGAAAGCCTTCGGAGCGCTCTCGATTCTGGTGCGGAATCCCGGCCACCTGATGCTCAAGGAAGATCTTTTGCGGACGCTCTGGCCGGACACGTTCGTGGAGGAAGTCAATCTCGCCAACAAGATATCCGTGCTGCGAAAGGTGCTCGATGACGCATGGCCCGCCGGTGGCGCCATCGAGACCGTACCCAAGCTGGGATACCGCTTTCTGCCCGCCGTCACCCTGGTGTGGAATTCGGCGCCGCCGGCCCTTTCGCGTCCCAACGAGCCCCCGCCGGAACGGGCTATCCGCTTCATCGCTCTGCCGTTCGCCATCTTGAACGGGCAGGAGCGGATCGCCTTCCTGGGACGCAGCCTGCCGGAGGCAATCTCCGTTTCGCTGGCCGGATTGCGCTCCATGACGGTGCGCTCCAGTTTTCTGGGAGCCCGGTTGACCGAGGCCGGGCTCGAGCCGCGCGCACTGGCCCGAGAAGCCGACGTCGACATGCTGCTGACGGGGAGCATTCTCTGCGAGGGCGACCACCTGCGCGTAAGCGCGGAGCTAATCCAGGCGGCTACCGCCACGGTCGTCGGCTCGTACGTTTGCCAAGCCGCATGGGACGGCATTTTCGAGATCCAGGACAGCCTGGTGCGGCGCATTGTGGAATTGCTGTTACCGCGGCTGACGGAGCGCGAATCGAAAGCCCTTACCCATGATGTGCCGGCTTCGCCGCGGGCGTACGAGTTCTATCTGCGGGGCACTCATGTCGAATGCCAGCGCACGTTCGAGAACCTGTCGATCGCGCGCGATCTGTACCGCCAGGCGGTCGATGAAGATCCGGACTATGCGCCTGCCTGGGCACGCCTGGGACGTTGCTACCGGTTCCTCGAGAAATTCGATCCCGCCCGCTCGCATGACGTCGAGATGACGCGGTGGGCGTTTCGCCGCGCCTTCGCGCTCAACCCGGACCTGCCCATCGCTCACAACCACTATACCCAGATCGAGTGCGATTGCGGGCACGCCGGGCAAGCCATGGTGCGGCTCCTGGGGCAGGCGGCGAAGCATCCCAACGATCCCGAACTGTTTACCGGACTGGTTCAGGCCACGCGGTACTGCGGCCTGCTGGAAGAATCGCTGCGCGCCCACCAGCAGGCCCGCGCGCTCGATTCCAAGGCGGTGACCAGCGTCGCGCACACGCATTTTCTGCTGTGCGACTATCAGCGCGCGCTCGAATGGTACCCGCCGGGCGCCTTCTTCTATATGGACGCCGCCGCGATCGCGGCGGCTGGGCGCGTGGCGGACGCTCTCGCGCTCCTGGAGCACCGGACCTTGTTGGCCCCGCTCGTCCAGTCGTTGCGTTTTTGCTTGCAGGGCGAGAACGAGAAGAGTATTGCGGTGGCCATGGCAGCTCTGAATGGCGGCGCGACGCCCGATCCGGAAATCAGGTTTTATCTGGCTCGCCATCTGGCTTGGGATGGAGCACGGCGAGATGCGCTCGACGCGATTCGCGCTCTGGCCGGCGCGGGGTTCTGCTGCTCGCATGCCATGCGCCGCGATCCATGGCTGGAAACTATCCGCAGTTTGCCGGACTTCGAGGACGTCCTGGGTCTCGTCGAAGAGCGGGAGCAGGAAGCGCGGTCGGCGTTTCAGGGTGCGGATGGAAACCGGGCGGTTGGAGCCTGAGAAACCAAGATTTCAAGCCGCCGGAATCGGTGAGGATGGCATTGGCCAGGACATGAATCGATGCAGCCCGCCCATTTGGCGGATCAGTCCATGACCGCGGCGCAGAAATAGATGATAGGTGTTGGCGAGGAGAATTTTGACGCCGAAGGGCCGTGAGGGGTATGGAGGATACCTGCGCGCGCACCCGTCACGGGGCACTCCGCCACTAGTTCAAAGGAGATTTGCGTCAAATCAGATTGTAATGGGAAAACGCCGATCACGAATGTGCCGGTCCCGATCACGACCTCATCAAAAGCGAGAACCAAATCACGCAGAGGCAAAGACGACAGGGGCTGGCGGGCGCCCCGGTTCCGCCCCGTGCGATGCTGGATAGCATGCCTCCAACCATCGCCGTCGTGGGCGCGGGCGCCGTGGGATGCTATTTCGGCGGAATGCTGGCGCGCTCGGGTGCGGATGTTACTTTAGTCGGCCGTGCGTCGCATATGGACGCGATTGCGCGCGAGGGACTGAAGATCGAAGGCGTTCGCGTCCGGGAGCGCATTCCCGTCCGGGCCACCACCAGCCTGCGAGAAGGCTTGGGCGGCGCTGACGTGGTCCTGTTCTGCGTGAAGACGGTCCGCACGGAATCCGCCGCCCGCGAGATGGCACCTTTTTTAAAGCCGGATGCGACGATCCTGAGCCTGCAAAATGGGGTCGATAATGTGGACCGTATCTATTCGGCAATCGGCCGCAGTGCCAATCCCGTGGTGGTTTACGTGGCGGTCGATATGACTGCACCGGGCGTGGTGACGCATTCCGGGCGCGGCGACTTGATTGTCGACCCTCGCGGCGCGCCGCTGGCGGAGGTGTTCGAAAAGTCGGAAATCCCTTGCCGCGTGTCGGAGTCCATCGAAATTGAGCTGTGGACGAAAATGGCGATGAATTGCGCGTACAACGCCATTTCGGCCCTTACGCGGGCGCGCTACGGGCGCATGATGGAGTTTCCGGAGGTTCGTCACACGATGGAATCCGCGGTGGCCGAGACCGTGGAAGTGGCCCGGGCCGAAGGAGTGCCTCTTTCGTTACCGCAAACGATGGAGGCGGTCTACGCGTTGGCCGGCAAGATGAGCGGCGCGACCTCGTCGACTGCGCAGGATATCGCGCGGGGACGCCTTACCGAAATCGATTCGCTCAACGGCTATGTGGTGAGGCGTGGAGCTGCCTTGGGAATCGCCACACCGGTGAGCGAAATACTGGTAACACTCGTAAAGCTGTTGGAAGATTCGGCCGTCAACTCGCGAGCAGGTTGATTTGCCCGATGCCGCCTTCCACGTTTACGTGAATGCGGACCTTGGCGTCGTCGTAGGCGTCATTCACCCAGTGGTCGCCCTGCTTGTGCAAACCCTCGACATGGATTTCGCCGATGCCGCCGCTGCCGGTGGCATAAATTCCGACGTCGCGCGGCAGGCGGATGGTTGCTTCACCGACGCCCCCGTGGATCTGCACATCGTAGTCGTGTTTGGGCTGACCGCGCAGGTCCAGGTTCAGTTCGCCCACTCCCATTTCCACTTCCACGCGGCGCATGGTGAGACTGCTGAGATCCATGCGGGCATTGCCGGCGCCGAGATGAGCGATCAACTCCAGCGGAATATCGTCCGCCGCCTGGATGTCCCAAATGTAGGTTGTGTCGCCGATATGGGTGTGGCTGCTTCCCGGCTGTTCAATGGTGAGGTCGCTGGTGCCGCCGAGGGTATGGTATGTGACTTCGGGTCTCCACGCATCCACGTTGTAAGTGAAATCGGCTTGCGCTAACTCCTGCGCGCCGCCGCGCACTTTCACTTCACCGGCGCCCATGTGCAATTCCATTCGCATGCGCTCGATTCCCTTGCGCTCGAACACGCGGGACTCATGGCGGGTCGGTCCGCTGTGAACTTCCACCACGCAACCGGTGAGGCACAAAGTCGCAACCAGAAAGGGCCAGGCTAGGGCGGCCCAACCTCGGTCGATCATAGGCGTCTCCTTTAGTCCAGCATACGCGGAACTCTTTCGAAATGTTCCGGAATGAAAAGGTAGATGCCTCTCTATGGCTACACTCTTGGCCGTAACCGGTCCCGGGGGCACGCCGTCGTAAGAGGCAACGTGAAGCGCCAGAGCCATGCCGGGAATGGTCGCCGAGCTTGGCCGGTGCTTCTTGCGGTACTCTTGGCCGGCTGGCCTGCCGCCTCCCAAACCATTGAATATGCGGGCGATAGTGCGATCACCGCGGCCGAGTTGGAGGGTGCGTGGCCGAATCCTGAAATGCCGATGGCGCTCGAAACCGTTCGGCCCGCTCCCATTTTCAATCAGGACCGGATCATGGGGGTGATGCCGGATTATCAGACTGTCCGTGACACCACCCGCCAGGTGGCCCCGCTTGCGGTCAAAGACAAGTGGCTGCTCGCGGCCAAGGAAACCGCCGATCCCTTCAATTTCGCCACCGCCTTTTTCACCGCTGCCGAGTCGCAAGCCGGCAATCAGACTCCTAAGTACGGGGAAGGTTGGTCGAACTATGGCCGCCGGGTCTACGCGGCCCAGCTCGATTTCGCTTCGCAGAATTTCTTCAGTGCGGGCGTCCTGGCCACTGTTTTCCACCAGGACCCTCGTTATTTCCGCAGAGGTCCGCAATCCAGGCTGCTGGTTCGCGTGCTCTACTCGGTCCGCCAACTGGTGGTCGCGCACCAGGATTCCGGGCGGCTGGCTTTCAACGTATCGAATGTCGGCGGCATGGCCTTGGGCATCGCGAGTTCGAATCTCTATTACCCGGGCGCCAGCCGGACCGGAACGGTCATGGCCAGCCGCTTGTGGACGAGTATGATGGGCAGCGCCGTAGGCAATCTGATGTCGGAATTCTGGCCGGACATCGAGCAGAGATTCTTCCACAAGAAGTAGTCACTTGCCGATACAAAAAGTGGAAAAGATGCGATTGAGGATGTCGTCGGCGGTAGTGGCGCCGGTGATCGCGTCGATCGGGCGGAGCGCGGCGTACAGGTCGAGCAGCAGCATTTCATGCGGGATTGCCGATTCCACCGCGGCCGCCGCCTTTTCCAGGTAAGCGGCCGATTCGCGAAGGAGTTGCTCGTGGCGGAGGCTGGTGATGAAGCCCGTCTCCGGTTCGAAAGCACCGTTGGGCGCGATGGCTTGCAGCACCCGTGCGCGGAGTTCCGGAATGCCGTCGCCGGTCAGCGCCGATACCGCGATGGCCGAGTCCGGCAGCAGGCCGTGCGCGAGATCGCATTTATTCCCCACGATAAGGTGCCGGCCCTGGTGCCGGGCGCGCGCGATCAGCGCCTGGTCCTCATCTCCAAGCGGCTGCGAGATATCGATTACGACGAGGGTGAGGTCGGAATCGGCCATCGCCTGGTAGCTGCGTTCGATCCCCAGGCTTTCCACCAACTCCGTCGATTCGCGGATTCCGGCGGTGTCATACAGTTTCACCGGGATTCCCGCAATGGCGCCGGTTTCCGAAATCAGGTCGCGGGTGGTGCCTGGAATGTTGGTGACGATGGCGCGGTCCTGCTCGAGGAGACGATTGAACAAGCTGCTCTTTCCCACATTGGGGCGGCCTACCAGCGCCAGCGTCAGGCCTTCCCGCACCATGGCACCATATTGGAAGCTTTCGGCGAGCCGCTGGATGCCGGCCCGGACGGGCGCGATTCGCCGCAGGATCTCCCCATCGGGTGCCACGCTGATATCGTCCTCGGCGAAATCGATGCCGGCTTCGAGCAGAGCGATTAACTCGAGCAGCTGTTCTTTCAGGGGGGCGATGCGGCGCGACACCGACCCGCCCACCTGCTGCGCGGCGATGCGCGCCTGGTAAAGCGTGGTGGCGTCGATCAGATCGCGAACGGCTTCGGCTTGCGGCAGATCGATCCGACCGCGGAGAAATGCGCGTAAGGTGAACTCGCCTGGTTCCGCGAGCCGCGCTCCGGCGCGAAGGGCGCGTTCGACGGCATGGCGGAGAACCACCGGCGACCCATGGCAGGAAATCTCCACCAGATCTTCCGCGGTGTAGGATCGCGGCGCCTGGAAAAAAGCGACGACGACTTGATCGACCGTGTGGCCGCTGGCGTCGGTGAGTTCGGCGAGACTAGCGCGCCAGGGTTCGAGGGTTGCGCCGCGCAGGATGATGCAGGCGATGCTGGCAGAGTCGGGGCCGGAGATGCGGACGACACCGATGCCGCCTCGCCCCGGTGGGGTGGATACGGCAACGATGGTGTCATCGAGGGTCAAGGCTACGACCTTTTCACACGAGGGCGCGGAGCACGCAAAGAACACCGGAAAACGGCGTTCACCCAATCCCGACTGGTTTTTTCTCTGCGTGCTCCGCGTCTCTGCGTGAAACGCTTTCTTGGTTCAGCCCCGTCTGGGCGGACGTCCGCCGCGGTCGCGTCTCGGGCCTCCCCGTCCACCGTCCCTGCGCGGACCTCCCCGGCTGTCCCGGTCGTGCCGCGGCGGACCCGAAGGGCGCGGCGGAACATACGGGACTTCCGGCAAACTCGGCATGCCGGCGGGATACACCACCACGTGGCGCCCCGGACCGCTTCCCGAGCTTTCGCTGCGCAACGTGGTTTCGGCGCGCAGCGCCAGGTGGATCACGCGCCGTTCGCGGCTGTTCATGGGATTGAAGCGGAAGGGCGTGCCGGTGCGTTTCACATTCTCCGCCACCGTGAGCGCGCTCAAGCGAAGCTCTTCAATTCGCAGCAGACGGTAATCGTTGGCATCGAACGAAATGCGCGAATGATCTTCGGATGGCATCCGCAGATGCTCCATGGTGAGGTGCTCGAGAGCGAGCAACAATTCCGCTTTGTTCGAAAGCAGCAGGTCCACGTCGGGGCCGGAGAATTTCACCACCACGTCGGGGGTCTCGAAATCGTCTTCGGACGTCTGCTGGTCCTGAATGTCGTAATCGAGGTCGAAACCGCCGTTCTCCAGAGTGGCCTGCAGGAAACCATCGATCTTAATGCCGGTAGAAGCTACCGAGTACTTTCGCTCACTCACGGTTATTTCTTGCCGTCCTTTTTCTTTTTGGGCGGTTCCACGGATCGGGCGGCTTCCTGCGCTGCCTCGGTGTGGTTAAAGAACCACTGCTGACCCATGCCTACCAGATTACTGGTCAAGTAGTATAACACCAGGCCGCTGGGGAACTGATAGAACATAAATCCGAAGATCAGCGGCATTAGTTTCATCATCTTCTGCTGATTAGGATCGACGTTCGCCTGCGGCGTCATCTGCTGCATATAAAACTGGCTGACGATCATGACGATCGGCAGAATCTTGATCGCCGAAGGCTCGGCCTGGGAGAGGTCGTGAATCCACAGCCAGTTGGCGCCGCGCATCTCCACCGAAACTTTGAGCACCTGGTAAAACGCAAAGAAGAACGGGATCTGCAACAGCATCGGAACGCAGCCGCCCATGGGATTTACCCCGTACTTCTTGTAGAGATCCATGACCTCCTGGTTCTGTTCCCCTTTCCGGGGGTCGGTCATCTTGATGTTTTTGTACTTGGCGTTGATGGCGTCCACCTGCGGTTTGAGCGCCTGCATTTTCCGCATGGACTTCATGTTCGACAGCTTGACGGGGAACAGCGCCATGTTGATGACGATGGTGACGACTACGATGGCCCATCCGAAGTTATGCACCACGTTGTCGTTGAACCAGTTCACGATCAGGAACAGCGGTTTGGCGAGAAGCGACATCCAACCGAAATTGACCAGTTGTTCGAGCTTCGGATCGACGCGCTTGAGCAGATCGTAGTCTTTGGGACCCACGAAAACCTTGAAGTGATTTACCGCGCCCATGGAGATCGCGGCGCCCGTATAGGGCACCGCCTTTTCTTCGTGCGGTGCGCGCGTGGTGTCGGAGAACGTAGTTTCCCGAACGGTGGCATTCCGCGAATCGGGAAGGAAAACCGCCGTGAAGAAATTGTCCTCGATTCCGGCAAAAGAGAAATTGCCCTCCGCCGTGGCCGGACCGTTTTTGGCGGCGCTCACGGTTTGTTCTTTCAGGCTGTTGGCATCGATATTGAAATAGATGGTCCTTTGATACGACGCGGGGTTCCTGACGGTGAAATCGCCGAACCCGCCCCGCCATTCGAGGGCGTTAATGACCGGTTGGCCGTCGATCGTCACCTCGCTCGTCACCTGGGCGAGATAGCTGTCCTTTTGAAAGCGGAAGGTTTTGCGAGCCGTATCGTGGCCATCGGAGAAACTGTATGTGACGCCGAGCCCGTCGAAATCCACGCTTTGCTGGTAGACGGCCGAGTTCAGCTTCTTCGCCAGGTCCTGGTGCTCGGGCAGATACAGATCGAAGGGGTAACTATCGACCGTCGCCGCGGTGTTTACCAGTTCGAGCGGCTTGCCGTCGGCAATCTCCTGTTTCAAGATCCAGCTTCGTACGTTCGCACCCTGGTTGCTGAAGGTGACTTTGAACAGGTCCGTCTGAATCACGAGCGGGGGTTGGGATTGCGCGTCGGTGACGGGAGCGGAAGGCTTGGCGGCTGCGGCGGCTGCGGCGGCTGGAACCGGCGGCGCTTTGACTTCGGCGGGAGTGGGAGGCGTGGTTTGCGATACCAGCGGCTGGGTGGATTTCTTGGCGGTCGGGGCAGGTGTTTGCGTTTTGAAGAAGTAGGGCGTGAGGAACATGATCGCGCCCATGAGAAGGAACGCGAGCAGCAGTCGCGTTTCCGTCGACATCTGCTCGGGCGGCTGCCCCAGCCCTTTGTTACCGTTCGATTCGGCCATTCAGAAAATTCCGTTCGATTCGTGCTTTCGATCCCGGGGCATCACCGTACGGGGTCGTACCCGCCGGCATGAAACGGATGGCATCGCGCCAGACGCCGCAGTCCCATCCACACCCCTTTGGAGGCGCCATACCGCTCGACGGCTTGGCGCATGTAATCCGAACAGGTCGGATAGTAGCGGCACGCCGATGGCAGCCAGGGGGATACACATAACTTATATACGCGGAGCAACCCGGTCACGATCCACTGCAGCGGAGAAACAGCCGCGCCACTTCCAGCCGCAACTCCTCCATCGACGCATCGAGCGCTTTGCGGCGAGGATTGATGACGATGGACCAATGTGGATTCAACCGATCGAGTTGAAGGCGGACGGCCTCGCGGACGCGCCGCCGGATACGATTTCGCACCACGGCTTTGCCGAGGGCGCGAGGGGTCGTGAACCCGATGTGCGGTCCGTCCGGTTCCGTTTCGCGCACGCAGAAAGCCGCGAAAAGGGACCCGGCGAAGCGGGTTCCGTGGTCATAAACGCGCCGGAAATCTTGCGGTCGAAGCAGGCGTACACGTTTGGGAAAACCGGGGATGGACTACTACCTCTCGGAGCTCACGGTCAATTTCTTGCGGCCCCGGGCGCGTCGCCGGGCGAGCACCGCGCGTCCATTCTTCGTCTCCATCCGGGTGAGGAAGCCATGCGTCTTGGCGCGGTGGCGGTTATTCGGTTGAAAAGTGCGTTTCGGCATTTGATCTCAAGTATTTAGTATAAACTAGCGGTACCTCGGGCAGCAAATCGCCCTGCGTCCCTACTCCCACCGCAGGGCAACCATCGGATCGATCCGCGCGGCGCGCCGCGCCGGAATATAGCACGCCACCATCGATACTCCACCCAGCAGCGCCACGGACAACGAAAATACCAGCGGGTCTGTGCCGCTCACGCGGAAAAGCATACCGGAAAGTACCGTCCCTACCAAATAAGAGAGCGCCAGTCCGATTGCCGCGCCGATAGCCATCAGTTGGACACCCTCGCGCAATACCATCTTCTGCGTCTCCGCGGCGCTGGCCCCGAGCGCCATCCGGATCCCGATCTCGCGCGTCCGCCGGGCCACGCTGTATGCCCGCACACCGTAAAGCCCGATCACCGCCAGCAGCAGCGCCACGCCGCCGAACACCGAGAACATGCTGGCTCCGGTTTGCATCAGCCAGTAATCCGTGCTGGCCTCTACGTGCGACCGCAGCGTCCAGACACCAAGCACCGGCAGCCCACTGTCCAGCGCGCGGATTTCCTGGCGCACGGTGGCGAGGAATCGGGTCGTGGAAGCGCCATCCATCGGCGCGGTGCGCAGGTGAATGTGCATGTCGGACATATATTGCTGGCCGAAGGGGACATACAAGTGCGGCTGCCCATCGATGCCGCCTTCGCCCCCGGATACGTGGCCCATCGCCGACCCGATGATGTGCTCCCGCACGTCGCCCACGATTCCCACAATTTCGACGTCGGGAATGTCGCTGTCGCCTTGTCCAAGGATGTGGATGTGCTTGCCGAGGGCATCGCCGCCCGGCCAGAGTTTGTGTGCGGCGAGCCGGTCGAGGATGGCTACCGGATGGGCCTTGACGGAGGCCTCGCCGGCATTGAAAGTGCGTCCGCGCAGAAGCGGAATGCCGAGCGTCTGAAAATAATCCGCGCTGACGATATCGTAACTGAGATCCTGCGGTTTGACTGGCGTGGCGCCGGCGGGTTGCACATCCTTGCCCAGCGAGACCATCCCGAAAGGCACGGTGGCCGCGAGCGCGGCCGATTGCACTCCGGGCAGCGACTTCATGCGATCCAGCAGCGAGGCGTACACTTGCCGGCCGCGCTCTTCGTTATAACCCGCCAGGCTTGCGTCGAATTCCGCCACCACGCGATTCTCGACCCGGAAACCGGGATTCGCGCCCGCCATGCGTGCGGAACTGCGGATGAACAGCCCGGCGGCAGTGAGCAGCGCCAGCGAGAGCGATACCTGCGCGATCACCAGCAGGTTGCGGCGCGCAAAGAGGCGTCCGCGTCCGCGCGAGGGGTCGGCGTTGTCGCTGGCGCGCAGGTCGGTGGCAAGGCCGGGACGCGAGAGATTCCAGGCCGGGAAGAATCCGAAGAGCACGGTGCTCAAAACGCAGAACGCCAGCGTGGCGCCCAGCACCCGCACGTCCGGACCGGTCGGAACCACCACGTCGAACGGAATCAGCCGCATCATCGACTGCACAAATAAGCCGGTACCGGCGAAGGAAAGAAACATGCCCACCGCTCCGCCGAGGACGGCGAGCGCCAGGGCTTCGAGAAAGAGCTGCTGCACGATGGTCTTGCGGCCGCCGCCCAGGGCCAGCCGGATGGCGATCTCCTTACGCCGCGCGGTGCCCCGCGCCAGCATCATGTTGGCGACATTCAGCGCGGCAATCAACAGCACCACGCCGGCCATCGCCAGCAGGAGCGAAGCGGGGACGAATACCGCGCTGTCATTCGACGGATTGCTGCTGATGCTGAGCCGCGAAAGCGGATGGACGGTGAGGGTCTGGTTCTTGTTCTCGGCCGGGTACGCCCGCTCCATGGCCGCCGCAATGGCGGCGAGCCGGTTGTCGACACCTTCGGCCGGCTGGCCGGCCCGCAGACGGCCCACTAGAATCAGGCAGTGATTGTCGCGGGACGCAAGCGGGCGCACAGGACCGTCGAAATCCGCCGCGACACGGTCGTACATGCCCAAGGGCAGATACAGCTCGGGACTCAGCAGCGCCATGGTGCCGCTAAATCCCTGCGCCGCGATCCCGACCACCGTTACCATCTGGCCGTTGATTCGCAGCGTGTGTCCCAAGAAATCCGCCGGCGCACCGTTGCGCTTCCAGAACGAATAACTGGCGATGGCGACCGGAATACCGCTACCCGGACGCTCTTCTTCAGGCGAAAACGTGCGGCCGCGCCACACCGGCGCGCCCAGGGTGTCGAAGAAATTACTGGACACCATTTCGGCCATGATGCGGCGGGTAGTTTCCCCCTCCGCCAGTCCGGCCATGGTGATGTTGTGCGCCGCGAGGCTCGAAAAGACGGCATCGCCGGCGACGCGCAGGTCGGCGTAGTTGGGATAGGAAAAATCGCGGTACGCGTCGGGCTTTATGACATCGCGGCTGAAGACCTGCCTGAGTTCCTGGGCATTGCGCAGAACCAGCGGCTTCAGCAGAATGGCGTTCACGATGCTGAAAATGGCAGTGTTGGCGCCGATTCCCAAGGCGAGTACGGCAACCGCGGCGGCCGTAAACCCCGGCCGTTTGGCCAACATCCGAATGCTATAAGTGAGATCGCGCCTGAGAGCGGCGATTCCGTTCCGCATAGTGGTTGATACGAACCGGGACGCTTAAAGTTCGGAGAAATTAGTCGAAAAGAGGTCTCGCCGAGGCCTCGGGCAGTTTCCGCAAAGATGCGCAGTCGCAAAGAGAAATCCGGGGATACCCGCCGGCAGTCTTTTCTTGTTGCTTTCCCGGCCGGATCTCTTCAGAACACCTCAAAGCAGAACGCGGCATTGGAGTCGCTTGGACTCAGCGAATATTCGCCGGGATCCAAGCTCTCATCCACCTCGATTTTCCAGATCCCGTCGGAGGATAGCTTGGTCACCACGATGCGGATCGGTTGCGGCGCGCGTTTCGCGGGAAAAATCAGCTCGCGGTGGCCGTTTTTCACCTCCAACTTGAAAAGCTGCAAATTTGGCGGCAGAACTTTGTCGGCCTTCATCAGCAAAATCGGCGACGCGAGTGGGGTGCGCGCGGGCGAATTCTCGCCCTCGATGACATATACCGTGTCATCCCTCTTTTTGTTCTCTTTGGCCTCGGCGGCCTCAGCCGGAATCAAGGAATCGCCGTGTTTGAGGTATGGCAAATCGGATTTCGGCGGCACCGGGCCGTCGTATTTCTGGGCCGGAGCGGTAACAGCTACGGCGAGAGCCAGCCAGAATAGTCGACGCAGCATAAACGATTCATATTAACCGATCGGCGGCTATGCCAAATCTCACGTTGGACCGCCGCGTGCCCGGTCATTGTGGAGGCGCAATTTCATGTCCGATAAAGCCCACGAGAATCTTCTGACCTCTACCGCCAAGACGATTGGAGCCACGGCCGGCAAGATCGCGTCGCTGGCGGGAGTCGCCGGAGCGGCGCCGGAGCACAAGCACAGCGGCAAGCCGGCGAAACTCGCCAGGAAGAACAAGCCGCGGCTGCCGCGGCGCGTGAAAAAGGCGCAGAAAAAGGCCGCTGCCAAAGCGCAGGCGCGCGCTTAGCCGCACCTACTTCTTGAAGGCCAGCCCCATCGTAATCAATCCGAAAACGCCGATAGCGGCCGCCGCGATGCGGTTCATCCAAACCATTCCGCGGTCGTTGAACCGGCGCCGGAAGTGGCCCGCGGCGAACGCCAGAGCCACCCACCAGATCATGGCGCCCGCAAAGATCCCTCCCACCAGACAAACCGTCAATATCCAGGGCCGGCGCTGGCCCAGGCCCAGAATGGCCAACACCGCGAGAAAGGACAGCACCGTGGTGGGATTCGTCAA
>DATJMA010000161.1:0-17622 GCA_035509055.1 Bryobacteraceae bacterium | reverse complement strand
CGACAATATCGACCAGCGCATTATCGACTGGATCGTGAGCGAGTTCAAGCGCGAGAACGGCATCGACCTTTCGCGCGACCAGATGGCCCTCCAGCGCCTGAAGGAAGCCGCGGAAAAGGCCAAGATGGAGCTTTCCACGCTGCTCGAAGTCGAGATCAATCTGCCGTTCATCACCGCCGACGCGACCGGGCCCAAACACCTTCAAATGAAGCTCACCCGGGCGCGTTTCGAGCAGATGGTGGAAGACATCATCCAGCGGTCGGTTGGTCCTTGCAAACAGGCGCTGGCCGACGCTAACGTGACCCCGCAGCAGATCAACGAAGTGGTCCTCGTGGGCGGCCAGACGCGCATGCCGCGGATTCAGACGCTGGTTCGCGAGTTGTTCGGACGCGAGCCCCACAAGGGCGTCAACCCCGACGAGGTGGTCGCGGTGGGCGCCGCGGTACAGGGTGGCGTGCTGGGCGGCGAAGTGAAAGACGTGCTGCTGCTCGACGTGACTCCGCTTTCGCTCGGCATCGAGACGATGGGCGGCGTCTTCACCAAGCTCATCGAGCGCAATACCACTATCCCCACGCGCAAGAGCGAGGTTTTCTCCACCGCGAGCGACAACCAGCCGTCGGTGGAGATCAAAGTCAGCCAGGGCGAGCGCGCCATGGCGCGCGACAACCGCCTGCTGGGAGTGTTCCAACTCGGCAACATCCCGCCGGCGCCGCGCGGCATTCCGCAGATCGAAGTCACTTTCGATATCGACGCCAACGGCATCCTCAACGTGACCGCCAAGGATCGCGGCACCGGCAACGAACAGAAGATCACCATCACTTCTTCCTCGGGCTTGTCCAAAGACGAAGTCGAAAAGATGGCCAAGGACGCCGAATCGCACGCGGCCGACGACCGCAAGCTGCACGACACCATCGAGGCCCGCAATCGCGCCGACGCCATGGTCTACAACGTGGAAAAGACGTTGAAAGAGCATCGCAGCAAGGTCAGCGAAGCGGAAGCCAAGGAAATCGAGGACGCGATCGCAGAAACCAAGAAGGCGATGGCCGACAACGACTCCGACAAGATCAATAGCGCCGTCGACCGGCTCACCACCGCCAGCCACAAACTGGCCGAGGCGATGTACAAATCGTCCGGACCGGGGGGTCCTCCGCCCAGCGGCGCCGGACCGGCGGGCGGCAGCGGCCCTTCGACCGATGGCGGCGGCGACAAGGGCAAAGATAACGTCGTCGACGCCGAATTCGTCGATGACGACGACAAGGGTAAAAAGTAACCAAGGGATAAGGTGCGGGGCAGGGCGAATTCCCTGCCCCGTTTAGTTTATGTCTCCTCCCAAGCACGACTACTACGAAACTTTGGGCGTGCCCAAGAAAGCCTCCACGGATGACATCCGCAAGGCTTATCGCAAGCTCGCACGCAAGTATCATCCCGATTTGAATCCGGGGGACAAGTCTGCCGAAGACCGCTTCAAAAACGTGCAGGAGGCCTACGATGTCCTGAGCGATCCCAAGAAGCGCACCATGTATGACCAGTACGGCTTCTATTCGGAAAGCGGTTTTGCGGGCGCCGGGCCGGGTAGTTCGGCCGCGGGAGGCCCCCACCCCGGTATGGACTTCAACGGCTTCGATTTTTCGGATTTCTTCTCCGGGCAGGCCGGCGCCGGCGCGAGCGCCGGCGGACATCGCGCCTCGAGCAGCGCCGGCGGCGGATTCCGCGATATCTTCTCGCAGTTTTTTGGCGGGCGGGGCGGTGCCGCGGAAGCGCAGGTCCAGGCGGAAAAAGGCGCCGACCTGGAGTACGTGATGGACATCGATTTCTGGCAGGCGATTAAAGGAACGCAGGCCCGTCTCAACATCAACCGCTACGAAATCTGCGCCACCTGCCGCGGCACCGGCTCCACCGGCCAGGGCGAAGTCACCTGCCCGCAGTGCAAAGGGTCGGGCAACGTCACGCAGATGGCGGGCGCCATGAAATTCAGCCTCACCTGCCCGCGATGCGGCGGCTCGGGACGGCTGCGCAATGTTTGCCCCACCTGCGGCGGCGAGGGGCGCGTGACCAAGACGGAAACCGTCGAAGTGCGCATTCCGCCGGGCGCGCGCAACGGATCGCGCCTGCGCGTTCCAGGCAAGGGGAACGCCGGCACCATGGGCGCGCCTCCCGGAGATCTCTACATCACCACCAAAGTGGAAGAGCACCCGTTCTTCCGGCGCGAGGGCGACAACATTGAAATCACGGTGCCCCTGGCCGTATGGGAAGCGGCGCTGGGCGCGAAGATCGAAGTCCCCACCATCGACGGCCGGACAACCCTCAAAATTCCGCAAGGGACCAAGAACGGCCAGAAGTTCCGTTTGCGCGAGAAGGGCGTTCTCAATTCGCGAACCAATCAGCGCGGCGACCAGATTGTGGAAGTGGCCATTTCGGCCCCCGACCCTCGCGACGAACGCACGCGCGAGTTGCTGCGCGAAATGGCCAAGCTCCACCCCGAGGATCCGCGCGCCGGGCTTTGGTCCGAATCGGGGCCCCAGGTCTGAACCGGAGTTGCTTATGGCAAAGGCGAAATCCAAGGCTGCCTTCATGATTTCGGCGGTCGCCGAACAATACGGCGTCCACCCGCAGACGCTACGCCTGTATGAACGCGAAGGATTGTTGAAGCCTTCGCGCAGCGAGGGCAACACGCGCCTCTATACCGCCGAAGATGTCGAGCGCCTGGAAGTCATTCTGCACCTCACGCGCGATCTGGGCGTCAACCTGGCGGGCGTCGACATTATTCTCAACATGCGTGAGAAAATGGGCCAGATGCAGGCCCAAATCCAGGAATTCATCGCCACGTTGAACAGCGAGCTGGCTGCCCGCACGGCGCGCCCGGCAGCCGCGGAAGAAAAGCACAACTGGCTGATTCCGGTTGTGAACGCGCGCCCGCGCAAGAGCTAACCGCGTGCGCCATCCCGCCGTCCCCTACATCGCTCCGTTCGCGACTTTCATCGCCATTATGGCCGTCGAGAGGCTCACCGGACTGCCCGCCGCTTGGATGTATCCGCTGCGCGCGCTGGTCACGCTCGCGGTCCTGCTGGCATTTTCGCGCCAACTCCTCGCGGCGCGGCCGGCGATGCCGGTGGCAAGCATTGTGATCGGGGCGCTGGTATTCGCGCTGTGGATCGGCCCGGACGTGGTCTTTGGCCCTGGATATCGCCGTTCCCTGCTGTTCCAGAACTCGATCACAGGATCGGCCGTCAGCTCGATCCCGATCGTCCTGCGAACCAGCGTCTGGTTCCTGATTCTGCGGACCGCGTCGTGCGCCCTGCTGGTACCGCCGGTGGAGGAGCTTTTCTGGCGCGGCTGGGCGATGCGCTGGCTGATCGCCGGCGATTTCCGCAAAGTTCCGCTGGGAACCTATCAATCGGCGGCCTTCTGGATGGTGGCGCTGATGTTCGCTGCCGAACACGGGCCATATTGGGAAGTCGGGCTGGCCACCGGAATCATTTACAACTGGTGGATGGTGCGGACGCGCAATCTGACCGATTGCATCATCGCTCACGCGGTGACCAACGGGCTGCTATCGGCGTATATTCTGGCCACGCACCAGTTTCAATATTGGCTGTAACCCATGGCCGAATCCCCCGCCGTGCTTGCCATCGGCGGCGAGGTAGCAGCCCTGGATTCGCTTCCCCGCCAGGGGGTCGAGTCCTGTTTGTGGCGCTATGCCGTTAAGTGCCGCCCCCATCCGGGTTGTACCTTAGCGCGCACCCCATGCGTCTTACATTACAGACGGGTGATCGAGGCGCCATTTGCTTCTCCCCGCCATTTCTCCGGGGCTGCGGTGCGTCGGGCCCCGCGCCCCGGAGGCGAATGCCGCCGCTACGCTAAAATAGTTTTAGTCCCACATGATCCAGCTCAACGGGGCGGGAAAGCGCTACGGCCCCAAGATCCTCTTCGAAGACACCGACTGGCTGATCACACCCAACGAGCGCACCGGTCTGGTCGGAGCCAATGGCACCGGCAAATCTTCGCTTCTGAAAGTGCTCGCCGGCATCGAAGGCCTCGACTCCGGCTCCGTCACCATGCAGAAAGGCGTCACCCTGGGCTATCTGCCGCAGGATGGCCTCTCGCTCTCCGGCCGGACGGTCTTCGCCGAGTGCATGACCGTGTTTTCCAGCCTGCGCGATCTCGAAATCGAGCAGGAGCAGCTCACCCAGCGCATGTCCGAGCTCGACCCGTCGAGCGCCGAATATGCCCAGGTGGCCGACCGGTTTCACGAATGCGAGGCCGAATTCCACGCCCGCGACGGTTATACCGTGGAAGCGCAGGTGGGTACGGTGCTTTCCGGCCTGGGCTTCCCGCAGCGCGATTGGAAGCGCCGCACCGAGGAGTTTTCCGGCGGCTGGCAGATGCGCATCGCGCTGGCCAAGCTGCTTCTCGAAAAACCCAACCTCCTGTTGCTCGACGAGCCCACCAACCACCTGGATCTCGAAGCCCGCAACTGGCTGGAAGATTACCTGCACGATTACCCGAACGCCGTCGTGCTGGTGTCGCACGATCGCTATTTCCTCGACGTGACGGTGCGCAAGATCGCCGAGTTGTGGAACAAGGCGGTCCACTTCTATACCGGCGGATTCACCCGCTACGAAGAGCAGAAAACCGAGCGCCGCGCGCAGTTGCAGGCTGCCTATCAGAATCAGCGCGACCGCATCGAACAGCTCGAGGCCTTCATCAGCCGCTTCCGCTACCAGGCCACCAAGGCCAAGCAGGTGCAGAGCCGCATCAAAGAACTGGAAAAGATCGAGCGCATCGAGATCCCGCCGGAAGAAAAGAGCATCCACTTCCGATTCCCGCAGCCCAAGCCGAGCGGCCGCATCGTGGCGGAGTTCAAGGGAGTGGCGAAGGCTTATGGCGACCACACCGTTTTCAGCGGCGTCGACTTTTATATCGAACGCGGCGACCGGGTGGCTCTGGTGGGTGTAAACGGCGCCGGGAAATCGACCATGATCAAGATTCTGGCGGGCGCCGAGTCGGTAACCGCCGGCAGCTACACTCTCGGCCACAACGCCCAGCCCGATTACTTCGCGCAGGACCAGTACAAGGAACTCGAATCCGAAGCGCGCCTGATCGACGACCTGGCTACCGTGGCTCCACGGGCCGGCAACACCGAACTGCGCAGCATTTTGGGCTGCTTTCTCTTCTCCGAGGACGACGTCTTCAAGCAGATTGGCGTGCTTTCCGGGGGCGAACGCAACCGCTACGCGCTGGCCCGCATGCTGATGCAGCCCTCGAATTTCCTCCTCCTCGACGAGCCGACGAATCACCTGGATATGCGCGCTAAGGACGTCCTGCTTACAGCGCTTCAGGAATTCAACGGCACGCTGGTCTTCGTGTCGCACGATCGCTACTTCATTGACAAGCTGGCGACACGGATTTTCGAGGTGGAAGACGGCCGGGTGACAATCTATCCCGGCAATTACGAGGAGTATCTCTGGCGCAAGAGCGGCGGTCCGGCGACACTGGCCGCCGGCCTGCCGACGCCATCTGTCTCCGCCGCGTCAAACGGAACCGCCGCATCAAGCCAGTCGAAGGCGCCGGAGAGAAGGCTGAATCCGATCAAACTGAAGCAGATGCAGGACCGCCGCGCGGCCCTGGAATCGGAGGTCGGCCGGATGGAGAGCGAAATCGTCGGGTTGGAGACTTCGCTCGCCAACTTCGTCAGTGTGGAAGAGACGGTCCGGCTCAATGAGCTGCTGACCGCTCGCCGCACCGAGTTGGAGAGACTGGTCGCCCAGTGGGAAGAAGTCGTGCAGTCAATCGAAGCCAACCCCTAGGGAAGCGTCTATTCCTGGGCGGGCATCTGCTGTTCGATCTCGCGCCAGGCGCTGATCTTGAGACGGCGGCAGACCCAGCATAGCGGCTCGGCGGCAACGATGGTGGCTTCCGCCCCGCACACCGAGCACTTGACGGCCTTCGTCAGACGGTCGGGTGAGATCGCAAGCTTCGCCTGCTCCAGAATTTCGGCCGGCACAACGGGATCGGATTTTGGCTGTAACTTGCGTCTCATACACCCAGCACTGATTCCACTATCGCAAATGTCCTGCTCGGAAACAAGCACGTTTCGTTCCGAAGCCGTTTACGCCGCTTCGGGAATCTGCACCACCGCGGCGACATCCAGCGCCGACCCGCATCGCGGACATTTCTGGCCGCTCAGAACTCGCGGGAACTTGCCCCGCAGGTCGATTTCGGCCGGGACTGTATGGGTGCAAATCGGGCAGTGGGCCAACCCCTGAGTGTGATTGGTAGCAAAGTTCTTCATATGCTCTGTCCCCTTCCATCACAACGGACGCAAAAAATAGAGCAACGGTTGTGCCAAATTCGTAAATAATCTTAAAGCACCGGTCGAAAAGCGTACTCCTCGCGGAATGCTACGCTGAAGGCTATGACTCAGCCTCCGGCCACCAAGATCCAGCTCATCAACACGCCCGAGTACCGCGAAAACTACGCCAACAGCGTGCAGGTGCGGGTGAACCTCTGGGACTTCTTTCTGATGTTCGGCCGGGTGAATCAAACCGCGCCGGACAGCGTTTCCATCCACAACTTTCAGGGAGTCTATGTCAGCCCGCAACAGGCCAAAGCTTTGCTCAACGTCCTGCGCGAGAACGTCACGCAGTATGAAGCCGCCTTCGGAGAGATCCGGCTGGAGCCGCAGGCCGGCACCTCTATCGTGCAGTGAGCGTTTTCAACTTACGGCGGAAACCTGGGCGCTCGCATCTCCCGCACGGCACAGATACTCCAACAGGAGAATCATCTTGTGCTCCCGGTCGGCGGAACTGCACCCGTCCAATGCCTCTTGGTAGCGCGTGATCCGCTCGGCCCACTGTGCCCGAGAGGCGCAGGGTTTGTCGCAAGCATCCAGCATGCACGCGCCCAGAAACTCGGCGATGAATTGAAGTTCATCGGCGGACAGTCCCTGCACAAACCGGCGGGCCTGCGACTTATGAGGATTATCGGCACACGAAACGAGAGCGGCCACCAGAGCGCTTCGCACGGCAGATCTCCAGTCGGTGAGGAATCACACTCATGGTTCTGCGGGTATTATGTCGAAATCGGCCGCCCGGCGCAAGGGCACCGGCTGGTTATCCGGAGTTATTGTAACCGCCAATCGAGATCTTAGCGTCTAACGGGTTATTGGTGGCGCCGCAGACCACCTTTCGCGTCCAGAAGAAACCTGAGCTATGAATTTCCGCAACATTCTTGTATTCGCCGTGTTATCCGCAGCCGCGACCGCGTGCTTCGCGCAACCCAATCGCATTCTGTCGAGAATCGATAGTTCCAAAACATTTTTGCTCCCGGGCCGCGTCCATCCCTTGGCAACCGCCGCCAATGATGCTGGTGAGGTGGAGAGCGGTTTTCCGCTGCCGGGCATGTCCATCCTCTTGAAGAGCACCCCGGCGCAGCAGGCGAAGCTCGAACAATTGCTCGCCAGCCAGCAAAACCCGGCATCGCCCCAATATCGGCAGTGGCTGACTCCGGAGCAGTATGCCGATCAATTCGGCGTGAGCGCCAGCGACATCGCACAGATCACCCAATGGCTCGAAGGTCAGGGCTTCACGGTGAATTCCGCCGCGCGCAGCCGCACGTTTGTCAGCTTCAGCGGCACCGCCGGGCAGGTTCACAACGCGTTCGGCACAACCATCCACCGCTATAAGGTGAACGGCGTAATGCACTACGCCAATTCCACCGATCTCACGATTCCGGCGGCCCTGTCGCCGCTGGTAGCCGGCGTCCGCGGACTGCACGACTTCCACCCCAAACCGCACCTCGCGCGGGCCAAGCCGAACTGGACGCTCGGCCCCGGCGATCACGTGATGGCGCCCGATGACTTCGCCACCATTTATGACATCACGCCCATGTACTCCGCCGGCACCAATGGCACCGGGCAGAAAATCGCCGTCGTGGGCCAGTCGGAGGTCTACACCAGCGACATCGCCACTTTCTGGCGTACCTTCGGATTGACTTCGGTGACCCTGACTCCGGTTCTGGTGGACCGCCAAAATCCCGGCTACCTGGCCGCTACCGGCGACCTCGACGAATCCAGCCTCGACCTCGAGTGGGCCGGCGGCGTCGCGCGCAATGCCAACATCGAATTCGTCTACTCGTACGACGTCTGGACTTCCGCCCAGTACGCCGTGGATAATGCCGTCGCCCCCGTAATCAGCATGAGTTACGGCAATTGCGAAATTTACGACCTCGCGGATTTGCCGAGCTATCGCCAGATGGTGCAGCAGGCCAATTCGGAAGGCATTACCTGGCTCGCGGCGGCCGGCGACCAAGGCGCTACCGATTGCGATGCCGGCGCAACCGTAGCCGAAAACGGTCTGGCCGTGGACGAACCCGGCTCTATTCCCGAAGTCACTTCGATGGGCGGCACGGCCCTGAGCAATTCCGGTTCGTACTGGAATGTAGGTAACTCCGCCACTGAAGAATCGGCCAAGGGATACATTCCGGAAGTTGCCTGGAACGAACCGGCGCAGGCTGGCATGATCTTAGGAACCGGCGGGGGAGCCAGCATGTATTTCCCGCAACCTTCCTGGCAAACCAACGCCGGCGTTCCCAATGACGGATGGCGGCATGTTCCGGATATTTCGTTCAATGCCAGCGTCTACTCGGTTCCTTACAACGTGTACTGCTCCAGGTGCGAGGACTCAACGGGCTGGGAACAGGTCGGTGGCACTTCCGCCGCCACTCCAACCATGGCGGGAGTCGTGGCGCTGCTGAATCAGTATCTGAATACCAACGGCCTTGGGAATATCAATCCCACCATTTACGGTCTCTGGAAGACCGCGCCAAGCGCCTTTCACAACAACATTACCGGCAACAATATCGAAGCCTGCGCGTATGGCTCCCCCGGGTGCAGTAATGGCCAGGAGGGATACACCGTCGGCACCTCCGGATACAGTTCGGTAGTGGGATTCGGCTCAGTGGATGTGACCAACCTGATCCACGGTTGGAAGTCCGCACAACCCTCGGGACCTATCGTCGTAGCTTCGCTCGACCAGAATCCGGTTTACCAGGGAAACCAGGAGTCTTGCGGCAGCACCGGCACCTGGAACTTTCAGCTCACACTCAGCGAAGAGGGCGGATTCGCCACTTCGGTCGGCGATTTTACGATCGGTGGAGTTACCTATTCGCCGCAAACGGTGTTTGGGACTACTTCCATCGGCGCGCGGCAGTCGATTACCGGGTGCATGTCTCTCAGTTCGGTGAATGCCCCTGCTAATGAGGTTTTCGATTTCTCCGGGTCCGGCTGGTCCACCTCGCTCAATATTCCGTTCCAGGGCCCGCAGGCGCAGCTCAACGTCGGCGGCGTCACCAACGGCGCCAGCTACGCTCAGGTTTACGCTCCGGGCATGATCCTCGCGGTTTTCGGCACCGGAATGGGAACGCTGTTTCAGGCTGCGTCGACTCTTCCGCTGCCGGAAATGATGGGCGGGGTTGAGGCCGCCGTCTGCGAGGTCAGTTGCAACGACGCTAACGAGCCTGCCTGGCCGGCTCCCATCTATTTCGTCAGCGCGAACCAGATCAATATCCAGATTCCATACGAAGCTTCCGGCGCCGTGGATTTGCAAATCGGCAACCCGTATGCATTGACGGACTACCTTTTTACGATCTCTCCCATCGCGCCCGGCATCTTCACGTTCCTCGATAACAGCAACGACGTGAATCCCAATCGAACCGCCACGCGCGGGCAGGCGACTTTCCTCTATATCACCGGTGACGGGCAGGTGACTCCTAAACTGCCCGATGGCACCTCGCCGGCCGCCGGAACTCCCCTGCAGGATCTTCCGAAGCCGCGCGAAGCGGTCACCGTCACCGTGGGCGGCGTGCAGGCTTCGACGACCGACGCCAACTGGTTCATCGGCATTCCGCCCGGGCTTGTGGGCGTGACTCAGATCAACTTCACCGTCCCGGCCAATGCGCCGACCGGCAGGCAGCCGGTGGTGGTGACGGTGGGGACGGTTTCCACGCCGGTCGCGTATATTACCGTTCAGTAAGGCAGCCGGCCCTTACGCCACCTTTACGGTCTTCACATTGACGAACTCGCGGATGCCGTAAGCGCTCAGTTCGCGCCCGTAGCCCGAACGCTTCACGCCGCCGAACGGCAGGCGCGGGTCGGACGCCACCATACCGTTGACGAAGACCATGCCGGCCTCGATTTCATCGACCAGCTTCTTCTCTTCCGCGGAGTCGGAAGTCCAGACACTGGCGCCGAGACCGAAATCGGTATCGTTAGCCAGGCGAATGGCTTCGTCGATTCCGGCCGCGCGGAATAAAACCGCCACCGGGCCGAATAGTTCCTCGCGATACGCGGGCGAATCTTTCGGGACATCCGCCAGTACCGTGGGCGCATAGAAATTGCCCGGGCGGTCGATGCGGTGGCCGCCCGTGACCAGGCGCGCCCCGGCTTCCACCGACGCGCGCACCTGGTCGTCAAGGCCCTGCAGAATATCGGGAGTAGCGAGTGGACCCAGTTGCGTGGATTCTTCCATGGGATCTCCGATGCGCAGCGCCTGCATGGCTTCCACGAATTGCCGCTCGAAATCCGCGGCAATGCCGGCGTCTACAATGAACCGCTTGGCGGCAATGCAGGATTGCCCGTTATTGAGGACGCGCGCTTCCACGGCGGTGCGGACCGCTTGGGAGAGATCCGCCGAAGGCATCACTACGAACGGGTCGCTGCCGCCGAGTTCGAGGACTGTCTTCTTGAGTTGACGCCCGGCGTGCGCGGCAACCTGCGCGCCGGCCGGTTCGCTGCCCGTGAGCGATGCCGCTTTGACCCGCGGGTCGTCGATGATCCGCGCGACCTGGGCCGAGCCGATCAGCAGAGTTTGAAAAACGTCCTCCGGAAAGCCCGCTCGGCGGATGACGCTCGCGATTTCCAGCGCGCATTGCGGCACGTTCGAGGCATGTTTCAATAATCCGGTGTTGCCGGCCATCAGGGCCGGGGCCGCGAAACGGAATACCTGCCAGAACGGGAAGTTCCACGGCATCACCGCCAGCACCGGCCCGATCGGTTGAAACTTCAGATAGCTTTTGCCGCCGCCGGCGTCCACCGGCTCGTCCGCCAGCAGGCGCTCGCCGTGCTCCGCATAGTAGCGGCAGGCCAGGGCGCACTTCGCCGCTTCGGCGCGCGCCGCGCCGATCGGTTTGCCCATTTCAAGCGTCATGATGCGGCCCAGGCGATCCTTTTCCTGTTCCAGGATCTCAGCCGCGGCCGAAAGCCAGCGGGCGCGATCGGCCGGCAAGCTATGGCGGTAGCTGCGCCAGGCGGCGTCCGCGCGGGCAACCGCGGAATCCACCTCGGCGTCGGTCAGGGAGTCGAATGTGCGCAAAGTCTCGCCGGTAGCGGGGTTGGTGGAAGCGATCATCATTTTCATTTTACGGGTGGGCCCGCGCGGTTAACGGAACGGTCGGTGCGGCGTCTTGCAGGCATCGAAAGAGGGATCTTATGCAATTCACGAAATGCGCCGTCGCCATGCTTCTGGCCGCTCCCGTTTTCGGATCGGGCGGGAATCCCGCCGCCGCCGTCACCGTTCACGAATGGGGCACCTTTACCACCATCGCCGATGGCGCCGGCGGATCGGAACCGTGGTCGCCGCTCGGCGGCACGTCCGACCTGCCGTGCTTTGTCGAACGGCTGAACGGCCTGGCATATAAGTTCATGCCGCCGACTCGCGACACGGCGCCCGCGCCAACCGTCACGGTCCGCATGGAGACGCCAGTCCTGTATTTCTACTCGCCGCGCAAAACGGTGCTTTCGCTCGCCGTGGATTTTCCCAAGGGGCTGATCACCGAATGGTACCCGGCGGCCACCGCGGTGAAACCGGGGAGGCAGTTGAACCTGCCGCCCGTGCGCGATGGCCGCATCGAGTGGAACGGCGTCGAGATCGCGCCGGGCGAGAGTGCCGCGCTCCCGCGAACCGCCGGCGCCAGCCATTACTTCGCGGCGCGGAATACCGATTCCGACCTCCTGCGCATCGGCAAACAACAGGAGAAGCTGATCTTTTACCGCGGGATCGCTGACTTCTCAGTGCCATTGAGCGCCCGATTTACCGGCGAGCATTCCATGGAACTCCGCAATCCCGGCGGCGATCCGCTGCTCGCGGTGGTATTCGAAAATCGCGGCGGGCAGATCGGCTACCGCATTCTGCGCGCTCTGCGAGGAACGGCCGCCATTGAACTTCCCCCGCTCAACGGCAATCCGGACAGCCTCGAGCGGGAACTCGCGAATGCGCTGGTCGCCCAGGGGCTCTATCGCAAAGAGGCTGACGCGATGATTGAGACCTGGCGCGATTCCTGGTTCGAGGAAGGCATGCGGATCTTCTACCTGGTCCCGCGGAGCCTGGTCGACCGCGAGCTGCCCCTGCGCATTCAGCCGGCCCCGGCGAAGATCGCCCGCGTCTTCGTGGGGCGCGAGGAAATCCTGTCGCCCTACCTGCGGGAACGGCTGACGGCGGCGCTTTCGCAAAGCAATACCCGGACGCTCGACGGATTCGGCCGGTTCCTGGCGCCTTTCTTGAAGCAGGTGAAAGTGGATGCCACTCCCTCGGTGGCCGCTTACCTGGCGGAGAAATCCAAACAGGCCGCCAACCAGTTCTACAATCCCACCTGCGTGCGATAAGCTGGCAATTTGACTCTGCCTCTTCTGTTCCTGGCCGCCGCGCTGCATTACAAGCTGGCGCTCCCCGGCTACCATTACCAGTTTCCGCGCGACCACTTCAGCCACCCGGACTATCGCACCGAGTGGTGGTATTACACCGGCAACCTCCGCGGCCGCGGCGGCCATCGCTATGGGTTCGAACTGGTATTCTTCCGCCAGGGGCAGGATCGAGGGCCGGCCCAAAATCCTTCCGCATGGCGCGTGGACGACCTGTACCTGGCGCACCTCGCCCTCACCGATATCGACGCCGGCGGTTTCCGTTACACCCGGCGCCTCAACCGCGCCGGTCCCGGAATCGCCGGCGTCAGCTTCGACCAGGGCCGCATCTGGAACGGCAACTGGCAGGTGCGCTGGGACAAAACGACGGACTCCCAGCAACTCACCGCGACTGCCGAAGGAATCCAGTTCTCGCTCCGTCTGACGCCGCTCATACCTGCCGTCATCAATGGCGAGAACGGAGTCAGCCGGAAAGCTGCCGGGGTCGGGCGAGCGTCTTATTACGTTTCCTTTCCCCGGATGGCAGTGGAGGGCCGTCTCAACGGCGCGGAAGTCGGCGGAACGGCATGGATGGACCACGAGTGGTTCACCGAATCCCTCGACCCATCCCAGCAGGGGTGGGACTGGTTCAGTGTGCAGCTCGAAAATGGCGCGAACATCATGCTTTTCGACCTTCGCGATGCCGGCGGCGCAATCGACCCCTATTCTTCCGGAACGTTCATCGCCAAGGACGGCAGCGCCACGCACCTGAAGCGCACCGATTTCCATCTCGAACCGTTGGACTATTGGTCCAGCCCTAAAACCCACGCTCGATATCCCGTGAAGTGGCGGATTTCCATTCCCGCGATGAACATTTCGCTGGAATGCGTGGCGGCGGTGAAAAATCAGGAATTAGTTTCCGAAGATACCCCGGGGCTCACCTACTGGGAGGGCGCGGTCGCGTATTCGGGCTCCTCGCGCGGGGTGGGATATCTGGAGATGACCGGCTACAGCGCGCCCGTCAAGCTGTACTGAGCCCCAGGAAAACCCGCACGCGATCGACTTCTTCGGCGAGTTCGCGGCGGAATGCCGGATCTCGGGGCGGGCGGCCGGCAATATATCCGAAATCGCATTCGAGCTTGCCGGCTTTCACCGCCAAGTTGCTCCAGCCGATCACGCGGTCGCGCCACAACAGCGGCAGGGCATAATAGCCGAGCTTGCGCTTGGCCGGCGGTGTGTAAGCCTCGAAACGGTACACCCATCCCCACAGCAACTCGAAGCGGTCGCGGTCCCACACCAATGGATCGAACGGAGTGAGCAGGCGCACCGAATCCAGCGCCGCTGCGCGGCTTGCCCGTTCCCCGGCGGGCCAATACCAATCTACGCCGCCGATTTCCGCGTGCGACAGCCGTTCGGTCGCGCGCTGGAAGGCGCTTTTCAGCTCCCGCTGCCATTGTGGGACGGCATAACGCAACCGGCGCACGAGGTCGCGCAGGCAAGCCGTGGGCATTGGCGCATAAATGCCAACCGCAAGGTCTACCAGCGCGTCCAGCCGCGCGTGGATTTCGGCGCGGTCGGCGGCAGCAGGTTCGTGGCGGTGGATGGCATACACGCGGATGCCGCGTTCGCGGCGCGCCACGCGCACCATGCCGCGATAATGCATGGCTGAAAGTAAATGCGTGGTGGCGTTGGACTGTCCGCCCCAGTAATTTCTCACCGTGCCGTGCGCGAAATGCTCGTCCACTTCGCGCGGGTGGACCGTGCCGCGCTGGCGCACGAATTCCAGCAGCAACTCCCCGCGCCGTCTCTCCTTGGCGGAAACCTTGCCTATTCCTTCGAAGGGATGAAGCGCGTCCACCCGCGGGTGCATCAGCGCCTGAAGGGAGCGCGTGACAAATCCGTAAACCACGAAGAAATCCTCTTCGATCCCGAGCTCCACGTAGCGTTGTTCGAGATCGCCCGCCCGGTAGTTCTTTACGCGATGGCGAAGAATCAGGTCCTGGGCGCGGGCTGGAGCGCGAATGGGATCGGCCTGCACGAAGCTCAGCTTTTCGACGGCCCGTTTCAGGGTGGTGGGCGGGAAAAGCGAGCGCGCGGCTGCGAAGCGCCGGAGCTGGTCGAGAGTCATCAGGTCTCATTCTAGTGCCGCGAACGCATGATCGATTGCCTCGCGTCTCCAAGCATTGCCCTTGTCAAGCCTTGCGGTCAGGCACCTGTTCTGCGTCTGGACGTCAGTCGTCGAAACGTGATACACCAAATGTCGTTGGAGAGTGAGCGCATGCCCAATCGTTTTTCCAGACGCTATTTCTTCTATGGATCGCTGTTGGCCGGCGCGGTTCCCACAGGAGGATTCGGAAGCACCCCCTCGCTGCCGGCGTTGGGGTACAAATCTTTCAACGAGAAGCTGAATATCGCCGCCATCGGGATGGGCACGCGCGGGCCGACCATTGTCGAGGGCGCTGCCGTCACGGAGAACATCGTAGCCCTCTGCGATGTGGACGAAACCAACCTGGCGCGCGCCTACCAGACCTATTCGAAAGCCGCCAGGTACCAAGATTTCCGCCGGCTGCTCGATAAAGAGAGCAGGAACATCGACGCCGTGATGATCGCCACGCCCGATCATCTGCACGCACCCGTCGCGCTCGCCTGTATGCAGCGCGGAAAGCACGTGTACTGCGAAAAGCCGCTCACGCGCACGCCGTGGGAATCGCGGCTGCTGGCCGATGCCGCGGCGAAATACCGGGTCGCGACCCAGATGGGCAACCAGGGATTCAATCACGAAGCGCTGAAGACTGCGTGCGAGATCGTATGGTCTGGCGACATCGGCGACGTCCGGGAAGTGCACGCTTTCACCGGCGGCATCTACGGAGGTCAGCCCAACCTTCCCGACTCCGGACCGGAAGCCAGGCCCGTGCCGGACACGCTCGACTGGGACCTCTGGATCGGCCCGGCGGCGAAGCGGCCGTACAATCCGCTAATCAACGGCCACTGGCGCGCGTTTCAGGACTTTTCCACCGGCGGGTCCCTGGGCGATTGGCTGGTCCATTGCCTCGGGCCGGCGCACATGGCGCTGCGCCTCGATCAGGCGTCGCCCCTCAGCGTGGAATGCGTGAAAGTGGAAGGCAAGAATCCCTGGCTGTGGCCGGTTCGTGCCCACACGGTCTTCGAATTTCCAGCCCGCGGCAATATGCCGCCGGTGACCATCCACTGCTATCAGAATATGCGCGGCGATTTCCAGAACCCTCCCGGAATGGCGGAGGGCGACCGGCTGTTCCCGTCGATGGACAATCTGGCTACCGAAAAGAGCCGGCCTTTCCCGGAAACCGGCGATGGCACGCTGCTGATTGGCAATCAACTGACTGCGGACGGTAAACCGGCGCCGCGGCCGGGACAGATCGCGCCGCCAAGGAATTTTACGCCGCCGCCGCGCGCCGCCATGCCGGCGCCCGATCCCAATCGCGCTCCCGGCAACGGATCGGTCTTCGTTGGATCGAAGGGATATATGGCCACCGTGGCTCGGGGCGAAGGTGTGTGGCTGCTGCCGGCATCGCGGTGGGCGGATTACCGGCTGCCGCCGCAGATCCTGCCGCGCGGCGTCAACCACCAACAGGATTGGATCCGCGCCTGCAAGGGCGGCACGCCGGCAGTCTCGCAATTCTCGGTGGCCAGCCGGTACATCGAGTGGCTGGCGCTGGGACCGGTCGCGTTGCGCGTGCCGGGCAGGCTCCTGTGGGATTCGAAGAACCTGCGCTTCACCAATCACGAGGAAGCCAACAAGCTGCTCCGACCATACACGCGCAAAGGATGGGAGCTGAAGGTATGAAGAAGCCCGGCTTGGGACTGCTGTTGGTCTGCGCAGCCTCCCTCTGGGCGGCGCCGCCGGTCCGCGTGATGATTCTCGATGGCGAATCGGGCGGCCCCTACCATGCCTGGCAGCAGACTACTCCATACTTGAAGCGCATGCTCCTCGACGCTGGGATTTTCCAGGTGGACGTGGTGACGGCCCCGCCGAAAGGCGGCGATTTTGCGTCGTTCAAGCCCGATTGGAGCCAATACCAGGTAGTGGTGTGGAACTACGATGCCCCTGACGACCGTTGGCCCGACAGCCTGAAAGCATCTTTCGAGCGGTATGTTCGCAATGGCGGCGGCATGGTTTCGGTGCATGCTTCCGACAACGCGTTCCCGCAGTGGAAGGCGTTCAATCTGATGATCGGCGTGGGCGGATGGCGGGGGCGCGATGAAACCTCGGGCCCGCATTTCTACTGGCAGGACGGCAAAGTAATCGCCGGCAATGCTCCCGGTCCGGCAGGCATGCATGGCGCGCGGCTGCCCTTCAAAGTTGTGGACCGCGTGATGGACCATCCGGTTACCGCCGGCCTTCCCAGGGAATGGATGCACGTCGCCGATGAGCTCTACGCCAATCTTCGTGGACCGGGCGAGAACATGACCATCCTGGCGACGGCATACTCCGATCCCGCCAACCATGGCACAGGCCATGACGAGCCTGTCCTGATGGCAATTTCCTACGGCAAAGGCCGGGTCTTTCATACCACCATGGGACACGACCTGACAGCACTCAACGGCGTCGGATTCATTACCACCTACCAGCGCGGAACGGAATGGGCCGCCACCGGCAAAGTGACACAAAAAGTGCCGGCCGATTTTCCGACGGCCGCCAAAACGAGCACGCGGGCGGAATATACTCCGTCGAAATGAGCGCCCGTGTGCGCGCCGCTTAACGCTGACCACGTTTTCATCCCTCGTTGTGGCCCGAAGCCGCCCTCTTGTCGAAGGGCCGCTTAACGGTAATCACAAAAACTTTCGGAAAATCGTCGCAGCCGCTCCAACCACTTACAAGCCACCCGCCTCGCGGCCCGCTGGCTCACACGTTATCCTCACGCTCTATGCCGACACCAAAACAACTCGCCGCCAATCGACTCAACGCACAG
>DATJMA010000160.1:0-17152 GCA_035509055.1 Bryobacteraceae bacterium | reverse complement strand
GGCGGACGCGTCGTCCGATACGGGATACCCGCTGACCGTGGTTGCGCCCGATGCGCCCGAGAAGGGAACCGTGCTCGGCGTATCCTGCGCCGCCATGGTAACGCTGATGCTGTCGCGAGTGCCGGGCGTCCAGTCCAGCTTGCCCAGGAATTCGTTGCGATTGGCCTGCGCCACGGCCTCCGGAAAGACGTAACCGGCTGATGAGACCGGAATGAGACCGTTCTTAAAGTAATTGAGCGCGACCTGGCTGATGCGCGCCGGGTTGATAATCGCCTTGGCAGCCAGCACCGGGTCGCTCTGGAAATACGGATTGTTCTCCAGGAAAGACGCCACCGCGGGGTCCGGGCCCCCGTTCGCCGACTGCGAAAAATTGCCCTGCTGTTCGAGCGGCGTGAACGTCGTCACCTTGCCGGAGGCCACGTTGGAATTCTGTTTCTGCCCTTCGTAGGAGAAGAAGAAGAACAGCTTGTTGCGCCCGTTCACGACGTGCGGCAGAATGATAGGCCCGCCGATAGTGCCGCCATACTGGTTCCGTTTCAAGACCTGTCGCGCGATGCCCTGTTCGTTGTTGAAGAAGGTGTTGGCGTCCAGGTCCTCATTGCGGAGGTAGTCGAATGCCGTGCCATGCACGTCGTTGGTGCCGCTCTTGGTGACCACGCTGACCACGCCGCCGCCGTTGCGCCCGTATTCGGCCGAGTAGTTGCTTTCCAGCACGCGGAACTCGGCCACCGCATCGGGATTGGGATTGATCACGACGTCGTTGTTGATCAGGTGATTGTTGTTGCCGCCATCGAGCAGATAGGTAACGGAATCCGAGCGCATGCCGCCAATCGAATACGAGCCGGCCTGGCGCGAGGCGTCGGTGTTCTTCGCTGTGGCACCGGGTTGAGTGGAGAGCAGGTCCAGCGTGTTGCGTCCGTTGAGGGGCAATTCATACACCGCGTTGCCGTCCACGGTGGTGCCCATGGTGGAATTCTCCGTCTCCACGGCGCTCGCTGCGGCTTCGATGGTGATCGTGTCCTTGACGTTGCCGACTTCCAGGTTCAAGTCCACACGCAGGGTCTGGTTGATTTCCAGAGAGTTCTTCGGCTGCACCACGACACGCGCGAACCCGGGCGCCTCAGCCGCAACTTCGTACCGCCCGATCGGCAGTTCCGCGACCTGGTAAAAGCCATCCTTGTCCGTCGAGGTCTGCTTGGAAATCTGGGTGGCGATGTTGGTGACCGTCACTTTCGCGCTTGCAATCACCGCGCCCGTAGGATCCACGACATTGCCGGCGATCTTTCCCGTCGCGTTCTGGGCCCGAAGGCCGGCCGCGGCGAGCAAAAACAGGGCCAAGAACCATTGTGTTCGTACACGAATAGCGTGAGGGCTCATCGTATTCCTCCTGGAGACTTTTCCGAACATCGGAAAAGGGCACACCGGCGCCTATTGACCGCCAGCCGCCCGAACTACAGATACAGCGGACGAGGCATTCACGAGGCGAGGGCAAACGGGGCCCGGCCGCAACAGACGTGAATTACAAAGGAGTGAAAACGGTATTATACTCTGATTTCAATCGAGCTGTTGCATAAATATTCCCGGCCGTGTATCGTTCCGTTGATCTGGCCGGTCGGGGCGGAAAGCGGAACGGAATCGTGGAGGCTATGTGATTCGACCCATACGAGTGGTGTGCGTGGCTGTGTTTAGCGTATCTATGTCGGCTGCGCAGAGCGCGGCTTCAGAAGCTTCATCTCAAACGGTTGCCGTGCGGGCCGCAAGGCTGATCGATCCGAGGTCCGGCACGGCCATCGCCAACCCCGTCGTGGTGATCGAGGGCGGCCGGGTGAAAGCCGTTGGGCCGAAGCTTGCGGTTCCCGCCGGCGCGCGGCTGATCGACTTGGGCAGCGCTTCCATTCTTCCGGGCCTGATCGATTGCCACACGCACATCACCATGCAGCCCTCCAATTATTACGAGGACCTCTTCCGGCGGAGCCCGATCGATTACGCCATTGTCGCCCCCAACTACGCCCGGCGGACGCTCGAAGCCGGGTTTACCACCGTGCGCGACCTCGGCGCGGGCGAGTACATCGACCTCGCCCTGAAACGAGCCATCGACCGCGGAGACGTGCCTGGACCGCGAATGATCGCCGCAGGACTTGCCATTACCAGCACCGGCGGTCACGGGGATCTGGTCGGATTTTCGCCGTACGTGCAGATGAAAAACCTCTCCTCGGTGGCCGACGGCATCGACGAGATTCGTAAACTGGTGCGGCAAAACGTGAAGTATGGCGCAGGGGTCATCAAGGTTCTCGCCGGAGGCGGTGTGCTCTCCGAGGAAGAGAGCGTGGGCGGTCCCCAGTTTTCGCAGGAGGAGCTGAACGCGCTCGTGGCCGAAGCCGGTATGTGGGGCCGCAAGGTGGCCGCGCACGCGCATGGCGCCGAGCCGATCAAGCGTGCCATACGGGCGGGTGTGGCTTCCGTGGAGCACGCCAGCCTGATCGACGACGAAGGAATACGCCTTGCCAAAGAGCACGGGACTTTCCTGGTGATGGACACTTACAACGACTCATACATCCTTGGCGAATATGCCCGCATGGGCTACCCCGAGAAGGTGATCGAGAAGGAACGCCAGGTGGGGCGCCGGCAGCGGGAGAATTTTGAGAAGGCCGTCCACGCCGGAGTGAAAATGGCCTTCGGCACGGACGCCGGCGTGTATCCGCATGGTTGGAATGCGAGGCAGTTCGCGCTCATGGTGAAGACAGGCATGACGCCCATGCAGGCCATTCAATCCGCCACGGTGAATGCCGCCGAACTGATCGGCTGGGAAGGAAAGGTCGGCGAGCTGCAGCCCGGCGCCTATGCAGACATTATCGCGGTTGCGGGCGATCCTCTCGCGGATATCAGCACGCTGGAGCACGTCACGTTTGTAATGAAGGGCGGCGAGGTGGTCAAGGGGCAGTAGTGCGCCGACCGCGAGGTTTGTTTCCTCTCAAGGACCGCTTCTTTCAGTCGCAGCTCCGATCAGAGCCGCGACTAAAAGGAGCGGTCTTGCTGGATAAGAAACGAAATCATGCGGTCGAGGACGTAGGGTGGCGCGGCCTGCGGACGGCCTCCGCATCGGGATACCATAGAGCCTTCCGATGCGCCCGCTTCTTGTTTTCGCCTTATTCTTGGTCCCCTGTGCCGTGGCCCAGCCGGCCGCGGACCTGGAGGCCGTGGTCACCACCGATCTCGGGACATTCCGTTTTGAGTTTGCGGCCGACAAAGCGCCCCGGCACGTGGAGCATTTCATCACGCTGGCGCGCCAGGGCTACTACGACGGCAGCGCGTTTTACCGCGTGGTGGCATACGGAATCATTCAAGGCGGCGATCCGCTCCTGAAGGATCCGAAGACGCCCCGCAACTTGTGGGGCACCGGCGGGCTCAGGCAGCTCGCGGCGGAAATCAGCGACCTGAAACACGAGCGTGGCGTAGTCTCTACCATCAGCATTCCAAATCAGGCGAATAGCGACGGCGCGCAGTTCTTTGTGTGTGCCGCTCCACAGCCGGCGCTCGACGGCAAATTCTCCGCCTTCGGCCGCGTCACCGAAGGGATGGACGTGGTGGAGAAGATCTCGCAGGCTCCCATCGCGCCCGACGGAATGGTGGAAAAACCAGTTCGGATTCTGAAGATCACGATCGAAAAGAAAAGGGTCGAACCGTTCCTGAATGCGCCGGTCGAGGAGTTGCACAAGACCGTGGTCCTGAAGACCACGCTCGGCACCATTAAAATCAAAATGGAGCCGGATTGGGCCCCGAACCACGTCCGCAATTTTCTGATGCTGGTGACGACGGGATGGTACGATCACACCGCCTTCCATCGCATCGCGAAAGGTTTCGTCGTACAGGGCGGGATGCCCAACACGCGGCCGAACGGCGCGGCGCATTGGGCGGACCGCTGGGTTCATCCCCTCAAGGGCGAGTTCCGCAAAGATGTGCAGCACGTTCGCGGGATTGTGAGCATGGCGCACGGCGATGACCCGGATTCCGCCACCACCAGTTTCTTTCTCATGCTGGGGCCCGCGCCGCACCTGGACGGCCAGTACACTGCGTTCGGCCGCATCGTGGAAGGCGACGACGTGCTGGCCGCGTTCGAGAAGGAAGAAGTGGACGGCGAAACTCCGAAGCGCCGGCTGGAAATCATCGAGGCCACGGTGGAGCAGTAGGCTGGACTGTGTGGAGGTGGAAATGGAACGGAGAAGCTTTCTGGCGGGAGCAATGGCCGGAGCTGCCGCTATGCCGGCAGCCCAGGCTCAGGAATACAACCGGCGCGTGAACGGGCTGCCGCCTCTCAAGATTCAGGACGTCAAGGTGATCACGACCAGCGCGGGGCACAATTATCGCTGGGTCTTCCTCAAGATCATCACCAGTGAACCCGGCCTTAACGGCATCGGGTCTGCCAACGACCACTACCAGACTCAGGCCGTGGTGGCCGCGCTCGAACAGCACCTCAAACCCTGGCTGATCGGCAAGGATCCCGATCGCATCGAGGACCTCTGGCAGAGCGCCAATCTGCGCACGTACTGGCGCGGCGGTCCGGTCAACAACAAGGTGGTGGGCGCGATGGACGAAGCGCTCTGGGACATCAAGGGCAAGCGCGCGGGCATGCCGGTCTACGAGATGCTGGGTGGCCGCGCACACGATGCCGTTGCCTGCTACGACCACGTCTCGGGCCAGACGAAAGAACAGGCGGCGGAGGCGGTAGCGAAATCGATGGAGGCCGGATTCCGCCATATCCGCCTGCAATACGGGGAAGGGTACGGCGGCGGGGGCTTCATTCCGCCGAACCAGGGCAGCCGCGCCGAAGGCGGTTACCAGGGACGCGCTTTCGACGAGGATCTCTACGTGGAGAGCATCCCTCCGGTATTCGAATATGTGCGCGCGAAGGTGGGCTTCGCCCCGAAGCTGATCCACGACGTCCACTCGCACCTCAGCGCCTCCAACGCCATCCTGTTCTCCAAGAAAATGGAGCCGATCCACATGTACTATGTGGAGGATCTGCTCGCGCCCGAGCGCCTCGCCTGGTACCGCGACGTGGGGCAGGCGTGCGCCACGCCGCAGGCGGTCGGCGAGGTGTTTTCCAACCCCGCGGAATACTATCCGCTGATTTCCGAACGTCTGGTGGATTTCATCCGCACCCGCGTCACCGCCATCGGCGGCATCACCCAGGCCAAGAAAATCGCCCACCTCTGCGAGGTATTCGGCGTGAAGACCGCTTTTCAGGAAGGCGGCGAAAACGATCCCGTCAACCAGTTGGCGGCGTACCACGTGGATCTTTCGAGCACGGCGTTCGGCGTCCAGGAGGAGAATCACTTCCCGCCCCAGGTCCACGAAATGATGCCCGGAACCGCGGAAATCCGCAAGGGCTACATGTATGGCAGCGGGCGTCCCGGACTCGGGATCGATATCAACGAGGAGATGGCTGCCAAATACCCGATCGGCGAGACTCGCAATGGCGGAGCATACGGCACGGATCGCTCCATCGATGGCACGGTCGTGATGCCTTAGACAGGACTCGGGAAACAATCCCGGCCGCGGATCAACGCAGATCGAGGCAGATCTGGTTTTTTGATCCGCGTTTATCGGCGTTCATCGGCGGCTCATCATTTCCGGCATCCTGGCGCGCAGTTGCCTTTGCTTTTGCCACCGATTAAGATTTCTCTATCCATTTGCGAGGTTTTCCCATGCTCCGAAAGTGTCTGCTGGTTTCGGCCGTACTTCTGCTGCCCGCCCTGGTGTCGGCTCAGGTGAAGCTTCTGCGCTATCCGGCCTATTCCAAGGGGAAGGTCGCATTCAGCTATCTGGGCGATATCTGGATTGCCAATGAAAACGGCTCCAATCCGCAGCGCATCACCGACAACGAAGCTCGGGAGATTTACCCGCGATTTTCGCCGGACGGCAACTGGATTGCCTTTTCCTCCAACCGCGATGGCAACTACGACGTCTTCGTGGTCCCGGCCACGGGCGGCAAACCTCGTCAGCTTACCTTCCACACCGCTGACGACAATGTAGTCGGCTGGACGCCGGACAGCAAGAAGGTCCTCTTCAGCTCCGTGCGCGGCAACGGCGCCTTCCCCACCGTTGCGACCCTTTGGGAAGTTTCGATCGACGGCGGGGCCGAACAGCCGCTACCCACCGACTGGGGCTATTCCGCCAGCTACTCCGCCGACGGCAAAAAGCTCGCGTTCATGCGGCATCCATCCGTCTGGTCGCGCCAGCATTACCGCGGCGCTTTTGCCGCCGATCTCTGGGTTCTGGATATCCACACCAACATGTATGCGAAGATCAGCGGCCAGGACGATTACAAGGGCAACTGGCTTTGGCCGATGTACGGCAACGGCGCCATCTACTTCGTGTCCGACCGCACCTCCCATGAGAAGGGCATTCAGTACGGTGGCCCGGAAGTGATGAAGAGCGTCAACAACATCTGGAAGGTTTCGGAAAAGGGCGGCACGCCGGTGCAGGTGACGCACCACGGCGACGGCAATTTGTATTTCCCCAGCATTTCGGCGGACGGCAAGGTGATCGTCTACGAGGACAACTTCGGCCTGTGGAAGCTCGACACCGCCACGGGCAAGAGCACGGAAATCGTCATCGATATCGAATCCGACAACAAGGAAAACGAGACCCAGCTCGTCACGCTCACGGAGGCCGAGGGCTTCCACATCTCGCCCTCCAACCGGCGCGCCGCCATCGTGGCGCACGGCGAGGTGTTCACCGTCGCCACCGGCACAGGAGAGCCGCAGCGCGTTACGGAAACGCCCTGGAGGGAACAGGACGTCCGCTGGTCGCCGGACGGCAAATGGATTGCATTCGTTTCCGACCGCACCGCACGCCAGGAGGTCTGGATCTCGGGTGAACTCGGCAAGAATGCCAGGAAGCTGAGCGATGCGGATTGCGATAAATCATTCCTCACGTGGGCGCCCGATTCCAAGTCGCTCGTGTGGAGCGGCTCCGACCACAAGCTGCGGCGCGTGGAAATCGAAAGTGGCAAGGAGGAGGTAGTCGCTACAGCGGTTACCGGCGCGGTGATGACGCCGCAGTTCTCCCCGGACGGCAAATGGATTTCCTATACATTGCAGGACAAGCTGGCGCGTTCCCACGTCTGGCTGAAAGAGCTGGCCACCGGGCAGGAGCACATGATCTCCTCGGACCAGTTCCAGATTTCGCAGGGAGCCAGGTGGACACCAGACGGCAAGAAGCTGCTGCTCATCGGCGGCGTGAGCCTGCCCGCGATGGCGTCCCAGGGATTCCGTGGCACGCCCAACCAGCTCTACGCGATTTCGCTCACGCGCGTGGAGAAGGATCCGACGGATCGCGATGTCAACACCGAGGAGCAGGCGCTGGCGCAGCTCGAAGAAGCGCCGGCCGGCGCCCGGGGTGGACGCGGCGGCGCCACCCGCCGCGACGTGCAGGTGAAGATCGAATGGGACGGTTTGGAAGGCCGCTTCCAGAAGCTCACCAGCTCCAACAACTCCATCATGACCGTCGTTCCTTCGCCGGACAGCCGCACCTATGCCTTCATGGCCGGCGGATTTGGCGGAGGTGGAGCGGACGCGGGCCCCGGTCCCGGGCTTTACATCATCGGCGATGACGGCACCCGCCTGCAGCGGCTCAACACCACCGTCACCGATGCCGGCCGCGCCGGGCGCGGGGGCCGCGGCGGCGGTTTCGGCGGCTTCGGCGGGAGCGAGCCGCAGTGGTCGCGCGACGGCCGCGGCATCTACATGCTGCTGGGCGGCGGCATTTATTCCATCTCCGTTCCCGCTCCTCCTCCCGCGGATGCCGGTTCCGAAGCCTCCGCCACGGCCGGCAGGGGCGGGAGAGGAGGCCGCGGGGGCACAGCATCCGCCGCCCCGGCCGCCGGCGGGAGCGCCGAAGCCGGAGCCGCACCGCGCCGCATCCCGTTTACGGTTCGCATGGTGATCGATCGCGATGCCGAGCGCCGCCAGGTGTTCGAGGAAGCGTGGCGCGTGATGAAGAACCGTTTCTACGACGCCCAAATGCACGGCGTCAACTGGGCCGCCGCCAAGGATCGCTACGAATCCCTGCTTCCCAACATTGCCGACACCGAGGAACTGCACAACGTCGTGATGGAAATGATCGGCGAACTCGACGCCTCCCACACCGGAATTTCCGGCGGTGGTACGCTGCCGGGCGAGCGCGAGCCCGAGCGCATCCAGACACGTTTCCCCGGCTTCGATCTCGCCGCGGATTCCTCCGGCTACTACAAGGTCTCTCGCATTCTTCACCACGGTCCCGCCGACCACGAATACGTCAAACTCGCCGCTGGGGACTTCATCCTGGCGGTGGACGGGCAGGAGTTGACCACCAAAGTCAATTACTGGCGGCTGTTCAATACGCTCTCCGGGCAGAAGTTCGAGTTCCTGGTAAACCACAAGCCTGCGTCCGATGGCGCCTGGACCGTGGCCATCGAGCCCCTGGCCGCCACAGCGGAGGCCAATCTCGAATATCAACTTTGGGTGGAGAACCGCAAAGCGATGGTGGAGCGGCTCACCAATGGTGAAGTCGGCTACCTGCACATCAAAGCGATGGATGGGCCGTCACTGCTCAAATTCCAGGAAGACCTGATCGACAACCGCGGCAAGAAAGCGCTCATCATCGACGAGCGATTCAATGGCGGCGGCGGAATCGACCAGGAGCTATTGGAAATTCTGAATCAGCGGAAAGAATATCAATATACGCGCGGGCGCGATGCTACCGTCGACGTTCCGCGCCCGGTCGAAACGTTCTACGGCCCGATGGCCGTGCTCCAGAACGAGCGGTCCGCCTCCGACGCCGAGATGTTTCCCGACGGCTTCCGCGCCCTCGGGCTTGGCAAAGTCATCGGTGTGCACACCATGGGCGCCGTAATCGGGACCGGCGCTTTCGGTTTGTTGGATGGATCGCAGATCCGCACGCCGGGCGCCGGGGTGTTCACGGCCGGCGGCCGGAACATGGAAAACTACGGTGTGCCGCCGGATATCGAGGTGGATAACGGGCCCGCCGATTTTGCCGCCGGTCACGACCGGCAGATCGAGAAAGCGATCGAGGTGCTCCGCTCCGAAATCAAATGAGCGGTCGCCTCCAAGGAAAGGAAGAGTCATGAATCGAAGGTCATTTCTGAAGACGCTGGCGCCTGCCGCTTGCCTGGCGCTTCCACGGCTCGCTACGGCCGCGCTGCCGAAAGCCAAAATCACTCGAGTCCGCATTTACCGCCCGCCCGATTTGAATCCGCTGTTCAACCAGAGCAACATGCTGGTGACGGTGGAGACCGACGCCGGCATCACCGGCATCGGCGAGGGCGGCGTGAAGGACACGCTGGAGCAGTGCGCAGGATCGCTCATTGGCAAGGACCCCTTCAAAATCGAAGCCATCTGGCAGGAGGAGTACATGAACTACTTCTACCCGCCGGGGCGTGAGAAGCAGGACGCCATGGGCGCCCTCGACCTGGCTCTTTGGGACATCAAAGGCAAGGCCCTCGGGCTGCCCATCCACGAAATTCTGGGCGGCGCGGTTCGCAATTACTGCGAATGCTATAACACCGGGAACGTTCGTCCGCCGTCAAGGGGCGGAGCGCAGCCGACGGTAAAGGACCGGGTGCAGGCCACTCTCGAAGCCGGCTATAAGCTCTACCGCATCGGCGCGGCCGACCCGGGGAGCGGGCCCTGGGACGTTCGCAAGCGGCTGATCCAGCTTGCCAAGGAAGCCAAAGAGATTCGCGAGGCGCTCGGAGACAGCGGCGATTGGAGCGTCGATTTCCACCAGCGCTTCGAGTACGACGACGCCTTGCGCGGCTGCAAGCTGATCGAAGAGTACTCGCCGTATCTGGTAGAGGATCCGGTCCGCGACGAACACTTCCTGCAGGACATTCCAAAACTCCGGCGGATGACCACCGTACCGATCGCTGCGGGTGAGGAGTGGGGTTGGCGCTGGGACTTCAGTCCGCTGGTCGAGAATCACGATATCGACTACAACCGCGTCACCCTGCCCAACCCCGGCGGCATCACGGAATATCTCAAAATCATGGCGATGTGCGAGACCCACGCGGTGGGCCTGGTGCCGCACTTCACCGGTCCGGTAGCCACCGCCGCGCTGGTGCATTGCCTCGCAACCTATCCCGGGTCCGTCATGTTCGAATACAATTACAGCGACCGCAAGATTCCCTATCTTCCCGAATACACCGATTTCAAGGGCGGCAAGCTGTATCCGAACGAGCGGCCGGGCCTCGGCGTCACACTCGACATGAAGCCGCTCACGCAGATCGGCGAAGTGACGCAGCCGGTCCGGCGGCAGATTTACAACCGGCCGGACGGCTCGCTCACCCACTGGTAACCGGCCGGCAGGCGTCTTCCGCCTGTCATCCCAGCAGCGCGGAAGCGCTCCGTTTTTATCGCGCAGGGTGGTCGCGGACCAATCGGCTAATGCCGCAGTCTCACCTGCCAGACGCGGTACGCGATCACCCCCGCCGCGATGATCAGCAGTGCCATCATCGAGGGCTGGGGCTGCGTCACAAAGGCGTTCGCCACGAACCACACCGAAACCAGGACGAACAGCCACAGGCTGTAAGGGTAACCCCACATCCGGTAAGGGCGCGGCGCGTCCGGCAGCTTGCGGCGGAGCACGAAGACGGCGACCACGGTCATGGTGTAGAAGATCCACGCGGCCACGATGGAATAGGAATAGAGCGTGTCGTAGGAGCCGGTGAGGATGAGGATCACCGTCCAGATTCCGCCCCAGACAATGGCCCGGCCGGGTGTCTCGAAACGTGGATGGACGTCGCCGAACTGCGAGAAGAACAGGCCGTCGCGCGCCTGTGCGAAGGGGAGACGGGCCGCGGTGAGGACGCAGCCGTTCACCGCGCCGGCAATGGAGAGCAGAACCGTGAGCGCGACGAAGGAACCACCGATGGAGCCCATGGTGCGGCTGGCGAGGTCGGCGCCCACGCGCTCGGTGGCGGCGATTTCGGGAATGGTCATCACGCGCAGATAGGCCACGTTGGCAAAGATGTAAAGCGCGGCCACGCCGGTCATTCCGAACACGAGGGAGCGCAGCAGGTTGCGCTGTGGGTTGGAGACCTCGCCGGCAACAAAGCTGACGTAGCTCCAGCCGTTGTAGGCCATGAGGCAGGCGGTCATGGCCACGCCGAAACTGGCGAGGGTCACCGGCTGATCGGGCACCGCAGGCCGGGCGGGGTGTGGCGCCATGAAGGCTGCGCCAATGAGAATGGCGAGGCCCACAACTTTGAGCGCGGTCAGCACGATTTGCACGCGCGCGCTCTCGCGTACGCCCAGGTAATTGACCGCCGAGAAGAAAGCAATCAACGCAATGGAAAGTAACTTGGCAGTTATAGGAGTTATTGGAATGAAATAACCAGCATAGATAGAAAACGTGACTGCCAGCCATGCGCTGCCGCCGGCCAGCACGGCCAGCATGAACGTCCAGCCGCAGACGAACGCCCACATGGGGCCATAGGCCTCGCGGAGATAGACGTACTGGCCGCCGGTCTGCGGAATCATCGCGCCGAGCTCGGCATAAGCCAGCGCGCCGAAGAACGAAAGAATGCCGGCGATGATCCAGGCCGCCAGGATAGCCGGGCCCGCGGGCAGCGCTCTGGCAATCACGTTGGGGAGCACGAAAATGCCGGAACCGATGACGATGCCGACCACGACCGCCGCCGCGTCCCACACGCCCAGCAGGCGCGGCAGCTCGTGCTTGCTTTCCGCTACGGCGGGCAGACTCACGCGCCCCTCGCGGCGCCCAGGCGCAGGCCGGTATATTTTTCCACGGCGTCGGGGTTGATGGAGATGCCCAGGCCGGGGCCTTTGGGAATGGCCAGCATCCCATCGGCGTCCAGTTTCCAGGGAACCTGGACTAAGTCATCGATGAATGGCGAGCCGGTGAGATATTCGACCAGGTCGGTGCGGGGGAAGGCGGAGGATAAGTGGAGGTCAGCGGCGAGGCCGAGCGCGGTATTCCAGCCGTGCGGGATAAACCGCAGGCCGTGCTCTTCGGCCATCCAGGCGATGCGGCGCTCCTCGCTGATGCCGCCGCACTTGGTGACATCGGGCTGCACGATATCGAAGGCGCCCTGCTCCAGCCAGGGAGCGAACGACTGGCGGCGCGTGAGAACTTCGCCCCCGGAGACGGGAAGAGGCGCGCTGTTGCGGAGGAGGACGTAATCGTGGAGATTGGAGGGCGGGAGCGGCTCTTCGAACCAGTAGACGTCGTAATCGGCCAGCATGCGCGCGGTGCGGGTGGCCCATTTATAATCCTGCGGCCAGAAGGCATCGCTCGCGCCGGCATCCACCATGAGGAGCGAATCGTCGCCCACAGCTTCCCGCGCCGAGCGGACGATGGCTTCATCCACCGCGAAACTGCGCCGCCCGAACGGTCCCCAGCCGATCTTGAACGCGCGAAACCCCTGGGCGCGGACCGCGAGAAGCGGCTCCGCCATGGCAGCGGGCTCGCGCATCAGCAGCGAGGCATAGGGGCGGACGCGCTCGCGGTAGCGGCCGCCGAGGAGCCGGCCCACGGGCTGGCCGGTGACCTGGCCGAGAATGTCCCAGAGTGCGATATCGATGCCGCTGATGGTATGGGTGATGGAGCCGCCGCGGCCCATCCAGAAGGTGTGGGCGTCGAGTTTGGCGCTGACGCGCTCCGGCTCCAGCGGGTTCTCGTTGCGGTAGAGCGGTTCGAGCACGTCCAGCGCGCCACGCACGAGCGCGTCATTGGTGAAGCTCGACCCCCAGCCGGTGATGCCCTCGTCGGTATGGACGGCGATCAGGGTGTGCACGCAATCTTCGGGTTGGATCTCGTTCGACCATCCGCCCTCGGGCGTGCCGTGGCGCAAACCGGCCGCCTGAATTTCCGTAATCTTCATCTCTCAGGCCTTGTGAGAGTATAATCGGACGCATGTTGCGTCGCAAATTTCTAGGCGGCATGATGGCGGGCGCGGCCATGGCTCAATGGGCGCGCGCGCAGCAGCAAGCCGCGGCAGGCGGACCCTTCCTGGAGCGCCCGGCCGAGGGCCGGCCTCATCAGGGCAAAGTGCTGCTGGCGCTGCAGGCGCACTCCGACGATATTGCGCTTTCGTCCGCGGGGACGGTGGCAAAGCTGATCGAGGAGGGCTACACCGGCTACCTAGTGCGCGCCACGAATGACGATATGGGCGATTCGCCGGGGCTCGGCACGCCGGGGACCATCGCCGAAAACGCGCTGGGGAACGAGCGCGACAATGCCCATATCGCCGAGATCCTCGGGTGCAAGGGACATTTCGACCTGGATTACACCAACCACCGTATGGCCGATGTTTCGGTGAACGAGCTGATTTCCCGGCTGATTTTCATCATCCGGCTGGTGCGAGCCGACACCGTGGTGTGCTGGGATCCGTGGGCGCACGACGAAGAGAATCCGGACCATTACACGCTGGCGAAGGCGGTGGAAGCCGCCTGCTGGATGGCCGGGCGCGATCACGATTATGCCGAGCAGTTCGCCGCCGGGCTGAAGCCGAAAGAAGTGCAGGACAAATACTATTTCGCGCGGCGGCCGGAAATCACCCGCGTGGTGGATATCAGCAAGCAGATCGATAAGAAGATTGAAGTGAATCGGGCCAATGTGGCCAAGGGGCCCGCCGGGCACCATGGGTCGCAGTTGCGGAAAGAACTGGCGGCGCACAACGAAAAGCTGCCGCTGCTGGGCAACGACGACGCCACGGCTGACCGGAACTACATCCGCGAATTCGTCATGCGTCGAAGCCGGGCGCTGGGACAGCAGTACGGCATGGAATATGCTGAGGTCTTTCACTATATTCCGCCGGGCGCGGCAGGCGCGGACCACGATCCGGCAATCGACCGCTACATCAAAGAACACGTGATGCCGCTGCGGTAGGCCTGGGTTCAGACATCGTGTCTGAACCGTCTCTTGTGTTTTCAGCAACTTACGCCGCCAGTTCAGACAGCGATGTCTGAAGTTGACGGTTACGGCCGGCGGGCGGCGATGACGCGGGGGATGCCGGCGAGGTCGGGGATGAGGCGGACATCGGACCAATCGGCCAGCAGTCCAGCAACGTGGTCGTACGTGCCGAAGCCGAGTTCCAGGATGAGCCAGCCGCCCGGCCGCAGGACGCGCGGCGCATCGGCGGCTATTCGCTCGTAGATCTCGAAGCCGGTTTCGCCGGCGAACAGGGCGGTGTGTGGCTCGTAATCGCGCACCTCGCGCTGCAACCCTTCGCGCTGGCTGAGAGGGACGTAGGGAGGGTTGGAAACAACCAGGTCCACCGAACCCGGGGCGACAGCGGAGAGGAGATCGCAAACCACGATGTTTACGTGCGCGCCCAGCCGTCGGGCGTTCCCGGCGGCAACACGCGCGGCGGCGGGGGAGATATCGGTGGCCATGCATGCGGCACCGGTTTCGAGTTGCAGCGTGACGGCAAGAGCGCCGGAACCGGTGCCGATATCGAGGATGCGGGTAGGGTAGGCCTCCTGGCCTGCCCGGACGCCCGATGGCGCGCCTCCTTGCCCCGGTTTGATGCGTGGGCAGGCCGGGAGGCCTACCCCACTCATCACTTCAAGCGCCGTTTCCACCACGTGCTCGGTTTCCGGGCGCGGAATGAGGACATCGGGCGTGACGCGGAACTCGCGGCCATAGAACTCCTGGCGCCTGGTGATGTATTGCGTCGGCTTGCCCTTGAGGCGCTCGTGCAGGTAGCGGCCGTAGTGCAGCCACTCGAGCTGGCTCAATTCGTGTTCAGGATGGGCGAAGAGGTAGACGCGATCGCGGCCCAGGGCGTGGGAGAGAAGGACTTCGGCGGTGAGCCGCGGAACAGCAATGGCGGCTTCCTCCAGAAGCTCGGTGCCCTGGAGCAAAGCCGTGCGCGCATTCATCGCATCAATCGGCCGCGGCTGAGCCAGGCTCCGCCTGGCGGCGCAGCTTTTCCGCCTGATAGTAGGTAGTGAGCGCGTCCACGACCTGGTCGAGCTTGCCGTCGATGACGAAATCAAGCTGATGCAGGGTCAGGCCGATGCGATGGTCGGTAACGCGGTTCTGCGGGAAGTTGTAGGTGCGGATTTTTTCGCTGCGGTCGCCCGTGCCGACCATGCTGCGGCGCTCGGCGCCGAGCGCGGCCTGCTGCTTTTCCAGCTCCATTTCATAGAGACGCGAGCGGAGCACGCGTTCGGCCTTGGCGCGGTTCTTGATCTGCGATTTCTCGTCCTGGCAGGAAACCACCAGACCGGTGGGCAGGTGCGTAATACGCACGGCGGAGTAAGTCGTATTGACCGACTGTCCGCCGGGACCGGAGGAACAGAACGTATCGATGCGGATGTCCTTGGGATCGATCTTGATTTCGACTTCGTCGGCTTCGGGGAGGACGGCTACGGTGATGGCGGAAGTGTGGACGCGGCCCTGCTGCTCGGTGACGGGGACGCGCTGCACGCGGTGGACGCCGCTTTCGTATTTCAGCTTGCTGTAGACCTTGTTGCCGCTCACCAGCGCGATAACTTCCTTCAGGCCGCCGACCGAGGATTCGCTGCTGGAGGTGACTTCAATCTTCCAGTTCTGCGATTCGGCATAACGCGCGTACATGCGGAAAATCTCGGCCGCGAAGAGCGTGGCTTCGTCTCCGCCGGTGCCGGCGCGGATTTCGAGCACGACGTTCTTTTCGTCGTTGGGATCCTTGGGCAGGAGCAGCACCTTCAACTCTTCTTCGATGTGCGCTAGTTCCGGCTCCAGGCGCACGATCTCCTCTTCGGCCATGGCGCGGAGGTCGGGATCCTTTTCGCCGAGCATGCCACGCGCCTGCGAGAGCGCATCGGCGGCGTGCTTCCACTCGCGGTACTTGGCGACCACTTCAGAAAGCTCGCTGTGGGCCTTGGTGACTTTGCGGTATTCGGCGGCGTCGCCGATGACGGCAGGATCTGCCATCTGCCGGGTCAGACCTTCGAAACGCTTTTCGAGCTGATCGAGTTTCTCAGTGAATTCCATCTGGGGTTTTACGCAATGACCAGTTGCCCGCCCTGGGCTTTTTCGAGCGTCATGGCGCCTTCCAGAGCCTGGATGGCCACCGCCGCCTGGTCATCTGAAGGCGGCTTGGTGGTGATGCGCTGGGTCCAGAGGCCTGGGGCGGTGAGCACGGCCATGAGGCCGCCCGGGCGTTTGGCGGCAAAGCGGATGAGTTCGTAGGAGAGGCCGGCGATGGGTAACAGAAGAACAATGCGAGCCAGCAGCTTGGCTGCGAAGCCCTGCCATGGAACCAGGGCGTAGATCGGGATCGAGATGAGGAAGACCACGAAAAGAAAGCTGGTGCCGCAGCGCGGGTGGAAGGTGGAAAAGCGCTGCGCGTTTTCGACGGTCACCGGCTGGCCGGATTCGAAATTGAAAACGACTTTGTGCTCCGCGCCATGGTATTGGAAGACGCGGCGGATCTCCTTGTTCCGCGAGACCGTATAGAGAACGCCAAGCAGGATCAGGAGGCGCACCACGCCATCAACCGTATTGAAGGCGAAGCGGTTGTTGAGCACGGGGTAGAGGTGGGCGAGCTTGGTGACGATGAGGAGGGGGAGGAACTTGTAAGCGAAGAGGAAAAAGCCAACCGAGAAGATAACGGGCATGGCCAGAGACCACGCGGGCATTTCTTTTGGCGCCGGCTGGCCGGCCTTCTGCAGTTCGGGATTGTCGAGTGCCGCATTAGCGGAAAATCGGAGGGCGCGCCCGCCGAGTTTGAGAGCCTGATAGAGCGTGCCGAGGCCCCGCATCACGGGGTAGCGGAAGATGGGATATCGTTCCGACATGCGCGACAACGGCAGGTCTTCGGTGACCACTTCCCCGGTGGCTTTGCGGACCGCCACGCAATAGCTGTGGGGAGCGCGCATCATGACCCCTTCCATCACCGCCTGGCCGCCGACGAGGGTTTCCTCGCCGCTTTCCAGGATAGGCATCATCTGCATGTGGGCAAAAAGGCGGAAAAAAGTGCGTGGGGACACGGATTCTCTCAGTTTCCTCACCATTATACCGCCAGTAGGAGCGCGGGCCCTCAGGGGTGCCGCGTGAGAAGTTCCGGCGGAATGGCGACGGCGGCGCCGCTTTCGGCATCGGCATAGACCACGGTCAAATGCTCGCGGTCGATGAACGT
>DATJMA010000159.1:0-10789 GCA_035509055.1 Bryobacteraceae bacterium | reverse complement strand
TCTTCCCCCGTCGCGCAGCCGGGGACCCAGATCCGCAGGGGTTCGTGTTGCTGCGCGCGGTGCTGGATAGCCGGCGCCAGGTGGCCGACCAACGCTTCAAACGTTTCCGGATCGCGGAAGAAACTCGTCACGCTGATCAACAGGTCTTTGTAGAGTTCGGCGATCTCCGCGGGCTTTTGCTGTAAGTAGCGAGCGTAGTCAGCGAGCTTTTCAATCTGCAGAACCATCATGCGGCGGCCCAGCCGGCGTTGTATGGTGGTGGGCTTGTATTGAGAGAAATCGACCTTGGTGCTGACATGCAGGGTCGCCAGGATCCGCTTCAACTCGCCGTCGCCCTCCGGCAGCGTCTCGCTCTCCGGAACGCCCGGTTCGGCGGGGATCAAAAATGGATGCTGGCCGAGACGCGCGAGTTCCCGGCCAATTTCGGCGGGCGCCAGCACGTAGTCCACCGCTCCCGTCGCGATCGCGTTTCGCGGCATCCCGCTAAACTTGGCCGTGGCTTCATTCTGGGCGAAGGTGATACCGCACTCCGCCTTGATGGCGCGCACGCCCAGGCTGCCGTCCGAAGCGTTTCCCGAGAGGATCACGCCAATGGCGCGGCTTCCCTGTATTTGGGCGAGAGACCGGAAAAAGATATCGATCGGCAGGTGCAGCCCGGGTTCCCTCGCCACGAGCTGGAGATGGCCGTCTTGCAATTCGATGCTCGTATTCGGCGGGATCACGTAAATGCGATCCTGCCGGACTTCGATTCCGTCGTGCACCGTTTCCACAGGCAGCTTGCTCATCGGCGCCAGGATCTCGGCCAGCAGGCTCTCGTGCTGGGGATCGAGGTGTTGCACCAGCACAAAGGCCATGCCGGTCTTCTCCGGCAGCGACGCCAACAACTGCCCGAACGCTTCGAGACCTCCCGCCGACGCGCCAATACCAACGATCGGGAACGGATTACCGCGGGGCGGGCTGTAGTCGGTAGCGGTGGCGAGTTTCGGATTGGGGTGGGTATGTCCGTCCGACTTGACGGCATCATCCTGTGCCATCGGAATTCCTCTGCTGAGCAGACCGTCCTAACTGGCGGCAGTCCTATTCAGTATAGGTCCTCAGTTAGTATTCTTTGCGTCCCTTAGGGACAGTCCGAGGTTGCGTCGTTCCGAACGGGCGACGGCGATGCGAGTCGGTGCACTTTCCGACGTCCTTGGTGGATATTGACTGCCTGCCCATCAAGAATCTTGCCGCGCCATGTAATGTGGCAATGGCCTTCTCAGCTTCATGGCCGGGCACGTTGGGGATCTTCCTTCACATTTGGCGGGAACTCCGGCGATGAGCCGCAGAGTCCTGTGCGTTCCGGCTCCGGCAAGGAACCGTTGGCTCCAGGCAGTATTTACGTTGCGCCCCCGGATGCAGGACATGGTTTTGGAAGGGCGTGGAGTGCGCCTGCAGCGCAGCCCCAAGGGCTCTGTTCCGCTTGGCGGCCGCTGTTTCCGGCAGGCCGGTAGCGGGTAATCATTCTGCGTGGAAGCCGAATACCCGGACATGCCGAAAGACGCCCTGCAAAGCGTCGCCCTGTACCACTGTCTCGCCGCGGAGGGGGTCGCTCCACAAATCTGATCGTAGAGGGCGAGGCAGCCCAATGCACCGACCGGGAAGATCAGGTGCGCTCGCCTGGCTGGCAGGTGATAGCCACGGCGCAATCGAAGTGGCGCTTGTAAGACATCGAGGGCCTTTCCCTCGACGGGAAGCATAGCGCGCTATGGCGAGCAGCCCGCCGGCGCGGCGAGCGCGGGAGGCGCGGGAATACCAAGCGGCGGGAGTTCGCTCTTCTTCAACTCCTCCCATTTCGTGAGCGCGGTGGTCAGCGATTTGCAGGCGTCCTCTAAATTCTCGCGCATGGCGATCGTCGGAGGGTCGTCGGCGTTCTCCAGGGTCGTCATCTGCGAGCCGAACGTCGAGTGGATCGTGGTGAAGTTGTTGGTCGGAGCGTTTCCGCCGCGGCCGAATCCTCCTCCGCGTCCTCCACGGCCTGCGGGTGGGCCGCCGAAGCCTGCAGCTTTACCGGCCAGCGTCTTCACGGCTTCGGCATCGCCCGCCTTGGCGAGTGCCGCGCGCACCCCAGCCACCTGCTCGTTGGCGGCGTATGCCACGGCCATGGCGTCGAGAATCTTCAGCGCCATATCGCGCTGCGCCACGATTCCATCGGCGGATGTCTTGATGCGAGGGTCCATCTTCACCTCGAACGTCTGCCGGTACGTGCGGCCATCTACCGTCAGGCGCGCTTCAAAAGTCCCCGGTGCCACCAGCGGACCGCGCGGCTCCGGCGGAGTCGCGCCGTAGAGCGCCGAGATCGGATATGCCCCCGTGCCATAGGGGCCGATCGGCGCCGGGCGCGAATATCGCAGATCCCAAACTGCACGATTGCCACCCGCGACGGCAGTAAGCGGATGCGGGCGCTCGATCCAGTAATTGGGCACGTTCAGTTGCGGCTCCGGCTCGGGCAGAGGCGGCACGCTGGTCAGTTCCCGCACCAGTTTGCCGGCCGAATCGTAGATGCCGATGGTCAGCGGGCCCGAGGGCGCGGACTTCAGGTAGTAATTCAGAATCGCTCCATCGGGAGGGTTATCGCCGTGCGTGATTTCAGGCGGGAATGGCGTATCGAAGTCGGTATCGTTGCGGACGCGGATGGTGGGCGCGGGCTTGTAGAGATAGGCGTTCGCATTAGATACTTCGCTGGTGATCTGCCGGAGTGGCGTGACGTCGTCGAGCACCCAGAATGCCCGCCCATAGGTTCCGATCACGAGGTCGTCGCCGTGCACGATGAGATCGCGGACCGAGACCGTGGGCAAATTGAGCTGCAGCGATTGCCAGTGGCCGCCATCGTCGAACGAAACCCACGCGCCGTGCTCGGTGCCCGAATATAGCAATCCGGCGCGCACCGGATCCTCCTTCACGACGCGGGCGATTTCGGTGTTGGGGATACCTTCGGTGATCTTGGTCCACGTCTTTCCGCCGTCGCGCGTGCGGAATATGTATGGCGTGAAATCGTTCGAGCTATGCCTGTCGATCGTGAAATAGGCCGTGTCTATATTGTGCGGTGACGCCTCTATCTGCTGAATCTGGCTGTTGGCCGGCAGATCGGAGGGAGTTACGTACTCCCATTTCGTGCCATCCACGGTTCGCCGGATATGGCCGTTGGAGGTTCCCACCCAGACTGCCCCGGCGCGGAGCGGGGAAGGTCCGATGGCGCTGATGCCGGCAACCGGAGCGCCGCGGCCTCCTCGTGTGGCAGACGCCGGTTCGGCGGGTTCGGGCGGCGGGGCTTCGCCCGGCGCCAGCGTGACGTTGGGACTAACCACCTTCCACGTGTCGCCCAAGTCGCGCGTTTCGAGCAGGAACTGCGCTCCGTAATAGTAAATGTGGGGGTCGGCCAGAGAGAAGCAATGCGGCGGGTATGGCGCGAAACGGGCGTGCAGCGAGCGCGGAGGCGAGACGTTCAGGATCTGGCGGGTGGCCAGGTTCGAGCGCTGGAGATTGCTGCCCTGCCCGCTGGCCATAAGGATGTTCGGATCGAGCGGAGACGCGTTCACATATCCGAATTCATAGGCGCCCACCGACGGCAGCCAGTCCATAAAGGTGATTTGTCCGAACGCGCCGCGGCTCGATGTCCCCGCCGAGCCGCTATCCTGCTGCGTTCCATAGATCCAGAACGGGAAGCGATTGTCGGTGGAGATGTGATAGAACTGCCCGTTCGGCAGGTTGTACCAATTTAAGTCCCAGGTGTGGCCGCCATCGAGGCTGATCGTCGGTCCCTGATCGACGCCGGCAATCATGCGCTTCGAATTGGCGGAATCGATCCAAAGCACGTGGTAATCGTCGCCGCCTGGAGCTCCTTTAAACGACTCGAACGTCTTGCCGCCGTCGGTAGATCGGTAGATCGAGGACTGCATCATGTAGACCACGTCGGGATTGTCCGGGGCTACGTACACCTGGCTGAAATAGGAACTGCCGCTCGATCGGGGATCGTCGGTGGCTTTGTGCCAGTTCGCCCCGCCGTCGTCGGAGCGATACATGCCGCCATTCATCACCGCGAAAACGCGCTGCCCGGCTGTGCCCGCGGCCACTGCGAGCCCGATTCGGCCCATGTTGCCTTCAGGCAGACCGTGCCCGCCGAGGTAGATCCAGGTGAGGCCCTCGTCGGTCGATTTGTAAATACCAGCGCCCGCCGTTGCCCGTTCGCTCTCGCCCCGCCCGCCGATTCCCACGCCCCCTCCCCGCCCGTTCGGCGTGGTCAGGTACACTTCGAGGCCCGCGAAAATCGTCCGGGGATTGTCGGGATCGGAAACCATGTTCACGGCGCCGATGTTGTCGCCCTTGTACAGAACCTTGGTCCACGTTTTCCCGCCATCGGCCGAGCGGAACACGCCCCGTTCTTCATTGCGCGCGTAGGTGTGGCCCAGCGCCGCCGCCAGCACGAGATCGGGGTTTTTCGGATCGACCACCAGGGAGACCACATGATTGGTGTCGTCGAGCCCGACATGCGTCCAGTTCGCGCCGGCGTCTACCGACTTCCACACGCCGTTGCCGATGTTCATGGATTTTTCGACGCTGCTCACGTCGCCCGTGCCGGCATATACGATATCGGGGTTGGATCGGGCGATGGCGATGGAGCCGATCGACTCCTGGTGAGTTTCATCGAAGATCGCCTTCCAGGTGGTGCCGCCGCTGGTGCTCTTCCAGATTCCGCCGCCCGGCGTGCCGATATAGTAGGTGGCCGGATCGCCCGGAATTACCGCTACGGCGGAGATTCTTCCGGCGCGGAACGGTCCCACCTGGCGCCAGCGCAAGCCGCTGTAAAGCGATGGACTATAAGTTTGCGCGAACAGGGCGGCCGCGGCTCCTATCGCGGCCGCAAAAAGGGTACGAAAACGCATAATGTAGGAGCATACACTATCGCCGGTAGGACTCGGAGAGAGGGTTACTGGATTTCCACCAGTCCGTTATTGGGCTGCTCGTTCCCCGGCAAAGGCGTCAGGTCCTGCTTGCCACGCCAGAAATCGATGTAGCAGACCTGGTGCACGCAGGCCACCGTGCACCGCGGGGCACAGCTTTTTTCGGTGCGATATTCGCGGCGGACGTCGTCGATTGTGTATTCGGCCAGCGGCTTGGCGGGATACCCGCGCTGCTGCGAACAATAATGCACCAGCCCATCCTCGCAGACATACAGATAGCGTGCGCCCGAACGGCACCGCCAGTGATTTTCCCGGCCTTGCGCGATATTGTCCTGGAAATAATTGATGCGCGCGTAGCTGCTCTTTTCCATCGCGCGCATCGCCATGTAGACCTCGCGCTCGCGGTCGCCCAGCGGCTGGAGTTGGCCTTCGCCATCGTGAATAATCCCGACCGTCGACGTGAATCCCAGCGCAATGGCGCGCTTGCCGATCACCAGAGCGTCTTCCGGAGTGCGGATGCCGCCGCCGACCACGGAATTGATGTTGACATGGAAATCCGCGTGTTCGGAAAGCAGTTGCAGTTTTTTGTCGAGGACCTTGAGGCTTTTCTTCGAGACCTCGTCGGGCATCACGTTATCGATGGAAATCTGCAGATGGTCGAGCCCGGCTTGGTTTAGCCGCTGGATCCGGTCGGCCGTGAGCAGATACCCATTCGTGATCATGCCGGCGATCATGCCGCGCTGGCGAATGTGCGCCACAATCCGGTCCAGATCGGGGTGAAGCAGCGGCTCGCCGCCGGAGATCGTGATGATGGTGGTCCCGAGCCCCGCGAGCTGGTCCAGCCGTTCGAACATGACGTCCGTGGGCACGGGTTTGGAGACATCATCGAACTCGTTGCAATAGGTACAGGAAAGATTGCAGCGGCGCATGGGAATAACGTGTGCCAGGATGACGTGATCGGTGGATGCCAGCCCTTTGGCGATCATGCGCAGTTCGCGGGCACGGCGGCTTACCGCCTTGCATGCTCTGCGAAGATGTTTGCCGGCGTCGGACATACCTCGAAGTGCTTTTATTACAACACGGTCACGTAATTTAGCCGACAGTTTGGAGGTGACTGGTAGCGAACCGGGGTCGAATGTAGATAGTAGCGGGTTCTACGGTATGAGTCGACTGACACGTTATTCCGTTTGCCTGATCCTTGGCGTGCATCCGGCCTGCCACAGTCGCAAGAGCCTGCACGGACGGGTAAACTCATGGTGGGCGAACCACTCTCCGGGCCCGGAAACTGTTGGCTGAGCCGCTCCGTCCGTCCGATATATTCCGCGGACGCCCGAAATCCCGCGCCCAACGCGTAGGAAAGATAAGGCTGCTCATCCGGAAAACCGGCAAGTTGGGGGAGATCGAAGCCGTATCGGGCGATCCAGTCTTCGTCCCCGCCGCCCTCACCGCCGTAAAGCAGTGACGCTATGATCCGGTCAGCGGAGCACGCGTCGAGGTGCGCGGCGCGATCGATGTCCCATTTACGCTGGATGAGTAGCTGCGCCTCCCCGGCGATTCGCCAAGGGTTCTGGCACCCACCAGCCGTGAAAGTCATAGCGATCGCGGAGACGGTGCTGTCCGGAGTCTTGACGCGCCCGTACCCGGCGATCTCGCTGCCTCGCGAAACCATAAATTCCAACGCCTTTTCCGATTTGACACCTGTCTGCCGCCAGTGATAAATGTAGTGTTCTTTCTCAGGAGAGTGTATGGCCGACGAGCAAAAGCCCGAGGGCCCGCCAGCGGCTCCGCCATCCGGCGAAGCTGCCACACCACCTGCAAAACCAGCCTCTCCGGCCGCTAAACCTGCGCCTCCCAAGCCTGCCGCGGCTGCCCATGCAGCGCCGCCGAAACCACCGGCCACCATGGCGGCAACCCCTTGGGACGGCGATCTCGCCAAAGAAATCAAGGAACGTTTCGGCGATCGGATTGTAGAAACGTCCACCTACCTCGGGCAGAATTTCGTCGTCGTCAAACCCGATTCCGCCGTTCCCCTCGTCGAATATCTCAAGCTGGAAGCCGATTTCGACTACCTCGTGGACGTCACCGCGGTGGATTGGCCGAAGCGCACCGAGAGGTTCGACCTGGTCTACATCCTGTACAGCTTCGCCCGTAACGAACGCATTCGCGTCAAGACCTACATCGCGGAAAACTACAGACCTGAAACGGCGGTTCATGTGCACCTCGCCGCCAACTGGCTGGAGCGCGAGGTTTTCGACATGTTCGGCATCGAATTCGCCGGCCACCCGGACATGCGCCGCATCCTTTTGCCCGAAGAGTGGCAAGGATATCCGCTGCGCAAGGATTACGGTATTCTTCAGCAGGACGATCGCTGGGTGCAGGAGAACCTGGGTATCGAAAGCGGTCAGTGACCATATGCCGGACGCCACATTTTTAGACTCCACTGAATTGGTTCTCAACATGGGCCCGCAGCACCCGTCTACGCACGGCGTGCTGCGCGTCATCCTCAAACTGGATGGCGAAAAGGTTCTGGGGGCCGATTGCGTCATCGGCTATCTGCACCGCGGCGTCGAAAAGATCGCCGAAAATCGCACGTTCGCGCAGTTCAATCCCTACGTCGACCGCATGGATTATGTCGCCGCGGTCTCGAACGGGCTGGGATATTGCCTCGCGGTCGAGAAGGTGCTCAACGTGGAGGCTCCACCGCGCGCGCAGACCGTGCGCGTGATCCTGACGGAGCTGAATCGAATCGCCAGCCACTTGCTCTGGCTGGGGACACACGCGCTCGATATCGGCGCCATCACGCCGGTGTTTTATTGCCTCCGCGAGCGCGAAGAAGCCCTCAAGATTTTCGAGAAATACTGCGGCGCGCGGCTTACCACGCACGCGTTTCGCATCGGCGGGCTGCTGTACGAAACGTACGACGGGTTCGAAAAAGACATCCGCGATTTCGGCAACATGTTTCTGCCGAAGGTGGACGAGTACGAAGAACTTCTCACCAACAATCGCATCTGGGTGTCGCGCCTGAAGAACGTCGGCGTCCTCACTGCCGACGAGTGCAAGGAATATGGCGTCACCGGTCCGGTTCTGCGGGCCGCCGGGGTGAAATGGGACCTGCGCAAAGCGCAGCCCTATTCGGGCTACGAAAAGTACGACTTCGAAATTCCCACGCGCCAGAATGGCGACACCTACGACCGGTACATGGTCCGCATGCAGGAGATGCGGCAATCGGTGCGCATCATGCAGCAGGCGGTGGACTCGCTTGCCGAAGGTCCGATCATGGGCAAAGTCGGCAAAGTGATCAAGCCGGCGGTGGGCGAGGCGTACGTATCCATCGAAGCGCCGAAGGGCGAGTTGGGATACTACGTGGTTTGCGACGGCGCCACGCAGCCATATCGTGTGCGTGTGCGGCCGCCGTCGTTCGTCAATTTGCAGGCGCTCGACCGGATGGTTCGCGGCGGACTGGTGGCCGACGTGGTGGCCGTCATCGGGACCTTGGACATCGTTCTGGGTGAGGTGGATCGATAAACAGCGGTGGGAGTTTTTATGGGTAAATTGCTGCGCAAGATTTTCTTGGTAGACCTGTTTCAGGGACTCTGGGTAACGTTCCGGAACCAGCACCCGAAGTATATTTACACCGAACAGTATCCGCAGGAACGGCCCAAAGTAGCCGAGCGGTACCGCGGAGCCCCGCGCCTCAACATCAACCCGGATAATGGCGAGACACTCTGCATAGCCTGCAATTTGTGCGCGCTGGCTTGCCCGGAAGCGCTGATCGTGGTCACCAGCGAGCGCAATGAGGCCACCCGCCGGAAAGAACTCACCACCTTTACTTACGACACCTCGCGCTGCATGTTTTGCGGGCTCTGTGAAGACGCCTGCCCGGTGGATGCGTTGGAGCTGACGCAGGATTTCGAACTGGCCACCTACACTCGCGAAGGCCAGATCTGGGACCGGCAGATGCTTGAAGAGGGGCCGAAACCAACTCAATACAAATGTTGACCGACACGGTTGTAAACCCGGTTCTGAACACGATTTTCTTCTACGCGTTCGCGCTTCTCACCCTGGGAGGCGCCATCCTTACCATCACGCGGCGCAACGCGGTGCACAGCGCGATCTCGCTCATCGTTTCCCTGCTTGGCGTGGCCGGCCTCTACCTGCTGCAAAACGCCGAATTCCTGTTCGCGGTGCAGATCGTTCTCTACGTGGGCGGCATCATGGTGCTGTTCCTGTTCGTCATCATGCTGGTGAATCTCGACCAGATGGCCAAGGAGCGCCAGTTCAACCGCGGGTGGCTGATCGCGCTGGTGACGGTGGCGGCCGTGGGTGCGGAGATCGGCTACTTCTTTTATCGCGGGCAGGGCAGCTTCAAACTTGCCGCCGTGCAGCCTCCGCCGGTGGTGCAGGGCAATACCGAAGCTCTGGCTGATGTGCTTTTCAGCCAGTACCTACTACCCTTCGAGGTCGCTTCCATCCTGCTGCTGGTGGCAATTGTCGGTTCGGTGGTGATGGCGAAAAAGAGGATCTGACCATGCATCCTGTCACCGAAGTGCATTACCTGGCTCTGAGCGCGGCCCTGCTGCTCATCGGAACTATCGGCGTGCTCACCCGCCGCAATATCGTCATCATTCTGATGTCCATTGAGCTCATCCTCAATGCCGTAAATATCAATCTGATCGCGTTTTCGCACGCCTACGGGCAGACGCAGGGCCAGATTTTCGCCATCTTCGTAATTGTGGACGCGGTGGCCGAAGCGGCCGTGGGGCTGGGCATCCTGATCGCTCTTTTCCGCAATAAGGAAACCGTGCTGGCGGATGAAATCGACTTGCTGAAATGGTAGGAGCGCCGTGAATTTCCTGGATCAAATCTGGCTCATCCCGCTGTTCCCGCTCTTCGGAGCGGCGATCATGTTCTTCTTTGGAAAGTTATTCGATCCGCAGCCGGTGTCGGACGTGGCGATCGCACCCGGCGTGGAACCGGTCTACGAGCAGGGGCACGATTCCGGCCACCACACGCCGCATCACGAGCACCATGGGCACGGGCACGACGGTCACGGGCACGGTCATCATTCGTCCCCGCTGAAGAAGTTGGTCAATATCATCTGCCCGGGCATGGTGCTGCTGTCGTTCATATTCTCGGTGGGCGCCGTATGGCAGCTGGCGCAATTGACTCAGCGCATTCACGAGGTTCGGCAGTTCACCTGGATTGCCGGGCTGCCGTTTCACATGGCCAATGGCCACCTCGCGACTTTCCAGGCCGATTGGGGGTTCCTGCTCGACCCCCTCAGTTCGGTGATGATCCTGGTGATCACGGGGATCGGCTTCCTGATCCACGTTTATTCCACCGGCTACATGGCGCACGACAACGGCTACTACCGTTTCTTCGGCTATCTCAACCTGTTCGTCTTCTTCATGCTGATGCTGGTGCTGGCGAACAACTACGTGCTGCTGTTCGTCGGATGGGAAGGCGTGGGGTTGTGCAGCTACCTGCTGATCGGGTTCTACTTCCATAAGAAGTCGGCGGGCGATGCCGGGAAGAAAGCGTTCGTGGTGAATCGCGTGGGGGACGCCGGCTTCGTGCTCGGCATGCTGCTGATGCTTTCGGTCCTCGGTACGGTCCGGTTTACCGACGTGAACGCGCTTCTGCGCAGCGGCAATTTCGCCGCCGAGATTCACGGCTTCGGTGTGCTGAGCGCGATCTCGGTGCTGATGTTCTTCGGCGCCACCGGCAAATCGGCGCAGATCCCGCTCTACGTCTGGCTGCCCGACGCGATGGAAGGTCCCACTCCGGTGTCGGCTCTCATCCACGCGGCGACCATGGTGACCGCCGGCGTTTATATGGTGGCGCGGTCGGCG
>DATJMA010000158.1:0-6095 GCA_035509055.1 Bryobacteraceae bacterium | reverse complement strand
CGCTCCAAACGAAACAAGCTAAATGTGATAACTGACCGTTGACGCTACGCTGCCAGCGCTTGTTCGAAATCCGCCAGCAGGTCGCGCCAGTCTTCGATCCCCACCGAGATCCGGACCAGCCCTTCGGTGACGCCGGATGCCGCCAGTTCCTGCTCGGACATGCCGGAATGCGTGGTGCTGCGCGGGTGGCACGTCAGTGTCTCCACGCTCCCCAGGGAAACGGCGTTGCGTGCAATCCGCACGTGGCGGAGAAAATCGAACGCCGCGGATTTTCCGCCCTTGAATTCCATGGAGAAAATTCCACCCGGGTAGGCACATTGCTTCTCGAAAATGCGCTTCTGTTCGGGGTCGGTAAAGAGCGTCGGATAAATCACGCGGCTCAGCCGCTTGTGGCCGTTGAGCGCTTCCGCCAGCCGCTGCGCATTCTTGCTTTGCCGGTTCATGCGCAAGGCCACCGTGGGCAGCCGTCCGTCCAGCATCCAGCATTCGTCCGGCTGGAGAATGTTGCCGAACATGCCGCGGCGCGCCCGAATCTGCCGGATCATTTCGGACGTCCGCGCCAGCGCCGCCCCCGCCACCATGTCGCTGAAGCCGGAGAGATATTTGGTGGCCGAGTACAGGGTGATATCGGCGCCAAGGTGCAGCGGGTGCTGAAAAATCGGGCCGAGAAACGTGTTGTCCACCATGACCACGGGCTTCGACCGGTGGCGCCGTGCCGCCTCCGACGCCCGCTCGATATCCGTCATAATCAGCGTCGGGTTGGCGGGCGTCTCCAGAAAGACGATCGAACAATCGGGCGCGGAGGCAATCGCCTCCTCCAGCCCCCTGCAATCGCCGGCCGGCACGGGAATCCCGCGGATCCCGAACGGCTCCATCAGGTTGTGGATCAGCCCTGTGGTGCCGCCGTAGAGCGGCGTCGTATAAACAATCGCGCAACCCGGCCGGACGAAGGTCAGAAATGCAGTCATAATGGCCGCCATGCCGGAGTTGAACACCGCGGCGTCCTGCGCGCCGGGTTCGAGCGGCACGATCTGATCTTCCAGGATTTCCGCATTGGGGTGCGAAAACCGCGAGTAAATCAGGTCTGCGCGCTGACCTTCGACAGCCGGAATCTTGCCGAGCGTCACGGCGAAGGCGTGCTCGGCCGCTTCCGGGCTGGGAAACACGTACGTGGAGCTGCGAAAAACCGCCGGCCGCGCGGAGCCGAACGAAAGGCTCGGATCGAAGCCGCGCGTCAGAACCGCGGTCCTCGGATGCAGTTCGGAAGGATCGTTTTCGCGATGCGGCATAAAGCCTCCACCCAAAGTGTAGCGCCGGATCGCGCATTAGGCACCTCCTAAATGTGGTGGTTAAAATACATCAGCTGGAATCGAATCTGCTCGCCAAGACGAAGGAGCGAAAACGAGTCCATGCCGAAGGTGAACGATCGTCTGATTCTGGTGACTGGCGCCACCGGCCATCAAGGCGGGGCCGCGTTCCGTAAGCTGCGCGAGCGCGGCTTTCCGGTCCGTGCCCTGGCCCGCAACCCCGAAAACGAAAACGCCCGTGCCCTGGTGGGCCACGGCGCCGAAGTCGTGCGCGGCGATCTCGAGGACCCGGGGTCTCTCACCCGCGCCATGGACGGTGTGCACGGTGTTTTTTCGGTGCAACCGTCATCCCGCGGCGCGGAGGTGGAAATCCGCGAAGGTATCACCCTGGCCGATGCCGCCAAGCGCTCCCGCATCAGCCACTTCGTCTACAGTTCCGTGGGAAGCGCCGACCGCCGCACGGGTGTTCCCCACTTCGACAGCAAGTTCCGCATTGAGGAGCACATTCGCGGCACGGGCATGCGCTACACCATCTTCCGCCCCGTCTTTTTCATGGAGAACTGGCTCGGGCTCCGCGACCGGATCGAACAGGGGCAATTACCTCTACCGCTCGCACCCGAAACCCGCCTGCAAATGATTGCCGTGGACGACATCGGCGCCTTCGTGGCCATGGCGTTCGAAAAAGCCGGGCATTGGCAGGGACGTGCGGTGGACATTGCGGGCGACGAGCTTTCGATGGCGGATCTGGCCGGCCGCTTCAGCCATATGATCGGGCGCGAGGTCCGTTACCAGCAGGTTCCATGGAAGGAATGGGAAACCCAGGTAGGCTCGGAAATGAGCAAAATGTGGCACTGGTTCGAGGACGTCGGCTACAACGTCGATATCTCCGCCCTTCGCCAGGAGCACTCGTCTTTGATGGGCTTCGACCGTTGGCTCTCCACCCACTGGGTGCGGCGCCAGACGGCTTGAAGCCGGGAAATCGGCACTGCCAGCGGGGGCACTTCATTCCTCCGCTTTCAACTCGGTGCCGGCGGTCGCGCCGCCGGCTCCGAATTGAATCCCGACCTCGGGCTTCGGCTTCCCCATCCCGTGACCGGATCACGCGCCTGAGTGAGGTTGCCTTCAAGAGCTAACTACCGCAGGGAACTCCGGGAGGAGCCCCGAGCGTGACTTATATGGATAGAAGGCGGTGGAAAAAGGCCCGGTACCGCTGCAGGCCGATGCGCAGATCCTCCGTGGATACGTCGCCTTCGCGGTCCCATTGGCGCTCCAACTGGTTGCGTTGATCGGCGAAGTTCTCGGCCAGGTGTTTGATCGCGAGGGCGACAAGTTCATCCGCCTGCTGGACAGCGGTGCGCGGTTCGTCGACGAAACCGGTTTGAATCGCATCCCAGCGCGACCTCAGTTCCTGGGCGACGCCCTGCGGCAACAGGGGACCGGAGCCGCGGCCTTCTTCCAACGTGGCCGGTTCCGGCCTGTCAAGGGAAGGCCCTCGCTGCGTTCCAGGGCGGGCGTCCGGACGGCCGGCCGAAGCCAGGTCCGACGTCGAGAGTGGTGGTTCCGATAATGTCCTGTTCATAGTCTTATCTCCTTGGAGCCGTGGGTTGCGTCTCCAATAATTCATCAAACAGATCGCGATAGAAGACGAGCCCACGACGTAAGTCCTCGGTAGTGGATTCTCCCCTCGCATCACGCACCGCGATGGCATGACCGGCACGGTAATTGCGCACGACATGCGGGTGATGGACTGAAATATCTTCGGCCCTTCGCTCGAAATCCTCCATGGGATATCCGCGGGCCAGCATGACATCGCTGACCAGCCGGTCGGCTTCGCGGATCGATCCGGGAGGGTCGTCGACAAACCGGGCCTGGATGATGTGCCACTGCTCAGCGAAGTCTTCCCGCTGGCTCATGGTGAGTGCGCGGATGGAAATATTTTCCACTCTGCGCTGGCGGGCCATCAACTCGTCTTCGGCGCGGGACCGGCCGCCGAATTCGCGAACGGCGCGGTAATACTCCGGCCCGAAACGAGAGCGAAGTGCCCTTGATCTCTGGCTTCGCCAAACAAAAAGGGCGAGAGCCGCGATCACGATCACTGCAATTACGATGATCAAAACCACTGTGGCCGTAGTTGTCATTTTTCACTCCTAGGCATTTGCCCCGCCCAGATAAGTGCACATGAACCGCCAAAAGCAAGCGTCGCTGCTCCGCCTGGCGAGCGGCACAGTCAGGCGGCGAAGCCGAATCCACATCGATGGCCGTTGAAAACTCAGGCGTTACCAGCACCTTCGAGAAGATTTGAAGCGTGGGACCGTCGATCTAATGGGCCGAGACACTCGAAGAAATCCACGGTAAGAGTGTTGTAAGTGGTTGTGTTTTCAGTACGCTGCCAACCAATTCCGGCGCGTTTTTGAGGCCTGCTTGTACGGGTTGCGTGAATCCGCGTTCAGAATAGATCGGAGTGCGTCCCGGTTCGGACCAGGTACAAATTGGCACAGGAGCAGCAGACAACCGAGTTTGCGGGATTGTTTCTTCGCCGCTGTCACATCGACTGGAGTGTAGCGCGATGCGGCGTCCGTGGCCTGTCGCTCTAAGTTCTCGTTCAGAAGTCCTAGGGCTGTATCGGAAACGGTCCGGCGGGATGCGGCACGGGCAAGGCGTGATGCCGAACGCCGGACCGTTTTCGATAGAGCGACTTGAAGTGAGCCGTTTTGGAAGCCTACCGTTATGTGTTTTGAATGGCTGGGTGAGTGGTTGCGAGAGGGAAATCGATGGAGAAGAGAGTGTGAACGCTGCGGCATTGCGCCCTTGGGGTGAGTCGTAGGAGGCCATCCCGCTGACGGCGGGCACGGTTCTGGGGCTGGCGTCCCGGCGCGTGAGAGATTCGAGATGACAAAGAGCAGGTCATAGTGGTTGCCCATGCGTGGGAGGAGCACGGAGTCGCGCTTGGGAAGCCGTGAATCGCTCGACGACCGTCATGGCGCCGCCGCACTGTGGGCAGAGCCATAGCGGCCGCGGCACGTCCGGCGGCGTGGGACCGCTGACGGCCTGCGGGCCGTCTGCACGCGATGCGTGTAGCAGCCCAGATAACGGAGCGCGTGTTCGGCCCCGCCGAAGGGACGCTTGGAATAGACCACCCAGTCGGAGCGGAATAGCGAACGCAGCATGGCGGCCAAGGCGGCCGGCGCGGCCAAGCCCTCTATGTTGCCGTGGAAGCCCAGTTTGCCGGCCGCGTGCAATTCGCGCAAACCCGCCACGAACTTTCCTCGAAAAACGCGGCTGAGGACTCGGACCGGCAAAAAGAAGCCGGGCCGAGCAGCAATCCACCGCGTGTGGTCGGGCGACAGTCCGCCGGCCGGAACCACGCAATGGACATGCGGATGGTGCAGCAATTGCTGATTCCAGGTGTGCAGCACGCTAAAAAAGCCGATCTCCGCCCCCAGGTGTTTTTCATCGCGAGCCACAGTCAGCAGCGTCTCGGCGCTGGCCCGAAACAACAACCCGTAGATCGCGCTCTTGTTCTGCAAGGCCAGCGGCGCCAGTTGACGGGGCAAGGTGAATACGACATGGACGTAGCGCACCGGCAGCAGTTCGCGGCGGCGCGCCTCCAGCCAGCGGTCGCGCGCGTTGGACTGGCACTTCGGACAATGCCGGTTCCGGCACGAGTTAAAGGAGATGGCGCGATGCTCGCAACGGGAACACTCGTCGATGTGGCCGCCGAGCGTGGAGGTGCGACAGCAGACGATGGCGGTCAGGATCTTCAGGTGCAGCCAGGTGAACCATTTCCGGCTGCGTTCGTAGAACGCGGTCCCGGCTGCGCGCATCAGGTCGGCCACCTCCAGCGGTGGCCGTGACATCTACTCTGCGCCGAGTGAGAGGGAGTCCAGCGGGCTGGCCGTGGCTGCGACATGGCGCTTCGACAGGTGGATGTAGATCATCGTCTCGCGCAGGTCAGCGTGGCCGAGCAGCAGTTGGATGGTGCGCAGGTCGGCGCCGGCCTCGAGCAGATGGGTGGCGAAGCAATGGCGGAAGGCCTCCTCATACTACTCATGATTCGCACTCAGCCAAGATCTGCTATCGCTTTCATCCCTTCCATGGTGTAGAAGTCGAAGTAATCCGCCATCTAAGAAGAAGCGAGTCTGCGATTCTGATTGTCAAGTTGCCTGGCGGTCCGCAGATAGCAATTCCCGAATGGATGTTGATTCCTCAGGTTTGTGATCGGTTCACCGACGAAGAGGAGCCGCGAATCAGTATCGGTGCCCTGGTTGAGCTGCGCCGGCTCGTCGATGCGCAATGTCCTCAGAATGTTCCCCAGGTTCGTTGTGCAGAATCTGAATCAGGAGGTCAGGATGCACAACAACCAAAATCCCGCCGGGTGGCAACGCCGGCTGCGCTTCGAGGACGAAGAGATTTGGACCGAACTCCCCGAACCGGTGCGGGAACAGTGTCGAACTTTGTGGCGCCAGGTGCTGGCCAGCGTTCTCAAGGCCGGCCAAGGGAGGCAGAATGAGCGAGAAGATTAAGGCCCATCATCTCGAGCGCGGCGCCTACGTTTACGTGCGTCAATCGACGCCCCACCAGGTCCGCAGTCATCTGGAGAGCAAAGAGCGGCAGTACGCGCTGGCGGGTCGAGCCGAGCAACTCGGCTTTGCCAAGGTGGTGGTAATCGATGAGGACCTGGGGCGGTCCGGTGGCGGGACTCAGGAGCGCCCTGGCTTCGGCCGACTCCTGGCGTCCGTCTGTCAAGGTCTGGCCGGAGCGGTGTTCGCCTTGGAAGCTTCGCGATTG
>DATJMA010000157.1:0-50226 GCA_035509055.1 Bryobacteraceae bacterium | reverse complement strand
ATTAGCGGAGCAGCTAATCTGGCTGCCAGCGCAGACTCCAGGGCATGATGCCCGGCCCTACTAAAACTCGAAGCGCAGGGCGAACTGCATCGACCGCGGTTCCAGTGTCCCCTGGTATTCTCCGAATGTCTGCGGCGATTCCAGACTCAAGCTCGGATTGGTGAAGTTCGGATGATTGAACAGGTTGAACGCCTCCGCCCGGAACGTCAGCCGCTTTCCTTCCCACGGCAGCTTGAACGATTTCGTCAGCGCCGCGTCCACGTTGAAGATCGGCGCCAGACGCAGCGCCGCGCGCGTCCCCGCACCCTCCGGCGGCTGATCCTGGAAATTGTTCGACGCGCTGGTGTTCGAGAAAACGCTCGGGATACCATTCTGATCGATGTGCACGCCGCCGCTTGGGGTGGGCGTGGTCATCACCGCAAGCGAACTCAGCCAGTAGTTGGTGTTGTATGCCAGATCGCCCTCGACGGCGGTCGGTAAAGGCGTGCTATAGCGCCATACGCTCGACACCTGCCAGCCGCCCACGATCTGATCCACCCACCGCGGCGCGGTATTCAAGATCGACTTCCCCTTGCCGAACGGCAGCGCATACAAAAAGTTGGCATTGAAGTTGCTTCGGATGTCGAAATCCGACGAGCCGCGGAACGCGCTCAGGTTGTAGATGTCCTGAATCGCCGCGCCCTCTTCGCCGGCACCCGCTTCGGTCGCCGACCCGTTGTCAATCGAATGCGAGAACGTGTAGTTGAAGTCGAACTGCAAACCGTTCGCCAGTTGGCGCCGCAACGCCACCGTGAGGCCGTGGAAATCGGCCTCGCCGGCGTTCATCCACATCGGCATGGTGCTGCCCTGCTGCGCGAAGAACGTGTAGCAGCCCGTCTGGCTGAGGCATCGGCCCGGAATATATTCGCCCGAGATGCGATCCGCCGCATGCAGGCTGTCCAGGAAACTGCTGCCGAAGACACCGTAAACGCTGTAAAAGTAATTGGCCGAAGCGCTGCCCGGAAAGTACGCGTTCTTGTACCCCGGCCACACATCGTTCACGAACGGAAGATTCGGCACCAGGCTGGGATTGTTCATCACCTCCTGCGCCACCAGCGCCGCCGCGTTATTGTACGGCACACCCGCCTGCCGCGCCAGCGAATTCGCCAGATTGTAAACCGTCTGCGCATTCTGCTGCCAGGTGATTCCCGATCCGGGATCTTTGTAATTCTCGTCCGGTGTGTAGACGTCGCCCTGCATCAGCAGCCGGCGCGACAACCGTCCCACATATCCCACCTCGAGCGCCACTTTCCCCGGCAGTTCGCGCGAGTAGTTGGCGTTGAACATCATCGAGTAGGGCGTCTTCAAATCGGGCGAGATGCCGAGGAACGTGCCGGTGATCGCCGCGATTGCCGGAGGCGTGTACGGAAATCCGCCCGTTGCCGCCGCTGGCAGGTCGGGGTATGTCCCGGTGTAGCGCGGCGATGTCGTGAAGCTATACGAATCGGGGAAATTGGTTGGGTTCGAGAGCCCCAGAGAACCGTATTGATCGAAGTTCACTACCAGGTCGTTTCCGAACTGATCGTAGGCAATGGCGCCGCCCACGCGCAGCGCTCCGCTCTTTCCGAAAATCGCGCCCAGCAGCCCGGTATGGCCCGTGGGAGCGTACGCCAGGCCGAAACGCGGCGCGAAGTTGGCGTTGTCCGGCGACCACCACGAGGGCTTGCCGTTCACCGGGCCGTTCAGCGCATAGCTGAGTGTGAAGTCGGACATCTGGTTGGCGGGCACGCCCTGCTCCTGTAATCCGTTGCGCTGCGCGAAATACTCGTTCAACGGCACGGTGGTGTCCACCTGCAACCCGTGTGCTTCGTAAGGCGGCCGGAAATTCTCATATCGCAGCCCGAGATTGATCGTCAGTTCGCGCGTGACGCGGAACGCGTCGCCGATATAGCCCGCGTAAGAATTCTCGATGAACTCGCGCTGCTGCGGGGTCCCTTGCGGCAGCACCTGTCCGTTCTTGCCGTATTGATACGTCACGAACACGTCGTTCAGAACGCCCAGCAGCATGGCCGACGCGTTGGTGACCGCGGTGGGATTCGCCAATTGCAGATTCGGATTGTTGAGCTGTCCCACCAGGTAGTTTTGAACCGAGGTGTCGATGTCCTCGCCCAAACCAATCAGCTCCGTGGCGCCATATGCATACAGCGGGTAGGCATTGGTGAAAGAAGATGTGTAGTTCTTGTTGTAGCGGAAGTTCAGCCCGGCGGTGACGGTGTGCTTGCCCCTGGTCCACGTCACGTCGTCCAGCAGGTTGTTCACCGGATTGACGCGACCCCTGGCGCGCGCGGCCCAATTCTCCAGCGGCGAAAGGGCCGTCGGCTCGAACTGGAATCCCGTGCCGGAAACGCCGGAAAGATTCTGTCCCAGCCGCGTCATTCCGTAGGTGAGGGAATTGATCAGCGTCGGCGTCACGATGGCCGTGTAGTGGAACGCAAATCCTTTGTTGTTGTCGCGCTCGACGGATGCCGGGGGCTGTCCCGGAAATTCCGCCAGAATCTGGTCGATGGTATTGTCTCCCAGCGTTCCGCGAATGCTGAGGGTGTGTTTCCCGGCGTCATCCAGCTTGTAATCCACTTTAGCCACCCACGACATGTCGTTCAGCCGGTCTGGAGCGTTGAAGCGGAACCCGCTGAAATTGAGCCCGCCATCTTGTCCGAATGCGGGATCGTTGCCCACGGGATATTGGTTCAAGATCTTCTGGTACGGCAGGTTCAATCCGATTCCCAACGGGTCGATCTGCGGAAGCTGCGACGGCCCGATGGATTGCACGCTGCCGTCGGTCAAAGGCACCAGAAGCGTGCCCTGCTTCAGAGTCTCCGAAGGCACGGCGCGCACCTGCGACACGCTGCTCGAATCGATGCGCTGCTCCCAGTTGACGAAATAAAACAGCCGGTCTTTCCTGACCGGCCCGCCGATAGAGGCTCCGAACTGATTGCGCACGAGTTGTTGCACGGGCACGCCGGACTGGTTGTTAAACCAGGTGTTCGCCGAAGTCGCGGTGTTGCGGTTGTACTCGTAGAGCGATCCGTGGAGTTCGTTGGTGCCGGTCTTGGTCACGAGCACCACCTGTCCACCCGAAGACCGCCCCTGCGAAACACCGTCGCCGCCCACCGTGACGCGAAATTCCTGCACCGAGTCGAGCGGAATCGGCAGCACCGAATTGAAGCCGGCGTTGACGTTGTTATTGTTGCCGTTCACGCCCTGGTACGAATTGCCGGTGGTCGAATTCTGCGCCACCAGGCCGGCGGTCTGGTTGTCGTTCACGTCAACGCCGTCGAGCGTCACGTTGTTGGCGTCGCGGCGCGCGCCCATTACCTCGCCGTTGGTCGTCACGCCGGGTTGCAGGCTCAGCAACTGCACCACGTTGCGCGTTTCGAGCGGAAGCTCGCGCACCTGCTGTTCGGAAAAGGCGTTGCCCACCGAGGCGTCCACGGTGTTGATGGCCGAGGTCTCCGCGCTGACGTTGACGGTGTCGGCGGTCCTCCCCAGTTCGAGCCGGATGTCGAGAGTCGCCGGAGTATTGACGAGGAGTTGCACATCGGTGCGTGTTGCGGGCGTGAACCCGGTTTTTTCCACTGTGACTTTGTAGGTTCCGGGAACCACTTGTAAAAACTGATATTCACCCTGCGGATTGGTAAGGGTTTCGCGATGGAATCCGGTGCTGGTGTTGGTCAGTGTGACCACCGCGCCGGGAATAACCGCGCCGTCGGGATCGGTGATGCCGCCGCGCAGCAATGCCGAGGATTGCGCGTAGGCGCTGAACGCGCCGGCCGACACCAGTAGGAGAGAAACGAAACGAATGCCACGTAGTAAGGTCATGGCCGCAACTCCCGTTAAAGTTGAGGTATTGCGAGAGACGAACTCGCTACACGTGGCGGCACACCACTTCTACCGGGAGCCTGCGGCTCGGTGCACCAGGACGGCCTACCACCCCTACGAAGGCTGGTACGCCGATTATCGGGTTACGCTGCCGGTAAGTCAACGGCTAACGCGATAGAAACTTTTTATTTACTCTACAATTCGGCGCAGATTACCGGGCCGCGACCGCGAGCGGTGCTGGTCGACTAATTGTGTACTGCGACATATAGCGTCTGCGTACCTGGCACGCCGTTGAGCGTGAACGTGATGGGTGTCTGGTCGTTGTTGGGAACGTTAGGCACCATGATGTTGAACTGGTAAAGGCCGACGAAATTCGGCGCCAGCCCAAAGTAACTCAGGGTGGCTGGACTGTTGCCGAACATCACTTGAACCGGCAAGGCCAGCGAGTTCGATTGCCCTTCGATCTGTCCGGGAACGAGGGCCGGAGTTACCGCTCCGAAGCCGATGCCGTAAACCACGATCGTGTCGCCCGGCTTGGCCTCGCGGGAAGGCACGCCGGCAATCGCTCCGGGTGGAATCGCGAAGGTCTGGCCATCGAGGAAGAGCGCGGCGAGATATTGGTAGCCGGCGATCGAAAACGACGGGGGCGCCAGAAACCCGGGCTCCGCCGGATGCACATCGATTAGGAACGGCAGGCTGGCGCCCGTGGCTGTCTGCACGACCACTGGTTGCATCCCCACAGGGACATTTCCGGGGACGAGGGCATTTACCTGTCCCGAACTGATGAAGTAGATGTACGCCGGAACGCCTCCGATGGTGACGCTGGTTCCGCTGAGGGAAGTGGGAGCCGTCGTGCCGTTAAAATCCGCGCCGGTCCATTGGCGAGTCTCGGAGGCGAGGTTGGCGCCATAAATTTCCATCCAGGTGCCCGTGGTCACGGCGTCGAACGCGCCGAATGCGCCGGCACTGATCACGGTTTGCGAGATTTCCGGAGCGACATTGCCGTTGGATCCGAATATCAGGGACAGGCTGTCGGCGAGGCCATCGTTATCCGACCCGTCCGTACGCGTCATGGTCATGAGGATATGCACGAACCGGGTTCCAGCCGGCACCGTTCCGGAGGTGCTGCGTTGCAGCAGCGAGCTATTGCCGTTCCGGTCGGCGGACATGACCGGACCCAACGTCGATGTAGAGAGCACCGTGCCATCCCATTTCTCGAATTGCGCGTTTAGAACGCAGTTATCGTTCTGATCGGAGTATCCGCCGAGCCAGGCTGAAAACGTAAACGGAAGATTGCCGGCATCGATCAGGCTGGCGGCCGAAGAAACATCGATATCCTGATACCCGGTGGCTGCCGGATTGGAAGAGTCGGTGACCGAGTTTCCGCCATAAAAGTAATTGGCGTTGGAATCGGCGGGGACCGCGGCCACCTGATAGAGATCGCCGCTGTCGTCCTCATAGGAATCGGCCGTGAGATAGGCGCTCCGAACCCAACCGGAGAGATCGGCCGACCTGTCGCTTGGCGCATTGGGATCCCAGCCCGTGGAAGCATCGGCTCCGGGGTTGGCGATCAGGTTGACTCCGAGCAAAGATTGGGCCGAGCCGGGAGCGTGCAGGATGAAGGCCAGATTATCGGCGAAACCCTCGTTTTGCGTCCCTGGCGACGGAGTCATCGTCAGCGTCACAGTGGCTTTACGCGTTCCGGCGGGGACCGGGCCGATCGACCGGCGGAAATATAATCCGGCCTGTTGATCGCGGTCATCGGGTCCGACTCCACCGACCGTCACCGAGCCGAGCGAAGTCCCGCCGGCGTTCTGAAAGGACACCGTCAACGTGGCGTTGTCGGTATCGTTGCCATAACCGCCGAAATACCCGGAGACCTCGTAGGTCGCGCTGCCGGCGTCGATGGTAGCGGCTCCGGAACTCAGATCCACCGCGGGGTTCTCCGTAAAGGTACAGATGTCAGCGGGCTCCCCACCGGCGAAATAATTTAGCCCTGCGCCTCGCGGCACGATATCGGTCTGCTGGATGGCGTTGACATTTTTGAATGCCGACTGGTAGGCGTAGACGTCACAACCTCCGGTGCGCAGCCAACCCGGAACACTGGAGACGGGGCTCGTGCCATCGCCGCCCGGTCCGGATTCCGCCCCGCCATTGACGATCAGATTGCTTCCGAAGATCCCCTGGGCGCTTGCCAAAGAGGCCGCCAGGGCGGCAAGCGACAACAACTTGAGGGGTAAGGCGGCGTCGAGACGGGGAAATCGATTCATTTCAGCACTCCTATCCTGGATGTGTTTTGCGAGTGGAAGAGCAACTCACTCACAAATTGTTAACGCAGGAAAATGAGGCCGTCCGGCTCTCGGAAGTGTGAAAAATTGTCCGCATTCCCGCGGCAGGTGCTACTCTCCGCTCTGCTGCAACAATTTCGCCACCAGTCCGGTCCATCCGGTCTGATGGCTCGCGCCCAAGCCCTCCCCGGTATCGCCGTGGAAGAATTCGTAAAACAAAATCAGGTCGCGCCAGTGCGGGTCGGAATGGAACAGTTCGTTGCTGCCGTTCACGGGGCGGCGGCCGGAGTCGTCTTTCAGGAACAGCCGCGCGAGTCGCCGCGAGATTTCCGCCGCGACTTCCCAGAGCGTCATCATGCGGCCCGATCCGGTGGGGCACTCCACGCGGTATTCGTCGCCCAAGTAGTGGTGGAATTTCTGTAGCGACTCGATCAGCAGGTAATTCAGCGGAAACCAGACCGGTCCACGCCAGTTGGAGTTGCCGCCGAAGATCCGGGTTTGCGATTCGCCCGGCTCGTAATCCACACGGTGCTCGGCGCCATCGCTCTTTAGAATATACGGATGGTCTTTATGGAATCGCGAAACGCTGCGAATACCGTATGGCGAGAGGAACTCGTTCTCGTCCAGCATCGGTTTCAGAATTCGCGTGAGTTGTGCCGGCGATGCGATGGAAAGCAGGCGGCGCTCTCCTTTTCCCGGCACTACCATCGAGGCGACATTCTTCGTCAGGTCGCGGCGGTTGGCGACAAACCATTCCACCCGGCGCTTGAACCCCGGAAACTGATCGAGCAGCCGCGGCTCCAGGGTCTCCACCGCGAAGAGTGGAATCAGCCCCACCACCGACCGCACCTTCATGGGCACGTGCTGGCCATCGGGCATGTGCATTACGTCGTAAAAGAAACCGTCCTGGTCATCCCACATACCTTCTCCGTCGTCGCCGAGATGATTGATGGCGTTGGCGATGAAAAGGAAGTGCTCCCAGAATTTGCTGGCCACGTCTTCATAGGCCGAATCGTCGCGCGCCAGTTCCAACGCGATGGTGAGCAGGTTCAGGCAGTACATGCCCATCCATCCGGTGCCGTCGGCCTGCTCGATATAGCCTCCGCCAGGAACGGGCGCACTGCGGTCGAAGACGCCGATGTTGTCCAGGCCCAAAAACCCGCCCTCGAAAACGTTGCGGCCCTCGGTATCCTTGCGGTTCACCCACCAGGTGAAATTGAGCAGCAGCTTATGGAACATGCGCACCAGGAACGCGCGATCCGCCTTGCCGCGGCGCTTGTGCTCCATCTTGTACACGCGCCACGCCGCCCAGGCATGCACCGGCGGGTTGACGTCGCCAAAGGCCCATTCGTACGCCGGGAATTGCCCGTTCGGGTGCATGTACCACTCGCGGGTCATGAGCAGCAGTTGTTCCTTGGCAAACTGGGAATCTACCAGCGCCAGTGGAACACAGTGGAACGCCAGGTCCCAGGCGGCGTACCAGGGATACTCCCATTTGTCCGGCATGGAAACCACGTCGGCGTTGTACAAATGGGTCCACTGATGATTGCGTCCCTGCCAGCGTTGGGGCGGCGGCGGAGGCTGGCGTGGGTCGCCGGTCAACCAGTCGCGCACCACGTAGTGGTAAAACTGCTTCGACCAGAGCATCCCGGCGAAAGCCTGCCGCATGACGGCGCGCGCGTCGATAGTCAGATCGCGCGGCGTGACCGTGGCGTAGAAGTCGTTGGCATCGTCGCGGCGGTCGACGATGGTCTGGTCGAACTCCTCGCCGAAGGGATGCTCCGTCTCCTGGTTCGTGAGACGCAGCTGCAGAGCGGCCGATTTGCCGGCGTCAAGGGTGAGTCGATAATGTGCCGCTCCCTTGGTGCCTTGGCCCTCGGGATTGACCGCGGCACGATTGCCGTGGACCACAAATTCGCCAATGCCATCCTTGAAATGACCCGGATCGCCGAAGTTCCAGAGGCGCGGCGCATTGGTCTCGTTTTCGGTGAACAGGAATTCGGGGTTCTCGTTCGCGTACAGCCAGCGGCGGCCGTAATACGGCTCGTCCAGTTGGATCGTGCACGGCCCGCAACGCCGCATCTCCGGCCGCTCGTCGGTGTATCCCCACGACCAGCGATTACGGAACCATACCGTCGGCAGCACGTGGAGCGCGGCGGCTTCCGGTCCGCGATTGAAAACCTCGATGCGGATCAGAATATCTTCCGGACCGGCTTTCGCGTACTCCACGAAGACGTCGAAATAGCGATTTTCCGCGAACACTCCGGTGTCGAGCAGTTCATACTCGGGATCTTCGCGCGATCTCCGCCGGTTTTCATCCAGGAGTTTGGAGTACGGAAATTCGGCCTGCGGGTATTTGTACAGGCACTTCATGTACGAGTGGGTAGGCGTGTTGTCGAGGTAGAAATACTGCTCCTTGACGTCTTCGCTGTGGTTTCCCTCATTGCCGGTGAGCCCGAAGAGCCGCTCTTTTAAGATGGGATCGCGGCCGTTCCAAAGCGCCAGGGCGAAGCAGATGCGCTGATGCCGGTCGCAAATTCCGCAGAGCCCGTCCTCGCTCCAGCGATAGGCGCGCGAGCGCGCCTGTTCGTGCGGGAAGAACTCCCACGCCGTCCCATAGGCGCTGTAATCTTCGCGTACGGTGCCCCACGCGCGCTCGCTCAGAAATGGACCCCAACGGTTCCAGTGCGCGCGACGGGCGCGGCTCTCCTCCATCCGGACGTGCTCGCGGATGATCATGAAATTCCCCTCTTACTGAGCCGCGGCCCCGCGGGAACGGTGCTTTTTCGTGAGCAGCGACGGCAACTGCTCGCTCCCTCGCGGCCGCGGCCCATCAGCATCAGACGACCATCATCCGGTGGTCCGGGCACTCCAGCTCGATGGCGCTGTAGATGTGGTCCACCAAATCCAGTCCGTGCCTGGCCAGGAACGGCAGGATCGAATACAGCCGCTCCTGCAAATGACGCTCCGGGAAAATCAGACCGTAGAGAGAGCTTGCCTCGGCACTGGCGCGCTCGCTGCGGCGCATGGCTTCCCGCCCAACTTTGCCTTCGATTTTCGAGATCTGGTGGGTGATCTTGCGCTTGCTGCGATCGAGGGCGCGCGCCAGCGTGGGATCGAAGCGGAGCAGATCGCCGCGCACGCGCTCGACCGCGTGGTCCACCGCCTTCGACGCTTCCTTCATCGACGCATGCAGTTCGGGCGGCACCAGACGGGTGGCGATCCGTTCGCGCAGGGCGTCTTCTCCCACGAAAAAATCGGGGAGGGCGAGCCCATAACGCATCATCAGCTTGTCGCTGTGCTGATCGAGAATGGTGAAGCCGGTGCGCGGCACCACCACCGGCATGCGCCCCAGAATCGAGGTGTAGAGCACCTCCGATTGGGCGAGGTAAGCCGCTTCCGCGGGCCCCATGATGACGGCGGCGGTCGGCAGGATGGAATCCTGCACCACCGGCCGCAGCAGGGCATTGGGGGAGAGCGCTTGCGCGCGATCAGCCAGCTCCGCCGTGGAAAATTGGCGGCCATTCTGCCCGAACTCGCTGCCTGTGCGGCGCAGCGCGAGCCGCTTGCCGTTCTCCAGAAGAAAAACGAACGACGTTTGCTCTTCCACGTGCACCTGGGCGTGATAGCCGGCGGCAATCAAATCGCGATTCCGCTCGAGCATGCGGCGCGTGAGATCGCCGTGACTCTCCACGGCGGCGCGCAGGGCGGGGGCGGCGAGGGCGCGAAACTCGGGAAGCATCGGGTCGAGTTGCGGGATATCCAGCCGCCCCAGCAGTTTTCGCAGCAGCTCGCCGAATGCCGCGCCCATGGTATTGCCGCCGCGGTAAGCTTCCTCGACAAGATCGGCCACTTCGTCGCCGAACGGCATGCCTCGCAGGGCGGTGCGCAGTTCGTTCACCGGCGGCGCCATCAGAGTCACCGTTCCGGCCGGTTGCGCGCTCGCCGACCGGCGCATTTCGAGTTTTACCGGACGATGTTGGGCGTCGAACACCCAGGCGTGGTTTACTTCTGCAAAATCGTGGTCTTCGGTGGCTAGCCAGAACACCGGCACGGCGGGGATGCCGTTGGCGTTCAGCCATTCGGCCAGTCGCGCGGCGTGGAGGGCTTTGAAAATGGTATAAGAAGGTCCCGAAAACAGGCCGACCTGCTGCCCGGTCGCCACAGCCACAGTGCCCGGCCTGGCCAGGCGCGCCAGCGCCGGGCTATCGCCATTCTGCTGGCGCAAAGCCGCAACCAGCGCCGCGCGCTGCTCGTCGCAAAAGCGGATTTCCGCCGCCGCGGCCCGAAAAGACGCCAGGTCGCGTATGGGATGGCGATAAAAGGCTGCGGTTTTATCGGGATGATAGAAGGTGTCCGCGGCGAGGGCAGTGGTATGCGGCAGTTCTGTCTGGCGGACGCAGTAACAGTGCATGCGGGAATCAGCTTAGCAGATGATTTGGGCGCCGCGCAGGATTCACATGGGAACCAGATCGCTCGACCCGAATTCGCAACCGTCCACCAGGAACATGACTACCTCGTCGTCCCGCGCCATCAACCGGCGGTCGGCCTCGGCCGCTCTTCCCTGGGGGCTGGCCAAGGCTGACTCCGCCGCATCGGCGTCATCGAAGTGAAACGTCGCCATCAGGTGGAGATCGGGATTATCGAAACCGCCCTGTACGATCTCGTACTTCCGGAGCCCGGGTAGCAGTTTTGCCAGCGGCACATGAGTATCGAAATAGTGCGCGTCGAAAGCCGCGGTATCTTTGGGAGTCCGGTACATCATCACTACCCGAGCCATAAACAAGCCCTCACCCTCCCGAAGGTAACAGCCTCGAGAGATCGTTATAGATCACAAAAGCCACCAGCATGATGATGCAGACAAACCCGACCTTGAACACCAGTTCCTTGACGTTCAGGCTGAGATCGCGGCGCATCGTCATTTCCACCAGCAGCATGAGAATCGTCCCGCCGTCCAATACGGGGATCGGCAAGAGGTTAAAAATGGCCAGTTGCAGACTGACCATCGCCATCAGCCCCAAATAAACTGCCGGTCCCATTTCCGCCGCCATTCCCGATTCCTTGATCAGGGCAATGGGACCCGACAGATTTTTAGTAGACATGCGGCGTTCCACCATGCCTTCCAGCACCTTTTCCATCAGCAGGGCGTTCTTGCCATTCTCCCGCAGAGATTCACTCAGGGCGTCCGGCAGCGAGAGCTTGAGAGTTTTGTACGGAACCTGCGTGCCGGCCTGGACGCCGATCATCCAACGTTCGGGACCGTCCAGTTTGGCGAGGGTAGGTTGCACGTCCACCTGGAAGTTTTTGCCGTCGCGCTTGAGTTCCAGGTGGATGACCTTGCCGCCGCTGCCCTCCGTGATCTGATGGAATTTGACATTCGAATGAACCGGCTGGCCGTTTACCGAAACCAGCGTATCGCCGTCCTTGATGCCGGCCTTGGCGGCCGGGAAGTTGGGCTCGATTCGGCTAAAGACAACTTCGCCGCGTTCGTCCCAGCCGGCGTAGCCGCCACCTCGCGCTTCGTTAAATACGGGTGTGAGTGTGGTATCGAAGCGGTGCCCGTTGCGATCAATGGTGAGATGGAGGGGACGGCCGGCGCTGATGTCCACTTTCGGCTCGACATCGTCCCAGGTGGGATTAGGAAGGCCATCCAGCCGCACGATCCGGTCGCCATCCTGAATGCCCGCTTTGGCCGCCGGCGAATCGGCCATCACGTGGCCGATTTCGGCATTCGACAACTGGTCGAATCGGACCATGTACATGCCGGTCAGAATACATACGGCCAGCACCAGGTTCATGAACGGACCGGCAAAAGCGATGATCAGGCGCTGCCATCGAGGCTTGGAAAGGAAACTGCGTGGATCGTTGGCGCTCTCGTCGCCTACGAGTTCGCCCGCCATCTTCACGTAACCGCCGAACGGAATGGCTGAGAACCGGAAATCGGTTTCTCCCCGCTTGAAGCCGAACAGGCGCGTTCCGAAGCCGAAACTGAAGGCATCGATGCGGACATCGAACCAGCGGGCGGCGAAATAATGTCCCGCCTCGTGGATGTTGATCATCACGCCGATCAGGATCAGGAACCAGATGAAATATTCGATGGTGTGCATACAATCTCAGACCGTCACCGGGCCGGCTGCCCGGGCGGTAATCAATTCGCGCGCGAACTGGCGCGATTCCCGATCCATCTCCAGGATATCGCCGACGGTCCGGAGATCGCGCTCCGGCATCTTCGACAGTGTCTCCGACACAATTTCGTAAATCGCGGGGTAGCTGATATGCCCCGCAAGAAACGCTTCCACGGCTATCTCATCGGCAGCATTGAGGGTGCATGTTGCCGATTTGCCCGCTTCCTGGCAGCGATATGCCAGTTTCAGCAGGGGGAATTTCTGGAAATCCGGCGGCAGGAACTCCCACGTCCGCGCCTCCGACCATTCAATCCGGGGGACAGGCGCTTCCGAACGTTCGGGGTAGGTGAGCGCGTACTGAATCGGCATGCGCATGTCCGTCGCTGATATCTGGGCAAGTACGCTGCCATCGGTGTACTCGATCATGGCGTGCACTTTCGACTGGGGGTGAACCACGACATCCACCTGAGAAGGAGCGAAATCGAACAGCCAGCACGCCTCGATCACCTCGAAGCCCTTATTCATCAATGTGGCGCAATCGATGGTGATGCGTTTTCCCATCTTCCATGTTGGATGATTGAGCGCCTCTTCAGGCGTCACGGCGTCGAGTTTCTCGCGCGGCGTATTGCGGAAGGGACCGCCGGAAGCGGTGAGGATCAGCCGCGACACTTCTTTACGATTGCCCGCCCGCAGGCACTGGTGGGCCCCGTTATGTTCGCTATCGACCGGCACCAAAAGGGCTCCCGAATTCCGTACGGCATCCATCACCAGTTTGCCGCCGGAAACCAGCACTTCCTTATTGGCCAATCCGATGCGTTTACCGCGAAGGATGGCCTCATATGTGGCTTGCAGGCCGGCGACCCCCACAATCGCCGAAATCACAATGTCGATTTCTTCAGCAGTGGCGGCGGCAACGCGAGCCGCATCCCCAGCCGCAAGTTCCGGCCAGTCTGCCCGCGCCAGCCCCAATTCCTCGAGCCGATTACATAGACGGTTGAGAGCGCTATCGGTTCCGATGACTGCAACTTTGGGACGGAATTCCAGAATTTGGGCGGCCAGGAGGTCGGCGTTGGCGCCAGCCACTAAGCTATACACCTGATACTGGTGTCGATTGCGCCGCACGACGTCGAGAGTATTGGTTCCGATGGAGCCGGTGGAACCCAAAAGGGCGAGAGTTTTCATGGACGGCGCCGTTACCCGGGATATTCCGCCATCATATCACGCTGCTCTGCTGGGGTCCGGCTTTCGACCTCTAATCCCCTCCTTTTTGAGGGTGCCGGGGAGGATTGCTTCAGGGGTCTTTTTTTATTAGAGGTTAGTCTCGCTTTGGTGGGAGTTGCCTCCCCGGCTTACTTCCAATAATAGTAGATTCTGTTTTTGGAATCAACAAAAATCTGTATTTTTTTATTCGGCTTCTACTTTGACCCCTACAAGATCCTCTAAAACGTTGATAGTAGAACACATATCCTCCTCGCCGTGGCCCGCCGAGATAGCTGCCTGGAAGAGCTGATGGGTCAAAGAGGTTAAAGGAAGAGGCACGCCAAGTTCCCGGCCGGAATCAAGCATTAACCCGATATCTTTGTGCATCCACTTGGTCGAGAAGTTAGCCGTAAAGTCGCGCCGCAAGACGAAGGGGGCTTTATAGGCGATTAAACCCGACTTCGCAGCGCTATTGTCGAGGATTTCGAGCATCAGTTTGGGATCCACGCCGCCCTTGAGCGCCAGGACCATACCTTCGTTGAAAGCCATCAGAATGTTCGAAAGAATCAGGTTCTGGGTGAGCTTGGCTTGTAGTCCCATACCCGGTCCGCCGCAATAGTACAGGCGCTTACCCATTGGTTCGAAGAATGGCTTGGTTTTATCGAATACCCCGCGGTCGCCTCCGATCATGAACGTCAGGGTGCCGCCGCTGGCGCCGGGAGTCGAGCCGGTACATGGAGCGTCGAGAAAATCAACGCCCTTGGCTTGGAGCGCCTCTCCGATTTTCCGGCTCTGGCTCGGGCTGACGGTGCTGGCATCGGCGACCACGGTTCCGGGATGCGTTCCGTGGATGATTCCGTTAGCACCGAGGATAACTTCGGTTGCCATTTCGGTGGTGCCGACACACAGGAAAATAGTGTCGGAATTCTCTGCCACCTGGCGGGGTGTATTGCAGGCCAGGCCTTTCTCTTCCGCCGCTAGCCGGCGTGCTTTTTCGGAAGTGTTGGACCAGAGCGCCACTTCATGTCCGGCGCGGAGAAGATTGCGGGCCATGGGGTAGCCCATGAGTCCCAGTCCCAGAAAGCCAAGTTTTGCCATAGAAACGGATTGTAGCGCTATGCGAAGAAGGCTCGCCACGTGGTAGCCACGAGCGCGTGCGTCACCATACTGGCGCGTATACTATTGGCTTCGTTTCGCGCGTGCCCGCAGAACCATCCCAGGATGGCGGCCACCAGCGCCAGCTTGAAGTTGGGAAACCCTCCGAGCCAGAGATGCAGCAAACCGAATATGATGGACGTGGTCCATAGGGCGCCCGAACGGCTCGCGGTCCAATCCTCCATCCACTGTTGCAAAACGCCACGCACGAAGAATTCTTCCGAAAGCGAGGCAACCCACAGCATTCCAAGGAAAGTGGCGGCGATATACCAGATGGGTTTAGGTGCGGCCAAGCGGGCGGCTCGCATCACCAGCGCCAGCGGGAGCCCGATCGGGATGAAATAGAGAAAATGAACCATGCCGATGCGCCATTCGCGGCGGCGAGGGATGAATCCGTAGCCTGTTTCGGGAACGCGGCGTTGCAGGATGAGAGCCATGACCGCGATGGAAATCATGGAAAGATGGGGGATCACGATGACGTTTTTCAGGTCGTGGAATTCCGGGTGCAGCGGCGTGTAGATGGGATTGAAGTAGCGCCCCAAGAGGACGGCGGCCCACAAAGCCAGGTAGGCGGCATCGACGATTCGCGAGGCAGGCAGGACAACAAACCACAAGCTCAGCGCCAGGGCCAACGCGGAGACGCGAATCAGACCGGTCCAGGTGAACGAAATGGCGCCGGCGCAACAGGCAAGGTAAGGAAGCACAGCCGCGGCGAGGGCGAAGATCGGGAGGCGGGCGCCCGCGAGCCGTTCGCGCAGCGGGGGAAAGGCCGGCACCAGATAGAATGGGTATTCTAAGAGAAAGGCCGCTACAACCGGCAAAGCCGCCCAGCCCGGGATGGCCTTCGAACGAGCGTACAGGATGCCCGCCAGGCCTAACACACCCCAACCGATCAGCAGCGCCGCCAGGAAGCTGCCGAGTGATTTGGCCATCGGCCTCATTCTAGCATCGGTGCTGGTGGCAGCCCCGATCTGCGCTCAAACGGCGGACGATCCGCCGCCGAATCTGGCGAAGCTGGTAGCGCACCGGGAAACCGAAACCGTAGCGGAACGGAACGAGTACACATACCGGCAGACGTTCACGCTGCAGGAACTCGACGACCATGGCGGCGAGCGCGGGGAATATAAAGAAGTGCGCGACATCGTTTTTTCCCCGGCCCATGAACGCAGCGAGGAGATCATTGGCAAACCCATCAACAGCTTGAAGCTTCTCGCTTTGACCGAGGAAGATTTTCGCGATATCCGCGAAATCCAGCCGCTGACTTTGAGCGAAGAGCAGCTCTGGAATTACGACACCAAAATTCGCGGCGACGAAACGGTGGACGACGTGGACTGCTGGGTGCTTCAGATCAAGCCGCGCCAGATTCTGGAGGGCCAGCGATTTTTCGATGGGCTGCTCTGGGTGGATAAGAAGGAGTACAACATTGTGCGGCTGGAGGGACGGGCCGTGCCACAGATTTACAGCCGGGGGCAGGAGAATTTGTTTCCGCGATTCACCACCATCCGCAAACCGGTGGACGGCAAGCACTGGTTCGCTTCTCTCACCCTTGCCGACGATACGCTCGAGTTCCGCAACGGACCGCAGCGCGAAAAACTAACCATTACCTACAGCAACTACAAGCGGTTCAACGTGACCTCGACCTTCACCGTGAAATAGCGGCTGCCTTAGCCCAGGTAATTGAAAAGGCTGGAGTGCGGCATCTGGCCCTCCATTTCCATGGCTGCCTGGAGCTGGGTGTTGGCCAAGCTAAGTTCCGAGGCGGCGCTGGGGATATCGGCGTCCTGGATGTTGCTGATTTCGGTCTCGAGCTGGATGTTGTAATTGCTGGCATAGGTATTGGCGCCCTGGATCTCGTCTTCCAGGTTGCCGTAAAAGGCCTGGGAAGTGTTCAGATGCACGGAAGCAGCCTGAAGCAGCGAAATCGAATTGGTGATGCCAGAGGTGTCGTTGTTGTTGAGCGCTGTCAGAAGGGTGTTGAGTGCGTTGAACACGTTGTCGGCGGCCGGGGCGCCGGAGACGGGATCCTGGTCGTCGAAGATCTGTTGGGCAGTCAACGAGGCTTGAAAAGTGCCGCCCGCGGGATTTTCGATCTGCCGGGTGGAGGCCGAGGTTTGCTGGGTGACGACAGGGTTGGCCTGCGTAGAGTCCCATGTGTATTGGGGCGTTTGATCCTGGTCGCCGCTGAAAATGAAAACACCCTGAACGTTGGTCTGGCTATTGGCCACCATCTGTTGCAAGATGGACTGCACCTGCTCGGCGAGGGCGGCGCGGCTGGTCGCAGTGGCGGTGGCGGTGGCCCCCTGAGTGGCCAGCGTCGTGGCGGTGTCCATGAGCTGAATGGAAGAGCTCAAAGCATTATCGGCGGCCTGTGCATTCGTCTGGGCAAGCGAGAGGTTGGCCTGGACCTGCGAGTTATGCGACTGATTGGCCCGCAGTTGCAGCAGATTGCCGATCTGGTCCGGCGCATCGGATGGAGCATTGACGGAGAGGCCGGAGGACACTTCGTTGCCGGCTTTGGCGATATTGTTCTCGATCTGTTGGATACCGTTCAGGAATTGAGCGGCTTGGGGATCGATGTTGCTGATCATGGAAATCCTCAACTGGTGGTGGACAGCATGTTCAGGGTGTCTTCGGTGAGCTGGTCCAGGACATTCACGAGCTTGGAGTTGGCCTCGTAAGCCTGCTGGAACTGGATCAGGATGGTGGCTTCCTGGTCCAGGGAGACACCCGAAATCTGTTGCCGGACGTTTTGCGCCTGCGTCACCGCGGCCTGCTGGGTCTGGAGGTTGGCGTTGGCGGTGTCGAGCAGGGTGCCCACGTTGGACGCCATGCTCGCATAAAACTGGGTGTAGCTGAGACCGTTGATTTCGTCGCCCGCGGTTGTAGGGTCCGCAAGCTGGGAGAGCGCCAGCGAGACACCATTCGAGACCTCGGGCGGACCGGGACTGATGGCCGCCAGTTGTGACGGCGTGATGGTGGAGCTCACCTGTAACGTTTGAGCGACATTGGTCGGATTGGTGGTGTCCCACGTGAACAGCGGCACGCCGGCTACCGGCGGCGGTCCGCTCGACTGGTAACCGTTCGTCAGGAGTGTGTTGACGTTGCTCGCGAACGACTCCGCCAAGGTATTCAGGCTGCCAACCTGCGTTCCGTCGCCGAGATAACCGGGCAGGACCACATTGGCAGTGTTGAGCAGGGATCCAAGCTGGCCGGAAGTAGTGTCGGAGGTTATATCGGTACCGTCCGATGCCAGCAGGCTCAGGTGAGGGGGCCCATTGGGATTGGCGGAACTTGCGCCCGGCGAGACGGTCCCAGCGCTGAGCGCGAATGCCTGATTCTGCATTACCAAGGGTGTCTGGCCATTGAGCAGGACGACCCAGGTGCCATCGGCCTGTTCGGTCGCGCTGATGCTGCCATCGTTCGACAACTGATCGAGCGTCGAGTGGATCTGGGCGTCCAAGCCGGCATCGTTCCGGTCGCCGTTCATGATCTGCTGGTTGAACCCCGCCAGTTGGGTGGAAAGCTGGTTGACCTGATCGACGGTGGATTGGAGTTGCAGCTGGGTATTCTGCGCCGCGGTTTCGAGACCGGACGCGGTTTCACTAAATGCGCTGGCCACGGCGGTAGCCTGCTGGATTACGTTTTGCTGCGCCACACTGCTATCCGGTGTCTGTCCCCACGCGGAGAAGGCGCTGAACAGGTTATTGAAGGCCGCGGAGATCCCGGAATTGCCGGAGATGTCGAATAAAGACTGGATGGAAGTGAGGCTGTTTACATCCTGTTGTGCTTGCCCCAGGAGCGTAGTTTGTTGTTGGACGGCTTGCTCGGCGTATTGGTCACGGGAACTGATCACCTGGCCGGCTTGAACGCCGCCCGGGAACCCCTGGCTGGGATTGAATTCGAGAGGCACGAAGTTCTCGGTTTGCACGGCGTAGTCGGGAGTGGAGGCATTGGCGACATTGTTCTGGACGACCGCGAGAGCTTCGGTGAAGGCATCGAGCGCGCCGCTCGCGGTCAATAAGGAGGAGGTAATGCTCGCCATAAGGTCGATCCTATCCGCGGCAGCAGATGCGGCCTTGGCGGGAAACCGCGGCGGGCGCACCGCTTGGAGTATAGCCGCCGCTCATGACCCCGAGAATGCGCTCCCAGCCCTGGTAAAAAACGGCCAGCTTTTGAAGAAGCCGGCGGGCATAGAGAACTTCGGCGCGTAGTGCGCGCGCGGTGGAGCGGTCTGCCTGGGCCGGAACGGCGGCGATCGAGAGGAGTTCCTGTAATGCGTCGCGCGCTCGCCCGAGGGCGTTCTGGCAGTGTTGCAGAGTTTCGGGGGTAGCGGCAATCAGCAGGTCACAGGCCCGTTGCACTTCCGCTCGGGCTGTCGCCAGCCGTTCCGCGCCCGACGCGGCGTCCATTTAGTGTGCTCCGCTGAGCGCTTGCGCCACCATACCCTGGCTGACGGCTTTGGAATCGGGGTGGTAATCGCCCGCCTGGAATTCAGCAGCCAATTGCTGCACTTTGCTGGCGCGACTGGAGCCATAGGCGGCCAGCGCGCGGGTCACGCTGGCCAACCCGCTGGAAAGCTCCACGCGGTCGCCGGAGGCCGTGGCCGACTGCGAGGAGCCCGCGGCGCTATCGCGATCTACCTTTTGTGTTTCCTGGGAGCGCCCCGACTCCGCGGATGCCGCTCCCGTCAGATCCCGATCATAGATTCTCATGCGCCATTTCCTTCCGGCTACTATTCATATCGGCAGGGAGGTGCACGGACTTTAGTGGTATCACATTGCCATTTGTGAACTTTCGCCCTAAAGTACGGCCGCCGTCCGCCGATGGTTGGGTTGTGAAGTTTCGCAAGGAAAGGCGTCTGCTCTGGCTTGGCCGGGGGACCTTCAACTCGTGTCAATGGCCTTTGCTTTCTTCAGGCTACGAGATTAATGGCAGCTTTCCGGAGGGGGCTCCGCAAGAACTGGCGCGGCAGCCTTATCTGGCGGTGGTGCTGGATGCGCCGGCATCGGACCCGCGCACCTTGGATTGGTTGGAAATGATACAAAAGGCCGCCGCGGATCTGCCGGTTCTGCTCCACGACCCAGGCGCCTCGGCATCGGAGGCGGTTTGCCTGGCCCGCCAGGGTATCTGGCAGTTTCTGCCCCCGGATGAGGAAGCCATCGTCCTGCTCGACGAGCTTTGGGATAGCGACCCTGCCCCCGGCGAAGGCGATGCGGAGGATTGGGAGCAGTTGCTTGTGGGCGACGGAGCCGACATGCGCCAGGTCCGGCAGACTATCCGGCTGGTCGCGGATAGGCGGTCGACGGTTTTGGTGACGGGTGAGACTGGCACCGGAAAAGAACTGGCGGCCCGCTCGCTCCATCTTGCCGGACAGCGGAAGCGTTACCCTTGGGTGGCGGTGAATTGCAGCGCACTTCCCGAGAATTTGTTGGAAGCCGAGTTGTTCGGCCACGTCAAAGGGGCATTCACGGGCGCGGTCCAGAATCGCGTCGGGAGATTCGAGCAAGCCCAGGGAGGGACTCTGTTCCTGGATGAAATCGGAGACCTCGACCCCGCTCTGCAAGCCAAACTGCTGCGGGTGGTGCAGGAAAGGGAGTTCTCGCGGCTGGGGAGTTCGGAAATCCTCCGCCTGAACGTGCGGGTAGTGGCAGCTACCAACCGCGACTTGGAGCAATCGGTGGCCCAAGGACGGTTTCGCGAAGACCTTTATTATCGCTTGAACGTGGTCCCGATCCGCATGCCGCCGCTGCGCGAACGGCGGGAGGATATTCCGCGGCTGGCGCCGCATTTTGTCAGAAAGATCTGCCGTCTCGAGGAAATACCCCTCAAGCGGATCACCGCGCGGGCCATCGAAAAGCTGGCCGAGTATTCGTGGCCGGGAAACGTCCGCCAACTGGAGAACCTGGTGGAAATGGCCGTGGCGCTGAGCGGGAGCCGGGAACTCCTCGACGCTCGGGACTTCCGGTTCCCCGCGGCCCCCGCGCCGGCAATCGGCGCGATTTCCGGTCCGGTCATTTCCGTGCCGGACCACGGGATGGATTATGAACGGACGCTGGCGCGGATCGAGCGCAGTATCCTGGAGCAGGCGCTCGAAAAGACCGGCGGGAACAAGAAAGCCGCGGCCGACATGCTCGGCCTCAAGCGCACGACACTTTCGGCCAAGGTGCGGCATTTGGAGCCGATGACGAATTGAGCCGGAAGCTGGAAGCCAGGTGCGCCGTCCTTCTAACCTGTGACTCCTCGCTGTGGGAACTCTGAAAGGCCCTTTGCGGCATAAGCTTCCACCTGCCGGAAGGCTCGCTGCGGCAGTTGCTCAGGCTTGCACCGTCGCTTGGGCGCTTTCGACTACCTGCCAGCCGAGTTGTCTCGCCTTCGCCTTTAAGTTTTAAAAGCGGCGGTGCGGATCGCCCGGTAACGCTTTACGCCCGCCCCACCTTGGCATGCGGCAGCGCCGTAGGCTGCCGCTGGCTCCTGGCTTCTGCTACCACAAATAATCTTTGGCGGCCTCGCGCTTGTCGTAGCCATCGAGCACATGGACCACGCGGATTTTCTTCAGCGACACCGGCGATAACTGCCCGATGGGGATATAGATAATGGTGCGGTCCACGCGGGAGGCGATGGTTTTGAAGATGCTGCGCGGCGGCTTGGCGGCCACGTAGACCACGAAGTGATGAATCGAGTAATCGAGGGCGGCGAGCAGCAGTTGCTCGGATTTCGACTCCGCGAACTCGTAATCGACGTCATGCCACACGTCGTACATGCGGCGCGGCGGAAGGCTCATGAGAAAACCGCCGTACTCGGCGCGTCCGATTCCGGGCCCCACCATGTTGTCGAACGGGAACGTGGAATAGAAGGCCATGTCGGACTCGTTCTGGTTTTCGCCCAGCCAGGTAGTAGTGTAGGGATAGCGATTGTCCCGGTCCTCGTCGAAGATCACCACGATGGATCCGACTTCCCCGTGGATCTTCTGAAACTGACGGACGTAGATCCTGCCCTCGTACCATTTGCGGATGGTCTCGCGCATATCGACGCCGTCGAAGAGGGATGTGGTGAACGGCTCCACGCGCACGCGTTCCTCGGAGAGGATGCTTTTGCCTTTTTGCTTGAGGTAGCGGCCATAATCCTCGATCACGAGATCTTCCGGCGGATACGAACAGATGCTGGTGCCGTCGAGCTGGCTGGCCCATTCGCCCGGGATTTTCTCTTTTTTGCGGGCTTTCAGGCCGTAGGGGCGGAGACGGCGCTTGGTGCTGGGCAGTCGGCGGCGAATGCGGATGCGGCGGGTATCCATCCAGACCTCGTCACCCGAAATGCGCACCGTCAGCAGGTTGGACGACGTCTGCTGCGGCGGGTAGCGGCCGGCCGCCTCCCAGACTTCCCAAGCGTAGTTATCGTCGGCTACGCCGCGCGCGGCGACGGTGAGGTCGAAGATTCCGGCGCTGAGTTCGCTGGCGGCCAACGGGCCCCATGGCGTCAAAGTGGTGAGGGCCAGATTACGGGAGTAGCGGGCGAGCAGGCGGCGCTGCCAGTGGGCGATACGCTCACCGGTATTGGCCTCGTATTCCTTTTCGGCCGCGCGGAAAAGAGCGAGCTGGGCGTGGCGGCGGTCGACGAGCGGGGGATCGGTCATCAGCTTGCGGTAGTTCTCGTAGCGCCACTGGAGCTGCGGATATTCCGCGCAAATCTCGCCCAGCGATTCGGGATGCGGATTGAGGAGCTCGACTCCTTCGCGGCGCATAGCGGCCATCGGCTGGGCCTGCGGCTCCTCCATGGCGTCGAGGAGGGGATCGAGGAGGTTGAGCGAAACGACGACGAACACACTCGCGGAGGGGTCGGTTCCCTGCAGCTTCCAGGCGATGCCGGAAGCGTGCCGGACGATTTCGGCGGAGCGCGGCTGGGGGTAGACGCGATAGGCCTCGATATAGCGTTCGAGCCCGACGTAGCGGATGGCGTAAGGATCGGGATAGGCGTCTTTCAGGTGGGGGCGCGTGCCGGCTTCGGGGTCGGCGAAGACGATTTCGGCGCCGATTTCAAGCGCGCTGCGAATCGCCTCGGTGAACGGGTCGGCGGGCTCGACGGGAACGTAGACGGCCTGGTCTCCGCCGGCAGTTTCGTCGGGGTAGAAGATCAGAGACATTTCGGGCAGCCGCTCGATGGCCTGCAGCCAGGCTGTTTGCAGGCTGGCGGGCAGTTCGAGCGCCACGCATTGCGGCCGGTCGCGGAGGATGGCGCGGCGGACTTCCTGGGCGAACTCGAGACGGCCGGGGGCCACCGGGAAGTACCTAAAGCGGCCGCGCTGCAGGCTGCCGGGGTCAGGAAGCGGAAGGTCTGAGGCTTCGCACATAGCGCAGCGCTTCCTCTCCGAGAACTTCGGTAACGGCGATTTCGAGCGCTTCGGTTTCGTGGGTGCGCTGCGTCGCCAGGCTTTTCAGCTTAATGGCGAAGCGGGCTACGTTGATGCCATCGCGCACGGTGTAGCGCTCGTCGGCGCTGTGCGCCAACTGCAGAAAATCGGTGACATATTGCAGGATACGCTCTTCGGCAAACGGAAGGTTTTCGCGCAGGATCTGATATTCCTCGTCGCGCTCCGGAAAATCGATGAAGATCTGCGGCTGCAGGCGCGAATGGATGTACTCGGGCAGTTCGAAGGTGGAGGCGTCGTCATTCATGGTGGCGACGAGACGGAAATTGGGATGGGCTTTGATCTTGACACCGGCCACGATCGACTCCACGTACCGGCGGTTGTCGAGGAGGGGAGCGAGGCTGGCCCAACTCTTCTCGCTCATCCGATTGCCCTCGTCGACGATGGCGATGCCGCCGCGGATCATGGCCGTCACGAGGGGCGACGCGACGTAGCGCAAGCTGCCTTCGCCGGCGATCACGGGTGTGATCAGCAGATCCTCGGGACGAGTGTCCATGGTGGCCTGGAGAATGTAAACTTCGCGTCCCATGCGCCGCGCGGCGGCATAGGCGAGCGTGGTTTTGCCGACGCCGGGTTTGCCGAGAAGGCGGGGATTCATGGGCAGGTCCTGGTCGTGCACCACCATCCAGGCGGCGAGCAACTGGCGCATCAACTCGTCCTGCCCAACCCATTGGACCGCCAGTTCATCAGGATGGGCCAGGTGCAGGGTAACCCCCTCGATCTCGATCGTCATACGCTATCACCCATTATCGGCTAGTCGGCCGGGCTTTGGCCGTCAAGCATAGCGCGTTTCGGCGATCGACGTACGGGGGGAGACGGCAGTGACGCTGTCAAAGGTGGCCGAGGACGATGCGGTGGACTTTGATCAGGAGATCGACTTCCTGTTGGGGAATTTCCAAAGCCGCGGCAATGCGCTCCGGAGGATCGCCCTTGCGGTGCATGCGCAGCGCCTGGGAGCGCTTGCAGAGGTTGAGGCCCGCCCGCGGTACAGGCGGCGCCACCCCGGAGGGGGGTTGATGCTCCAGATCCGAGAGGCGTCCGGCGTGGCCATCCATCGCGCTTTGGAGCGTGGCGATGGTGGTCTGGAGTTGGTTGGTTCGAGAGCGCGTGCGCTGCTCCACCATATTCGTGAGCGCATTGGTTCGCCAGATGGCGAAGAAACTCACCGCGATCGCGGCAAGGGCCAGGATCGCGGAAAAGCCCAGGAGCGGAACGACCGGGCTCATCGCAGGCTCCTCAGGCGATCCTGCCGGCTGACGATGTGTTGAATGCGGATGCCATAGTTGCCTTCCACTACCACCACCTCGCCGCGCGCGATCAGGCACTGGTTCACGAGCACCTCTACGGGATCGTCCAGCGAACGATTTAATTCGACAATCGACCCGGTGGTCAGTTTGAGGACCTCTTTCATCGGCAGCCGGGCCTTGCCGAAAGAGATGCTGACGGGCAGATCGACGTCCAGCAAAAGATCCATGGTGTGCGACTGGAGGGGGGCGGAGGTGTCGGGGACGGAGTCGCCCCCGGGAGGCGGCGCGGCGGCTTCCGGCTCGGCTGGCGGCGCGGAGATCAGCGCCACCAGCCTGGGGTTCAATGCCACCAGCAGACGCGAACCTGCCTGGGTCGTATCGGGAGTGGGGAAAGCCAAAGTGACGGCCGCCCACTCATTCAAGGATGGATCGACGGGCCGTTCGCCGCCGTTCTCGGTGGTGACTTCCCGGTGGAGGAGGCTGCCAATCGACCGCGCCACCACGGCGAGCGACTGCCCAAGAATCTCGAACCAGGTATTCTTTGCCTCCTGCGTCTCGACGGTCTCCAGTCCAGCCGCCTTCAAAGTGAGTGCGCCGGCATATTCCCAGGAGCTTTGCGGCGCGCCGATCCAGATGGCGGCCTGCGGGTCAATCTGAAAGGGCTGTTCCCACCAGAGGAATTCCTGCCCGCCGCCGAGATCCGAGACCGAACCGGCGACCGGTTCCCAGCGCACGCCGGGACGCTGATCGGTCATGGACTCCAGCACCTGAGCCAGACTTTCGACCCAGCGATCCACAAGCGACCGGGCGTTCTCGGCGTCTTTCCACGAACAGCTCATGCGGTCACCATGCCACGAGTTGCCGGCCACTGACCGGCCAGGTGAGCGCGCAAGCGCAGAATCGCCTGCGATTTCAGCTGCGAAATGCGTGATTCATGCAGATTGACGACTTGCGCGATTTCGCGGAGGGTCAGTTCCTCGGTGTAATAAAGGCCGAGGACGGTTCGTTCCATGGCGGGTATGCCATCGATTCCCTCGGCCAGGAGACGCTCCAGTTCGGATCTCTCGAGCACGGTGGAAGGGAGATTGTCGTCGGTGTCCGGCAGATAGTGGAGCAGATCTTTTCCCTGATCGCCGGAGGTGTATTCCAGGCTGGCGATATTCAATCCGCGAATCTCCACCAGCCATTCGTGATATTCTTCGAGCGAAATCTCGAGTTGTTCGGCGATTTCCTCCTCGTTGGGAGCGCGCTGGAGGCGTTGCTCGGTGGCGGCGATGGCCGCTTCGATGCGCTTTGCCTGGCGGCGCTTCTGCCGCGGCGCCCAATCGAGCCCCCGCAGACTGTCGAGAATGGCGCCGCGGATTTTGTATTCGGCATAGGTCTTCAACTTCACGTTGTGGGAGGGGTCGAAATTATCGATGGCGGCAATAAGCCCGATCACGCCCGTCGATATCAGATCTTCCAGACTGATGTTTTCCGGCAGACGCTCCTGGATCCGCCGGGCGATTAACCGCACCTGCGGCAGATGCTGCAAAATGAGCTGCTCCCGTTCATCGTCACTCGTCATGTCACCCACCGCATACGCACGCAACCAATCCCGCACGTCATTACCCGTTTATTCCTAGGCTGCCGACAGGGCATGCGCCGCAGCGCCGCCGAGAATCAGATCGGCCACGCGGCTTTTGACGGCAGCCTCCAGATCTTCCGGAATTCGCTGCCCGTTCGTGAAAAAAGACAACGCCTTGCCGGTTCGGACGCACTCGTTGACGATCGGGCCGTAAGACCCGGTCTCATCCAATTTGGTGAAGAGGATCCGCTGCGGGCGGAATACCTCGAAGCGGTCCATCACACGGGATAGATCGGCTGGTTTCATGGAACAGGACACAGTTAAATGCGTATCGATGTCTTCCCGCGTGGAGAGAAACTGCGCCAGGGTGGAATAACCCGGCACTTCGGCCGGACCTAAACCCGGGGTATCCAGAAGAACCAGTTCCTTGCCGCGATTCTCCGACAGGGCTTGGGCCAGCGCGGCCACGGTTTCCACCAACTGGAAACCCACTCCCAGAATGGCGGAGTAAGAACGCAACTGCTCGGCGGCCGCCACCCGGTAGTTGTCGATCGAGAGAAGCAGCACCGGCCGGCGGGCCGCCAATCCGTAGTTCACCGCGAGCTTGACGAGGGTGGTGGTTTTCCCGCAGCCGGGCGGTCCCACCAGCGCGACGATGCGCGGCCGCGCTTCTCCCCGGCCGAGTGCAGGCTGCACTTTGATGCGCGCCTCCAGTTGTTCAGCGAGCGCGCTGCGAAAGGCGGAGCGGGATTTCGCCCCCATTTCGGACAGGCGCGATTCCGCGCCCAGGATAATCTCCCGCGCCAGTTCGGGCGACACCTCGGCGGCGGAAAGAGAGGCATAGGCATCGGAGGCCTCGGCGCTGCTATCGCGCCATGCGGCCGGCGCCAGAGCCGAGCGGGTGATGGTCCGGCGCATGCCTTCCAGTTCGCGCTTCAGCTCCGCCATCTGTTGCGCCAGACGGTCGCCGGCGGGCAGGGATGGCCGGAGCGAGGGCGAGGGAGATTCCGCCTCGCCGGGAGTGAACTCGCTGACGAAGACCACCTCATATGCGCCCATTTGCCGGGTCTCGACGGGAGACTTGCGGCTATTGACAAGCATGGCGTCCGGGCCCAACTCCTGCCGTGCCTGCGCCATGGCGTTTTCCACCGTATCGGCGAAGTACGATTTCAGTTTCATAGCGGACGCGCTCCTTGGTTTTGATCGGCGGAACGGCTGGTTTTCTGTAGAGAGGGAATCATGCGATGGATCCTAAGGTTTGCACGCGCATTCCCGGCGGAATCTCGTTGTGCGCCAGAAAGAACAGGTTGGGCGCCGACGGCTCCGTCATCTGGCGCAGGAAATAACGCGCTCCGGTAGTGGTGACCACTACCACCGGGGCTTCCGGCGAGGAGACGCGGGTCAGAATGCGATGGACAATATCGCGTCCGGTTTGCGGGGCGATGGCGATGTGGCTGTTCTGCTCGCCGTGCTCTACCGCGGCTTCCACGGCCTGCTCGATGGAGGGGTCGACGAACCAGGCCGGGAGTTCCCCCTGGCGATTCACGTAGGGTTTGACCACGGAACGGCGCACTGCCTGGCGCACATACTCGGTGAGCAGCACGGGATTGCGCGTGGATGCCGCGGCTTCGCCTAAGGCTTCGAGGATCGAGACCGCATCGCGGATGGATACGCGCTCGCGCAGAAGATTCTGCAGCACACGCTGGACCGCGGCCAGGGGAAGCAACTTGGGAACGAGATCTTCCACGACCTTGGGGTGCTCCACGGCCACGCGGTCGAGCAGCCGCTTGGTGTCCTGCCGCGAGAGCAGTTCGTGCGCGTGGCGGCGGATCAGCTCGGCGAGGTGCGTGCCGAGGACGCTCACCGGATCGACCACGGTGTAACCTGCGTTACGGGCCCGTTCGGCGCGCTCGGCCGGGATCCACACCGCGCTGATGCCGAAGGCCGGTTCACGCGTCGGCTGGCCTTCCAGTTTCGTCTGCGCCTGGCCAGCCGAAATCGCCAGTTCGCAGCCCTGCGGCAGTTCGTAGCGCGCGATTTCCACGCCTTTGATGGAAATCAGGTACTCGCGGCTGCGCAACTGGAGATTGTCGGTAACGCGCACCGGCGGGAGCATGTACCCCAACTCCGTGGCCAGTTGCTTGCGAATGGCGGCGATGCGGCGGAGCAGCGCGGAATCCTGCGCGCCTTCGACCAGGCCGACGAGACCGAGCCCGACTTCGATGGCCAGCGGCTCGACGCGCATCAGGGCCTCAATGTTTTCCTTGGCCGCCGGCTTTCTCTCCGGCGGAGCCGCGATGGACTTCGTCTCGCGCTGGCGCATCTTCGAGCCGATAGCGCCGGCACCGGCGGCCATCACCACGAACGGCACTTTGGGCATTCCCGGAAGCAGCGCGATGGCGCACAAAACTCCCGCCGCCAGCAGCAGGGGACGCGAGTTGCCGAAGATCTGTTGGTGAAATTCCGCGCCCAGGCGCGCGTCGGAACTGGCGCGGGTGACGATCAGGCCGCCGGAAATGGAGATCATCAGCGCCGGGATGACGGTGACCAGGCCGTCCCCGATGGTGAGCACCGTATAGGTCTCGAGCGCCTTGCGGAATTCCATGCCGTGCTGCAGGACGCCGATCAGGAACCCGGCCACGATATTGATACCGGTGATGAGAATGCTGGCCACGGCGTCGCGTTGCGTGAATCGCGATGCGCCGTCCATGGCGCCGTAGAATTCGGCCTCGGTGGCCAGCTGTTTGCGGCGGCGCTTGGCCTCGGCTTCGTCGATCAGACCGGCATTGAGGTCGGAGTCGATCGACATCTGTTTGCCGGGCAGGGCATCGAGGGTGAAGCGGGCGGTGACTTCCGAAATGCGCACCGCGCCATGATTGATGACCACGTACTGAATCGCGATCAGCACCAGGAAGATCACCGCTCCAATGATGTAGTTGCCACCCACCACGAAGCTGCCGAATGCGCCGATCACTTCGCCGGCGGCGGAGGTGCCGGTGTTGCCGTTGAGCAGAATCAGGCGCGACGACGAAATGTTGAGCGAGAGGCGAAAAAGCGTGAGCAACAGCAGGGTGGTGGGAAACGATGTGAACTCCACCGGGCGGACCAGGTAGAGCGCCACCATCAGGACGGTCACCGACATCAGGATATCGGTGACGATCAACAGGTCGAGGACGAAGCTGGGCAGCGGCGTGATGAGCGCGATGACGATGCCCAGAACCGCCATGGGCACAGCCAGCTGGCTGAGTTCCTCGAGGGGGAGAGTCCGCATCCACGCCGGCAGCCCGCCGGCGGGCGCGATGGTTTTGGCTGGCATCATCGGATTAGCCGGGTAACCTCCCGTGCATGAGCTTGTAGATGTAAGCGAGGATCTCGGCTACCGCGCGGTAGAGGTGCGGCGGGATTTCCTGCCCCACTTCCACGGACTGGTACAGGGCGCGGGCGAGCGGCGGATTCTCGACGATCGGTACTTGGTTTTCGATGGCCCGCCGGCGGATGCGCTGTGCCAGATAATTCTTGCCCTTGGCGATTACCAGCGGCGCGGCCATGCTCTCCGCCTGGTAGCGGATGGCGACGGCATAGTGCGTGGGATTGACCACGACCGCCGTGGCTTTGGGCACATCCTTCATCATGTTGCGGCGCAAGCGCTCGCGCTGCAGGCGGCGGATTTTGGCTTTGATCTGAGGGTTGCCGTCGATGTCTTTGGCTTCCTCTTTGATATCCTGCTTGCTCATGCGCAGATCCTGCCGGTAGCGGCGCATCTGGCGGAACAGGTCGACGCAACCGAACACCAGAAACACGCCGGAAGCTTTCCAGAACAGCTCCATCAACGACCCGCCAAGCAGGTTCCAGCCGACGGTGACACTTTCCAGGGGCAACGCCAGAAAGGCGTCCAGTTTGTCGCGCGCGAGGGCATAAACCGCCCACAAAAACACAGGCAAAAGAATTACCGACTGCAGCACCATGGGCAGGTTCTGGCGGGGCAGTTCCTTCATTCTGGCGAGCGGGCTGAGGCGCGAAATATCGGGCGCCAGCTTGTTCCAACTCAATCCGAAGCGGGTGGTGGCGAGACGGAACGCGAGGGTCGCCGCCGCAACTGCCAGACCGCCCAGAGCCAGCGGCAGAAAGTGCTTCCATGCGAGCTGCCAGGCGATGCGGGAGATATTCTCGGGACGAAGTTCGCGGGTGAATGCCATGGCGAGCAGGGAGCGCACGCTGGCAGCAAACTGCGCCAGCCAGGCGGTGCCGCCGGCCGCCAGGAGCGCCAGGAACACCATGAACTGCAACGCTCCGACGAATTCCCGGGCGGATGGAAATTGTCCTTCCTCGCGGGCCTTGTCGAGGCGCCGCTGGGTGGGTTGTTCGGTCTTGCTTTGGTCCGCCATGCGCCGTCATATTCCGAGCATCTGGCGGGCGGCCATCCACGCCTGCCCGCTGAACTCCCACAGAACTCGCGGGAAGAGGATAACGATCCAGCTCAACACCAGGAGGGCGGTGAGCATCTTGGCGGGAAATGCCAGCGACAGCAGGTGCAACTGTTGATTGAGCCGGCCCATCAAGGCCAGGGCGAAATCGACCATGGCCAGCAGGGCCACCACCGGCAGCGCCAGGCGCACTCCCACCGCGAACAATCCGGCACCGAGATGGATCAGGGGCGGGACGGACGCGGGTTTCAACACCAAGGCGCCGGGCGGGACTTTCTCCAGACTTTGCGCGAACAGGCGGATCACTTCGCTGTCAAGCCCGAGTGCGAAAAACAAGAGGCCCGCGAAGAGTTGGGCGATTACCAGCAGGATGCCGGAATCGGCTTCGGTGGTGGGATCGATGGTTTGGGCATAGGCATACCCCGCGGGCAGGCCGAGAATCTGCGCGGCCAGCGTAAACGTCTCCAGAACGATTCCAACCGAAACCCCGATGGCGACGCCCACCGAAGCTTCCGCCGCCACCCAGCCAGCCATGCGCATGCCGCTTACGGCTTCCACATTCACCAGGGGCCAGCGGCTGTAGAGCGACAGCGTCATGCCCAAAGCCAGGGCAACGCGGGCCGGCTGCGGTCCGGCATTGATACCCGGCAGCGGCACGAAGACCAAAGCGCCGGAGACGCGCGCCAGCACCAGGAGAAAGGCATAGAGCGTGCCTGCCGGGATCACCACGCTAACGGGCATAGCGTCCCAGGTCGCCGAAGACCGAAGCGGCGTAGGCGATGGTCCTTTGGAGCATCCAGGGCAGGAGCAGCAGAATGGCGCCAAAGAACGCAATCAGGCGCGGAACGGTATTGAAGGCCGTGTCCTGCATGGAGGTGGCGATTTGCACCAAGCTGACCGCAATACCCGCAGCGAAGCCAATGGCAAGCAGCGGCGCCGCCAGCCAGAAGGCCGTCATCAGGGTGTCGCGAATGATCTGCACTACGGAATCCGGTGTCATTGGTAAAAACTCTTCATCAACGAACCGATCACCAGATTCCAGCCGTCCACCAGAACGAACAGCAGGATCTTGAAAGGCGCGGAGACCATCACCGGCGGCAATTGCATCATGCCCACCGAGAGGGTGACCGAGGCCACCACCAGATCGATTACCAGGAATGGCAGAAACAATACCGCTCCGATCTGAAATCCGGTTTTCAGTTCGGAAAGGATGTAAGCGGGAATCAGAACCTGCAAGTCGAGGTCGGCGGGCACCCGCGGCGCGGGTTTGTGGGCGATCTCGAGGAAAAGACGGATATCCTTGTCGCGGGCGAAACGGACCAGGAAGGCGCGCAAAGGAACCGCTGCCTGATCCATGGCCTGTTGGGCGCTGATCTGGCCGGCCTGGAAGGGCTCCCACCCCTGGTGATAGATATCGGCCGCGACCGGCTGCATAATCACGATCGTGAGGAAAAGCGCCAGGCCCACCAGCACCTGATTGGAAGGTACGGTCTGGGTCCCGAGTGCCTGCCGCAGAAAATGCAGTACGACCGTGATGCGCAGAAACGGCGTCATGGCCATGATCGCGCCTGGGAGCAAGGTGAGCAGCGTCAGGACGATGAGCACTTGCATTGGCATGCTCAATCCCTCGACGCCTTTTCCGGCCGATATGCCTAGAAGCGACAATGGCTCGTGGTTGGCGGCAATTGCCGGCAGCGCCGCTCCGCCAATGGCGGCGGCCCGAAGAATCCTCATCGCTTCGCCTCCAGCCGGCCGGCGCAGGTTTCCGGCGGGATGCTCTCGAGCACCGAGCAGCCCCCCGGCGAAGAGGCCACCAGCAGGGAACTGTCGCCGCAGCGGACGAGATGCAGAGTGTGATGCGGCCCCAGGGACAGACGTTCCAGATGCTCCAGCCGCCGCGTGGACCCGGTTCTGGCCGCAAACCGGCCGGCTGTGCCGCGCCTCCGCAAGAACCACAAGGTCAGGCCCAGCAGTAGTAATACTCCCGCCACTCGCACTATCTGCCCAAGTTCCACCATGGAATTCGCCCTCAGTCGTCACGGAAGTCGGTGATGCGCACGCCCAGCGTGTTCTCGATCACCACGATTTCACCGGAGCCGCAAAGCACGCCACCGATGTAGATGTCGATGTTCTCTCCGGCCGAACGGGCGGTTTCGATGATGGTACCGTCCTCGAGGCGCAGGATCTCGCGCGCGGCCATGATCCGCCGGTCGAGTTCTACATTGATTTCCACCGGGACGTCGCCCAGCGGTTCTATCTCTTCCTGAGGAGTCATCGGCATAATTTCCCGATGGCATTAGGTCCGATTCAGCTTTCATTTAAGGCGCAACGGCTGAACGGGCATGCCTGTTGAAGTGTCAGCGTCGCAATCGAGCCTCCGGTCTACGTGGCGATCAGATTGATGGTGTCCTGGCTCAGCTGGTTGGCTGTGGAAACCACTTTGCCGTTGGCCTCATAACCGCGCTGGTAGACGATGAGGTTGGTGAATTGCGTGGCGATATCCACGTTCGAGGCCTCGAGCGAGGCGCCCTGGATGGAGCCGCGGCCGCCGGTTCCCGGCACGCCGATGTTCGGCGCCGCGCTGCGCGAACTCAGCATGTAGTTATTGTTTCCGACGGCGACCAGGCTGTCCGGATTGGCGATGGCTGCCAGCGCGACCTGGCCGACGGTAACCTGCTGCCCATCGGAATACTGCGCCAGGATGACGCCCCCATCGCCCAAGCCAACGTTGACCAGTTGCGATGCCGCCTGCCCGTTCTGGGTGGAGGACGAGGAGGCGGAAGCCTGGTCGAATTGGGTAATGGCGCCGGAGCCGTTGGTGTTTTGCAGATTCCAGGTGATGGTGCCGCCCGGTGTGGCGCCGTCGGCAAATTGCGGCAGGGTGAACTGCACGGGATTGGTGGTCTGGGTAAAGTCGAGGGTGCCGTCGGTCTGAAAGACCAGATTGCCGCTTCCGATTTGCGCGGTGGTGGGGTCGGTGAGGTCGGCGCCCGGCAGGGTAGCCGTGTAGCTCCAGTTATTGGGACTCACCTCGGTGAAAGTCAGCGTCAACTGATGCGACGTGCCGAGGCTGTCGTAAATAGTAATGGTATCGGAGAAGTTTGTACCCGCGGTTGCCGAAGAATTGAGATTGAGGCCGGCGGTCATGGTGGTGGTGGCGACTGGAGGTTGCAGCGTACCAACCGGGACGACCAGGTCGGCCGCCGGGGCGTTGGTGTCGATCACGCCGCCGGCGTCGGCGTTCCAACCCTGGACGAAGTCGCCGTTGGCGGTCACCAGATTGCCGTTGGCGTCGGTTTGAAAATCGCCGGCGCGCGTGTATTGGATGTTGCCGCTGGTGGGATCCTGAACGAGGAAAAAGCCTTCACCCGAGATGGCGCCGTTCAGCAGCCCGTCGGGGGTGGTCTGAATCGCCCCCTGCGAGAAATTGGTGATGGTCAAAGGGGTCGCCGTGCCAAATCCCACCTGGGTGCTACCCAACCCTGCTCCGAGAGATTGGGTGACCAGATCGCTGAAGCTCATATCGGCGGCTTTGAAGCCGGTGGAGTTCATGTTGGCCAAATTGTTCCCTACCACGTCGATGGCGGTGGAGGTTGCATTTAATGCCGAAAGTGCGGTCGAAAAGGATGTAAACATAAGTTCTCCGTTAATTGCCTGTGGCGCCTGAGGTGCTCGCCTGATTGGTGAGAGACGCGACAATCTGATCCATATCCTGGCGGATGGCCGAAATGTCCTGCCCCTGATTTAGGGACTGCTCCATGGTCTGGAATTGCGCCAGTTGCGTGACGAACTGGGTGCTGTCGGCGGGATCGGTCGGATCCTGGTTCTGTAACTGCGCGACCAGCAACTGCAGGAACATGTTCTCGGTAACCGGCGCGGCGGTGGTGGCGGCGCTGGCGGACGAATTGTCGTCTGTGGCGCCCCCCGAAGCCGAAGCGGCGTGCATAATAGGGCTCATCTCTGCTTTCCTCCCGATACCGGCACGGCGGCGCGGCTTATCGAATCGATGACAATAGCCATGCGAAGTCTCTTCCTGATTCGTTTTGTTGGGCGGGTCCCGGCGCGTTCGCCGGCGCCTTCTGTTTCTGTTCCTCGGGATCGCGTTGCTGCTCGCGCCCCTGCTGACGGTACTGGCCTTGGAAATCCTGCCCGGAAGCCGAGGCCTGGGGATCGGTCAGGCGCTCGCGCTCGCCGCTCGCGGCAGGCTGCCATGTAGTGGCGCGATATCCCACCTGCTCGAGCCGCGTGGCCAGAGACGGCAGATCCTGCCGGAGTTCTCCGGAAAGGCGGCTGTCGGGCGTGCGGACGGCCACGAAGACATCTCCGCCCCGCTCGGTGAGGCGCACCTCGACTCTCGGTCCGCCCTCTCCAGCCAGCTGCAGCTTGATATCGTGCGCGGCCGGTGGCGGGGCTGCCAGGCTTGTGCCGGGGTGTGGAAGCGCGGCAGGCTCTCGCGGATCGGCTGGCGCTTCCGGATCGGCGGGGACATGAGCGGCCGGCGGGGCAGCGGGAGTGGACCCGACCTCTTGCGCAGCTGCCACGGGAGCGGCCGGCACATGGCTTGCAGCGAAGGCCTCCTCTGCCGGCGAGCTGCTGGCGCGCACAGCCGGCGAGGGCTCGGGGTCGGCTCCGCGCGGCTTAGGGGCGCCGGTTGTCGCGGAATGCGGGTTGGGTTGCGCGGTCGGCGCGGAATCGGCGGTATCTGGTTGTGCGGGCTCCGCTACTTGCCGGGGTTTGGCTGGCAGGGAATCGGGCAGTGCGGCGGACGGCATCTGTCCGGACACATCGGGCAGAGATTTCAAAGTTACGGCAAAGGCGAGTGCCGCCGGCGGTTCCTGCCGAACGGATGGGGCATCCATCGCCAGCGTTGCCGTCACTGGCGCCGCTGCCGATTGAAGTGGTGGCGCCGGGCGAGGCGGCAATGCGGTGATTGGGGCCGCTGGTTTGGGGGTTGGAGACGTGGCCGCTTCTGGAATCGTTCCAACCAACGGAGCAGAATTGTCTGTGCCGGGGGAGATAGGGATTGCGGCCGGTGGCGCCGCGGCGCCGGGTTGATTCGGTGCGGCCGTTCGGGGTTCCGCCGGCGTGCTTCTGAGCGGTTTTTGGTTGAAGGCCCGGGGCTCCGCAGTTGGGATCGCGGCTGACGCGGAGGCCGCCGGGAGCAATTCGGGCAAAGGCGGACGAACCATGGTCGTGCCCGCCATGGGAGCGGCGGCTGGCGGCGCTGGCGGATTGGCGCCGGTGTCTTGAGGCTCCGTGGACGGCACCGCTGGTTCGATGGTCTTCACTTGCGCGCGGTTGACCGAAGAAGAAGCGTCTAAAGGTGCCGGGACGGTAACTTGGGCACTCGGCGCGGAGGTCGGTTCGGGCGTAGGAACGACCTGCGAGAGCCGGCTGGCCGCCACTCTCGAGGCCGGAGCAGCCAGTTGCGCAGGCGGACGTTTGGATGACAGGTGGGCCGCTGAGCGCGCCCGGGCGGGTTCCTCGGGGATGGACGGAGAACTGGTCTGCGGAGGAACTTGCAGGCTGGCGGGTGTTTTTGCCGTGGGGGCAGCCGGTGCGCTTGACTCGGACGGAGGAGATTTCGGGGTTGCGGAAGCTTTCGTCCCGGGGAACGGCGAGCCTGGTTGGCTGGCTTTGTCATCGACCGGTGAAGAGATGCCGCGCGCGGGAATTCCAGGAAGCGCCGGATCTTTTGTCGTGGGTGGAGCGGGGGAGTTTGGCTGGGCGGGTTCATAGCGGGCGGACTGCGAAAGGGTTCTGCGGGGAATTTGCGCGGTGTCGCTGGCTGCCGCCATGTCCGGGCCCGTCGCGAAAGAATGTGCGGAAACGGGCTCACCGGCTTTCGCGCTACCGCCGGCTGGAACCTTGAGGGCCGCCGGAATTTGACTTTGCCTGGCAACGATATCGTCGGGCCGAGGAGCGGGAATCCGCTTTGCCGGAGCCGCTTGGGAAGGTTCGCTCGGCGTCAGCGAGAGTGCTGCCGCCGCGGGTTCCGGGGGTGAAATCGATGCCGGGAGTGGTGTCTCCATACCGGTTTGCCCGAAATCGGCCGGTACTGCAGCCGCAGCCGGAGACAGGGACGCTGCCTCCGGAACCGGCCCAGACGCCACCGCAGCCGATTCGACGGTTGCTGCGGCAATTGCCGGCCGAGGCGCATCCCCGGCAACAGAACTCAAGCGCTGTGCAGAGCGGAAGGCCGGAATAGCCGCGGGCGTCGAACCGGCTAGCGCCGGCGCAGCCCTGAGATGCCCGTCTGCCGGCGCCAGCGGCGCCGCCGGCAACGGCTTCGGGCATTGAGGGGCAGGGGCGGAGCCGGAGGCCGGCAAACCGGGCTTAGTCATCCAGAACAATGGCCGCGTGCTCTCTTCTTGATGCGGCGAAGGCGGCTCGGGGATATCCGGCTGATCGTCAGTGTCATGCGCCAACCCCTGGAGAAGTTCCGGGAAGCCGAAAGCCGGTGCCGTTTGATCCGAGTTCGAAGTTCTTCCGGGGGAGCCAGCTGCCCCCATCCCGGCCGGCAAGGGAATAAGTAGGGCAAACGAGGCTATCGACGCTGGCGCGAGAGGAGGCACGCCACCAGAAGTGCAGATGCGCGACCAAATCGCAGCGGCGCGATTTCAACGCATTAGTGGAATCCGCGCGACGAAGACGTGCCGCGAACCTGGAAGCGCGGCAATAAATTGCCGCGAAAGTACTCTGCTCCGAGGATTCTCATCGGCCCACCGGCCCGTATTTTGAGAATTTTATACCTCGAATTCCGGTTGGTGAAGGGCGTGCACACTGCCGGGCGTATGGATCCGATGACTGCGATGGCGGCGAGCGGCCTTCGTTCCCGCATGGAGTCGCTCGACCTTGTGGCCAACAACATGGCCAACGCGTCCACTGGCGGCTATAAAGCCGACCGCGAATTCTATAGTCTCTACACAGCCGCGGAAGCGCAGGATTCCGATTTGCCTGCCACCATGCCGGTGATTCAACAACATTGGACCGATCTCTCACAAGGGACGATCGCCAACACCGGCAATGCGCTCGATCTGGCGCTGAGCGGGGAAGGATTTTTTAGCGTCTCGGGTCCCAACGGTAAGTTATACACGCGCAATGGCCAGTTCCATCTGGCAGCCAACGGCCGGCTGGTGACGGCCGATGGCTATGCCGTCCTCAGTGCCGCAGGCACGCCGGTGACCGCGCAAGGCACGCTGCCCATCGAGATCTCCCGCGACGGAACCATGAAACAGGACGGCCAGTCTATCGGCCAGCTCGAAATTGCCGATTTTACCGGTACGGCCGTAACGAAGCAGGGCGGCAACTATTTCCGGACAGTCGATTCCAACGCCGGGCTTTCCACCCCAGCTGACACAACCGTGGAGCAGGGCAAGTTGGAAGCATCCAACACCGGCAACGCCGAATCCGCCGTGCGGCTGGTAAGCATCATCCGCCAGTTCGAGATGCTGCAAAAAGCCGTGCTGATCGGCGACGACATGAACAAACAGGCCATCGAGCAGGTGGCCAAGGTCGGTTCGTAAAGCACCGTCCGCAAAAAGGAGAGGGATGATTCGAGCCCTATACAGCGCCGCCAGTGGCATGAAAGCGCAGGAGTTGAACCTGGACAACATCGCCAATAACCTGGCCAACGCCAATACCGTCGGGTATAAAGCGCGGCGCGCGCAATTTCAGGACCTCATGTATCAGAGTGTGGTCGTGCCCGGCACCGCCGCCGGGCAGCAATCGGTGGTGCCCGCCGGATTGCAGTTGGGCCTGGGGACGCACGCGGCGTCAAACGAGATCATATTCACCGAGGGCTCTTTCACCCAGACGGAGAATCCACTCGATTTGACCATTCAGGGCAACGGATTCTTTCAGGTTCTGCAGCCTTCGGGCCAGTTGGCCTATACGCGCGCCGGCCAGTTCCAACTCGATCAGAACGGCAATCTCGTGACGTCCTCCGGAATGCCGGTTCAGCCGCAGATCACCATTCCGCCCGAGGCTTTGTCGGTCAACATAGCCGCCGACGGCACGGTAAGTTACACGCTGCCGAACCAGTCGGCCGCGCAGCAGGCGGGGCAGATTCAATTGGCGAATTTCCAGAACCCGTCCGGGCTGAACAGCATCGGCAACAGCTTGTACACTCCTACGGACGCCTCGGGCGAACCGACGGTCGGCGCGCCGGGCGGCCCGCAAGGCCTGGGCACGCTGCTCCAGGGCTACATCGAGCAGTCCAACGTTTCGGTGGTGGACGAGTTCATCAACATGATCCAGACGCAGCGCGGATACGAGGCCAATTCCAAAGTCGTGACGGCCGCGGACAACATGTACCAGGAAGTGAATAATCTCCAGCGATGATGCCCCTCGCCGCATTCGCGCTGGCAAGCTGTCTGGCGGTGAGCGCCGATTCCGACCAGGTTCTCGCCGGCGATCTGGCGGCCGCTGTTCCGGGGCTCGCCATCTCCGCACCGCAAACTCCGGTGGCGCTCGCTCCCGCGCCGGGAGTTTCGCGGATTTTTCGAACGTCCGAACTGCGCCGCATGGCGAAAAGATTCGCTTGGGACTGGCAGCCGGATGGAGATATCTGCGTCACGCGCCCGGTATCGCCTCCCGATCCTACGCTATTTCTCGCGGCCATGCGCAAGGCCCTGCCGTCAGCCGATATCAGCATCCTCGATTACAGCCGGCAGCCGGTGCCCGCGGGCCAGACAGAATTTCCGGCGAACAGCCTGCGCCCGGGCTCCGGCGGCGGGCTGTGGATGGGATTCGTACGCTATGCGGGAACGCATCGCCTGCCGGTGTGGGCACGCGTGAAAATTCTGGTTCCGGTGACGCGCGTGGTGGCCACTGCCGATCTCGCACCGGGCCGCGCGATCCCCGCGAACGCGGTGCGCGTCGAGACACGGCTGGAATTTCCACCCGTGGGTCCGGTTCTGGCGTCCGCGGGCGAAGCGGTCGGCAAGTGGCCGCGCGCGATCATTCGCGCCGGCACGCCAATTGGCGCGGCGATGCTGGCCAATCCGCAAGTAGTGGCTCGCGGCGACCCCGTGACGGTGGAAGTTTTCAATGGCGCGGCGCATCTCGAACTATCCGCGCTGGCCGAAGGATCGGGGGCGGTGGGGGAAACCATTGCCGTTCTGAATCCCGATTCCCACCGGCGTTTTATGGCGCGGGTGGAAGCCAAAGGCAGAGTATCGGTGGGGCCTCCCGCCGGGAATGAGAACCCATGAATCGCATGATGGTCGTGCCGCTGGTGCTGGCGCTATGCGCGCAGGCGGCAGCCGACAAGAAGAAGAGCACGAAAGCCAAAACCGGCACTCCGCTCGATCAATACGTGAAGCAGGCCACCGTCCGCCCCTCTGAAATTCCGCCGCCGACGCCGGGCGCGATCTGGATTACCGGCTCGCGCCTGGCCGATGCCGCGCGCGATGTGCGCGCCAGCCAGGTGGACGATATCGTGACCATCGTGGTGGCGGAACAGGCATCCGCCGTAAGCACGGGGACGACCAAAACCTCGCGCGTATCGAGCACCAAGAATTCCATCAGCGCACTGGCCGGCGTGACGCGCGCCACCGGTGCGCTGGCGAATCTGGCAAATGTGGCCGGAGACACCGAACTCAACGGGCAGGGCACTACCACCCGCACCACCAGCTTGAACACAATTCTCACCGCGCGCGTGATCGCGGTGCTGCCCAATGGCGGCCTGGTGGTGGAAGCGTCCAAAGATATCCAGGTGAACTCCGAATACCAGACGATCACGGTGCGCGGCGTAGTACGCCCCGCGGATATCGACAACACCAACAGCGTCCAGTCGGATCGCCTGGGACAACTGGAAGTCAGGATCAACGGTAAGGGCGTGGTCAATGACGCCGTCAAGCGGCCGTTTTTCCTTTACCGTCTGCTGCTGGGGCTACTCCCTTTTTGAGATATGAAAATGCGTTGGATTGCCTTTTCGGTCGCGTACCTGCTGCTGGCGGGCGGCCTTTCCGCCGCCCGGCTGAAAGACCTCGTGGAGATCGAAGGCGTGCGGGACAACCAACTCATCGGCTATGGGCTGGTGGTGGGTCTCGCGGGAACGGGGGACAAGCAGCAGACCGTGTTTACCAACCAGAGCCTCACCAATATGCTGGAACGGATGGGCGTGATCGTGTCTCCCACCGCGATCCAGGTGAAGAACACCGCGGCCGTGATGGTGACCGCAACGCTGCCGGCGTTCGCCCAACCCGGACTGCACATCGATTTCACAGCGGCTTCCACGGGCGACGCCACCAATCTGCGGGGCGGCATCCTGCTGCTCACGTCCCTGCGCGGCGCCGATGGACAAGTGTACGCGGTGGCGCAGGGGCCGGTGGTCACCGGCGGATTCGTGGCCGGCCGCGGCGGCACGCAAGCCACCGTCAACCATCCCACAGTCGGGCGGTCTCCCAATGGCGCCACGGTCGAGCGTCCCGCCCCTTCGGTGGCGCCGAAAGGCACGGTGCGGCTGCAATTGCGGCAATCGGATTTCACCACTTCGGCGCGCATAGTGGATGCGGTCAATCACACATTTTCGAGCGCCACACCGGCGGCGCGCGCCGAAAGCGCCGGGTTGGTCACGGTGTCGGTGCCGGCGGAGTTTGCCAGCCGCACCACGGAGTTCATGGCGCAGTTGGAGAACCTGGCAGTGGATGCCGACAGCGCGGCGCGCGTCGTGGTGAACGAACGCACCGGGACGATCGTGCTCGGCAAAGAAGTGAGAGTCTCGCCAGTGGCGATTCTGCACGGTAATCTCAGCGTGGAAGTGCAGACCACCGAAATGGTCTCGCAGGCGAATCCGCTGGCGGGCGGCACTACGGAAGTGGTGCCGCAAACTACCGTGTCGACCAAGGAAGAAAAAGCCCGCACCGTGGTGCTAAAACATGGAGCCACAGTCGAGGAACTGGTGCGCGCCCTTTCGGCCATCGGTTCGACGCCGCGCGATATTATCGCAATCCTGCAAAGCCTGCGTAGCGCGGGCGCGCTGGAAGCGGAATTGGAGGTAATGTGAGCTCCGTGAATCAGGTGGAGATGGCGGGAATTGTTTCGTTGACCAGTGGTCCCACGCCATCCAACTCCGCTAAAACCACGCAGGCGGCGCAGCAATTCGAGGCGCTGCTGATTGCACACATTTTGCGCCAGGCGCATGAGAGCGGCGGCGGATGGCTGGGAAGCGACGACTCCTCCGGCTCTTGCGCCACCGATTTCGCCGAAGAGCAACTGGCCAATACTGTCGCGCAGGAGGGCGGGTTCGGGCTGGCGAAAATGATTGCGCAGAATCTGGAGAAGAGTCAATAAAAATCGTGCGACGCAGGCGCGGCGCCCTGCGAAAGCCCGTGTACGCGCGCAGCTTTCACGGAGATGACGCCATCGAGATTCTGCAGCACGCCATCGATGAGCAGGAAGCGCTCGCCCAGAACGGCGATTTTGAAGCGGTCGAAAGTGGGTGGCGTGAGGATTGCGTTCATGATCCCGGTTTCGTCTTCCATGCTGAGGAAGACAAACCCCTTCGCCGTACCGGGGCGCTGGCGCACGATTACCGCGCCGGCAATGCGCACCACGCGGCCATTGGGGATGCGGGCGAGATCGGCGGCGCGGGTGACGCGGAGTTGGTCCATTTCCGCGCGGCGGTATGCCATGGGGTGCCGGCCGATGGTCAGCCCGGTGCCATGATAATCGGCGAACAGGCGCTCCCCGGTATCCATGGGCGCGAGCGGCGATGGCTGGCCGGTTTCTTCTTCGCCCTCAAGCAGCGGGCCGGCCGGCAGGATGGCGCGCTGCGTCTGCCAGAGGGCATCGCGGCGGTGCGCCTCGCCGAGCGAGTTGAGCGCGCCGATTTCGGCCAGCCGGTTGAGTTCGTCCTTGCGCAGGTCGCGCACGCGTATCGCCAGATCGTCCACGCTGGTGAAGGGACGCTCGCCGCGAGCTTTCAGAATGGCTTTTCCGGACTCTTCGCGGAGTCCGCGGGCGTAGCTGAGTCCTAGGCGAAGGGCGGGGCGCTCGCGATGCTCTACCGTGCAACTCCAGTCCGACTGTAAAATATCCACCGGCAAAACGCGCAGGCCGTGACGCTGAGCATCCTTGATTAGAATCGCCGGGGAGTAGAAGCCCATGGGCTGGTTGTTCAGCATGGCGCAGGTAAACGCGGCCAGGTAATGGCACTTCAGAAACGCGCTGGCGTAAGCCAGCAGCGCGAAACTGGCGGCGTGCGATTCCGGAAATCCGTAGAGCGCAAAGGAAGTGATGGAGTTCACGATGGTATCCTGCACTTCACCGGTGATGCCGTTGCGCTCCATGCCGGCGCGCAGCTTCACTTCGATGGCGGCCATGCGCTTTTCGGAGCGCTTGAATCCCATGGCGCGGCGCAATTCCTCGGCCTCGCCGCCGGTAAATCCGGCCGCGATCATGGCCATGCGCAGCAACTGCTCCTGAAACAGCGGCACCCCGAGCGTTCGCCGCAGCACCGGCTCGAGCGACGGATGGAGGCAATCGGCCGGCTCGCGCCCCTGCCGGCGGTTGAGGTACGGGTGCACCATTTTGCCGACAATCGGGCCGGGGCGAATGATGGCCACCTGCACCACCACGTCGTAAAATTTGCGCGGCATCATGCGCGGCAGGGCGGACATTTGCGCGCGGCTCTCCACCTGGAACATGCCCACGGTATCGGCCTTCTGGAGCGCCTCGAAAACCGCGGAGTCGTCCTGCGGCAGGTGCGCGAGATCGACCGTCTCGCCGTAATGATGTGGAATCAGGTCGAGGCACTCCTCGATGACAGCCATCATGCCGAGGCCAAGCAGGTCGACCTTGATGATGCCCATATCGGCGCAATCTTCTTTGTCCCACTGCACTACCACGCGGCCGGGCATGGTGGCGGGTTCGAGAGGGACCACGGAATCGAGCTGGTCCTGGCAGATGACCATGCCGCCGGAATGCTGGCCGAGATGGCGGGGAAGGTCCTGCGCCATACCGTAGAGGTCGAGGAATTTGCGCACCCGCGGCTGGTCGAGATCGAGCCCAGCTTCGCGGAAGCGGCGCGCGCGGGTATCTTTGGGATCGTTCCACTCGAAGGTGTGAGTGAGGGCGCTGAGGCGATCGAGCGTGGTGACTTCGAACCCGAGCGCCTTGCCGACCTCGCGCGCGGCGGAACGGCCGCGATAGGTGATGACATTGGCAGTCATGGCCGCGCCCAGTTTTCCGAAGCGCTGGTAGACGTACTGGAGGACGCGCTCGCGCTGGTCGCCGCTGGGGAGATCGATATCGATATCGGGCCACTCGCCGCGCTCTTCGGAAAGAAAGCGCTCGAACAGCAGCTCCATGCCGACCGGGTCGACCGCGGTGATGCCGAGCGAATAGCAGACGGCACTGTTGGCGGCCGATCCGCGGCCCTGGCAGAGAATGCCGTTCTCCTTTGCGAAGCGCACGATGTCCCAGACGATCAGGAAGTAACCGGCGAGATCGAGCTTCTCGATGAGCGCGAGTTCACGTTCCACCTGCTGCCGCGCGCGCTCGTAGTAGGGCTGGTAGCGTTGGCGCGCGCCCTCGCCGGCGCGTTGGCGCAGGAACGACATCTGCGTTTCGCCGTCGGGAACGGGGTAGCGGGGAAAGCGATAGCCCAAATCGGCGAGGGTGAATTCCAGCCGCTCGGAGATGGCGCGGGTATTATCGATGGCTTCGGGCAGGTCGGCGAAAAGGCGCGCCATTTCGGCCGGCGATTTGACGTGGCGTTCGGAGTTGCGCGCGAGCCGGCGACCGGCTTCGGCGAGCGTGACGTGATGGCGGACGCAGGTGAAGACGTCGAGGAGTTCGCGCTGCTCGGGGACGGCATATGCCGTACCGTTGGTGGCGACGAGGGGGATGCCGAGATGGCGCGCGCCATCGACGGTGGCCTGGTTGTGGGCCTCTTCCTCGCGCTCGAAGTGGCGCTGGAGTTCGGCATACAGATGCCGACGGCCGAAGATATCGAGCAGGCGCCGGCTGGGATGGCGGGTGATGCAGAGGAGCCCGCGGGAGAGCTCGGCGATCTCTTCGAGTGTGGCAGCGCCTTCGCCTTTCTTGGCGCGCAGCTTCATGCGGGTGACCAGGCGGCAGAGATTCTGGTAGCCTTCGCGCGTCTCTGCGAGCAGCGGGTAGGAATGGCCGTCGGTGCAGGTGATTTCGGAGCCGATGTGAGCGCGCAGGCCGGCTTTTTTCATGGCCATGTGGAAACGCGGCGCGCCGTAAACGCCGTTGCGGTCGACGATGGCCATCGCGGACATGTCATAGCGCGCGCAAGCTCCGGCGAGTTCCTCGGGAACCGAAGCACCTTCGAGGAAGGAAAAAGCGGAGCGTACGTGGAGATCGATGTACACAGCGTTCAGCTATCCGCTTGTTCCGCATGGATGGAAGCCGCCGCATCTTCCCGAGAAAAAAACGCGGCAGGCGCCAAACTAGGCGCTTGGCGTTTTAGCTGATCGCTGATTGCTGATAGCCGATAGCTAATCATAACTTCCCTCCACGAACCAGCCGCGGGGATCGCAGAAGAGACGATAGAGCGCGCCATCCGATAGCGCGACGTCCCATTCGTCGCGGAGCCAGGGGTCGGCGGTCCACCAGTCGCCGGAAGTCCGCCAGGGGCCGGCGAGATCGAGAATTTTGCCGCGGATCGCGCCGGCGGCGACGAAGCTGGGATGACCGGAAGCGAGCTTCACGTGGGCCGCGTGGGGAGGACGGAAAAGACGGATCGAGAGGCGGAATTTGGGGGCGGGCGGCGGCGGCGCGGGCACGAATACCGGCGTCATGCGGAACGCGTCGGGGCGGTGCGTGTCCAGGAGCGCGGGAGTGCCGACGCGGTCGGCGCCGACGATCGCTTTCAGGCGCGCGACGGTCAGTTCCAGCTTGACCGGCTCGGGCGCGGCGAGGACGAAAAGACCGGATTGCGCGGATTGCGGCTTCACCGGATTCATCGCCAGGCGCACTTCCACTACCGGCGCGCAAGGCGGATCCTGCGAAAGATCGAGCTGAAGCAGCTTCAGAAATGCCTTGGTGTCGAGCGTGGGCACGGGGAGCCGCAGAGTGCGCTCGTGCGTGGCGCGGTTTTCGAGCTTGAGTTGGAGGTGAATTTCGTTGGTGGCGAGAGCGCGCGCGGCGAGGCTGGTAGCCAGCGCGTTGATCAGCCGGGCGAGCACGAACGCCAGCGGCTCGAGCAATTCCAAGGGGTAATCGAGCTCGATCCGGTCTTCGAAACGGAGCGGGTCGGCGAGCGGGAGCAGCTTGCGTTCGGCTTCTCCGCGAGCCAGTTCGCGCAGGCGGAGTCCTTCCGTGCCGAGGCGCTCGGCGATGCCAAGAGGCGGCAGAGCGGCGAGGTCCTGAAAACGGCGGATGCCCCAGCGGTCAAGCGTTTCCCGCAATTCGGGCGAGGGCGCGAGCAGGGCAATGGGCAGAGGAGCGAGAAATTTCGCCTCGTCGCCGTATGGAACGACGCTGGTGCCGGAGAATCCGCGGGCTGCGCAGATGGCGGTGTCCGGGTTAGCGGCGATGGCGATCGACGCTTTCACCTGGAGTTCTCCGGCGCGGCGGGCGAGCGAAGCGGCGATATCCTGGGCAAATCCGAAAATCCGTTCGAGGCCCGAAGCGTCGAACGTGACGGTATCGTGAGCGGTCTGCTCCACCGTGGGAGAGAACTGGAACGCCAGTGCGGTCAGAGAGCCGCTGCCGTGAAGACAGGCGAACATGTCTTGCTCCGTTGGGTGGAATTGGCGCGCGCGGAAATGGCGCCCAAGAGCCGCGCCGAATGCAGCGCTCCGGACCACGCCGCGTGCTCACGGGCGCAGGCGAGTTGCAGCGACGCGCAGGTCTTGGCGTTCGCCTGACGTGCCACCGAGATCAGCACGGTGGGAGTGTTTTCCACGGCGCGGCGCAGGCGAAACCAGGAAGTGAGCGAGATGCGGCGGGTCGTAGCTGGCGGGGTGTCGCCGAGATCGAGAACTACGATGCCGAAACCGCCGCCTTGAATCAGCAGGTCGGCGGCTTTGAGGGCGTGCTCGGCATTTTGCGCGGAACGAACCCAAAGCAGGCGATCGAGCGCGACCCCGGCGGCGGCGGCGGACGCGGGATCGAAGGCGTCTTCGGCGTCCACAATGGCGCAAACTTCCTGGCGATGAGTGGCTTGCGCCAAAATCGAGAGCAGCAGGCTGGTGCGGCCGGAAGATGCCGGGCCGAAGATTTCCGTGAGACAGCCGCGCGGCAATCCGCCGGTTGCGGCATCGAGCTCGCGGACGCCGCTGGGAATGCATTCCGGCGACGGGCGGGATTGCCAGTCGAGATGGCCCCCGAGGAGCGATTCGAATTGCGTTTTGAGGGCGGCGGCGGACATATTCGCTTTTTATTCGCCTTACTCTATTTCTACAGGAGGGCGCTCCCGGGTGTCAAGATGGTATTTACTGGTCAACAAAAGGCGACTTGCCGTGTTGCCGGGGGCTTCCACAATTGCAATCCCCCGGTGTGCGGATTTAGCCTGAATGTTCGGGAGATAACGCAGTGTCGATCAAAATTTCCAGGCGCGCGGTTTTGGGAGCGGTATGGGGTATTGCTCTGCTGTCATTCGGTTGCACGGCCAAGCCGCCGGCCCCCAAGGCGGCCACCCCCGCGTTCGATGCGAATTGGTGGAAAGGCGCGGTCATCTACGAGATCTACCCGCGCAGTTTTGCCGACAGCGATGGCGACGGAGTCGGCGATTTGAACGGTATCACAGCGCACCTGGATTATTTGCAGGAATTAGGCGTGGACGGCATCTGGATAACGCCGTTTTATCCTTCGCCGCAGGTGGATTTCGGCTACGACATTACCGACTATAATGCGATCGACCCGCAATATGGGACCATGGCCGATTTCGACCGCCTGGTGGACGAGGCCGGCAAGCGCAATATTAAGATCATCAACGACCTGGTGCTCAACCACACCTCCGACCAACATCCCTGGTTTCTGGAGTCGCGTTCTTCCCGAACCAATCCCAAGGCCGATTGGTACGTTTGGGTGGACGGCCAACCCGGTACGCCGCCCAATAACTGGCTCTCGATTTTCGGCCATTCCGCATGGCAGTGGGACGACACGCGGAAACAATATTATTACCACGCGTTTTACAAGCAACAGCCGGACTTGAACTGGCGCAACCGCGCAGTGCGCACGGCCATGTACGACATGATCCGCGGCTGGATGAAGCGCGGAGTCGCCGGATTCCGGCTGGATGCCGTTCCGCAGCTATTCGAGGATCCGAAGCTTACGAATGAGAAGTTCCTGGAAGGGAAAAATGCCTATGGCGACCGCCTGACGGAGCGGGTTCACACCGACAATCTTCCCGAGGTGCACGACGTGTACCGCGAATTGCGCCAGGTGGTGGACGTGACGCCGGGCACGGTGCTGATCGGCGAAACCTACCTGCCGAATGTCGAACAACTGGCCGCGGCGTATGGCGCCAAGGATGACGAGTTGCAATTGCCGATGGACACGCAGTATGGGATGGGCAACAAACTTTCGGCGGAGTTTTTCCGCGAAAAGCTGCGCCAGGCTGAAACCGAACTGAACGGCAACATGCCGCTATTCGTCTTCGACAACCACGACAACCGGCGCAGTTGGAACCGCTTCGGCGACGGCAGCCATGACGATGCCATCGCGCGCCTCATCGCCACCCTGCTGCTCACGCCGCGCGACACCGCCCTGGTGTATTACGGGCAGGAAATCGGCATGATGAACAACGACCCGAAGACGCTGGAACAGGTGAAGGATCCGATCGGAAAGATCGGCTGGCCGAAAGAAGTTGGACGCGATGGAGAGCGCACGCCCATGCAATGGACCGTGGGGCCAAACGCGGGTTTCACCAGCGGACCCACCCCATGGCTACCGGTGGCGCCGAATTTCCCGCAGGTCAATGTTTCCCTGGAAACCGGGAATCCGTCGTCCCTGCTCAGTTACTACCGCAAACTCATCCATCTCCGCAAGGAGAATGCCGCGCTGCAACACGGCGATTTGAAGATCGTCGATGCGAAGAACCCCGACGTGCTCTCGTTCGTGCGAACCGGCGGCGGCTCGACGGTGCTGGTGTCGATGAACTTCAGCGACTCGGCCAAAAGCTTGAGCTTCGACGCGGGCGAGATCGGTGTAGCGGGCCGGGCTCTCACGCCGCTGGTCGAGTCGGGTTCCGTGTCTGGCCAGCAGAGCCTAGATAAGCTGGTGCTGCCACCGTTCGGCGTGGTGGTGGGGGAAGTGCACTGAAGAAACCAGGCGCCGGAAGCAGGCGTATAGTATCTGTTTATGGCCATCATTGCCGTGGCCGGACGAAAAGGTGGAGTCGGTAAGTCCACCATCGCCGGCAACCTGGCGGCGGAATTCGCCCGCATGGGGCGCAGCGTAATCGCGCTGGACGCCGACCCGCAGCATAGCCTGGCGACGTGGGCGGAGCAGGGTGAAGGAGTGCTCGCGCGTTCGGTGGAAAGGGTCGCCGACCCGAAGACGCTGCGCGCCGGCGCGCGGGCTGCCGAAAAGCATGTCGACCTGGTGGTGATCGACACGCCGCCGGGAATGCCCGAGGTCCTGTATCAGGCGGCGCTGGCGGCCGATCTCGTGCTACTGCCGTGCGGTCCTTCACCGCTCGACCTGTTTGCCCTGAAAGAGGCGCTGTCGCTTTCGCTGAAAGCGCGCGCGGAGCGGCGATCGAAGAAGCCGCGCATCCGCCTGGTGCCCTCCAAAGTGATCATGAGCAGCAATCTGAGCCGCGGGCTCGCGTCTTCGCTCAAAGACATGGGCAAGAAGGTGCTGCCGGCGATCGCACAGCGCGTGGTGGTGGCAGAGGCAGTCGCGAGCGGGCTCTCGGTTGCGGAATACGCGCCGAATTCGCCGGCGCACGACGAGTTCCGCGCGCTGGCGAAAGCGGTGGACAAGGTGTTGAAGAAGTAGTTACGATTCGAACTCCCGCCCCTCCAACCGCGCGATTGCCTGCCGCATCTCGCCGGGAACGCGCAGCGGCTTGCCGGTGGAGTAATCTACCGTCACGATGACGGAATCGGATTCGGCGGCGAGTTCGCCCGTAGCGCGGCTCACAATGGCGTGGCCCATGCGCATGCTGGAGTTGCCGATGGCGGTAATGCGCGTGCCGACCACGACGGTATCGGGATAATTGAGCGGGCGGCGATAGTGACAGGTCTGGCTCGCCAGTATGGGGCCGAGACCTTTCAGCGGAAGCTCCGGATACAGTCCGATGCGCTCGAAATATTGCACGCGCGCGGTTTCGCACCAGCGCAGGTAGGCGAGATTATTGACGTGATTGAAGGCGTCGTGATCGCCCCATAATACGGTGATTTCCGTCAGAACAGGGAATCCGGCCAGGAGGATTGGTCGATCGGCGGGAGTGGCCAAGCCTCATTCTACCTTGGGGATCGAATTACGGATGCAATGAGGATGACCTTGGCCCGAAAGCGCCTTCAGCGTGAAACCGGCTACATTGTTATCGTCGGTTTACCGCTTTCGGCCGGGAGTTTGTTGTACACTGAGGCCACTGCCATGAGTTTGAGCCGCCGTGATTATCTCCAACTGGTTGCCGGCGCGGTAGCCGGCGGCAGCACTCTTTTGAACGCGGCCGGCGCGGAGACATCCGGAATTCCGGGGCCCTATCGCGGCAAAGTAGCCGGTGTGAGCCACTCGAAGTGTCTGCACGGAGGCGCTTACCAGGCGAAACCGATCCACGAAATGCTGAATCGAGGCATATGCGATCTCACCGGCGCCGCGCATTCCGGCGACGCCTGGCGTCATTTCTTTGCGCCAACCGATGTGGTGGGGATCAAAGTGAATCCCGTCGGGCAACCCGCCATCTGCTCGAGCTTCGAGTTGCTGCACGCCATCCTGGAGGAATTGCAGGGCCTGGGAATCAAGCCCGGTAATATTACGGTGTTCGAGAGATATCGTCAAAATAT
>DATJMA010000156.1:0-19245 GCA_035509055.1 Bryobacteraceae bacterium | reverse complement strand
GCGGACCCGGGCAGGGCCGGCATCGCGGAAGCGGTGGCTCAGAATGCGCAGACCGGCGCCCCGGCGGCCGGTGCGGGTGACCGCGGCGATGAGCCAGAGCCGCATGGCTTGCCGCCCGTGGTAAAGTCCCGTCCAGTCCATGGCCAATTCCAACCTGGCGCCGGCCGCCAGCGGCTCGGGGACTTGAATCAGAAGGCCACCGGCGCTCATGTCCAGCATGCGGCCGTGTTTCCAGGGCGTGGTAAGGGGACCGTCGGCGGCTCGATACCGCAGGGGTTTTTGGAGGGCATAGCGGTGATGAGAGCGCCGCTCCAGTGAGACGGAAAGCGGGGAAACGGAAGGCGAAGTCATGCACCCATTTTGGCGAAGCAGTGTAAACAGCAGATGAAACTTCGGCGTCGGAATGGTTATGGGAGGGGTTGTGTGGGGAAATTTACTGCTGTGCCTTTTTGCGCGCCAGTTGCGACGCTTGCGCGGCGAGCGACTCCATTTCGGTCAACTGGCGGCGGGCATCAGCGGCATCGTCGGCATTCGGCGAAAGCAGCAGGTAGGTTCGCAGCTTGTCGGCGGCGTCGGAATAGCGGTGGCGCTCGGCATAGACCACGCCCAGCAGCTTTTGGATCTGCGGATATTGGTGCTGCACATCGAGCTTCTCGGCGGCCAAGGCATCGGTCTCCGCCACGTCGATGTGGTGGAGGTTGAAGTTGGCGGCGCCGTGGAGGAAGTATGCCTGGGGATACTGAAAAGTATTGAGCCGCAGAACGTGCTCACTGTTGTCGGAAACCGCCTTCCAATCGTGGGCGGTCACGGCCATGATCGCCAGGTGGATATAGGGCTCGGGCCACCGCGGCTCGGCTTTCACCGCGGCTTCGAAGGACTCGTGCGCGTCGGGAACGTGGTCGTTAGCCACCTGCAATTTGCCCAGTTCACACCAGGCGAAGGCGAACTGGGGATACAGGCGGACGGCTTCCTGCAAACTGGCGATGGCTTCTTCCGGCTGGTTCTTTTTGGCCAGTTCCACGCCTTTCGCCAGGGCTTTGCGCGCCTGCCGGGGAGCTTTGAGGGTGGTAGCGGTAACGGTCAGCGCGGTTCCCCCGGCGCCCAGGCGGTGGAGGATGATGGTGCCAATGTCGGGAGCGTCCATCGCCGTCCGTCCGGTGAGATTGACGATCTCGGAAGTATAGCCGCTCAGGTTGGCGCGCAAATCGCAGGTATCGACGCGCCGCTCGCCGGTGAGATTCTGGCTGGTTCCGGGCCCGCCCGCTGTCGTGTTTACGGGCGACAGCCCGGGGGCAAGGCGGTCGCTGGATGTGGACGTTTCGGTGGCATCGGCAATCACGTCCGGGTGCTGACCGAGTATGAGGGAAAAATAGCCTTCGCCATCGGTATAACCCTCGGCATGCGGGTTGCCGTTACAAATCCGTTCGATGGTGGCGGGAAAGCCCAATGGCGACCCATCGTCAATCACCACGCGTCCGCTCACTCGCAGGGGCGGCGACAGCGTGGGCTGGGCTACGCTATTGCCTGGATTTACGGGCGTCATATTGGGGGACGGCGGGGCGGTCCGGGTGCCCGTAGTGGCGGTAGTACCGCCCGAACCTCCAGAAGCAGTCTGGCTGAAGGCGGGCACAAGCAGGAGTGCCGTTAGTCCGGCGACAAATCCCCGAATCCTGAGTTGAGGAGACATTAATCGCGCTCCAGTTGCCCCAATTATGGCACAGGAACGCGAGGAACGACTGTAAAAGAAGACTCCCAATCGATGCAAACGATCCCATCGAGTACGAACCGTGCGCAGGCTGATAGAATGCGTTGAGAATGAACGCCAACACACGTAGGATTTCGCTACTCGCCGCTTGCCTGGTTCCGCTGCTTTTGATCGGGTGCTCGGAATCACCCGCTCCATCGGCCAAGAAGGAACCCGAAAAACCGCCCGAGCCGGTTACCGGGCAGTCGGCGCTGTTTAAGATGTACCAGAAGGCGCGCACCTGGGCGCCCGACGCTCAAGTGCTGAAAATGAACAGCATGAATGTTTCCGGAATTACGGCCCCACCGGGTAAGGCCGGCGCCTGGCAGGCGACGTTTACTTCCGCCAACCAGGGAAAAATGGCGACCTACACGTATTCCGTGGTGGAGCAGGAAGACGTGCATAAAGGGGTCTTTCCCGTCGGCGGGTCTTCTTCCTTTTCGGGCAGCGAGGGAGTGGACAAGCCCTTCGAGATTCAGGCCGTTTCGGTGGACTCGGATGCGGCTTACAAGACGGCTGACGAAAAGGCAGCCGAATACGACAAGCAGCACCCCGGAATGCCGATCACATTCCAACTCGAAAGAACCAACAAATACAACGTGCCGACCTGGCGCGTCATCTGGGGCGAGTCGGTGGGAACGTCCAACTTCTCGATCTATGTGGACGCCATGACGGGCAAGTTCCTGGATAAGATGCACTGAGGCAGCTGGTCAGACCGTCTTCCGGTCCACCGACGCCAGTTTGGTATCGGGGGCCGTGTTGCAGCCGGTGAGGGTAAAATCCTCCACGTGCTCGAGCGCAAAAGTGCCTGCGGCGGGGTTTGCCGGCGTGCGAATGCGCGCGAAATCGCAGTGCTTCACGTCGTCGAGAACGAACGCCGGGCGGACGTCCTCTTTAGCGGCGCGGATTTCCACGTTGGTCATTTCCAGGCCATCTATGTGGCGGAGAAAGAACCCCTGGGCGGGTGTGGCGCCGAACATGGTGGGTTCGGGATATTTGTCTTGCAGTTCCGCCGGCTGAAGGGCCGCGTCCGCCGCGGTTCCTCCGCCGCGATGCTCGATGAGGATGTCGTTCAGTTTGACATCCTCGAGGTAGTGCCCCGGGATGCCGCTCAGAATCGACGAAGCGCGCGAGGCTGAATTCGAGCACACGATATTGCTGATGATCACCCGCCTGATGGTTCCGACGGGCACGCCCGCCGGTCCGCGCATGCGGCTGCCGAGGCGCAGGAAGATGGGGATGTTGACGATATCGCGCATGGAAATATTGGTGATGGCGATATCTTCGAGCAGGGCGCCGTCCACGCTCTCGAGCGCCAAGCCCTGGCAGGCGTCGAAGACGCAATTGGCGATGGTGATGTTGCGGAAGCCGCCGTTCGATTCGGTGCCGAACTTGATGCGGCCATTGCGCGGAACGCGGAAATCCGGAGCGAATTTCCGGTACGTGCCATCGAGCATGGTGCCCTCTTCGTAGGCGCCGGTCACATAGCAGTTAGCGATGGTGACATACTCGGTGGGCCTGGCATAGCCGAGCGCGAACGAGCTTTTGGGGCAGATGCCATCGTCCCACGGCGAGTTCACCATGCAGTTGGAGACGCGCACGTTCCTGCAACAATCGATGTCGATGCCATCGCGGTTGGTGTCGATTTTCAGGTTGTCGACGGTCATGTTATCGGCGCCGGTCGCGAGGATGCCGAAATGGCCGCCGTGCAGGATGGAGAAATCGCGCAGTGTGACGTTGTGGCAGTTCTTCAGCGCGATGGCTTTGTTCCCCACGCCGGGTTGTTCGGCGCGCGGACCCTCGCGGCCGCTGCCACGGCTCAAACCGCGGCCCCAGATGAGGCCCGGCCCGAGAATGGAAACGTTCTCGATGCCTTCGCCATAAAACAGACTGTTGCGAAAGTGGCTGTGGCCGTAGTCCTGGAATTTGTCCCACTGGTTGGGCTCGGCCAGATCGTAGGCTTTGGTGTTGCTGTCGCCGGGCATGGGCGAATCGGCGGCGACGATTTTGGCGCCCTGATCGAGATAGAGCACGACGTTGCTCTTGAGGTGGATGGTGTAGCAGAGGTATTCGCCGGCCGGAACCCGAACGGTTCCCCCGCCGGCGGCGGATGCCGCCGCGATGGCTTTATCGATGGCGGCGGTATCGAGCGTCTTGCCATCGCCCGTGGCGCCCCAGGCTTTCACGTCGAAGGCCGCGGAATCGGCGGCCCGCGCCATGCCGGCGCCGGCCATTCCTGCCAGGAGAAAGGTTCGTCTGTCCAACGAGGACATGAATCACCTCACGTGTTCATTTTGATCAACTGCTCGGCATGCTTGAGCGCTTCGGGCGTGAGTTTTTGCCCGGAAAGCATGCGGCCGACCTCGCGGGTGCGCGCGGCGCCATCGAGCTCTTCGACGGCGGCCTCCGTCCGGCCCTTCGATTCGCGCTTCTCCACCAGATAATGATGGTCGGCGAAGGAGGCGATCTGCGGCAGGTGGGTCACGCACAATACCTGGTTGTTGGCGGCCAGCTTTTTCAGGCGCCGGCCGATGCCTTCGGCGGCGCTGCCGCCCACGCCGGCGTCCACCTCATCGAAGACCAGCGTGCGCGCCGGTCCGTTGCGCGGCGCGGCGAGACAGGTTTTGAGCGCCAGCGCGATGCGCGAGATTTCGCCGCCGGAGGCCACTTTTTCGAGCGGGCGCGGCTCCTCGCCGAGATTGGGCGAGACGAGAAAATCGACGCGGTCCGCTCCACTGGCGCTCCAGGGTGCGGGATTGATGGCCACGCGAAAGACCGTGCCGGCCATGGCGAGCCCGGCGAGCTCGGTCTCGACTTTCTTTTCGAGTTTGCGGGCGGCGGACAGGCGGCGCGCCGTCAGTTCGGCGGCCTGTTGTTCGAATTCGCCGGCCACGCGCTTCTGCTCGCGGCGCAATTCCTCCATGCGCTCACCGGCGTGCTCGACCGCCGAAATCCTCCGCCGGACCTCTTCGAGGAAACTCAGAATCTCGGCGATGGAGGCACCGTACTTGCGCTTCAGGCGGTCGATGGCGGCAAGCCGGGACTCGACTTCTTCGAGCCGGGCCGGATTGGCTTCCAACCTTCCGAGATAATCGCGCAGGGCGTAGGCGGCTTCCTGAAGGCCGAGATCGGCGGCTTTGAGTTGTTCGCGCACGGATTCGAGCGAGGGATCGATGCGGCACAGTTCGTCGACGCGGCGCGCCGCGGTGCGGGTGAGGGAGACAGCCGACTCGGGAGCGTCGTAGACGGCGGCGTACGCGGTGTTGGCCGCTTCTTCCAGCCGCTGCACGTTTTGCAGAACGCGGCGCTCGTTTTCGAGGGCAGAGTCCTCCTCGGGCGCGAGCTCGGCGCTTTCGATTTCTTTCCGCTGAAACGACCACAAGTCGAGGAGGCGCAGCTTTTCCTGTTCGCTGCACTCCAGTTCTTCGAGTTCGGCGCCGATCGAGCGCCATCGATCGTAAAGCGCGGCGGCGCGGGCAAGGGCGTCGCGACTGGCGGCGAAGGCGTCGAGCATATCGCGCTGCGCGTCGGCGATGAAGAGAAGTTGCTGGTCGTGCTGGCCGTGGATGTCGCCGAGATGGGGCGCGAGATCCTTGAGCAGGGAAACGGCCACGGGGCGGCTGCCTACGAAGGCGCGCGATTTGCCGCTGGACAGAATTTCGCGCTCGACCAGAAGTTCATCTTCTTCGATTTCGAGGCCCGCGGGCTCGAGGATGCGGCGAACGGCTGTATGATCCCGTACATCGAAGATGCCGGCCACGCGGGCGCGGGATTCGCCGGTGCGCACCATGTCGGCGGAGGCTCGTCCGCCCAAAAGCAGGCCGAGCGCGTCCACCACGATGGACTTGCCGCTGCCGGTCTCTCCGGTGAGCAGATTGAGGCCGCTGTGAAAATGAATGCGCAGGCGCTCGACCACCGCGTAGTTTTCGACTACGAGTTCCTGCAGCATGCTTGCGATTATAACTTGCGGGGGCGGCCGCAACCCCATTTATGCCGAACATTACGCCGGATTAATGCGCGATTCGGCAAGCATTCCGCGTCTCTATGCTAGATTGAAACAAGGAGACGAATTGAGCTTCCCGGCTCCCGTTGCATTCCTCCTTCAAAGCGAGAATATCTGGCAGGTGATCCAGGGCGATGCGCTCGCTCTCGCGGTCATGGGCGTGCTCATCTGCTTCTCCGTTTACTCATGGACCATCATTTTTTCCAAATGGGCCACGGTGCGCGGCGCGCGCAAGACCAACGACCGTTTTCTGCGAGCCTTCCGCAAAGCTTCCGGGTTGGAAGCGGTAATGGTGGCAAGCGAGCGGTACCGGCCGTCACCGCTGGTGACGGTCTTCGATTTCGGTTATGAAGAAGTGGAGCGGCAGGTGCGCGGCCGTAATAAAATGACCAACCGGGTTGCCGTGGAGCGGGCGTTGCAAATCGGCGTGAGCGAGGAAATGACGCGCCTGGAACGCAATATGAACTGGCTGGCGACCACCGCGACGGCGAGCCCATTCATCGGGCTGTTAGGCACCGTGCTGGGCATCATCAAGGCGTTCATGGATCTCAGCACGCAGCAGAGCACGAGCCTGCGCACGGTCGGTCCGGGCATCGCGGAAGCGCTCATCGCCACCGCCATCGGTTTGCTGGCGGCCATTCCGGCGGCGATTTTCTACAATCTGCTCACCACCCGGATCAAGGACATCGGCACGCGCATGGACGATTTCGCGCTGGAGTTTCTCAATATGGTGGAGCGCGGATTCGGAGAATAGTGCATGGGCATGTCCGTGGAGAACGGCGGCGGGACGCGGTCGCGGCGGCGCGGCGGTGGAACGACACTCTCGGAGATCAACGTCACACCCTTCGTGGATGTCATGCTGGTGTTGTTGATCATTTTCATGCTCACAGCGCACGTCATGGAGTACGGGATGGAAGTGGACGTGCCGCGAACCCGGTATGTGCAGGAGACCACCAAAGACCTGCCGATTGTCACGATCGACAAGACGGGCGACTCCACTCTCAACGGTGCCCATGTGAACATCCACGCGCTGGTAGAGGAAGTCCATCACCGGTTTCCGGGCGCGACCGGCGTTTATGTGCGCGCCGACAAGGACACCCTGTGGGATCCGATCGCGCAGGTCACGGCCGAACTGGGGCAAGGCAAACTACAGGTGTATATGGTGACGCAACCGGACGATACCGTCGGCAGAAGGAGGCGGTAGCGTGTCGCGGACGTTAACAGCACCGCCGCCTCGCGGCACCTTTGGCAACTTGACGAGGACTGGAGACTAGTCATGCCTGCCCTTGCCGATTTTATCGATCAACCGGAACGCATGGCGAAGTCTTTCTGGGTATCGCTGACGCTGCACATTGCGGTGCTGGGCGGTTTGACGGCCGGACAGTTGATTCCATCTCATCGATTGACGATGGGCAGTCCGACGGGCGGCGGGATGGGCGCCTACATGGTCAATCCGGTGAAAAGTATTCCACTGCCGAACCAGGGAGGGCGGGAAAATCCGGTGGCCAACGACACCAAATCGCAGGTTCCCACGCCACCGGCGCCGAAAGTCAAGCCGAAGCCGATTCCGAAGGTAAGAGTTCCGGAGCCGGACGCCATTCCGCTGAAAAGCGAGAGAGCCCCCATCAAGCACCGGGCGGAAGTGCAACCGCCGCCGCAGCCCAACAATACCTTTCGCGAGAAGCAGACCTACAGCCCGAGCCAGCTCTACAGCGATGTCGGGCCGCGGGCGAGTTCGCCGATGTACCAGGTACCGGGGGGCGGAGGCGTTGGATTAGGCGACAATTCGCCGTTCGGCGAGCAGTTCGGAGCGTATGCCAATATTATTCGGGACAACATCGCCCGCAATTGGAAGCCGATGAGGGCCGGCGGGGCGCCAGCGGCGGTGATTACTTTCACCATCCGGCGGGACGGATCGATTGCGAACGTGAAAGTTGCCACCAGCAGCGGCAATCAGAGCTTCGATTTTTCGGCGGAAAGGGCGGTATTGGATGCGCAATTGCCGGCTCTTCCGTTGAACTTTCCGCGCAATCAGGCCGACGTTCAGCTCAAATTCGAATTGGGACAGTAACTTTATGAAACGGATCGTCTGGATAACGGGGGCGGCCGCCATGACATTGGCAACTCTGGCCGCGCAACAATCGTCCGATTTCACCGGCATCATCAGCCAGAAAAGCGGCCAGAAGCCTGCCTTGGCGGTTCCCGATTTTCGCGGCGACGGCCAGGCACAGACCTACATGCCGGTCTTCAATCAGACCTTGTGGGACGACCTTAACGGCTCCGGCCTGTTCAACCTGGTGCCCAAATCGCAATATCCGCTCACTGTGCCCCAGCAGTTGGGCGATTTCCGGGCGGCGCCGCAGGTGCAAACTCCGGTGCGCCGTGGACAGGCGCCGCAAACCGGCGGGGGCTTGTGGCTATCGGACTGGTCGGGCCCTCCGGCGCAGGCCAATTACGTGACGATCGGATATACGGCGTCGCAGGACAATCTTTTCGTGCTGCGCGGATGGCTGGTGGATCTCAGCATCCCCAACCCGGTCAATGCCGGCGCGCTGGCCAAGATTTATACCGAACCGATGAGCGAAGCCGGAGCGCGAACCGCCGCGCACCAGTTCGGCTGCGATATCGTGGAGCGCTTCGGTTCCACGTGCATGTATGGCACGCACATTTACTACGTGCGGCGGGGGGGGACGCTCAAGGCGCCGGTGTCGGAGATCTGGGTGATGGATCCGGACGGGAGGAACCAGAAACAGGTCACCCACTTCAACGCCATCTCCGATTTTCCCGCGGTTTCGCCGGACGGCAGCAAGATCGCGTTTACTAGCTGGGTTCACGGCAATCCTGCTATATTTGTGTTCTCCGTGGATCCGGTTCGGGATTTGCGTTTCTACAATCAGCGAGGGGCGTCGGTGATGGGCGAACCCTCATTCACGCCGGACGGGAAACAGATCGTTTTCCAGTCGTCGGTGGGAGGTTGCTGTGGAATCTATATCGCCAACCTCGACGGGAGCAACGTCCGCGCGATTACGGCATCGCGGACGGTGGACGCGGAGCCAAAAGTCAACCCCAAAACAGGCGCGGAAATCGCATTTTCGTCGGGCCGGTCGGGGCCCGAGCAGATTTACCGGATGAATATCGATGGGACGGACGTGGAGCGTCTCACCGACGGCACGGGGGAAGCTTCGAATCCGTCGTGGCATCCGGACGGGCAGTTCCTGGCGTTCGCGTGGACGCGCGGATACATGATGGGAGCGTTCAACATCTTCGTCATGAATGTGGCGACGCGAAGCTATATCCAGTTGACACACGGTGAAGGGAAAAACGAGAATCCTAGTTGGGCGCCGGACGGGAAGCACATCGTATTCATGTCGGACCGTACCGGCCGATCGCAAATCTGGTCGATGCTGGCCGATGGATCGAACCAGGTGCAGCTTACCAGGGACGGCACGAACTTGCACCCGGTGTGGGGGAAATAGTTCAGGAATTTTCAGGAGGCGATGTTCATGTTCAGTAAACGCAAGATTACAGTCATCTGTCTGGCAGCCTCGATCGCGCTGATCGCCGATGGTTGCAAGAAAAAAGTTCCGGCTCCGCCGCCACCACCGCCCGCTCCGGCGCCCGCTCCGGCACCGCCCGCGCCGGCCGCGCCCGCCGTGGCGCAGTTCACGGTTGAGCCGAGCACCATCCAGCGGGGGCAATCCGCGACTCTCCGGTGGGAAGTCACGGGCGAAGCCACGAACGTATCCATCAATCAGGGAATCGGCAACGTGCGGAGCACGGGGAGCCAGCAGGTTACTCCCACGAGTTCCACCACGTACACGTTGACGGCGACCGGTCCCGGGGGGACAATCACGGCTTCCGCCACGCTGACGGTTGCGACACCGCCGCCTCCGGCTCCGGCGCCACCGCCGCCACCCGCGGCTACGCGCCAGACCGTCGAAGAACGGGTCAGTTCGGAAACCCAGGATGCCTACTTCGACTACGACAAGAGCGACATCCGCGGCGATGCGCGCGACGCGCTGACCAAGGATGCCGCGGCGTTGAAGTCGATTTTGGCGGATTTCCCGAACGCCGTGATCACGGTGGAAGGCCATTGCGACGAGCGGGGCTCGGCCGAATACAATATCGGACTGGGCGACCGCCGCGCCAGCTCCGCCAAGGAGTTCCTGGTATCGTTGGGCGTTCCCGGAGACCGGCTGAAGACCGTGAGCTACGGCAAGGAACGGCCGCAATGTACCGAATCCACCGAATCCTGCTGGCAACGGAACCGGCGCGCACACCTGTCGGTCGGGCAGTAGGATAGGTTCAGAGGTATCAAAACGGGGCGGGCCGGGCCACGGCCGGGGTTCCGCCCCGTCGAGGAGAATTTCTTATGTTGCGACGTTTTGCGGTCTGTGCTCTGATTGCCGCGACTCTCATGGCAGTGATTCCCACGCGTTCGCCTGCCGCCAGCAAGGAAATCATGGAATTGCAGCGGGATGTGGCCGGCTTGCAGGAACAGTTGCGGGTTCTGAAGGAATCGCAGGACAAGCAACTGGCGGCGCTGACGGTGCTGGTGCAGCAGGCGCTCGACAGTTCCAAATCGTCCACCACCGGGGTAGCGGTAATTCAGAACAACCTGCAACAGAGTCTCCGCGACATGGAAGCCAAGGTTTCGGCACCGGTCGCGGGCCTTTCCGCGCGGCTGGACGGGATGGACCAGGACATGCGGACCTTGCAGCAGTCGGTGAGCGATCTCAACGGGTCGATGAACAAGTTACAGCAGCAACTGGCGGATTTGAAGAATGCCGTGGCGGTGCTCGCCACGCCGGCTCCGGCTCCGCCCGGATCGACTCCTGGCGGTGGAGCGACGGGACCGGGCGGGACCGCGGTGCCGGGTATTTCCGGCGGGGCCGCGGCGCAGCAGCCATGTCCGGCCGCCAGCGACTTGTATCCGCAGGCGAACGCCGACAAATCGGCGGGCAAATGGGATATCGCGTTGAGCGAGTTTGCCGAATATCTGCGCTGCTACGGCAATCTTCCGTTGGCCCCCGCGGCGCAGTACAACATTGGGGCGATCCACGTGCAGCAGGGCGACTACGAATCCGCGGTGCAGGATTTCGACGCCGTGCTGGAAAAGTATCCCGAGAACAGCAAGACCGAAGACGCCATGTATTCCAAAGGATCGGCGCTGGTGAAACTGGGCCGGCGGACCGACGGCGGCGACGAATTCGCCCAACTGATCCGGCATTATCCCGGCACGGAACTGGCAGTGAAAGCTTGCGACGAACGCAAGAAAATGGGTTTGAACTGCGCGGCTCCGCGCGGCGCTACCAGGAAGAGATAGGCTCGGGATGGAGCGTTACGAAGATGTCGCGTCGATGGTGGACCATTCGCTGCTGCGGCCGCAACTGACGCGGGCCGAAGTAGAGGCGGGTTTGGACCTCGCCAAACGCTACGGCGTGGCCGCCGCCACCATGCGGCCGTGCGATATCGATTTGGCGGTGCGTGCGCTCGCCGGAACCGGCGTTCAGCCGGGGAGCGTGGCGGGCTTTCCGCACGGATCGCAAAACACCGCTACGAAGATGTTCGAGACGCGCGATCTGCTGGACCGCGGGGCGCGCGAAATCGACATGGTGATCGCCATTTCGCGACTGCTCTCGCGCGATCTCGATTATGTGCAGACGGAACTCGATAGCGTGGCGGAATTGTGCCACCGGAATTCGGCGATCCTCAAGGTGATTTTCGAGAACGCCTATCTGACCGACGAATTCAAGATTCTGGCCTGCCACTGCTGCGGCAAGGCCAATGTGGATTTCGTGAAGACGTCCACCGGCTTCGCGCCATCGGGATATACGGTAGCGGATCTCAAGCTGATGCGGCAGCACACGCCGGCACACATCGCGGTGAAAGCGGCCAGCGGGCTGAAGACGCTCGACCAGGTGCTGGAAGTGCGCGCGCTTGGTGTAACGCGAGTCGGGCTGACATCGACGGCGGCGGTGCTCGACGAGTGGAAGTCGCGGCTGGCGAGCCGGCAGCCGTCGCCTGTGGCGTAACGAAAAGCGCCGCTCCCTCGCGGTCGCGGATCGCTAACCAGCAACTTCATTACTGAGGCGCGAGCGGTGTTTTTGCCTGCTATCATGATTCCGTGGCCGCCGCCGCCCCGACCATCGCGCCTTCCGGCGCGGTTCGCAAGGATTACTGGATCATCGGGCGGGGTGTAGATCTTTCGCTGGTCATCGGCAGCGCGCTGGCGGGGTACGCCTATCTGGTGTTGTATGCGGCGCTGCATGTCCCCATCACGCTTCTGTGGTGGTTCTGGTCGGTGGGCTTCGACGGCACGCATATCTTCGCCACCGCCAGCCGCACGTATTTCGACCGCGAAGCGAGGGCGCGCAATCCCAAGCTGCTTTATGGCAGCCTGATGGTGTTTTTCGCTATCGGACCGGTGATGGCGCTGGCGGGAGCGGTGAAATACCTCGCCATTTTGGTGGGCGTCTGGGCTTACTATCACGTCATCCGGCAGCATTACGGCTTCATGGTGCTGTACAAGGTGAAGTGCCGCGACCTGCGGCCGTTCGATAATGTCCTGGACCGCGTTTTTCTGGGCGTGATGCTGGTGTTTCCCCCGTTTCAGCGTTTCTTCCTGCATCATCCCGAGGAACTGGGCCTGCACACCGCGTTTCCGCGGCTGGAACCGTACTGCTGGGCGATGGTGGCGGCGACGCTGGCGGTCTATCTCGGCAGACAAATCCAGCGATGGCGAGCGGGCGAACCCCTCAACGTGCCGAAATATCTGCTGTTCGCGGCGATCATGCCGCTGCACTGGCTGACCTTCGCCTATATGAGCTGGCAGGCCGCGGTCCCCACGGTCACGATCGTACACAATCTGCAATACCACGCGATTGTGTGGTTTCACAATCGCAATCGCTATGCCGGAGGAGACGATGCGGCGCACGGACGGATTCCCGCCGCGGTGAGCCGGAGTCTGGCGGCGTACGTCGCGGTGGCGCTGGTGTTCAGCTTGCTCTATCGCATTCCGGGGTTCGCGTTGGGGAAGGTATCGGAGCTGGCATTCGGCTTCTTCTGCGGGTTCGGCCTGACGCACTACTATCTCGACAGCCGCATCTGGCGGGTGCGGCACGATCCGGGCCTGCGCGCGGCGCTGCGGATGTAAATCGCGTTACCCTGAGGGGTGATCCCCATCACCATCCCCGATGTGCGGCCGTGGTGGACCAAAGTGCGTCCGACGGCGCATTATCTGGCGGAAACCGAGGCGCACGTCTACGCGCTGGCGATTGCCGCCAGCGTGCTCCTGTCGTTTTTTCCGTTTCTCACCGTGATGATGTCGCTGTGCCGCGATGTGCTGAAATGGCAGGCCGCCGAACACGCCATCCAACTCGCCTTACAGGACCAGTTTGCCGGCGATGTGGGGCAGTATGTCGCTTACCACCTGGGGTTGGGACAGTGGTACATTCCCAAGCTCAGCATCACGTCGATGTTTCTGCTGCTGTTCACGGCGAACGGGGTGTTCGAGCCCCTCGAGGTGGCCCTCAACCGCGCCTGGGGCGTTACCACCAATCGCAGCTATCTGAAGAACCAGGCGATCAGCCTGGGCTTGATTCTGGCTTGCGGCTCGCTGGCGCTGCTCTCGCTGATGGTGAGCGCGCTCGGCGGGCAGTTCCTGGCCCACGCTCCCGGCTTTCTGAGTTCCATCGCGTCGTATCTCCAGCGCCTGGTGTTCAACCTGGCGGCGGTGCCGTTCTCCATATTCGCGTTGTTCCTGGTTTACTGGCTGCTGCCCAATCGCAAAGTCAATCCGGCGCGGGTGGCGCCGGTGGCGATTGTGGTGGGCCTCATTCTGGAAGCTCTCAAGTATGTGAACCTGATGTTCCACAACGCGATCCACGAGAAACTGGATCGCGAGTACCGCATTTTCGAGTATTCGGTGACGATCCTGCTTTGGAGTTTCGTAGCTGCGCTGATTGTGCTGGCGGGGGCACATTGGACGGCGCGCCACGATACCGCCGATCCGCTATCGTAGAAAGCATGAAAGACTGGCCGTCAATCGCGAAGGCCGCCGCGCCGGACATCCCAGCGAAAGAAGTTTCGCGCTACAGTCAAACTCTCGACAGCCTGGAAGAAATCTTCCGCCCGCTGGCGGATTCGCTCACGCCCGAAATGGAGCCGGCCTGCGTATTTGGCGCCGGCCAGGAGCAAGCATGACCATCGGGGAAGCTGGCGGCGCGCTGCGCCGCCGCCGGTATTCGGCGGTGGAATTGACCACTTCCGCGCTGGCGCGCATCGAGCGCTCGAACCCCACCCTGAAGGCTTTCCTTACCGTCACCGGCGATGAGGCGATGGCACAGGCCCGGCAGGCCGATGCCGAACTCGCTGCGGGAAAAGATCGCGGGCCGCTGCACGGAATTCCGGTGGCCGTGAAAGATCTCTTTTACACTCGCGGAGTGGCGACAACCGGCGGGTCGCCGATCTACCGGAATTTCATTCCCCAAGAGGACGCTTGTGCGGTGGCGCGCCTGAAATCCGCCGGCGCGGTGATGCTCGGCAAGCTGAACATGCACGAGCTGGCGTATGGGATCACGTCGGCGAACCCGCATTTCGGGGCGGTGACGAACCCGTGGAATGCCAAGCATAGCCCGGGAGGATCGAGCGGCGGATCGGGTGCGGCGGTTGCCGCGGGGCTGGTTTATGCCGCGTTGGGCACCGATACGGGCGGGTCGATTCGGATTCCGGCCTCGTTTTGCGGAACGGTGGGGTTCAAGCCGACCTACGGCCGGGTCAGCCGGCGCGGCGTGATGCCGCTCTCGTGGTCGCTCGACCATGTGGGGCCGCTGGCCGGCTCGGTCCGCGACGCCGCGCTGGTGCTCCAGGCGATTGCCGGGCGCGACGCGGGAGATGACAGTTCTGCGCGGCATCCGACCGTGGATTACGTCCCGGAAGACGAGCCGGTGAAAGGTTTGCGAGTCGGATTTCCGGAGAACTTTTTCTTCGAGCGGCTGGACGCCGAAGTGGAGCTTGCGGTGCGCGGGGCCATCGCCCGGCTGGAATCGCTGGGGGCGGAAGTCAGGCCCGTCAAACTGCCGGATATGGCGGCGCTGAATGCCGTCGGCCGGGTGATTCTGCTGTGCGAAGCTTCGGCGGTGATGGCGCCGCATTTGAAGAATCGCGATCAGTTCGGCAGCGACGTGCTGGCGCTACTGGATCAGGGCCGGTTAGTGCCGGCGACGGATTACATCCAGGCTCAGCGTTTGCGCAAGCGGATGGTGCGTGAGTTTGCGCAGGTATGGTCGAGTGTGGACTGCCTGATTGCGCCGACGACACCCAACACGGCGCCGCGAATCGGGGAAACGACGGTAAAACTGGGCGGGCACGAGGAAGACGTGCGGCTGGCGACGACGCGGCTGGTACGGAGCATGAATCTACTGGGTTTACCGGCGCTTTCGATGCCTTGCGGGCTGAACGGCGCGGGGCTGCCGATCGGGCTGCAAATTATCGGGCCGGCGTTCGAGGAGCGGCTGATTCTGCGGGTCGGGGCGGCTCTGGAAGCTGGCGGCGTGGGAATTCCCCGCACCCCCCTCTCGTAGCCATAAAAAGCCGCGACCCAAGGCCTTAGCGTCCTATATTAATATTTCATAATCTCAAACTCTCGAAAATCGGATTAGAAAGTACGAAAAACCATAGTTCGGTCGTTCTAGTCACCAAAATAAGACATTAAGTACTTATTTTCAGGTATTGCCGTTGGTAAGGGCATAATGGCCGTTTTATTGCAAGAGTTTGGGCTCCAGTTGTATTTTTACCGAACGGCGGGAATGCGCTAGAAGTGTGCCCGCGCGGGAGAAGCTTGATTCATGGAGGTTCGTTAATGACGTTTAGGAATTACCGGCTCGTGGTGCTGATCGCCCTGTTAGCGGCGTGCGTCGTGAGTTTTGCTCAAGTCGTGAGCGGCGATCTGACGGGCACGATTTTCGATCCAACGGGTGCGTCCGTGCCGAACGCGTCGGTGGCGGTGAAGAACGATGCCACCGGCGTAGAAATCACGGTGCAATCGGGCGCGACAGGCGAGTACCGCGCTTCCAACCTGCCGTTCGGAACCTACACGATTACCGTAACGGCCGCGGGTTTTGGCCGGGCGCAGTTAAAGGGCATTGAAATTCAGTTGAACAAGATCGCCACCGCCAATGTGAAACTCGAAGTCGGGAAAAGTGCCGAGTCGGTGGAAGTAGTGGCCGCGGCGGTCACGCTGGATACCACCACATCGCAGGTGCAAACCGCATTCGAGGCGAAACAGCTGATGGACCTGCCCAACACTTCGAGCGGCAACGGCGTGCTGAACCTGTCCTTGCTGAATGCCGGAGTCTCCACCGGCGGCGCCAGCGGCGTTGGCACCGGCCCATCGGTCGGCGGACAGCGTCCGCGCAACAACAACTTCACCATCGAGGGAATTGACAATAATAGCGGCAGCGTCACCGGTCCGGTGGTTTCCCTGCCCAACGACTCGGTGGGCGAACTGACCGTATTGCAGAACCAGTTCTCCCCCGATTTCGGCCATTCGTCGGGCGGCCAGTTCAATACCGTCGTGAGGAGTGGCACCAACGAGATTCACGGCACGGCTTACGAGTACTTGCAGAACCGCGATCTCGATGCGGCCGATAACCTGAACGAGGTGGATGGAAATCCCCTGCATCCCCGCTACGACGACAACCGTTTCGGCGGCCAGGTGGGCGGACCGATCAAAAAGAACAAGCTTTTCTATTTCTTCAACTACGAGTACGAACCCACGGGTTACGCCGGCAGCGCCGGGTTGCTGTATGCTCCCACGGCTGCCGGTTGGAGCGCCCTGGCTGGGACTGCCGGAATCAATACCAACAACTTAAACGTTTTGAAGCAGTACCTGGGCACGGCTCCCACGGCTTCCCCGGCCGCCTCCACTCCGGACGGCTATTACCCCGTGATCAGCCCGGGCGTGAACCAAGCCTACACCACCGGCGGCAACGGATTGGCACCCGGCAGCCCGGGGACGTTCCAGGTCCCGGTGGGACAGGTTTCGTTCACCGCGCCCGCTTATACCAACAATGAGCGCGCCGTGGTGGCGATTGACGCTAACTTCTCGGAGAAAGACAGCTTGCGCGGGCGCTTCATCCTCAACCGCTACGGTTCGATCGACACGGCCGCCAGCCTGCCGGTCTTCTACACCACCACTCCGGGGGCGGGTTATATCACCACGTTGTCGGAGTTCCACACCTTTTCGGCGAACCTGACCAACGAATTCCGCGCCGGATTTAACCGCACTTACAGCAACGATCCATCCGGCAATTTCAAGTTTCCGGGCCTGGATCAATTCCCGAACATCAACGTCTTCGACTTGGGCGCGCAATTAGGGCCCGATCCCAACGCGCCGCAGTTCGGTTATCAGAACAACTATGAGTTGTCCGACAACGTATCGTGGACGAAGGGCGCCCATACCTTGAAATTCGGATGGGACGGAGAGAAACAGATCTCGCCGCAAAGTTTCACGCAGCGCGCCCGCGGCGACTACGAGTGGAGCTTCCTTTCGGACTACCTGTTCGATTACACGCCGGACTACCTGGCGGAGCGCACCCTAGGCAACGTCACCTATTACGGCGACCGCATCAGCCAGGCATTGTACGCCAACGACAATTGGAAGATCTCGCGGAACTTCACGGCCAATATCGGCGTGCGCTGGGAATACCAGACGCTGCCGTACACGGAGCGGCTGCAATCGATTAACTCCGTCTCGGACGTGGCGGGACTGATCACCTTCGCCGCGCCCAAGGCGCAGAAGAAGAACTTCATGCCGCGCATCGGGCTGGCTTATTCTCCGGGCACCGACGGGCGCACTTCCATCCGCGCGGGATTCGGCACCAACTACGATGTGTTGTACGACAACCTGGGATTGCTGACGCTTCCTCCCCAGGACACCATCACGGTGGACGAAGGCGGCGAGAACGGCACCAACTTCCTGAAGAACGGCGGTATTCCACCGAACGCGACGGCCACGGGACTCACTCCCGCGGAAGCCCGCGCGGACACCGGCGGATACGTGCCCGATCAGAAGCGGCCTCTCTCCGTCCAATGGACGCTGGGTGTGCAGCACGTTTTCCATAACGATTACACATTGGAAAGCCGCTACATGGGCACCCGCGGCGGAAACCTGGATGTCCAGGACCGCATCGACATTCAGAATGTGGTGACGCCGCAGAATCAGCTACCGGTGTACTTCTCGGCCCCTTCGCAGACGACACTGAACGGGCTGACCAACACGTTGAGCAGTCTTCAAACCACCCTCAACAACGGCGGCAACTTCATCCCCGCATACTACAACGCCGGTTTCCGCAGCAACATCGTGGCATACGAGCCTTACGGCCGGTCCCTGTATAACGGCTGGGCGAACCAGCTCACCCGCCGCTTCACGAACGGCCTGCAGTTTATCGCGGCGTATACCTACAGCCATAACATCGACGACTCCACCGCGGATGTGTTCACCACCTACACTACTCCGCGTCGTCCGGAGGATTTCCAGAATCTCCGCAACGACAAGTCCAATTCGGCCCTCGACCACCGCCAGCGGTTCACCTACCAGGTGATCTACGACGTGCCGTTCCTCAAGCACAGCACAAGCTGGTTCATGCGCAATATCGCGGGCAATTGGGAACTCGCTCCGGAGTACACGTACCAGGTCGGAAACTATGTGACCGTGCAGAGCGGCATCGATTCCAACCTGAACGGCGATTCGGCCGGCGACCGCACGATGGTGAATCCCTCCGGGCAGGCCAACGTGGGTACCGGCGTCACCGCCCTCACCAACAGCGCCGGGCAGACGGTGGCATATGTGGCCAACAACCCGAACGCGCGCTATGTGGTTGCACCCAAGGGCGTGCTTCCCGATGGCGGCCGCAACACCATGCAGGTAAATCCGACTGACGACATCGACATGATGTTTGCCAAGTATTTCGGCATCGGCAAGGAAGATCGCTTCAAGCTGCGCCTGGAAGGCCGCTTCTTCAACATCATGAACCATCCGCAGTATGTCGCCGGCAACATCAGCGACGTGGGCGCCACGGGCTTTACGGCCACGGCGGTGCACAATGCGCTGATTTCCAGTAATGCGCTGTTCGGACAGTGGTCGCAGGTGTTCTCGAGCAATCCGCGCAATCTTCAGGTTTCCGTGAAGCTGACGTTCTAAGGCTTCGCCAAAATCTGAGCAGGGATAAGAGGGGAGCCTTCGGGCTCCCTTTTGCTTTAGGCTCCAGCCAGTACTGTTACTCCCAAAAATCGGGATACGGCGGAGGCGGCGAAATCGGATATATTGGGTAATTAAAAAAGTTGAGTATCTTAAGACCTGTAATACTGTAATATAGATTCGATCGGTTTTCGATTCAGGGCCGGCGGTTGCCCGGTTCGCCCTGGAACATCGCTTGGTGTGGATAGTGGGCCGCGGGCTCCGGCTTCGGGGAAAACGCGGCAGGCCGAGGTTTGT
>DATJMA010000155.1:0-131686 GCA_035509055.1 Bryobacteraceae bacterium | reverse complement strand
TCCGACTTCCGATAACGAATATTATGTCAACTCTTTTGGAGATCACAAAAAAATGGCCCAGTCCCCGCTGAAAAGGACTGGGCCGAGGGAAGAAATTTGGCCTACCGGCGACCGCCTCCAGCCTTGGCGGACGGATGGCTGGCACGGGGTGGCGCCGACCTTTGTGGCGCCGGCCGATTCTGCGGCGGATTGTATGGTTGCCTTCCACCACGCACAGCGCCCCCGGGCGTTCCGAAATTCCGCCACGCTTGAGTTGGCGGCAACCTCTGCGCCGATCCGGGTTCACCGAATCGCTGGAAGCTACCGGTCTGTTGACCGCCTTGCGGAGACCGGTTGCTCGGCGACGCAGCGCCAGGTTCGCCGAATCGATGGTATCCCGATAGATGCGTATTGCTCAACGAACGATTGGCGCTATTGCTTCGCGAGTAGAATTGGGTGTTCATTGCACCGCGCGGTATGCTGGCCACGGTCCGGTCGGAAAATCGCCGGCTGGCGATTCCCGGATTCAGCGGCAATCGGCCATTGATCATGCCCGCGCTCTGCACCTGCGCGCCGCTGACACGCTGGATGCCGCCAAACCGGCCAGCCGTGAAATCGCCCGCGGCCATGCCCGAAATACCATTCGCCACTCGCGCATTTCTATAGATGGCTGTTATATTTGCATTGCTAATACTAACACCGCGGTTAAGGCCACCTGCATACGCTGTACCCCACCAGGGATGGAATGCCTCATAGGGTGCCAGTGGTACCCAACCTATATTGGCAAACCCGAATCCCACCCCTACTCCCACTCCACCGCCCCAGCCGAAAAAGCTCACCAGTGCCGGCGACCAATATGCCGTCACGCCCAATCCGCCGGGATACCAAGCCCAACCCCAACGCGCATCGAAGAACCACCGGCCGTAATGGTAGGGCGCCCAGCCCCAGGAGTCGTAACTCACCCACGTCCATCCATACCAATTGATCCAAACCCAACGGCCGTTACGATATGGAGCCCACCCCACCGCGACGCCGACCGGGCGCCATACGTATCCGTATGGCTGTACGTAAATCCATTGGCCGGAATTATCGAGGTCGCCCGTACCATAAACGCCCGGCGGCACATATTGCGCGCTGTTGTTCGATTCCTCGGCCCGGTCCCGGCTCTCGTTCCAACGATCCCAATCATCCTGGGGTATTCCGTCCTCCATCTGGAACTCGGGGTCGGAAGCACTTCCACGGGCCATCATGGTTTGACCCGAATAAATCCATTGTGTGCCTTGGGGCGTGAACACTTCTACGTCGCCCGCACGCGCCGTAATCTCCGATTCGCCGGCTTCCGTCACGCTGATCCGAACGGCGCCTACCATCGCGGGTCGCACCGATACGCTGGGGGTGTTTAGTTCGATATCCGCGTGCCCCTGCCGCAGAGTCCGGAACGTCACCGTCCCGCGGGCAATCTCGATATGGTATTTGCCGTTCTCGAGCAAAGCCAGATGAATTTCGGCGTTCCCGCCTATTCTCAGTACATTAGCTGCGTCAAACTGAACTTCCGCGCGAGAATTCTGGCCGGTGGCGATGCGATCGTCCGTCAGCAGTGGAGCGTTAATTACCCCGGCGACCCATTCTCCGGAATCGCCGCGCCGCACCGATACCTCGCCGTCCATAAGGCTGATTCGGGCCACGCCACGGATCAAGTCTTCGGGCGCCGGCGTCTGGGCCGAAATCGGGAGGGCCAAAAGTAGCACGATCAGGAACTGGAACGTCCGCATCATCAATAAGCTACTCCGTAGTCGTGGCAGTATTTGCACGGTTGCGGCCAATCATTAAGTTGCGATGATGGAATGATTTAGGAAAGTTAATGGATCTTCGTGGGTGGCTGAAAACCACCACCGGTGGCTACAATGCAGCACGCACCACGGCGAAGTCGGCATCGCGGTAGACCAACTCACCCGCCCGGACGGAATCGCCTGAGGGAATGAGATAGTAGTCGAAATGTCCCGCAGAACCGGCCAGCAATGCCCGTTGCCAATTGTTCGCGCGATGCTGCGCGCGATAAAAGTTGACGATCGGTTCGGCGGACGGAACGGTCGCGATACGGATTGGCTTCGTTCCGGCGTCGGCACGCAAGGCATCGAGTGCCGACCGCAGGTGCGCGGTTTGGCCACCGGCCAGTTGCGGGGGGTTCTCTGCCGGCGCGCCGGCGTGACTCGCCGGGACGGCCAGCAGAATAACCACGACCACAGAAGCCGGAATCGCAACGCGGTCGATCCATTCCCACCACTGCTTCCAATACCAGAGAATGGCGAGCGCCAGGAATAGCGCAGGCAGCCAAAAACCTACTTTAGCTGCAATAGATAACCCTAGGCAGATCCCAATCAGGTTGAGATATCGGCGCTCCCATGCCAGCCAGACGGCGCACACCAATAGCGCCATCGCCGCGCCGGTTCCATCCGCCTTCACGAACCATCCCCCAGCCCATGACGTGGCTGCGGCCAGCGCCAGAATCACACCACCCCAAGCGGTTTTGAAGCCCCGCATTGCCAATCTCCACACCGCGAACAGAGCCAGAATTCCAAAGAGCAAACTCGGGAGCCTCACGGAGAACGGCGACACATGCAAAAGCCCTACGCTGCGCTTTTCAAGCAAGCTATACAAAACGTCCCGGTCAGGCAACCCCGCCGCCAGCACCTCACGGGTGGCCGGACGGACAAAACGGTCGTACAGGTAGGCTTCGCCGGTGCTGACCGGGGCCGTCGCGGCGCGGTGGACCTGGAGGGCCAAAAACGCCAGCACAACTGCCAATGCGCACTTATTCGAGACGGTATATAGTGGTCCCATTTGTTTCGGCTACTTTGCTTACACCCCATTTGCTCATGTTTTGATTTAAATCCTGTGCCACAGCGTCCGCATCGTTCACCAGCAGGAAACCACACCCTCCCGATTTGGCTATCAGCGCGGCTTGGCGACGGCCCGAATGGGCTTCCGCCGCCTGCTCCAGCGCTTCCTGGATGCGCAAGCCTTGCGACGATTCGTAACCCACCACGATGTCGCGATCGATGTACGCCTGCGCCCTTCCCGCAAACGAGAAAATCCGCGATCCGGCCGGTACCGCGCTGGCAATCGCGTCCTTCAGCGCATAATCGCCCACGTGTCTTGCGATGAACTGCGATTCGGACTCACTGCGAAGTGCGCCAAGAATTGGTATGTCACGTATTCTCCAGGCGTTGGGATCGCAATATGAACTCATTACTTGAGGCCAACAAAGGAACGCCTGAAATAAGGTGACGGCGGGAAGGATGCCTGGGGAATTCGCCATTGCCAGCCCCATGGCTAAGGCAAAAAACGGCAGCGCAGGAACGAGGAAACGCACTTCGATGTTGAGAAACGCCGGAATGGAATAGATCGCGCCCGCTGCCAGCAGCTTGCGCCCGTGAGGGTTGCGCAGGGCCAGCAAAGCGAGCGGCAACAAGAGGAATGCGGGACCAATCATTCCTGGAACAAGACCTCCCAATACAGTTAATTGCGAGCAGAAATCCCAGTAGGACTTGAAGCTTGGATAGTGCCGCAATCCGGCCAGGTATTCGTGCTCGGCGCCAGCCGTCCAATACGGGTTTGGAAACCAGGAATTCAGGAACGGAGCCACCGGGTTTCGGAGCCAAATCCAGTTCCGGACAATCCATGGACCGGCCATCACCGACGCCCCAGCCAAGAGCGCCAGCCATCGGCGTCCTCGCGTGAGCGCCGCCGCCAACGGTAACGCTAACCCGGCCGTATATTTAACAGCATAGGAAAACCCACTAAGTAAACCACAAAATATCAATTGGTTAAATGACAATATCGGATAATTTACTTCAATACAATAGAATCCTGCAAAAACGAGGGTTGCAACTGCCAGATCGTTATACGCCGAAGCTCCCGCGATTCCGGCCACGGGGCAGGCATAAACGAGCAATCCGGCAAACGCGCCCACTGCCGGGAATCCGAATCGCCGTCCGTAACAAAGCATCAGAAGCGGCAGGACCGCCTGAAACGTCATATGGACCAGCGCCGAGGCGGAATTTCGCCCGATCGCGTAGGCCACTAGGAAGAGCATCTCAATTCCCTGCCCGAACGACGAATAGATGCTGTGATAGCCCCAGTCGAACCCGCCGGTACGCCAGTCGCGCGCCACGTTCCCCAGATGATAACCACTGCCATCCGGGCTGATCTCGGGTGCGGCCGCATTGACCAGGTAGCACACAAAGAACCCCACGTAGACGACCGTGAACAGGATTAACCATCCGCGCGGTATGGCTGGAAGCGCCTTGCGCCGGGGCGCGGCGCGCGCCGCCCGCAGCGCCCACCCAATGGCACCCGCGCCGCCTACCAGGAATACGGGCAATCGTGCCTGATGGATGACGCAGAGGAGAAACACCGCCAGGCTCAAGCAGGCCGAGCCGCCGATAAACTCGAACAACGTCGCTTCGAGGCGGCAGAATTCGAGCCGCAGGCATCTCACCAGAATCGAGCCCAGCGCCACGCAAACCGCGACCGTAAAGCCCGCGCCGATGATCGCGCTCAACAGTGCCATGAGGTATACTGCAACTCTATCTCAGGATGTCGGGCCTTTCAGAGGATTTCCGGTTCGGCCTCAGGGCGCTGGGCAAGCACCGCCGCTTCAGCGCCGTCTGTATCTTGTCGCTGGCCCTCGGAATCGGCGCCAATACCACTATTTTCACCTTGGTGAACGCCATTCTGCTGCGTCCGCTGCCGGTCCCCGATCCCGGGCATCTGGCAGCGATTTACACCCTGGACTCCCGCAATCCGGGATTCTGGGGCGTTTCTTACCCGAATTACAAAGACTACCGCGATCGCAACCAGGTTTTCTCATCGCTGCTGGTCTACGCCGGCGTGGGCCTCAACCTTACGGGCGGAGCCGAACCGCGGCTGGTGATGGGACAACTGGCGTCCGCCAATTACTTTTCCACTTTAGGGGTGAATCCTGTCCTGGGCCGCAGCTTTCTGCCCGAAGAAGATAATCCCAGCGGCGCCAGCCGGGTGGCGGTCATCAGTTATCGGTTTTGGCGGCAACAGTACGGCGGCGACGCGGGGATTCTATCCCGGGACGTAAGTCTGAACGGCCAGCCGTACCGGGTGGTAGGCGTCGCGCCGGAGGGATTCCAGGGGCTCGACACTCTGACCGCTACCGATGTCTGGGTGCCGATCGAGTTGTACCGCGATTTGTACCCCGCTCCGGGGCTCATGAACCTGCGGCGATACCTGGTGCTGAACGTAGTGGGGCGCCTGAAACCGGGCGTTTCCCTGCCCCAGGCTCAGGCCGCGATGCAGACCATCGCTCACGACCTGGAGATCGAGTATCCCACCGATAACCGGGGCCGGCGCTCGCTGCTCACGAGCGCCACGGATGCCGCCATCCCGCCCTCCAACCGCGCCGAAATCCAGCGCGCCGGCGCAGTCCTGGTGGTGATTTCCGCAGTGGTGCTAATCATCGCCTGCGGCAACCTCGCGAGCCTTCTGCTGGCGCGCGCGGCCGGGCGCACCAAGGAATTCGCTCTCCGGCTGGCGCTCGGCGCCAGCCGCTGGCGGCTGGTGCGGCAACTACTCGTCGAAAGCGTGCTGCTCGCTGTGGTGGGCGGCGCCGCGGGATTGTTGATCGCCGTCCTGGCGCGCAATCTGCTTTGGTCGATGCGCCCGCCGACGTTCAGCCACGCGGCCGTGCGCATGGGCCTGGACCGAACCGTTTTGGCGTACAACTTTGCCGTCGCGATTTTGACCGGAATGATTTTCGGACTCGCGCCCGCTCTGCGCGCCACCAATCCCGATCTGGCGACCGATCTCAAGGAGCGCTCCGGCCAGGCGCATTTCACCGGGGCTTGGAATCCGCGCGCGGTCCTGGTGATGGCGCAGGTGGCGTTCTCGGTGATCGCGCTGGTGGGCGCCGGCCTGTTCGTGCGCAGCCTGCGCAATGCCATGCGGTTCGATCCCGGTTTCGATTCGGGGCACCTGGGCATCGTAGTCTTCAACCTGGCGGACCATGGATATAACCAAACGCAGGGCCGCGATTTCCTGCGCCGGGTGCTGGACCGCGCGCGCTCGACGCCCGGCGTGGCCGCGGCGACGCTGTCCAACGACTGGCCCTTCCGTGTCTCGCTCTCGCGGACCATGTCAATCCCAGGCCGCGATACTCCGGCGCAGACCATTTTGAGCGAGTTCGTATGCCCGGGATTCCTCGCGACCGAGGGGATTTCTCTCGTTCGCGGCAGGGATTTCGGCGAACTGGACGGCCAGACAAGCCCGCGCGTCGCCATCGTCAACCAGGATGCCGCGAATGTGTATTGGCCCGGCGAAGATCCCGTCGGCAAGCGGGTTCGCTTCTTCGGCGAAACGGCTGACGCCGAGGTGATCGGTGTGGCCCGCACCGCCAATTACCAGTCGATCGGCGAAAAGCCGCGGCCATTCGTGTACTTCTCGCTCGAGCAGTATTACTTCCCGCTCTCCGTCCTCACCATTCGAACGGCGGGCGACCCGGAGCCGGTGCTGGCCTCCGTGCGCAGCGAAGTACAGGCGCTCGACCGCAACCTGCTGCTGCAAGCCGAGACGGTGAACACCACCATCCGCCAATCGCTGTGGGCGCAGCGGCTATCGGCCGGGCTGTTGGCTGTCTTCGGTGGCCTGGCGCTGTTACTCGCCACCATTGGAATCTACGGTGTGGTGTCGTACCTGGTCGTGCACCGGGTGCGCGAGTTCGGCATCCGCATGGCGCTGGGCGCGACCGCCGGCGATGTCCAGATCATGCTGCTGCGGGAAGGCGTGCGCCTGGTGGCGATCGGAGTGATCGCAGGGCTGGCCGTGGCGCTCGCCGGTTCCCAGGTGGTGGCAAGCATGCTGTTCCTGGTGACGCCGCGGGATGCGGTCACGTTCATCCTGGTGCCGTCGATTCTGACGTTGGTGGCGATTCTGGCTTGCTGGATTCCCTCGCGGCGGGCGACCAGGGTGGACCCCATGGTGGCGCTACGGGAGGAGTAAGGGCGTCCTGGGTATCTCTAGCGCTGAAAATCGCCCGTCCGCACCGCCTCCAGCAGCGCCCCTTCCGCCGGGCCGTGCAAGGGAGTGCCGCAGCGGTTCCCTGCCTCGAGTTCCACCAGAGTGCGATAGCGTTCCAGCAACCGCGCGCTGGCGAACACGCCGCCGATGAACGCCACGTCGACAGGATCGCCGGACGGCCACAATTGCCCGCGCACCGAGGCAGCCAGCAGCGCCAGCTCCTGAGCGGCGTTTTCGAGAATCCGGAGGGCGACGGAATCGCCCTGGGCAGCGGCGGAATCCACCAGCGGCGCGAGCGTTGCCACGCGCGAGCGCGGCCATTCGGGCGTGTAGAAGAGATGCAAAGCACGATTGGCGTTGGGCTGAGCGGTGGCGTCGAGAAGGACTTGGCGCAGGGAGGTCGGCGGTCCCCAGCCTTCCTCCATCCGCAGCGCGGCGCGCAACGCGTGGCGGACGATATCGAACGCGCCGCCTTCGTCGCCGAACACGTAGCCCCATCCGCCGGCGCGCGCCGTCCGGCCGGTGGAATTGCGGCCGAAAGCGATGCTTCCCGTTCCCGCGATGGTGACGATTCCCTGCCCCTTGGGCGTGGCTCCGGAGAGCGCAATGGCGGCGTCGTGCGTGACGATCAGACGATCGGTCCGCACGAGCGCCGCGAGGATCGCTTCCTTATCGCCGGGTCCGCCGCTCATGCCGAAGCACGCGGCGGCGAACCGGACGGTTTCCAGATCGAGCGATGCCGCGGCGCAGGCAGCGGCGAGACTCACCGCGATGGCCCGCTCGAGTTTGGCGCGACCCTCGGATGCCGCGGCGTGATTGCATGGTCCGCCCACGCCCCGGCCGAGGACTTTGCCGTTCTCATCGCCGATCAGCGCGGTGGTGCTGGATTGGCCGCCATCCACGCCCAGATAGAGTTTCATTCATTGCGGATTGTAGCAGTACAGCGAGAGGCTTCAGCTTCGCCTGGCCGGGTTTTCCACGCGGAGATGGTTGACCACCTGACCGAAGCTCATAGCGCTCGAAGCGCGCGTGCCGGCGATCTGCTTATCGAAATCCGTGGCCACGATTCCGCTGAGGGTCACGTGCCCGTTCTCCACGATGATGTGGATCGGCTTAACGGGGTTCATGGCGTACCGGAGCATGGCGGGGTCGCTGTAAATCCGGCGCGCCACCTGCATGCGGAGCCGCTCGTCGACGGACGATAACGGCAGCACGCGAATGTCGTTCGCGACACGATTGTCCCCGGCGACCTGGCGCACGATCTTACCGATATCGGACTTCTTGAATGGTTGCGTCACGACGCCGGTCAAACGGACTTGACCATTTTCCACCTGCGCGTAGATATCGTCGAACAATGTGTAACGCGGATACATCACGATTTCATGGCGCACGGCCTCGCCGAGATCGGCGTCGGTCTGAAATTTCGGCGGCTGGTTCTTATCGGCCGCGCCGGCCACTCCCGCGCCCGCCAGGAGCGCGGCGGCCATCAGGAAGCGCGCCGCAGATGTGGGTTTCATCTAGCTGTCCTCCTAGATACCTGACCGCATGCAAATCTTGGTAGGCCATCCCGAGGCAAGGCCTTGCAAGGCCAATGCTCGAGAGGCGAGGAGATTGATGATGCGGTCGCGGCATCCAGGATGTTTGATGTATGTAGCGTGGGAGCGGGTTACCAACTCTTTGTAACTGGGTTGTAAAAAGGCGGGAGGCAGGAGGAAGAGGCCGGCACCAGAAGCTGTGCCATCCCGGTCACCTGCAAACCCGCCGGCCGGCGTGATCGTGGGCGCGGCCGGTTGAGGCAGCGAGCCGGAAGTGACAGACGCCGTAATCGCCAGCCGCGAGAGGAAGCGATTGCTCGAGGTACCTTAGGCGTTCACGCCGTCTTATCTTTGGCGTAGCAGAGTGGATTGATGGCGCAACCGGCGCATTTCGGATTGCGCGCCACGCAGAGCGCACGGCCGTGCAGAATGATGCGGTGGGCGAAGACGATCCATTGGTCCTGGGGGATGATCTTCATCAGGTCCCGCTCGATCTTTCCCGGGTCGGTCTCTTTGGTGAAATCGAGGCGTGCGGCGATGCGCTGCACGTGGGTATCGACTACGACGCCGGTGGCGACATGGTAAGCCGTACCCAGAACGACGTTGGCAGTTTTGCGGGCGACGCCGGGAATGGTGAGAAGTTCCTCCATGGTCCTCGGCACCTCGCCAGCGAATTCGTGGACCACCTTCTTCGCCGCTCCGACGATGGATTTGGCCTTGTTATTGAAAAACCCGGTGGAGCGGATATCCTGCGCCAGAACTTCCGGCGCGACGGCCGCGAAGTCGCTTGGAGTGGGGTATTTGGCGAACAGGCCGGGAGTCACTTCGTTCACGCGCTTATCGGTACACTGCGCGGAAAGGATTGTGGCCACGAGCAGTTCCCACGGGTTGGAATGATGCAGAGCGCAGGCGGCATCGGGGTACATTTTCGCCAGGAGCGCGAGGATTTCCGCCACGCGGGCCTTGCGCCCGGCTGCGGTTTTGGGCCGATTCCCGTAAGCTCGTACTTGGACATGCGGGCGCGTTTTCTTCTGCTGGCCGCCGCGCTGGCGGCTTTTGGCGGGTCGTGGCTTGGGGGCTTTCACCTTGACGATTATGCCATTTTCGCGGGGTCCGGACCGCGTGTCATCGGGTGGCCGCATCCGCTCACACACCTTCTCGGCTGGCTCACTTACCAGCTCGCGGGCGCGGAGCCGGCCGCGTTTCATGCCGTCAACCTGCTGCTGCACCTGGCCGCGGTGTTGCTGGCATACGAATGCCTGCGGCGGCTTCTGCCCGCGGTTGCGGCGGTTGCGGCAGCGGCGATCTTCGCGGTCCATCCGCTGCAAGCGCAAGCCGTGGATTACATTTCGGCACGGGCGGAGTTGGTGGTTGCGGCGCTCGCGCTGGCGGCGTCGCTGGCATGGCTCACGGGACGGCGCCGGCTGGCATGGGTGCTGGCGGCAGCGTCTGCCGCCGAAGCGGCCGGCGAATTCACCCACGCGTATGCATTGTCAGCCCTGCGCTTTCTGCGGCTGTTCTTGGTACCGTGGGGATTCACCATCGCGCCCGATCTCCACGAGCCGCGCTGGGTCTCGGCGGCGGCGGCGCTGGCGGTGCTTGCGCTGCTGGCCTGGCGATGGGACAACTGGAGCTCGCGATCGCCGGAAAGCTGGGCGCTGGCCGGACTGGCGCTCCTCATTCCGGGCGCGACCGCTTACCTGGGGCTACTGGCGTTCGCGGCAGCCGTCAGCTTCGTCATGAACCGGCGCCGCAGTGCCGCCGCGGCCGTGACACTCCTGGCGGCTGTCAGCATGAGCCGCACCTATGTGTGGACATCCGATGAGCGATTGTGGCGCGAAGCCGTCCGGCGCGGGCCGAACCTGGTCGAGCCGAAAATCCAACTGGCCAAATCGCTGCGGGCAGCCGATGCGCTCGATCTGCTCGGCCGTGCCCGGCAGCAGGCGCCTTACAATCCCGAAATTCCCGCCGCTATCGGAAAGGTGCTGCTCGACGAACAGCAGTACGATGGCGCGGTGGACGAATTGAGTCGCGCCATCGCCATGAATCCGAAGAACGCGCTGGCGTTCAACAATCGCGGCGCCGCCTTGGCGGCCCTCGGGCAGATTCCGGCCGCGGCGGCCGATTTTAACCGCGCCATGGTCCTCGATCCGCAACTGGCGGAAGCGCACGAAAACCTTAAGCGCCTGACGGGGAAGTGATGGTAACTTTGGCCGACGCGTTCTGCCAGTCGGGCATTTCCACCAGCTTCATCTTGGTATCGAGGGGCAAAGTCAGTTCCTTGGAACCTTGCGCATCGATTCCGGTCTCGAACTTTACCGTGCCCACCTGCATCTGCTGCCCGGCGTCGGTTTTAGCGAAGATAGTCGCGGTGCCTACCAGGTCGGCCAAGCCGCTGTCGGAGTGATTGGTGATGATGAACGCCACTTTCACGCCTTTGGCGTCCGGTCCGAACCGAATGCCCGAAATCTCAATATATTTCTGCAGCGGATTCTCTCCCGCCGGAACGGCCGGGGTTTGGTTCACGATTACCGCGGAAGTTGTCTGCGGGCGTCCGAAAAACCAATAAAGCCCGCCTCCCACAATCACGACGATGACGCCGATGGCAACGCCCAGCAGCCACTTCGGTGGGCCGACCGGCTGCGCGACGGCGTATTTCGGCGCCGCCTGCTGAGGCTCCGCGAACAATGGCGAGGTTACGGGTTTCGGCGGCCGGTACGAGGGTGGCTCTTCCGGCGGCGCGGGGGGCGCTACGGCGACGGGAGCCGGTGGAGGCGGCGCATAGGCGGGCGGAGCCGGCGGCAGGGGCTCTTGCGGGCCGGTCGCCCAGAGCGGACGGCGGCCTCCGCGGGGACCGGGTGGTGGCGGCGCGGCCGGACGCGCTGGCGGCGCTGCGGCGGCGGACGGAGGTGCGGCTGCCGGAATGGCTTCGGCCGCAGTCTTACCCGCGCAGTCCGGACATTCGTCGTACGCCGGAGGAACTTCGCGCCCGCATTTTGGGCAGACCCAGGTGAACATGATTTCCCTCTTATTCCTACTTTAACGCTCGAAACGACCCTGGTGATCCAATGCCGATGAACGAGTACATCCGGCCCGCCGCCTCACGATCGCGGCGAAACGAATGAAACTCTTCGACCCTACACATCGTGCATAGGTTCGACGCGTAGATTCGATTGCCCGTTACACCGGCAGCCAGCAATTGGTCGCGATTGGCATCGGCGAGCGAAATGTGCGCCCTTCCCTGCTTGCCGAACTGCGCCGCCACTTCCGGCCCAACCTCGTAACAGCACACGCCGATTGCGGGACCTAGGGCTGCGTGCAGGTCGGCCGGAGCGGTCTCGAAGCGCGCGCGCATGGCGTCCACCGCCGCGCCAACGATGTGAGCGACGGTTCCACGCCATCCGGCATGCACGGCGGCGACGGCGCGATGGCGCTCGTCCACCAGCAAAACCGGCAGGCAATCGGCCGTCTTGACGGCAACCACCGATCCCTCGCGATCTTCGAGCAGCGCGTCGCCCTCGCCCAGCACGCCGCAGCGGCCTTCGGCGGAATGGACCTTCGCGGAGTGAATCTGCTTGACCGTGGCGAGATTGGCGAACCATCCGGGCACGTCGCTCCGGCGGGTGCCGAAGCCGTGGATCAGCCACGGCAGCGCGTCGAGCCCGGTACAACGATAAACTTGGCGGGAATCTTGATAAAACACTGCTTACGCGGGGTTCTGCACCTGCGCGATGCGGATTTGCTTTTTGAAATCTTCGAGCATGGTCTCGTCGAGGCGGACTTCGGTGGGCCGCTTCACGAGCGTGGTCATGCGGTCAATCTTGTCCTGAAGCTTGAGCAGACCATAGAAAAGGTTCTCCGGCCGAGGCGGGCAGCCGGTGATGTAGACGTCCACCGGCACGATCTTATCGACGCCCTGCAAAACTCCGTAGGTATTAAACGGACCGCCGACGCTGGAGCACGCGCCCATCGAGATGCACCACTTGGGATCGGGCATCTGGTCCCAGATGCGCTTCAGAACGGGAGCCATTTTCAGCGTCACGGTGCCGGCGACGATCATCAGGTCCGACTGGCGCGGGCTGGGGCGGAAGACTTCGGCGCCGAAGCGGGCGATATCGAAGCGCGAGGTGCTGGCGGCGATCATTTCGATGGCGCAACAGGCCAAGCCGAACGTGAGAGGCCAGATGGATGAGAGCCGCGCCCAGTTGAACACGTGATCCACGGAGGTTGTCACGATATTTTGCTCGAACTGGTTCTGTATGAAAGAAGCCACCGGACGATTCTCCTTGTGCTTTAAGAGGCATTCTAGCACCAACTGCGGCAAGGAACTCCGGCGCGCGAATTGAGGCTCCCGGCGCAACCGGGGCTTTCTCGGAAGCCATCCGAGCGCAGCGACAGGCGCCCGCGCGCTTCGCGCGGGGGTGCGCAGCGCGGAAGAGCCGATGCTCGGGGAGGGTGGATCGTTATGCGGCCGCGATGCTCCGGTTCTGCGGCGGCCATCCCCAAATGGGCATAAGCGGCCCTGCCGGCAAAGGGAGTCCCAGACGATTGGCCCAGTGCCCTCCGGCCGCGGTGTGCTTGGCTATGCTATTAGATGCAATGCCCTTCATCCATGAAGATTTCCTACTGAATAACTTAGCCGCCGTGCGCCTATACCACGAATACGCCGAGCATGAGCCCATCCTCGACTATCATTGCCACCTGCCGCCGCGTGAAGTGGCCGAGAACCGCCGTTTTCAGAACCTTTTCGAAATCTGGCTCGAGGGCGACCATTACAAATGGCGGGCGATGCGCGCCAATGGAATCGGCGAAGAGTATTGCACCGGATCCCGCCCGCCCAAGGAGAAATTTCTGGCCTGGGCGCGCACCGTGCCGCAAACCTTGCGCAATCCGCTCTACCACTGGACACACCTGGAGTTGAAACGATATTTCGGGATCGAAGAACTGCTGGATGAAACCAGCGCGGAGCGCATCTGGGACCGGGCCAACGCCCTTCTCGGCAACGACGATTTGCGCCCCCAGGGAATCATGCGCAAATTCCAGGTGAAATGCGTCTGTACCACGGATGATCCCGCGGACGATCTCGCGCCGCACCGCAAAATGGCGTCCAACGGCATGGCCACCAAAGTTTATCCCGCATTCCGCCCCGATCAGGCGCTCAACGTGCATTTGCCGGAGAAGCTCAACGCGTGGGTGGGAAGACTCGAGGCCGCCTCGAATGTCAGCATCGCCAACCTCACCGGACTGGTGGACGCGCTCCGCCAGCGCCACGACTTTTTCCACCAGATGGGCGGCCGGCTGTCCGATCACGGCTTGAACACGCCGTTTGCCGATTTTCCCAGCGAGAGCGAAGCCGCCGCGATTTTCGCGCACGCCCGCTCCGGCCAGGCCGCCACTCCGCAAGAACACGCGCGGTTTGCCAGCTACATGATGCTGGTGTTCGGCCGGCTCGACGCGGAAAAGGGCTGGACCAAGCAGCTTCACCTGGGCGCGCGGCGGAACGGCAATACGCGACGCTTTCGCGAGCTCGGCGCCGACGTCGGTTTCGACTCCATTGGCGACTGGGCGCAGGCGGACGGACTCGGGGGTTATCTCGATCGCCTCGACCAGGAGAAGGCGCTGCCGAAGATTGTAGTTTACAATCTCAATCCCGCAGACAATTACCTGATGGCGACGATGATCGGCAATTTTCAGGACGGCACTGTGGCGGGAAAGATTCAGTTCGGGAGCGGCTGGTGGTTCCTCGATCAGAAAGAGGCCATGGAGTGGCAGATGAACGCGCTTTCCAACTGCGGCCTGATCTCGCGATTCATCGGTATGCTGACGGATTCGCGGTCGTTCCTGTCATACCCTCGACACGAGTATTTCCGGCGGACGCTGTGCGGGTTGTTCGGCGCGGATATGGAAGCGGGGCTGCTGCCGAACGATTTCGATCTGGTGGGGCGGACGGTGCGCGCCATTTGTTTCGAGAACGCGCGGCAGTTTTTAGGGCTCCAGGGGGTTTAGACGGCGCTGGTATTCCGGCCCCCAAAAGCACCCGCCCTGTCGTTTCAACTGGGTTGAGGGGGGCGTCCGGTGCAGGCAAGGAAGAAAACTATGGGGAGGATCGATGGTGGGTTTACTGTCCGCCGGCACTCGAGGAGCCGGAATTTCCGGCCGCCAGCGAAGCATTGATCGAGGTCCACATACCCTGCAAGCCTCCGGAGACATGCCAGAAAATTCCCAGGGCGACGAGGGCAATAAAGGCGGTAATCAGGCAATATTCAGCGAGATCCTGTCCGCTCTCTTCCTCCAGCAGGAAGCGCGTAATGGCGGATGTCACGTTCATCGCTTAACTTAAAATTGTAGATGCCATCCGCAGGTAGCGCTATGTTGTCATTGGATAGCAAATTGGATGATGGATAAAGTTCTCCCGCATTGCGCCGATAAGACACTGGGAGCCAAATGCCTACACCGCCTGAGGAAACCGCGTGGGACCTGCCGCCGTTGATTTTGCACCCTTTTAACGAGCACACCCCGCCATCGGTGATTTTGGATAGTTCGAAGGCGGCCTTGATGCTCTCGGGGTTGGTTCCTAGCGATGGGTCCGACCCGGATGAATTGAGCCGAAGGGTGCTGACCGGCCGGTATGGCGAAATCCGCATGTTGTTTTTCCTGGGAAAGGACGTTCTCCGCTGGCTGGAGCAATGCATGGACTGGGTGACGCGAGTTTCCGAACTGCGCGACCGGGAATGGCGTGTGCAAAGCTTCGCGGGGCTTCTCACGGTAGACCCGCCGGCGGAGGTAAAGGAAAAACTGCTGCGGTGGGGCGTGACGGATTACCTGGCGATTTTCCGGCGGGCGATCGGGATGAATGCGCTGTTCGCTAACCCTCCGGCTGTCGGCGAACTGGCCGAGGAGTTCCTGCGCAACTACCACAGATATACAGACGCGCTTTATCGCTGTTTCATGGAATTGGAGGATTATCCCAAGCCGGACGCCCGGAGATTTCACTTCGGCCTCTATGCTTCCGGGGAATACTCCCGCATGCTGGAATCGCAATGGGAAGATCGGGGGTAGGAAAACCGGAGCAAACGGGTAAAATAAGGACGTGATGCGATTTCCCCGCCTTCTGATCACCCGCCAGAATTTCCCCGATCACAGCATTGCCGATATTCCAGCCGAACTCGAAAAGCAGCTCGGCGCCTCCGGGTTCGCGGCGCGCGTAAAGCCTGGAGCGCGCATCGCCATCGGGGTGGGTAGCCGCGGCATTCACCATATCGGCACCATCGTCCGCGGAGTGGTGCGATATTGGCAGCAGCATGGAATGCGCCCGTTCCTTTTTCCGGCAATGGGTAGCCATGGAGCCGCCACGGCCGAAGGGCAAACATCGGTGCTGGCGCATTACGGCATCACCGAAGCGGCGGTGGGATGTCCCATCGTGAGCCATCTCGACGTGGTCTCGCTTGGCAAGACCGCCGACGGCATCGAAGCTTTTATGGACAAGTCGGCCTACGAATCCGACGGCGTAATGCTGGTGGGACGCGTGAAGTGGCACACCGATTTCGCCGGCAAGATCGAGAGCGGGCTGTTCAAGATGATGGCCATCGGGCTCGGCAAGTTCGCCGGCGCGCAGCGCTATCATGCCTACGCGTATAGAGCCGGGCTGGAGCACGTGATTCGCACCGTGGGGCGGCAGGTATTGGGCTCAGGCAAGATTCTGGGAGGGCTGGCCATCCTGGAAGATGCCAACCACCATACCGCGAAGCTCGATGCCGTTCCGGTGGAAGAGATGGAGCAGCGCGAGGAGGCCAACCTGGCGCTGGTGAAATCGTGGATGGCGCGCGTGCCGGCGGATCTCGACGTGTTGATTCTCGACGAGATCGGCAAGAACATCAGCGGCGCGGGCATGGATACCAAAGTGGTCAACCGCAGCGTGAACGGGGAGTACAATCCCTGGCCCGGAGTGCCGCACTTCGAGCGCGTGTTCGTTCGCGACCTCAGCGAACTGACCTACAACAGCGGCGTCGGGCTGGGCATGGCGGACGTAGTGACAGACCGGCTGGTTAACCGCATCGACTGGCAGCCCACCTGGGTGAACTCACTCACCGCCAACACGCCGGCGGCCATACGCACGCCGATTCATTTTCCCACCGACCGCGAGTGCCTGGAGCGCATCTCGCCGACGGTGGGAAAACTAAATCTCGACGAAGTCACCTACGGCTGGATTCGGAATTCGATGGAGCTCGGCCGAGTGGCGCTGAGCGAAAACCTGCGCTTGCTTGTGGAACGGAATCCCGATTTGCAAATCGAGGAGACGATCGATTTCGAATTCGGGGAAGACGGGAACTTGATCAGTCCATTCGTGGCCGCCGCGGCAGTGCACTGAAAGTCTCTCACAGAGCCAGGGCGTACACAGGGCCGAGAGTCGATGATTATGACGCCGCCGCGGGTCTGCCTGAACCCAAGTCGAAGCGTGGGTTGTGCCTCTGTGAGAAATAATCTGTTTTTCTGAGAGACGAGCCTACCCCCCGGCACGTAGCTTGTGCCGCCCATGTCGTCCGATCGCCTTCCCACCATCGATTATCTGCGGGGAATCGCGGCATTGGCGGTAGTGTGGTATCACTGCACCATCGGCAGCGGAGTGCTTCGTGACGGATGGTTGTATCGAAGCGGCCGGTATGGATGGCTGGGCGTGGAAGTGTTCTTCGTGATATCGGGATTCATCGTCCCGTACTCGCTCCATAAGGCCGGCTACCGGCGCAGCGATTTCGGGCGCTTCCTGCTCAAGCGCGTCGCCCGGCTGGATCCACCGTACTTCGCCGATATCCTGCTGTGCCTCGCCCTCTCGTACCTGGTGCGGCTGGCGCCGGGATTTCGCGGACAACTGCCGCACTACACCTGGCAGCAACTCGCGGCGCACGCGGCATACGTCAACTCGTTCCTGCATCTGGGATGGCTGAACGTGGTGTTCTGGAGCCTGGGAATCGAATTCCAGTTTTATCTTTTGATCGGTGCCGCGTTTCCCCTTCTCGTGGCGCGCCGCAGCGGGCTGCGCTTCGGATTCCTGGCGCTGCTGGTGACGTTGTCGCTGGCGGTTCGCAGCGAATCGCTGGTATTCCGGCACCTGCCGCTATTCGTGGCGGGGATGCTGGCATTCCAATCGCGCGCCGGCCTGATCTCGACGCGCGCGCTGCTGGCGTGTTTGGCTGCCACCGCGGTCGACGGTCCCGTGGCGTGCGTGGGGATCGCAACGGCGCTGGTGATTCGTTTCGTGGCATTACCCGCCTCGCGGCTGACGTGCTTCGGCACCATCAGTTACTCGCTATACCTCCTGCACGTGCCAGTCGGCGGCAAGGTCATGAATCTCGGCGGGCGTTTCGCGCATACACCGACCGCGTTGGCCGCACTGTTGGCGATGGCGGTGGGCGCTTCCATCCTGGCGGCTGCGGTTTTCTACCGCTGGGTCGAGCTTCCAGCGCAGCGACTCTCGGCAGCCATTCGCTATCGCGATTGACAGGCCCCCGAATTACACACACAATGTGAAGGTAATGCTGGGGGAATTCGAATACCTGCTCTTGAGCGCCGCCGCCAAGCTTGGCGAAAACGCTTACGGGGCTGCCATCCGCGCGGAAACCGAAAAGGCCACCGGCAAACTCTGTTCGATCGGCGCGCTCTACACGACGCTCGACCGTCTGGAGGCCAAGGGACTCATCGAAACATGGATGGGCGAGGCGACGCCGCAGCGCGGCGGCCGGCCAAAGCGCATGGTGCGGATTACCGCCGAAGGCCGCAAGGCGGCGGCAGCGTTCTATGCGGCGGTGATTCGGGCTAGCCGCGGCGTGGCGTGGGAGATATCGTGAACGGATTCTGGTGGCTGCTCCGTCCGGAGGAACGGGAAGTGGTTCGCGGCGATCTCGCCGAATCGGGCGAAAGCGGCCTTGCGGCGCTGGCGCAGATTGCCGGTCTCGCGGCCCGGCGGACGTGGCGGCCGGTATGCACCCTTCTGTTGGCCGCGGGGATGGGGTGGTGGCTGGTACGTGAATCGGACCGGCTGATCGGCGCGGGCGCCACCTACCTCTGGATGTACCTGGGCAACTGGCGCGCGGCCGATATGGCGAATTCCGGATTCTGGCGCGAGATGGCCCTGGAATACTCGCGCCTTATTCTGCCGTGCCTCTTGCTGATGGCGGGTTCGCTCGTTGCAGGGACGATCGCGAGCCGCGCGCGCCGGGGGGCTGCCGATATGTTTTGCATGGTGCTGGCCGCGGCAACGTTGGCGGATGTGGTCCGGGAGCCGTTCTTTGCCTATGCGCTTGCGTTTTGGGCGGCCGTGGTATTGGTTCCGGCGATTTTGAGCATGCGCCTAATACGCCACCACCTGCCATAAGCGCACGGCGCGCTCGATCACGGAATCGCGATCCTGCGGCAGCACGAAGCGTTCTCGCACCAACTCGTCGGCGGCTGCCGTCACGCGCTGTTTGTATTCCTCCAAGCTGGCGTAGCGTTCGGCAAGCGACGGCCGCGGATCGCGATTGGCGATGCGCGCGTCTTTGGTGGGCGCAAAGGGAAAAATCGACCCATAGAACTCCGCGAGTTCCGCGGGCGCTCCGCGCTCCGGCGCGCGCAGATTCCATCCGGTGATTGTCGCCACGGGAACCGCCAGTTCGGGCAGGCGGACGCCGCCGAGATCGATGCCATCGGCATCCACCTGCGGGAGCAGGACGGGGAACGCGCCCGCGACCTTCGGGGGTTCTTCCAGGATCACGCCGCGCGCGTCGAAATCCGGACCAAAATCGAGCCGGCGTGCCACGCGCGGGTGCCGGGGAACCTGCACGCCCGCGATTGCCGGAAAGCGCAGGCCGGCAAGGCGCGTCAATTGGCCGCCGGCGAGGCGCGGATAGACCGAGGGCGGCGGCGCAACGCCGTCCTTCACCCACAATTCGATATCAGCCAATAGCGCGCGCTGAACGGGGCGGTGATCGACAGGATTCAGTTCATTCTGGGTGCCGCGCTTCGCCAGCGGCAGCGACCCCGGCGTGTGCTGCGCGCCGGCGATGAAATAGATGCGGGTATCGGGAGAGATGGGAGCGTCGTGCTTACCATCGGCGGTGACGTGGATGAGGGCGGCGGCGCGGCCCCAATACTCCGAAGAATCGTTGGTGAGGAATAATTTCGGTTGAACCCGGCTGGCGCGCGCTCGGTCCAGGAGCGAGCCTGTACGGCCTGCGACGCCATCGGTTTCGGGGGTGTCGGTGAAAGGAAATAAGTCGGTGGGGTAGAAAACGTTCAGGTAGGGCCAGCCATCGCGCGAAGGCTGGGCGTAACGGAAGTTGAAGCTGCCGCGTCCGGCGCCGGCGACATCGGCCCATACGCCATCGAAAACTTTGCGGCCATTCTCATCGGCATTGAATCCGTCATAGAGGAACTCGCGAAGCCAGCGCCCGCTCTGTGAAATGCCGAAGCCGATGGCCAGTGGAGTGGCGAGCCGCGGAGCGGTCCATCCGCTCACCTCGCCGCCGTACTTCAGGAAGGAGACAAAGTCGCGGACGGCCGCGAGCCCCGCGCCGGCCACTACTGGATTCTTGCCTTGATAAACGAACTCGTACAGCATGCCGGCTTCGAAACCGCCCGGCATATCAATCGACTGGCCCGTCGGGGCGAGCGCATAGTTTTCGGGTGAAATCTCCCGGGGAGCGGCATCGAGACCGTTGCGAACATAAAGAGCGACGGGTTTGCCTACGGGAATCGCTTCCTGGTTGCGATCGCCCAGCGGCATGATTGTCGCGCTTTTATCGGGCGTGAATTCCGAGCGGACCAGGCCATCGGCGGGGGCTCCGAGGCGGAAGTGGGGAGCGGAGAAATGCAGCGCGCTGGCGTTTGCGGATGGAACGTCCCACTCCCAGCCGAGCCAAACCAGCGTGAAGCCTTGCTTCATGACCCACTGGTCGCCGAATTCGTTCGCCCCGCGGGCCAGATTGAACCGGCTCAGCATGCCCTTACCGCCGCGGTTGGAGACTTCGAAGAGGATCGTGCGGTTGCTTTGGGCCGGATCGGTTGGCTGGAGGATGTAAAAATCGGCGGCGCACTCGGCTTCGCCCCCTGCATCGAGCTCCGCCAGGTCGAGATCACGCACGATGCGATTGGCGGCAAGCGCCGGTTTCAGACCGAAATGAACCCGCCCGACGATTCGCTCATAGGCCCCATCGAGCACGGGAGCGCGCTCGGAGATTTCGATGCTGCGGACGGCGGCGCCGGCGGTGGCCGAAAGGACCAGGAGGGCAAGCGAAAGGCGAAACATAAGGTCGAGTCTAACAGGCCGGGGGGAGTGACTTAAGGAAGGATTTGTGCTATTTTTCCGGCAAAGGAGTCAGCTATGTGGAATCGGCTGGTTCACTGGTGGCAAAAACTGGCGGCGTGGGTAATGGCACGCCCCCTGGACTCGGCCCATCATCTTTCACCGGTGCGGCCGTATCAAGCTTCGAATTTGCATGCCCGGCATCGCTAAACGGATCCAGGTGTGAGGCAGCCAATCCTGTCTACCGGCCGGCTTCCCGGGCTTGCCGAGCCATCCGAAAAGCCGGCTGAAGGCACGATTGCCTGCCCCACGAATAAGGGTTTCAGTTGAACAGCAGGCGGGTTTTCGTGCCGCCGATGGTGATCTCGCGAACGATGTTTTGATTGGCGTACTCCACTTCGGTCGTGTCGAATTTCTTGGGTGCCTGTTCGATCTTGGCGGGGACATCGAACGTTTTTTTACCGATACTGAAGGTCACTTTATTATCGCCGAGAAGCAGGCGATACTCGCCGGCCTGAAGCGTGGTTCCGCTGACAACGGCGGCTTTGAAGAAGGTCACGTGGGCGACGCCTGGGACGGTGCCTGCAAAAGTCACGAGAAGCGCCAGAATACTGAACGCGAGGACGAATTTGGTCAGCATATTATCTCCTGAGCCAGCAAATTTGCCTCATCTGAGGGGCGGTGCGGCTCATAAAGATATTTTATGACCCTTTTATCGTAAATTGCAACAATAAACTGTCAGAAAACACCACAGGCTGTGGTAATCCGCAACGGTACACCTCGATGTCTTCGTCTTGCCGGGGCAGAACCTGACGCATCCCATCACTGCGCGTCCGCAATCCGCATCCCCCGGGCAGTTCCGGACGCCCAGCACAGTCGGCGCGGGGCGGTTTCGGAAAGCTTGCACGATCCCGCCATCAGGTCGTCAAAGAAGCCGCCTTACAATAGTATCCCCATCTTTTTCCCGACTTTCCGGAAAACTTCGAGCGCACGATCAAGCTCGGCTTTCGTGTGGGTGGCCGTGACGATGGTGCGCACACGGGCCTTCCCACGGGGTACCGTCGGGAAGCCAATGCCGGTGGCCAGAACGCCTTCGGCGAACAGCTCGCGCGAAAGCTGGTGCGCCTCGGGCGCTTCGCCGACAATCACGGGCGTGATGGGAGTTTCGCTGATGCCGGTATTGAAGCCGGCCTCGGTAAGCCCCTTCTTGAAATATCGCGTGTTGTCCCAGAGCGTCTCGATGCGCTCGGGCTCCTTTTCGAGCACATCGAAAGCGGCGAGGCACGAAGCGGCCACGGCAGGCGGGTGCGACGTCGAGAACAGGAACGGGCGCGCGCGATGGTACAGGAATTCGATCAGGTCGCGCGAGCCGCAGACATAACCACCGAGCACTCCGATGGCTTTCGAGAGCGTGCCCACCTGCACATGCACGCGGCCGTGCAGTCCGAAATGATCCACCGTGCCGCGTCCGTTCCGGCCCAGGACGCCGGAGGCGTGGGCGTCGTCCACCATCATGATGGCGCCATGTTTTTCGGCGGCTTCGGTGAGGCCGGGTAGCGCGCCGATGTCGCCGTCCATGGAAAAGACGCCGTCGGTGATCACAAGCTTGCGGCCAGGGACGGAATCGAGCTCGGTGAGAATCTTCTCCGCCGCGGCGACATCTTTGTGCGGGAAGACGTGGATTTTCGCGCGCGACAGGCGGCAGCCATCGATAATGCTGGCGTGATTTAATTCGTCGGAGATGATGTGGTCTTCCGGCGTCAGGATGGCGGAGACGGTGCCGGCGTTGGCCGCGAATCCCGATTGGAAGACGACACAGGCTTCCGAATGTTTGAAATCGGCGATGCGTTCTTCGAGCTGCATGTGAATGCTCATGGTGCCCGAAATGGTGCGCACGGCTCCCGACCCGACGCCGTACTGCTCCGTGGCGGCGATGGCGGCGGTGCGGAGTTTGGGGTGGGTGGTCAGACCTAAATAGTTGTTGGAGGCGAGGTTAATCACCTCTTTGCCATCGAAGGTGGATTCCGCGGCGCTCTCGCTCTCGAGGACGCGGAGCCGCTGGTAGGTGCCTTCGTGACGCCATTGCTCGAGTTGGTCGTGAAGATAAGAAAGAGGGTTGCTCATAATTGCAGCTTTCGGTAGGCCCGGGAAAAGTGGACCAAGGGCGCGCCTTCGCGCACCCGGGTAGCCACCATGCGGCCAACAAAAATATCGTGATCGCCGGCGGAAATTCTCTGGTCGAGATGGCATTCGACGGCGGCCAGAACGCCATCGAGAAGGGGAACATCGTGGGCTCCCAGGCTCCAACCGACGCCCTCGAAACGGTCCAATCCCTTGCGCGCGAAGCGTTCTGACAAGGCTTGCTGTTCTTCGGCTAAAATATTGATACCGAAGAACCTGGCTGACCGGAATGTATCGATGAGGCTGACCGCGTGCCCCAGGCAGACGGAGACCAGCGGGGGCTCGAGAGAAACCGAGACGAAAGAGCTCACGGTAAGTCCATGTGGCTGGCGTTCCGCGTCTAATACCGTGGCAATGGTCACGCCGGTGGCGAACTGCCCGCAGGCGGCTCGGAATTCGGCGCTGGACACGGCCGCCGGGCGCCCTGTGAATCCCTCGCTTGACATGTTGATAAATTCAATCATATCATGTGGTTGAACGGTAACAAAAACTGGCCCCAGACCGCCGGCAGCATCGCATTCGCTCACCAAGGAGGATGTTTTGATCAAGCTGGACATCATCAACGAAGTCGTAAATCGGACTGGAATCACGAAAACCAAAGCCGAAATGGCGGTAGAGACGGTCTTTGAATCGATGAAGAAGGCGCTCGAACAGGGCGACCGCATTGAATTGCGCGGGTTCGGAGTCTTCAATGTGAAGCCCCGCAAGACTGGGATCGGCCGGAATCCGCGCACCGGCGCGGAAGTTTCCATTCCGCCGGGAAAGGCCGTGCGATTCAAGCCTGGCAAAGAATTGCAGACGCTGCAGTAGTGCGCCCGCGCGGCGCGTACCGCCGGGTGGCGGTTGATTGTGTCCTCCCAAGAATTTTCTCCTGCGCCATATCCTCTCTACGCCGATAGCGGAGCTGGGAGTGAGTATGCCTGGCCGGTGCCGCGTACGCGCGACCGGCTCTGGCTGCACTATCTCCTTTTCGCGCTCACGCTGCTCACCACCACGGCCGCTGGTGCGGCCATGCAGATGGATTTCAACCGCAATCTGCCGTTCGACGTGGAACGCGCGTTCGTGCGGACCTATCCCTGGCTGTGGCACCATCCGTCTGGACTCCTGCTGGGGCTGCCGTTCTCGTTCACGCTGCTGGCAATTCTGCTGGCGCACGAATTCGGCCATTACCTGGCGGCGCGCTACCATCGCGTGGACGCCAGCCTGCCGTTCTTCGTGCCCTCCCCGTTGCTCGGCACGTTCGGCGCCTTCATCAAAGTCCGGTCGCCTATCTACAGCAAACGGGCCTTGTTCGATATCGGGATTTCAGGCCCCATCGCGGGATTCATTTTCCTTTTGCCGGCGCTCTCCATCGGGATGGCGTTTTCCAAAGTAATCCCCGGGATCGCCAATCAGGGAATGCTGATTTTCGGGATTCCGCCGCTCCAGCGGCTGATGGAATGGATCGTGTTTCCGGGCACGCCGGTTTCGGATATTTATCTCCATCCGGTAGCGCGCGCGGCCTGGGTCGGGATCTTCACCACGGCGCTCAATCTGCTACCCATCGGACAACTGGACGGCGGGCACATTTTGTATTCCTTCTTCCCTTCCCGGCACCGCATGGCGTCGCGCATCATGGCTGCGCTGCTGCTGCCGCTGACCTATTTTTGGTGGGTGTGGGCTTTGTGGGCGATCGGGATGTTGTGGCTGGGGAAATACCACCCGGTGATCGTGGACGCAGCCGAAATGAGCCCCGGACGGATCAAACTGGGGTGGCTGGCGGTGGCCATTTTCGTACTGTGTTTCATGTTTGCACCGGTCAGCAACGGCTAGCGCCACCATGAAAATTACCGCGACGATCATCACCCTCAACGAGGAGCGCAACGTGGCTCGCGCCGTAGAAAGCCTGCGCTGCTGCGATGAGATCCTGATTGTCGACAGCGGTTCCACCGACCGCACCGTGGAACTCGCCGAAAAGCTTGGCGTGCGGGTGCTGGAGGCCGGCTGGCTGGGGTACGCCGCGCAAAAGAACTGGGCCGCCGAACACGCCGGCAACGAATGGATCCTGTCGCTCGATGCCGACGAAGCATTGAGCGAAGCCCTGGAAGCCGAAATCTGGAATCTCAAAAAGACCGGACCGGATTATGACGCATATACCATGCCGCGCCTGGCGCGCTACCTGGGCCGGTGGATTTACCATTCCGGATGGTATCCCGACCGCAAGGTGCGGCTCTACCGGCGCGACAAGGCTAAATGGGTGGGCGATTTCGTGCATGAAAGCGTGCAGCCGTACGGCCGTCTGGGCCATTTGCACAGCAACATTCTCCATTTCACCTGCGATTCGCTTTCCGAGCACGTCAAAACCATGGACCGGTACACCACGCTGGCAGCGCAGGAACTGGCGTCGCGGAAACTCAAGGTGCCGCTCTCGCGCCTGATCTTCGACCCGGCGTGGGCCTTCGTGAAAAGCTATTTCTTCCAGCGCGGCTTCCTCGACGGACCCGAAGGGCTCACCATCGCGCACATGGCCGCGTTTTACACCTTCCTCAAGTACTCCAAAGCGAGAAACATGAGCTGATGCGCATTCTGCACCTGGATGGCGGAAAAGAGTTGCGCGGAGGCCAGTGGCAGGTGCTGCGGCTCATCGAGGGGCTATACAAGACAGGAGTGGAATCGACGCTGCTCGCGCGGCGCAACTCCCCGCTCTATCGCGTGGCGTACGAGCGTGGCTGGCACGTGGAGCCGCTGGGAATCGCGCGGGCGATGGCTCTCGCGCGCCGCTTCGACCTGGTTCACGCGCATGATGCTCACGGCCACACGGCCGGCGCCATCGCCAGCCCGGGAAAGCTGCTGGTGTCCCGGCGCGTGGCATTTCCCATCGGATCGAGCTTGAAATACGGTTGCGCACGCCACTTCCTGGCGGTTTCGGAATTCGTCAAGGGAGTGCTCATCGAGGGTGGCGTGCCGTCGGAGAAAATCAGCGTGGTATACGATGGTGTTCCGCTGCTCGAACCGTCGGCCGGCGTCCAGTTGATGGCACCGGCGTCTGACGATCCGCGGAAGGGGTCGGCTTTGGCTCGGGAAGCGGCGGCCGAAGCGGGCGAGCATTTGCGCTTTTCGAACGATCTCGTTCGCGATCTGCCGGACGCCGCGATTCTTCTCTACATCACCGCCAGCGAGGGGCTGGGATCGGGCGCGCTGCTGGCGATGTCCGCGGGAGTTCCGGTAATCGCCAGCAAAGTGGGCGGATTACCGGAGGCGGTGCTGGATGGCGAAACCGGCTTTCTGGTTGGTCCGGGAGAAATCGCGGAGGCGATTCGCCGCCTGCGCCGCGATCCGGACCATGCGTGGGAGCTCGGTGCTAACGGAAGGAAGCGTATCCTCGAAAACTTCACTGTCGAGCTCATGGTCCGGCGTACCATGGAGATTTACCGGCGGGTCCTCAAATGATGGAAGCGATTCTGGCGCTGCTGTTCGGGTTGATTATCGGCAGCTTTCTCAATGTTTGCATTTACCGCTGGCCGCGGGATCTTTCGGTGGTCCGGCCGCGGTCGCACTGCACCTCGTGCGAGAAGACCATCGCATGGTACGACAATGTACCGCTGGTCAGCTATTTCGCGCTGGGAGGACGCTGCCGGCATTGCGGGGCTCGGATTTCGTGGCGTTATCCGGTGGTGGAACTGGCTACCGGCCTGCTGTTTTTCTATTTCGTATCCAGCGATGGAGTGACGGTCCTCGCACTCAAGATGTGCGTCTTTTCCGCCTTACTGGTAGGCCTGATTTTCGCCGACCTGGAAGAACGGATCCTGCCCGATGAGATGACCAAGGGCGGCATCGTGCTGGGGCTGATTTTCGCGTGGTTCGTCCCGCTGCAGGATATCGGCAGCCAGGCGATCCTGGGGATCATGCAGTGGTGGTTCGGTCTGCACGTGCCCGCGAAGTTCGAATCTCCGGTACAGGCGGCGATCGGCGCGGGGGTCCCGGCTTTCTTTTTGTGGTTGGGCGGCTTTTTGTACGAGAAAGTGCGCCATCGCGAAGGGCTGGGATTCGGCGACGTGAAGCTGATCGCCATGGTGGGAGCGTTCCTCGGTCTTCAGGCCTCACTCACCACGCTGCTGTTCGGGTCGCTTGCGGGCGCGGTCATTGGGTTCAGTTACATCAAACTCACGCACAAAGATGCCTCCAGTTACGAACTGCCATTCGGTACGTTCCTGGGAATCGCGGGGCTGTTTGCGGGCATCATGGCGAAGGGGATGTAGGATCGCATGGAGCCGCTGCCGTTTACCGGCCGGAAACACGTTTTTTCCACACAGGGCCGCAGAGAACGCAGAAACAGACACAGATCCGGATAAGCAAGGGGGGAAGGCACGAACTATTCCTGCGCGCTCCGCAGTTCCGCGTGAGCGGGCTTCGCAAGACACTTATTAAACTATCGTTCGATAACACAGTTTGAGTAACCTCGGACAGCCAAGTACCAATTCCTGCCAGTACCCCCCTAGTATCCGCAACTCTTGTTTTGCATCTTGACGTCTTTCACTATGAATTTGGTGGTCGATCGGTATGGATCTCTCATAACCGCTGAGCAGGCTTTTGAACAGGAAGGTCGATGCAAGCTAGCAATTTGACGGCGCGACGGCCGATCTTCGTCTCGCCGAATCCGCTGTTGATTGCGGGAGTCCGGGAGGTGCTGGCCGCGGCAGGAATGCCGGCGGATCCGCGCATTGTCGCGCCCGAATACCTGAGCGAGACACTGGCCCACGACGGCTGCGGACTGGTGATCCTGGATGGCCACGCGCTGCCGCATGGCGAACGCCTGGCGCAACTCTGCCGGATGTACCCCGCGGCACAGTTCGTGATTTGGGCCGCGCAGCCCACCGCCGACCTGCTCCGCATCGCGCTCGAGTGCGGCATTCAGGGAGTACTTTCGACGCGCCTGCCGATCGAAGAAGCGTCGCACGCCCTGGTCCGCATCTGCCAGGGTGAGCGAATCCTCCGCTTCGATGCCGATTCCAGCGCCATCGCGCCTCCCAAGCCCTTGCAGCTTTCGGTGCGCGAGAGGCAGGTGCTGATCGCCCTGGCTTCCGGCGCCAGCAATGCCGGCATCGCGGCGGCAATCCACACCACCCACAGCACCGTGAAAGGCTGCCTGGCCCGCCTCTTTCGCAAGACCGGCGCGCATAACCGCCGCGAACTGGCGCAGCTCGGCTACTCGCTGATTCTGGCATCGGAACTGCCCAAGAATGAACCCGACTCCCAGTCTTTTGACGCCAGTTGGATGTTGGAGAATCCATGACGCCTTCGCCTGCCAGGAGCCGCTCCGCCAGCAAGCGGAAATATCGCCGGTTTCGGGTCAGCCAGCCCGCGCTGGTTACCTGCGCGGCCGTGCCGGGGCTGGTCTGGACTGCGCGTATCGTCGATATCTCGCGGCGCGGGATGCAGTTGATTCTGGAACACCCGGCGCGGCTCGAGTCGGAGATCCTCATCCAGTGGTCGAATCGGGAAATCAGCGGCCGCGTGCGGTATCAGCAGCAGCGCGGCGCGGAGTATCGCGTGGGCGTGGCGCTGGCCGACTGCTGCGATACCCTGCTGATGGAGTTATTGGCGCGCGAGACGGTGGTGCTGCGCAAAATCGACCACGAGGTGGTGTCGTCTTCCACTTTGCTCCGTCACAAGATTCGCGAGATGGCGGCGGCGCTCGATGCCGCCAGCCGGGCCAGCGAGATCAAAAGCCGCTTCCTGGCCAGCGTGTCGCACGAGTTCCGCACGCCCTTGAACGGCATCATCGGCTTCTCGGAATTGCTGCACGATGGCAAGGCGGGGCCGGTCACCGGCGAGCAAAAAGAGTACCTCTCGGATATCCTGGGGTGCTCGCGTCATCTGCTCACGCTGATCAACCAGGTGCTCGACTTGACCAAAATCGAATCCGGCAAGATGGACTTCCAATACGAGACCCTGGACCCGGCAGTCCTCGTGGAAGAAGTGAAGGAAGGGGTAGCGGCACTGGCCGGCCGCAAGGGCATCGAACTGCGCGCCGAGTGCGACGCGCGCGTGGGCAGCGTGCGGGCGGATGCAGCGCGACTGCGCCAGGTGCTTTTTAACTATCTTTCCAATGCTCTCAAGTTCACGCCGGAAGGCGGATCGGTGGTGGTCCGGCTGCTGCCGGAAGCCTTGGCTTATTACCGCATCGTAGTGGAGGATAGCGGCGTGGGAATCCGGGCGGACGACCTTTGTCGTCTCTTTGTGGAGTTTGGCCAACTGGGGAGGGCCCGAACGGCCTGTTCGGGAACCGGGCTGGGGCTGGCAATCACGCGCCAGATCGTGGAAAAGCAGGGCGGACGCGTGGGGGTGGAAAGCACGGTTGGAAAAGGGAGCCGGTTTTGGGCGGTGCTGCCGGTGGATCCCTCCCACGGGACGGCCGGCTACGGGTATCAGTCAGCGATATCAGCTTCCTGTTAACCACTTTCGTGAGTGGGTTTTGGGCGCAATTCATTTAGAATTGATCCGCACGGGATGCTGGGTAATTTCGGCAAGGGGGCCCTCCGCAAAAGGAGCCTGGCCATCGCCGCCGCAAGCGCGGCAGTGCTGGCGGTTGGCGGCGTGTCCCTGGTGAACCGCGAACTGCCGCTCAGGCGCACGCTGCGCATCGGATTCCAAAACTCTGCCCCTTATCACTTTCCGGACAGCTCCGGGCAAGCCTCCGGACCGGCGGTGGAAATCATCCGGACCGCGGCCCGGCGGCGAAAAATCAAGCTGCAATGGGTCTTTTCACCGCAAGGTCCGGAGCGGGCGCTGGCAACGGGAGCGGTGGACCTCTGGCCGATCGTGGGCGATCTGCCGGAGCGCCGCTCCCTGCTCTACATCAGCCCGCCCTGGACTCGCATGAGCTACGCGTTGGCCGTGCCGGGCTGGCTGCCGGAGAGCGGCACCGCCGATTGGGAAGGAAAACGCCTCGCGGCCATCACCAAGATCAGCAGCGACGCGCGCATTCTCCGGCAATATTTCCCCCGCGCCAAGGCTGTCCCGGTTACCGGCGTCGCCCAGGTGGGGGCGGCGGTTTGCAAAGGAGACGCCGATGCCGGCCTCGTCACGATTAATGCTTTCGTCGACGCGCGCATACCGAACTGCGCCAATGGCCCATTGCGGATCCAGCCAGTCGATGGCGCAGCGTTCTGGTTCGGCGTGGGTGCGAACAAGCACCGGCGCGATGCCATGATCGCCGCCGACAGACTCCGCGATGAGATCGGGGAGATGGCGCTCGACGGCCAACTGGCCGCGATCGATTTCCACTGGAACACGAAGGTCGGCCAGGAAGTGAGCACGATTTTTGCGTACCGGCGGGCGCGAGTCTATACCGCTGTTTCCCTGGCGGCGGTCGGAGTTTTGCTGCCGATGCTGGCCCTGATGATCTGGCTCACGGGCCGGCTGCGCGCCGCGCAACGCCAGGCGGAGTCCGCCAACCGCGCCAAGAGCGCATTCCTGGCGGCCATGAGCCACGAAATCCGCACGCCGATGAACGGCGTCATCGGGATGACCGGCCTGCTGCTGGACACCGATCTCAGCGCGGAGCAGCGGGAATATGCCGAAACCGTGCGGCGGTCCGGCGAGAGCCTGCTGGGAGTAATCAACGACATTCTCGATTTCTCCAAAATCGAAGCCGGCAAGATGGCGATCGAATCGTTCCCGTTCGATCTGCGGCTGGTCATCGAAGAAGTCAATGAAATGCTGGCGCCCAAGATCGCCGACCGAAAGCTTGCGCTGGTGCTGGAGTATGCGCCGGCCGTACCGCGCCACTTCGTGGGCGACCCCGGCCGCATTCGCCAGGTGGTGACCAACCTGGTGGGGAACGCCGTGAAGTTCACCCAGGCCGGCCATGTGCTGATAAAGGTCGGATGTGAATCGGAAACCGAGGGCGTCGCGAGTATTCGGGTAGCCGTGGAAGATACCGGGGTGGGAATCCCGCCCGATCGCATTGACGCGCTGTTCGAGAAGTTCAGTCAGGTGGACAGTTCCTCCACGCGCCGGTACGGCGGCACGGGGCTAGGATTGGCGATTTCCAAGCAACTGGTGAACCTGATGGGCGGCACCATCGGGCTGAACAGCCAGCCGGGCGAGGGATCGACCTTCTGGTTCACGCTGCCGCTGAAAATGGATGCCCATCCGCAGGCGCAGCCGGTTCCCGCGGACGACCTGCGCGGATTGCGGGTGCTGATTGTAGACGATATCGAAGTCAACCGCCGGGTATTGCGCGAGCAGTTATCGAGCTGGCAGATGCCCAACGAAAGCGTGGCGGACGGACGGGAAGCTTTGGCTGCTCTACGGTCCGCCGCCCGTGCCGACGACCCCTTCCGCTTCGTGCTCCTCGATTATCAGATGCCGGAAATGAATGGAGCGGCACTGGCCGCGGCCTTGCACAGCGACTCTTCCATCAACGATCCGGTGGTCATTATGCTAACTTCGGTGGGGCACTGGAGCGAGGTGCTGGGCATGCAAGGAAGCATGATCGACGCTTGCCTGGTGAAGCCGGTACGGCAATCGCAGTTGCTGAATACGCTCGCCACGGCCTGGTCGCGGAAGCTGCAAGCCGGGCTGCGGGCGCAGACGGATGTACGCCCGGCGGTTTCCCGTGCGAGAGCGGCTGCGGAGAGCGGTTGCGGAGCGTCGCTGCGCGTCCTGGTGGCCGAAGACAACGCTGTCAATCAAAAAGTCGCGGTGCGGATGCTGGAGCGGCTCGGGGTGCGGCCAGACGTGGCGGCCAACGGGCGAGAGGCGGTCGACATGTGCGCTATGTTCCCGTATGATCTGGTTTTCATGGACTGCCACATGCCGGAGATGGACGGCTACGCGGCGACGGCCGCCATTCGCCAGCAGATGAGTTGCGGGCGGCGCATTCCGATCATCGCCATGACGGCCGAGGCAATGGAGGGTTGCCGGGAAAACTGCCTGGCCGCCGGAATGGACGATTACATTGCCAAGCCGGTGAGGCCAGACGATTTCAAGGAAGCCCTGCGGCGCTGGGCATCGCCGGGCGCTACAGTGCCTCGCGTGCAGGCGGCTGGGGGATCGTAAAGCTACCCGAAACGCGACGTTCTTTTGTCCTATTTCGCTCTTGAGTTCAACTTAGCCCGCCCCCTCCCACTTTCCTTCCAACTCTTTCGTTTTGCAAAAAACGGCGTTCTGCCAGAGGTTTCCATACTATGCCGGCGTACTACATTGCCAGTCACACATTTGCCTTGACGCAACCGACCCTCATGTTCCCCGCCCTCTCCGTCGATAAGGTAGACGTACCCAAGCGACAGGGTAAAGCGCGGGTAACAATGAAAGGTTCACATGACTATCACACGATTTTCGAAACTCTTTCTAGTCGTGCTTGCTCTGGCACTTTGGGCCGGCACGGCAAGTGCACAAATAACGGCGTCAGCCGGGGCAGGTGTCTCGCCGCTAGCTTTTAGCTACACCAAAGGGGCGGCGTCTCCGTCCCCCCAAACGTCCACAATTTCGGATCCGCAAAGTACCAACACTAATTACACAAAAAATCTCACTTACACGGGAACCTCGGGCTGGTTGAACATTGGTGGCTTCACCGGTGCAGTTGGCGACGTTCTCAGCTTCAGTCTCAACACCGGGACGGCGGGTGGACTAGTTCCCGGCGGTACGTATTCCGCGTCGATTGCACTCAGTGGTGTTACCGACGGAACGGTCGACGCGACGATTGTGATCAATCTGACCATCAGTTCGCCGCTGAGCGCGTCGGCGCCTCCCACTCTGTTGTTTTATATCCTCGGCGGTAACGCCGCCCAAGGTCCCGCGCAAGGCACTGTCACGATTACCAACTCCGACACATCTTCCGATCAATACACATTGAGCAGTTCCGGTTGCAGCACAACCTCGACCTGGCTGTCGATCACTTCTGCGCAAGCGAGTAGCAATCCCCTTTCGCTCCCGGCTACAGTCACGGTCCCGGCGAGCGGCACGGACACTCTCACGTTCAAGATCTCGCCCCCCGCGAACCAAACGGCCCTGAGCAGTGCCGTGACCGGGTGTCAGTTCTTTATCAAATACAATACAGCAACAATTACCAATGGCACGGTGAGTCCCAGCATGAACATCCAGAAGGTGACCGCCAGTGCGGCCTCCGCGGCGGTGACCTACAACAAGCAAAATCAAACCGCCGGCTCCGACGCTATAACTAACATCTCGGTCCCTACTGGCTATCTCAGCACCACCTTCAACCTCGATCCGAGTACGCTACCGCAGTGGCTCTCGCTCGTGTCTCCGTCGGCCCTATCGGGTGCCGGCGTCTCCATCAGTGCCGGCAATTCGCAACCAGTCCATTTCAATGTAAACACTTCGATTGCCCAAGGGATGCCGACGGGCAACTACACTGCCAACGTCGGGTTCTACACAACCGTTCCCAGCAGTCTTGGCTTGGAATTGTACGTACCCTTTACCATTCAGATCAGCAATGGCAATAGCAGCGTAACGACCGCTCCGTCCACCACCAAAAGCGTGAACTTCACTTATCAGGCGGGTACTCCCCAACCCACCGCAACTCTCTACGCCACCGACGAACCAATCCCCTTTACCGTGACCTGTAGCGTCGCTCAGGTCCCAAATGTCTACACTCCAAACTCCACTTACGCTAATGGGTGCTCGCTAAACGGGTCCGGCTCGTCCGCATCGAACACCGTCAACGGTACGGCGTTTACCTGGGGCTCTGCCGTCACCGCCACGCTCGATCCGACGCTCTTTACTTATCCGGCCACCGTTGGCTACACCGTCACGGTGACATTCACTTATTCGAATCTTCCCTTTGCCGCGCCTAGTCCGGTGGTGTATGTATACACCATCGTACCGGGTCAGGCGATTCTTGCTGGCGCTACGGGTTCGACAATCACGGGGCAGCCTCTCCAACCGAGTACGATGTCCGCCAGAACGGCGGAGTATTCCGGCAGTTACTTTAATGTGCTGGTACGTGGAACCAATTTTTACGGACCGAAAGACATCCAGGGCAATTCACTCGTCCCGACACAGGTATTCGTGGGCGCCACCCAACTCGACAATACCCAGCCCAGCGGCGGCAGCTATGTTGTGATGGACCAACATGATCTCATGGTCACAATTCCGGTGTCGATGATCCCGTCGGTCGCAACTGGCGCTACCGGGAAGCTAGTGATCGGGTTGGCTAACCAGACCGATCCCAGTACCCCAATCACCGCGGCCGTCGTGACGACGCCTTTAACCTTCAGCTACATCCCCGTCGTTTACGCCATCAGCAGCACGGCATCATACTTGCAGCCGACGTTGGGCGGTTCCCCCGGCTTCCTCGGCTACATTCCCAACTTCGCCCCGTACGAACTGATCAGCATCTTCGGGGCTAATTTTGGATTCACGGGCACCAATCTCCCGGCGGGAACTACATCTGCGTCCAACACTCTCGACTCTTATGGCAAGTTCCTCTCGGCGTTGACCCTCGGCACGCCCTCAGCCACTGGTGCCAAACCGGTCTCGTTGACTGTGACCTTCACAGACCTGACGTCAAGCAAGAACAATGTTTGGAGCGCTCCGGTGGTCTTCGCCAACGAAAACCAGATCAATGCTATCGTCCCCTCCGGGATGACTAGCAAGTCCGGTACCAACCTATTCAACGTCACGGTCAGCGTCACATCGGCCGGCACTGCCACACCCAGCGACGGTTATTACCAGATCGATTATGTAACCGCCGATCCTGGCATCTTTACTCTGGCATCGGATGGCGCCGGACAAGCCGCCATCATCAATGGCAACGGCTCCGTTAATGGAACTGTGGCCACAGTGGACGGCGATACCATCTCGATCTACATGACTGGCCTCGGCGTTCCCGATAGCACCGGCGCTGATGTCGTTCCCACCGCGCAAACGTCGGTTCCGACCGCGTGCGTCGCCATCAACCAGGCCTCACCGAACCCGGGCTTGTTGCAGGTGGTCAACACCAAAGCAGGCACATGGAATCCGGGCTGGACGAGCATCGATGGTGCCGTGCTCAGCTACGATTCCCACCACATAGTGGAGCCCGCCACCCCCGTCAACGGCGAGGTGAACTATCCTCCATGCTTCGTGGCTGCGGATACCATCACGGTGACTATTGGTTCGCCCGCTGGTAACCACTATACGGTTACGGGCGCGGACGGCGGCGCCGGTATCACGTACGCCGGATTCGTCGGCGGATCAGTCGCCGGTTTGTACCAGGTCAATGTAAAACTCGCCAACTTAAAAACGAACAACAGTTGGTCGGTTCCGTCAACTGGATACCCCGGCGGCGGGTCGTATCCGATCTCGGTGTCCATACTTTTGAACGGAAATACTTATACCAGCCCGGCTGGCACCACGATTCTCCTACCGAACTAGCCAACTTTTATTGCATCGCTTTGCGGCGGCGGGAATACTATCCCGCCGCCGCGCTTTTTTTGTCAGGCAAGCGGCGGTACCCTGAGGGTGATGCCCTCTATTGCCGTGCTGGCCCTCTTTGCGACCGTCGTGCCCAACGCGGTGGTGCTCAAGCCTGTGGCCAACATGTATTCCCACCCTACCGAGGATGCCGACGTCGTCTCGCAGGCGATTTACGGGGCCAATGTCCAGCTAATGGAGCAGCAAGAGGGTTGGGCGCACGTCCGCACCGCCGACCAGTACACCGGCTGGATCCCGCTGGCGCAGCTTCGCCCCGGGCCGCCCTACGCCGAATCCGCTCATGCTGCCCAGGTGACGAGCTTCTTCGCGCATATCTACCGTGAGTCGGACGTCACCAAGCACGCTCCTCTCCTCACCGTGCCTTTCGAAACCCGCTTGGAGGTGACCACCATGCCGCCGGCTGGCGGTCGATGGATCCAGGTCCGGCTGCCGGACGATCGCGCCGGCTGGATTCAATCCGGCGACGTCTCGTTCGATGTCAAGGCGCTCGATATCCCCGGAATGCTGGCGCTGGCGAAGAAATTTCTCGGCTCGCCCTACACGTGGGGAGGCACTTCGAGCTACGGCTACGATTGCTCGGGCTTCGCCCAGATGCTCGAACGCCGCCGCGGCGTCATGATGCCGCGCGATGCCGATCAGCAGGCCGATTGGAACGGCGTGGCGCCAGTCGAGCGCAAGGACATCCAACCCGGCGACCTCCTCTATTTCGGCAGCTCCGCCAAACACATCACCCATACCGGCATTTATCTGGGCGAGAACAAGTTCATCAGCGACACCACGCACGAGACTCCGATGGTCCGCATCGACGATCTGGCCGACCCGTATTGGGCGCGGCTTCTGGTGGCGCAAAGGAGACCGAAGTGAATCGCAGGGACCTGATCAAAGCCGCGGCCGCCGCGCCGGCGATGCTGGGCGCCGTTCCCGCCAGTGCCATGCCAGCCACGCTCGAAACCAAGATTCTCCGCCTGAACCTCCAGCACACCTGGACCACGACCATGTCGTCCAGCCAGTACCGCGACACGCTCCACGTGGCCTACACGCGCGACGGCATCACCGGCCATGGTGAAGGCGCTCCGATCGTCCGCTACCACGAGGATGCCGAAGGCGCGCGCAAAGCCGTCGAATCGGTGCGCAATCTGATCGCCGGCGCCAATCCCACGCAGTTCACGAAGTTAATGGCCGAGGTTTTCCACCGCGTGCCCGGAAATTGGGCCGGCAAAGCGGCCATCGATATCGCTATCATGGATTGGGCCGGGCAGAAGCTCGGCGTTCCGCTGTATGAACTGTTTGGCCTCGATCCCGCGGATACTCCGCTCACCACCTTCTCCATCGGCATCGACACTCCCGAAATTACCAAACAAAAAACCCGGGAAGCGGCCGATTACCCCATCCTCAAAGTAAAGGTCGGGCTCGACACCGACGAGCCGACCATCGAAGCGGTCCGCAGCGTCACGAACAAAAAGCTGCGGGTGGACGCCAACGAAGGCTGGAAGAACAAAGAAGAGGCCGTCCGCAAGATCAATTGGCTGGAGCAGCACGGCGTGGAGTTCATCGAGCAGCCCATGCCCGCGGAGATGATCGAGGAGACCCGCTGGGTGCGCGGCCGCGTACACATCCCGATCATCGCCGACGAGGCCTGCCAGCGGGCGTCGGACATCCCCAAGCTGAAGGACGCCTTCGACGGCGTCAACATAAAGCTCGATAAGTCGGGTGGGGTGCTGGAAGCCAAGCGGATGATCGATGTCGCCCGCTCGCTCGGCATGCGCGTGATGATCGGGTGCATGGTGTCGAGCTCCGTTTCGGTGACGGCGGCGGCGCACCTGTCTCCGCTCGTCGATTATGCCGATCTCGACGGCAATCTGCTGATCTCGAACGACCCGTTCCACGGCGTGCGGGTCGAAAAAGGCAAACTGATTCTACCGAAAGGGCCGGGATTAGGGCTGACGAAGGCGTAAAATTTCAGTGGGTCCGCGATCGTTCGCCGCAGAACGGAGCATCGGGCGGCAGCGGCCAACCGCAAAACCTTGTCGCGGCTTGCCTATTTTCCCCCCGCCGGCAAGTGCTCCTCGATATACCGCGAGATCAAACTATAAACGTGCAGCGAAGTGCCTTCGCCCTCGAAAATCCCGTGCGACCGGTTCGGGTAATCCATAAAGTCGAACGTCTTCCCCAACTCGATTAGCCGGTTCACCAGCTTCTCGGTTCCCTGAAAGTGCACATTATCGTCGCCGGACCCGTGAATGATCAGCAGATTCCCCCTCAGCCCGTCCGCGAAATTGATGGCCGAACCCATGCGATACCCTTCCACGTTGTCCGCCGGCACGCCCATGTACCTCTCCTGGTAAATCGTGTCATACAGCTTCTGATCGGGCACCGGCGCCACCGCCACGCCCACGCGGTACACGTCGGGCGACCGGAACATCAGGTTTAAGGTGTTGGTCCCCCCGCCGCTCCATCCCCAGACCCCGATGCGTCCCGCGTCTACGTAGGGCCGCTCGTGCGCCAACGCCAGCACGGCTTCAGTCTGATCCTGAGTTGAAACCACCCCCACCGCGCCGTATTGGGCCTTCCGCCACGCGCGTCCTTTCGGAGCGGGAGTGCCGCGATTCTCGAAGCTCACCACCAGGTATCCTTCCTCGGCAATCGCCCGGTGGAACAGTCCGTTCCGCGTGCTCCACTGATTCGTTACCGTCAGCGCCGCCGGCTCGCCGTACACATACACCAGCACCGGGTATTTCTTCGCCGGATCGAACGCCCGCGGCTTGAGCATCCATCCATCCACCGTCGTCCCCGATGGCAGCGCCAGTTGGAAAAACTCCACCGGCGGATCGAGCGCCCCCGCTACGTTCGCCCGCAGCAGCGCGTTCGATTCCAGCACGCGCACCGGCTTGTCTTCCGGCAGGCTCACCAGATCCGTCACCGGAGGCCGGTCGAACGCAGAGAACGTATGAAACGACCACTGGCAATCGGGCGATATGTCGTATTGATGCGTGCCGCGCTGGCCGGCTGCCGTAATCCGTTCCGCCGTTCCGGGCTTGTCGATGCGCGCCCGGTACAGATACCGTTCCGTGGCATTCTCCGGCGACGACACGTAGTAGACCCAACGGCTGTCCGAATCCACCCGCAAGATTTCCATCGCGTCCACCGACGCGGGCGTGACCGCTACCGGGTCGCCGCCCGCCAGATTCACCGCATACGCCCGCCGCCAGCCATCGCGTTCGCTCAGCCATAGAAAACCGCGATGTCCTTTTAGCCAGTCGAAGTGTTGCGCTTCCAGTCCGATACCCTCGGCCTCGGGCGTGTACACCCACGCATCGTCGCGATCGCGAAAAATCTCCCTGGCCGCGCCCGACGCGGCATCCCCCGCATAAACCGCCAGCAGGTTCTGCCGCCGGTTCATCTGTCCCACCAACACGCTGCGTTCGTCAGCCCACTCCATGCGGAACAGATAGTTCTCCCGGGGATCGCCCGGTGTCTGAATCCATCGCGGCGCTCCGCCCGACGCACTCACCACCCCCACGCGCACGGATGGATTTTTCGTCCCTGCCTTGGGATACGGAAACTTGATGAGTTCCGGGTAAAGCGACTTGGTATCGTTGATAATCGTGTATATCTCCACGCCGCTTTCATCCAACTGCCAGAATGCGATATTCTGGCCGTCCGGCGACCAGCGGAATCCATCCCGCAAATTCAGCTCTTCTTCGTAAACCCAGTCCGACGCCCCATTCACCAGCGTGTCCGATCCGACCGAGGTCAACGCGCGGATGGCGCCGGTCGCCAGGTTCTCCAGGTACAAGTTGTTGCCCCGCACATAAGCCACCGCCGACCCGTCCGGGGAGAACTTGGCGAACATCAGCGAAGACGCCGGCGCATCCCCGCCCAGCTTTTTCAGCGTCCCCGCCGCCCGGTCGAGCACCCAATAATCGCCGCGCGTGTTTGTGCGCCAGGTTCGCCTGGATTCGGTAAATATCAGGAGACGGTTGAGTCCCTGGTCCCAGCGGTAATCCTCGATGTTTAGCGCTTTCTTGGCATCCTTCGGCGTGAGTTGCGCCGCCGAAACCAGGATCGAGCGTTTGCCGCTCGCGGTGTCGTACTCGACGATATCCTGCGCTTTCGGGTCTCCTACCGAAGCCTCCAGCGTCGTGAACGCCGCGCCTTCCCGAATCCAGCGCGCTGGACCGAATCGCCTGGCCGTCAGATCGCGCGAGTTAAAAATTCGCGCCAGCCTTTCGGTGAGTTGTTCCGAGCCCGCCGAGAGCGGCGGAAATAGAAGAAGAGCCACAACGGGCAGTAGGAAGGCAAAGCGCCGGTGCATCCTTCGATCTTACCCCGCCGCGCCGCATGGGCTACCATCGTAAGTACACCCAGTCATGCACGATCTCCACTACTTCCGATCCAATTTCGAAAAGATTGCCGAGCGCCTGGCGGCGCGCAGCAACCCTCCCAACCTCGACCGCTTCCGCGAACTCGACGTTGTCCGCCGCGCCGCAATCACCAAAGCCGAGCAGCTTCAAGCAAAGGCCAACCACGCGAGCGCCGAGATCGGCAAGCTCCGCAAATCCGGAGCCGACACCACTGCCCTGCAAGAGCAACAGCGCGCCATGAAGGCCGAAATCTCCGAACTGAACGATCAGGCCAAGGCCGCCGATGACGAATTCCAGGAATTGCTCAAAGGCATTCCCAACGTGCCGCATGACTCAGTCCCAGCCGGTAAGGATTCCTGCGATAACATTGAGTTCCATCGCGTCGGCGAGCCGCCCAAATTCGATTTCCAGCCGAAAGCGCATTGGGATCTCGGCCCAGAACTCGGCATCCTCGATTTCGAACGCGCCGGCAAAATTACCGGCGCCCGGTTTGCCCTGTATTGGGGACTCGGCGCGAAACTGGAGCGCGCCCTCATCAATTTCATGCTCGACGTGCACACTCGCGAGCACGGGTACACCGAGGTCTTGCCGCCATTCATGGTCAATTCCGAGAGCCTCTTCGGCACCGGCCAGCTTCCCAAATTCAAGGACGATCTGTTCAAGATCGAAGGGTTCGATTTCTGGCTGATCCCTACCGCTGAAGTTCCCGTCACCAATATTTATCGTGGCGAAACCCTCGAAGCCGAAGCGCTCCCGGTGAAACTGTGTGCCTACACCCCTTGCTTCCGCAGCGAGGCCGGGTCTTACGGCCGCGACGTCCGCGGCATCATCCGGCAGCACCAGTTTCAAAAGGTGGAGCTGGTAAAATTCACGCGGCCCGATCAAAGCTATGACGAACTCGAGAAACTTACCGCCGATGCCGAAGACATCCTGCGCCGCCTCGAACTGCCCTTCCGCCGCGTAACGCTGTGTACCGGCGATATAGGGTTTGGCTCCGCCAAAACTTTCGACATCGAGGTTTGGCTACCTGGGCAGAACGCCTACAAAGAAATTTCTTCGTGCTCCAATTACGAGGGGTTCCAGGCGCGCCGTGCTTCCATTCGCGTGAAGAGCGGCAAGAAATCGGAATTCCTGCACACGCTGAACGGCAGCGGCTTGGCCGCCGGCCGTACGTGGGTTGCAATCGTCGAAAACTACCAGCAAAAGGACGGCACGGTCCTGGTTCCAGCCGCGCTCCAGCCGTACCTGAACGAAGAGGTGATTCGGCCGCACCAGCGGGCTTGACAATAATCGCAATCTGCAATATAGTAATTGCATATTGCAATCGGAAGAAACACCATGGACTTCGAGCTCATCGGCACCATGATTCGCCTGCGCTATAAGCTCTTGTGGGCGAACACGCGCACGCGCAACGGCAAAATCGCGCTTTTCTTCGCTGGGTATCTGCTGCTGGTGATGTTCCTTGCCCTTCTCGGCGCCGGCGGTACCGGGGCTGGAATGGCCGCCATCCGCAGCGGAAAGGGCACGGTACTGGCGGGCGCCTTGCTCACCGGGATTTTCGCCCAAGGGCTGCTGGCTGCCGTCATCCTGGGATTCGGTATGGCCAGCATCTTCTCTGACACGGAACTGCGACGCTACCCGCTGCGCGCCAACGAACGCCGCTTGACCCGCCACATGATCGGCATCGTCGACCCGTTCTGGATCCTGTTCTTCGTGCTCGATCTGGGGGTGGCTTTCGGGCTCTATCTTTTCGGCGCCGGCGGGTTTTGGTTCGGACTCTTGGCCGTACTTCTACTATTCATATGCAACTACATTGCCGCCCGTGTGCTCGGCATGCTGGTGCAGCGGCTGGTGAGCCAAAAATTCGGCGCCATGATCATGCTTGCCCTGGTCATTTGCATTGGTGTCCTGCCGTCGCTGCTCCAGCCCTTTCTGAAAAAGTATCCCGCCATCTGGCAGGGCCTCAAAAGCGCCTGGCAGACCACGCCGCCGGCTGCCGCGGGCGTTGCCATGACGCACCTCGATCTGTCCGCGCTCCAGGCTCTCGGCACGATTGTGCTCTGGACCGCCGCACTCCTGGCGCTCCTCGTGTTGGTGGAGCGCCGGCCGGCCAAAGCCGCCGCGGTGCACAATACCAGGGTCGTCTTCGAAGACCGCATGGACCGTCTCGGCAGAATCTACGGTCCCACGAACGGGCCCCTGGTGGCGCACTGGCTGCGCTTTTACTTCCGCAATAATCGCTTCCGCACCATCTATCCGCTGGCGCTGCCACTGGCGACCTTTCTCCTGTTTATCCTGTCGCGCCAGGATTCGCGCCACAACGCGTTTGGCAGTCCGTTAACCGTGGCCTTTGCGATATTCGGAATCATCGGTTTCATTGGCACCGGCCAGTTCGCGGTCAATCAATTCGGCTATGTCGGCGGCGGTTTCCGGCGTTTTTTGCTGCTACCCACCGATCCCGCGGCGGCGTTTCGCGCCGGCAGCTACATGTTCGTCAGCCTCAGTGGCGCCCTGATCCTTCCCGCGGTGCTGCTGTTTGCCCTGTTCGGGCCGATTCCGTGGACCGCGCAGATGCTGCTCATGCTCGTGGGCTGTAGCGTAATGAGTCTGTTTCTGTTCCACGGCATCGCTCTCTGGACTTCAATCCTCGGCGCACGCCGCGGCAATTACAAACAGGCCTTGGGCAACGATCTGTCGTTCATCGCCAATGTCGTCGTGCTGGGAGGCACATTGGGCTGGCTGTTCCTGCCGCAGTTGCTCATCCACGGCGATCCGGCGGCGCTCGCCCGCAGTTATTGGTGGGCTCCTCCGGCGCTCGCGTTGGCCGCCCTCGTCTTTTATACCGTTTCGCTGCGGTCCACCACCACGCTTTTCCGCGCGCGGCGGGAAGAACTCATGGCCATGATGGAAGGGAAAGGCTAAGCAATGAACGCACAATCCGCGGCCATCCGCATCACCAATCTATCCAAGATTTACGGCAATACCGTGGCCGTCGAGAACCTCACGCTGGAAGTGCAGCCCGGCCACATTTTCGGCTTTCTGGGGCCGAACGGCTCGGGAAAAAGCACCACCATCGGCTGCCTGACCGGCCTGCTCGATCCCACCGCCGGCCAGATCGAAATTCTCGGCCAGCGCTTCGATGCCGAGAATGCCGCTATCAAACGACGAATCGGCGTTATGCCGGAGACCCTCGGCCTCTTCGACCCGCTCTACGCCCATGAGTTTCTGGCATTCGTGGCGCGCATCTTCGGTCTTAACGAGGCCACCACTCGCAAGCGCGTCACCGAACTGCTCGACGCCCTCGAACTCACCGATAGCGGGAAGACCCTCGCCGAATACAGCACCGGGATGCGGAAACGCGTAGCTTTCGCCGCCGCCGTGATTCACTCACCCGAAATCCTGTTTCTCGACGAGCCGTTCGAAAGCATCGATCCCGCGGGAGTAGCTTTGATGAAGCAATGGCTGCGCCGCTTCACGGACCAGGGCCGCACCGTCTTCATGACCACCCACGTTCTCGAAACCGTCGAGCGAGTGTGCCACGACGTGGCCATCATCACCAAGCCCGGCAAGCTCGTCTGGCAAGGCGACGTCACTGTGCTCGCCAACGATGGCAAGCTCCAATTCAATGGCCAGGAATTCGACGCCCTGGAGCCTCTCTTCCTGAACCTCACGGGCGAGCGGTACAAAGATCTGGACTGGCTCTAAAGCCGACCGGCGCTCCCGCCGATTAACTGCATGGAGCGTCCATGACGATCGGAAAGCAAATCGGTTTGTCTATCGGCGGCATGGTCACCGCCTGCCTGCTGGTTGGGGGTGTCGGATGGTGGTACATTTCGGCCCTCGGAGACCGCCTCGATCAGGCTTACAAGGTCTCGGGCCGGCAAGCGGAATTGGCGGGCGAGTTAAAGGCTCAGGTCCTGACGTTCCGGCTTCAGAATCGCGGGCTGCTGCTGTTCTCTCATATTAAGGACAACGGGGAGGTGGCCAAATGCTCGGAAGCTTTCGACAAGGCCATGGAGTCGTCTTTCAGTCTCGTCGCCAGAATTCAGCCTCTTCTTCGAACCGATCGCGGGAGGCAGCGAATGGAGGACATCCGGTCCGCCATCGAGCAGTACCGAACGCTGCAACTGGGGGTGCGCCAGTTGTTGGCGGCGGGTAAGTTGCGGGAAGCTACGGCATATGATCGCGCCAACATGGTGGCAGCCGGCGGAAGAATTATTGTGGCTTTCGATGAGTTTACCAAGCAGAAGAATGCCAAAGATGCCGCCCTACTTGCCGATGCGGAAAGTCTGCCTCATACCGCGAGTTTGGTCCTGCTGGCCGGACTGCTCTGCTGCGCCGCTATCGCCATTGGCATCGGCTCCTTCATGCGTCGCGCCACGGCGCAACTCCAAACGACGGCCTCGGAACTCGGCCAGGCAGCCCGTCAAATCGGGAGCGCCGCCTCCCAGGTATCTTCCGCCAGCAGTTCTTTGGCGCAGGGAGCCTCCGAGCAGGCAGCCTCGCTCGAGGAAACGTCCGCTTCGAGCGCTGAGGTCAACGCGATGGCTGGAAAGAATACGGAATTGGGTCGTGAGGCGGCGCGGATTGTGGCTCAATCCGCGGAGAGATTCGACCAAACCAGCAGGCTGCTCGACGAGACCGTGACGGCCATGCGCGAGATCCACGGCCAGAGCGGCAAGATTTCCAAAATTATCAAAGCCATCGATGAAATTGCGTTCCAAACGAATATTCTGGCGTTGAACGCTGCCGTCGAAGCGGCCCGCGCCGGGGAAGCCGGCATGGGATTTGCCGTGGTCGCCGACGAGGTTCGCAACCTGGCGCAGCGCTCCGCCCAAGCCGCCCGGGATACCGCCGCCCTCATCGAAGAATCCATCGCGCGGTCACAAGACGGCAAATCCAAGGTCGACCAGGTCGCCGACGCCATTCGCCTGATCATCGCCGAAGCTGCCAAAGTGAAGTCTCTGGTTGATGCGATGAGCGCCGGCAGTACGCAGCAGGCAACCGGCACGGAGCAGATCGTCCGGGCGATTACCCAGATGGAGCAGGTGACGCAGCAGACGGCAGCCAACGCTGAACAAGGCGCCGCTGCAGCCGAAGAATTGAACGCCCAATCCGTAGCGCTGAAAGAAATCATGTCCCGTCTCGGTGAGATGGTGGGCGCCGGGTGATCCGTCACCGGCGGTTTCCTCTCTGCCACTGAGCTAAAATCGCCTTGGAGGTCAGATGAGGTCCATTCTGCTGTTCGCCTTCTTGCCCGGCGCAATGATGGCAACGCCGGCATTGGGAATCGTCAAGCCTGCAATCGCCCAATCCGATGGCGGGGAGGCTCTGCCCACCGCATTCAAGCATGTTGCCGGGGAGACGCTGTTTTTCTCGTGCAATATTTCTGGTTTCACCAAGTCAGCGCAGGACGAGATCAACCTGTTGTATTCGGTCCAGGCCTTCGATCCCAAAGGCGTCCCGGTAGCGGAAATCTACAAGGGCGCGGCGAAAGACGAAGTTGGCCCGCAGGACAAGAACTGGCTGCCTAAGATCGAAAGCCAGATCGTGCTGCCCGATATCCTGACGCCCGGCACCTATAAAATTGCGGTCAAAGTGGATGACCTTATAGCCAAAACATCCGCCGAACTGAGTGTGCCGTTCGAGGTCCATGGCCGCGCCGTTACATCCACCCCGGCGCTGGCGGCCGAGGATTTCCGCTGGTATCACACCGAAGAAGATGAAAGGCCGATGGGCCAACCCGTCTACCACCCTGGCGACAATATGTTCATGAAATTCGACATCACCGGCTATAGGTACGGCGGCAATAACAAGGTGGACGTGAGTTACACGGCATCTCTGCTGCTGGAAGACGGCAAATCCATCTGGACACAGCCCGAGCCGGCTACCGAACAGAGCGAAGCTTTTTACCCCAAGCCCTATGTGGAAGGAGAATTCGGCATATCCCTGAACAAGGACTTCAAGCCCGGAACTTACTTCATGGGCATCTCGGTAAAAGACGCCATCGGCAAACAAAGCTACGAGGGTAAGTTCCGGTTTACAGTCCAATGATGCGCTGCCATGCCTGACATTCTCGAACTGGGCAACGATCGCCTGCACATCGAAGACGTCGTGCGCATCGCACGGCTCGGCCAACCCATTTCCATTGGCGCACCGGCCCGCCGGCGCATCATCGGCGGCCGCGAGCGTCTGGAAGAACTCATCGCGCGCGGCGAGCGCATCTACGGCGTGAATACCGGCGTCGGCGGCAACATCGGAATCTCGCTCGCGCCCGAACAGATGGAACTGCTTCAGCACAACCTGGTGCGCCATCTGGCCTGCGCCACAGGATCCCCGCTTCCGCGCGACGTAGTCCGGGCCGCCACCCTGCTGCGCGTTGCGACTTTCCTTACCGGGGCATCGGCGGTCCGCATCGAAATTGTCGATGCGCTGGCCGAATTGCTTAATCGCGGGGTGATCCCGGTGGTACCCCGCTACGGATCGGTGGGTGCGAGCGGAGACCTGATGCCCTCGGCATACATCGCGCGCGTCCTGGTGGGAATGGGCGAGGCGGAGTTCGATGGCCGGCGGCTTCCCGCGGCTGAAGCGCTGGCTGCGGCCGGATTGCGCCCCGTGCGATTCGCTCCCAAAGAAGCCCTGGCGCTCATCAACGGCACTACAGTGATGACGGCCGTCGCGGCGCTGGTTTGGGTGGACGCGTTTCACGTTCTGCGCGCCCTGCTTGCCGCCGCCGCGCTAACCATCGAAGCCCTCGAGGCCCCCGCGCTTCCCTTCGAGCCCTGGGTTCACGAACTGAAACATCATCCGGGACAGATCACGGTCGCCGCCCATATGCGCGAACTTCTCCACGGCTCCGCTTACACGCGGGAATCCAGCAGCCAAAGCTGCTACTCGCTGCGCTGTGTACCGCAAGGGCTCGGCCCCGTATGGGAAGGGCTCGAAAGCGGCCGCGCCACCGTGGAACACGAAATCAATTCCGCCAACGACAATCCGCTCATCGATCCCGAAACCGGCCGCATCTACAAGGCCGGCAATTTCTACGGCGGGCACATCGCGCGCCTGCTGGACACCTGGAAAATGGACTTCGCCGTGATGGCGAATTGGGGCAATGCGCTGATGGCGGTCCTGGTGGACGATCGGTTCAGCGGCGGATTGCCGGCCAATCTGACTCCGAGTCCGGGCGTCAACTCAGGTTTCAAGGGGATGCAATTGAGCGTCACCAGCCTTGCCTGCGCCGTGCGTCAGATGGCCGGCCCGAGCTCGATTCATTCACTCCCCACCGAACAATACAACGAAGACGTAGTCAGCCTCGGCATGCACGCCGCGGTCACGGCAATGGACGCGCTAGAATGCGTTCGCAATGAGGTCGCGATGATGCTGCTCGCTTCCAGCCAGGCAGTGGATCTACGCGGCGGCCCCTCGAAGTTAGGAGCCGGCTCGAAACGCGTCTACGATCTGGTGCGCGAAGCGGCGGAGTTCCAGGATGCCGATCGGCCCATGGAACGTGAAGTCGCGGCCGCAGCGGCGCTGATCGCGGCGGGAGCAATTTGATTGGCGCCGTCACGGAACCGCGAAGAGCCCGGGCATCGGGGAGGGCCGACCGTTCAGCCGTTCCGGTTCCCGGAGAGAGGCCCAACCGGACGGCTAGACCTCAACTGTCGGGCCTACCCCTGGCCTTGACCTTCGCCTTGTATTTGTCGTACGCTCACGGTGAGCTTTCACCTTTAACATGAGCAAGAAGTGGTATAACCTCTTCGTCTCAGTGGACGAATCGTCGCAACGTCCCGAGGAAAGCGAGGCGACGCCCCCATCCGCCTCGGCGGCCCAAACGGTTGCCGAAATTGCCCGCAGCGTGAGGCCTGTCGGACCGCCTCCGGCGTTTACCGCGCCGGTCTCGAACCCGATGTCGTTTGCCGAGATTTATGCCGCCGCTGAAATCCATCCGCCTTCCCACGGATTCACGATCGAGAAGGTCGGCGAAATGCTGCGCAGCGAGCACATCCGGAATCTGCCTCGGGACGTGAAAAAGAGTTCCATTTTGGTGGCCCTCGAAGCCGTCGGCGCCCCCATCCAGGATGTCATCCAGGACGCCATGAAGCGCGATCAGGCCCTGGATACGTTCGAAAGCGTTCAGGAACGCGCGCTGAACCAGCTCGAGGCCCAGAAGACCAAGGAAAATCAGGACATACAAGCCGAACTCGACCGTCTCATCGGCGAGCACAAAGCGCGCATTCAGGCCAACAGCGACGCGATCTCTAAGGAAAAAGAGAGTTTCTTCGCCTGGCGTTTAAAAAAGCAGGAAGAGGAACAAAAGATAGCGGATGCCGTATCTTATTTCGTGACCGAAAATCCGATCACCGCCGGAGGCCACGCGGCGCCCCCGGCATCGGCCCCCAAACCCGAATAACGCCGCGGAAATGGAGCCTCCTCTATGTGGAGACGATTGTCTCGCGTAGTCCGATCTTTTGTAGGTATGTTCATCTCGATGGGTGAAAATCCGGAGATCATCCTGGAGCAGAATATTCGCGACATGAACGACCAGGTGCCGCGGATGAATGAGTCGATCGCCATGGTCAAGGCGAACCAGACGCTGCTGCAAAAGGAGGAAGCGCGATACAAGAACGAGTTGGCCGACCTGACGGCCAAAGTGAAGGCCTCGATACAGGCAGGCCGCGACGATTTGGCCGGCAGCTTCGCGATGCAATTGGAGCAATTGAAGGGCGCGCTGGCGCGCACGCAGGGGCAGTTGGCCACGGCCAATGCCGCCTTCGATAAGGCGTTGGCGGTAAAAAAGGCCTTCATGCTCGAAAAGGACCGCAAGACGCGGGAGGCGCTGGAGGCGATCCGCGATTACCGGCGGGCGCAGTGGCAGAAGAAGGTGGCCGATTCGATGGAACAGTTCGAGGTGGCCGGGATCAGCGCCACGCACGACGAGATGGTCCGCAAGATCGAAGAGATGACCGCGGTCAACGAGGCCCGCATGGATATGGCGCTCGGCAATGTGGATCAGCAGAAGATCCAGATCGAAGAAGAAGCCGAAAAACTGCGCGCCAACGAACTGGTAAAGCAATTTAAGGCGGAAATGGGAATTTTGCCGCCGCAACCTTCGGCGGCTCCGCCGCAGAAGACCATAGGGGGAACGGAAGCTCAGAAAACGTCGTAGTTTTCCGAGGACACTACAATGGCCGTCAAAATTGAACGAGGTGGTTGGATCCTGATCTTTTTGTTGGGCGTTGGGCTGACAGGCTACGCCCTCAACAAATATGGGCTTCTCGACATCTCGAAGCTCACTTCGAAATCCTCTACTTCCAGCGCCAAGCTGGACACCACCAAGCCGCTCGACACGACCGCTTCCGGCGAATCGAACAACGTGAGGGTGCGGTTGAACATCTGGGTCGGCTGTGTGGGCGGGCTGGTGGCGAACGGCGGGCTGGATACCGCCGCCGGCTCCATCTTCGATAAGGAAGGACTGAAAGTCACCTTCAAGATTATCGACGATTGGACTGAAGGCGCCACCGCGCTGGCCACGAACAACGTCGACGTCATGCTCACCACCGACGACGTGTGGGGCAAGGACTTCGGCAAATTTCAGGATCAGGGCTTCCACGCCCACGCCTTTTATATGGTGGATTGGTCGCGCGGAGCGGATGGCATCATCGGCGCGCAGGGCATTCGGAGTATCGAGGACCTGGCCGGGAAGACCGTGGCGTTCGCGCCGTTCACGCCGTCGCATTTCCTGTTGTGGAACGGGCTGAAGAGCTCGGGATTGTCAACCGACCAGCGGAATGAAATCTTCGCCAAGGCAGTACACACCAAAGACGGCATCGAGCCCGCTACGCTGTTCGCGCAGCAGAAGGTGGATGCCGCGGTAGCGTGGGATCCGGATATGTCGGACGCGGTCACCAAACGGCCGGGATCGCGCAAAATCTACGATACGCGGGTGGCCAATCACCTCATCGCCGATATCCTGGTGGTGAGCGATAAGTTCGCCGCCGCCAACCCAGGCACCGTGTTGAAGCTGGCACAAGGATGGTTGGAAGGCGTCAATTTCATCGCCCAGCAGCCGGATCGCGCGGCGGCTTTGATCGGCACCGTGAAAGATTTCAATATTCCGTCGGACCTGGCGAAGACGATGCTCGAAGGAGTACATCTTTCCGATTACGCCGATAACGCACAGTTCTTCGGCGCCGCCGGATCGGACTCCGACTATTCGAACATTTTCAAAATGTCGCAGGAAATGTATCGCGAACTGCGCGAAATCAAACATGAATCGGACCCGGAAGAGAGCGTCGACCGGCGATACATACAGCAACTGGCGAGCAAGTTCCCCGATTCGCCGGCGGAAGCACCGACGGTATATAAAGAACCGCCCAAGAACGCGACTCCGATCGTGACGCAGCGGAAGAGCATTTACTTCGATCCCAACTCGGCGAACATGGGCGTCGATTCCCGCGCTGTGGTGGACGAGATCGGGGAATTCATGCGCGCTTACGAAAACACGGTGGTGGATATCGAAGGCAACACCGATTCCACGGGCTCGCGCGACCTCAACATGCAGCTTTCCAAGGAGCGGGCGGACGCCGTGAAGAATTACCTGGTGGACAAGTTCCACTTCCCGCCAAACCGCATGCGTACGATCGGCAACGGTCCCGACCGGCCGATTGCCGACAATGACTCGCCGGAAGGGCGCGATAAGAACCGGCGCACCGATATCAAGGCTTACCCCAACCCGGCGAAACAGTGAGCGCACAACTATTCGAAATCCGCCGCGAGATCTCGCGCACGAGCAAGGTGGTGCTCGCGTTCGTGAGCTGGGGCTTGGTTGTGCTCATCTGGTATCTACTTACTGAGTGGGATATCCTGCCGCCGTTCTCCGTGCCAAAACCGGTTGGGGTGGTTACAGCTTTCGGGCGTTTGTGGACCGAATACGACCTGCTCGGCAACGTATTCATGAGCTGGTGGCGGATCGCGCAAGCGTTCCTGTGGTCGGCCGTGATCGCCATTCCGCTGGGGCTGCTGATGGGCAGCTTCCGCTGGCTGCACGCGTTCATCAATCCGATCGCGGAGCCCATGCGGTCGATGCCAATTACGGCCTTCCTGCCGGCTTTCATTGCGCTCTTCGGCATGGAAGAGGGCATGAAGGTGGGGTTCCTCTTCTTCGGCATGTTTTTTTATTTGTTAGCGCTGGTGGTAGAGGAAGCGGACCGGGTGGACCAGGCGCTGCTCGAAACGGCGATGACGCTGGGCGCGAAGAAGCCGCAACTTCTCTGGCTGATGTTCCGGGCTTCGTTCCCGGCGATTTTTGGGTCGTTCCGGATTTTGTACGACATCGGCTGGACGTACGTGATCCTGGCGGAGATGGTCAACGCGCGCAAAGGCGTGGGGTACATGGTGGAAGCGGCGCGGAAGGTGCTCGATTTCGACCGGGTGTACGCGGGAATTATCGCTATCGGCTTCGCGGCGTTTTTCTTCCGCTGGATTCTGACGGTGCTGGAGCGGAGACTCTTCCCGTGGAGGCATCCGGCGCTCCAGACGACGGCTCCCGCGATCGCGAAAGTGGCGGCCAAGGCGCACAGTCATGCATAAAACCCAAGTTTTCCCGGACAGCCGCAAAACACCCAAAGAAAAAGGCGGAAACCTCACATTTCTGCTGTTGCTCCCTGCGATCTTTGCGCCTTTGCGAGAGATCGCTTTTACTCATGCCCACTAAGTCCAAAGTTACCCTTCGCAATGTCGCCCGGAGTTTCCTGTCTCCGGCGGGCGAGGTGATTCAGGCGATCCACGATATCAATCTGGATATCGAAGACATGTACTCGCCCGAGGGGCGCGATATTGGAGAATTTCGCGTGCTGCTCGGACCTTCCGGGTGCGGAAAATCGACGATTCTGCGGCTCATCGCAGGGCTCGATCGGCCCGATAGCGGTGAAATCCTAGTGAACGGCGCGCCAGTTATCGGTCCGGGACGCGATCGCGGCATGGTGTTCCAGAAATACACGTCGTTCCCGTGGCTCGACGTCTATCACAACGTCGAATACGGGTTGAAGATCAACGGATTTCCGGAAGCGGAGCGGCGACAGACCGTCCAGCGGCTGATCGAGGCGGTGGGGCTTTCCGGGTTCGACAAATCGTACCCGGAAACACTTTCGGGCGGGATGCAGCAGCGGGTTGCGATCGCGCGCACATTGGCGCTGCGGCCGTCGGTCATCCTGATGGACGAACCGTTCGGCGCACTGGACGCGCAAACCCGCGAAGACATGCAGGAACTGCTGCTCAAAATTTGGGGAGAGACGGCCAGCACGGTTCTCTTCGTCACGCACGACGTGGACGAAGCCATTTACCTGGCCGATCATATTTACATTCTGTGCGCCCGGCCCGGTACAATCGTGGAAGATGTACCCGTGCCGTTCGGACGTCCGCGCGACCGCTCGATCAAACAGACCGAGCCGTTCCATCTGTTGCAGCAGCACGTGCTGGCGTGCCTGCGCCGCGCGCCCGGGCAGGGGCAGGTGCGAGTGAGCGTCTGATGGCAGGCGACAAAGACGACGGGTCGGTTAATTACGTTAAAGCTGCGTTCCACTGGCAGTACAACCTGATTGCGCTCGCCGGCGCGGTGGGATTTGCGGCGATTTCGGCCAGCGGGTTGCCGCTCTTGCTCGCCGGCGGGCTGGAACTGATCTACCTCAGCACCGTGCCGCAAAATTCACGCTTCCAGCGCCTGGTGCGCTCGTGGAAGTACGCCGAACAAAAGAAGGCGCAGCAGAAGGGATTGAGCGATCTTTTCCGGGAGCTGCCGCCGGAAATGCGCAGCCGCTTCGCCCGCCTCGAGGGCGTTTGCCAGGCGATTCGCGACAATTACAAGCGGCTTTCGAGCACTTCGCAGATGTTCGCCGAGCAGATGGAGGCCAAGCTCGACGGCCTTTCGCAATCCTACGTGCGCCTGCTCAATTCGGCTTTCCATCACCGGCAATATTTGAGCACCACGAATTTCGATCAGATTCGCAAGGAGGCCGCAGCGCTCGAAATCACGATGGACAAGGAACCGGCGAAGGTTCAGGAAATCAATAAGAAACGCATCGAGATCCTCAACAAGCGGATGGAGAAGTTCGACAAGATCAAAGAGAATTGCAAAGTGGTGGACGCGCAGTGCGCGGCGATTGAAGACGTGCTGCAATTGATTCGCGATCAATCGGTGACGATGCGCGATCCGCAGGAAATCAGCGATCATCTCGACAACCTGGTGAAGGACGTGGAGCAGACGGAAGAGACGGTGCGTGAAGTGGAATCCATCTTCGATCTCTCGCCGCTTGCTGGCGCCGACTTCGATGTGGGCGAGATGGGCAATAGCGGGAAGACGTTCGGAGGACGGGTCAGGGGCTGATGAGCCGGGTCGACTCACTTTCGCTGGCGGCGCGGTGGCTGGACCGGGGCGAAAGCTGCCGCGACAGTGCCGCGCGCATCGCCGAATTCCTCGGGGCCGCAGGCGAAATCGATGGAATGCTGTCCACGTGGCTGCTGGAAGGGCTCGGCACGAGTGGCGCGTTCCGCCGCGCCGACGTCTCGGCTCGTGGGATCGAAGACCTGTTGCGGAGTCGCGGCGGCGGGCCCTTCGTCGAGTGGCACGCCGCTGGGAATCGAACCGCATACTCTCTGGCCCTGTGGAATGGCCTGAATGCCTCGTTCCAGGTAACCATCGGAATGGCCGACCGCCGCAGCTCGGCGATTCTGAGCTTTCAGGAGGCCGCGCCCCGCGATGCGTCGGCCTGGCGCGAGCTGATGTCGGCCGCCATCCGTGCTTTCGAGCCCGACTCGGCCGCGGTGACGAGTCACCCCCGGTCTGCCGAATGGTTCAGTTATCACCGCGACGGCGCGGTCATTGAAAATCCTTTCTCACCAACCGATGTCTGCTAACCCCACCCAAGCCGCTCTTCCGCCGTGGGCCAACGAGCTCTCCGAAAAATACTATTCGGGCGTCACGTCGATGTTCGTCCTCCATGGCAACGTCCGCGATCTGGCCCCGCGGAATGGCGAGTTTGTGCCGCTCTCGCTGTTCCTGCGCGACGCGCTGTTCGGCGCGCGCGACCTGGTGCTTTCCTACGATCGCGGCGGCGGGCTCACCTTCTCCAATCCGGACATGAAGGCGGACTTTTCGCGCGCCCTTTCGGGCTACGACAGCTTTCACGGCACCAATTTCTCGGCGGGACTGCCGCGCAATCCGGATGGCGTCCTCAATATCCTGGACAACTACCTGCGCCTGCGCATCCTTGACAAAAAGAAGATCGCGGTGGTGATCGATTTCGCGGAGACCATCGCGCCGGCGGCGGATACGTCCGGCATGTCCGCCGAGGATCGCAATTCGCTGGTCATGCTCAAGCGGTGGGCGCAGAATCCGACCTTCCTGCAGGCCGACATCACGTTTGTCCTGATCGCCGAGAACCTCATCGAGCTGAACCTCGGCCTGGTGCAGAATCCGGGCGTGGCCTCGATCGATATTCCCCTACCCTCGGAAGACGACCGGCTGGCATTCATTCGGGCGCAACTCGCCCAAAAGCCGCTGCCGGCCGGGTCCGATGTCACCGCCGAATCGCTCGCCTCGCTGACGGCGGGGCTGAAGCGCGTACAACTCCAGAGCATGATTTCCGATGCGGTCGAGAATCAGCGGCCGCTCACCAATAAATTCCTGGTGAAGCGCAAGAAGGACATGATCGAAGCCGAAGCCGGAGGGTTGCTGGAGTTCGTGCAGAGCCGGTTCGATCTTTCGATGGTGGCCGGGCACGAGCCCGCCAAGAAGCGGCTGCACGATGCCGCCGAAGCGATCCGCGCCGGACGCACCGACGTGGTGCCGATGGGGTATGTGATCTGCGGCCCCGTGGGTACCGGCAAGACGTTCCTCACCACTTGTTTCGCGGGCGAGATCGGGATCCCGGCGGTCACGCTGAAGAACTTCCGAAGCATGTGGCAGGGCGTAACGGAAGGCAACCTGGAACGTATTCTGACGCTGCTGAAGGCCATGAGCCCGATCGCGGTGATCGTGGACGAGGCCGACGCGCAGCTCGGCAATCGCTCCAACCAGGGCGATAGCGGCGTCTCCAGCCGCGTCTTCGCGCAGATCGCTCAGTTCATGGGCAATACTGAACTGCGAGGCAAGGTAATCTGGTTCCTGCTGACGTCGCGGCCCGACCTGCTGCCCGTCGATCTCAAGCGCCAGGGGCGGGCGGAAGAACATATCGCGCTTTTTTACCCGCACACGGACGAAGATCGCCTCGCGATGCTGCGGATCGCCTTGAAAAAGACCGGCACCACGCTGGCATCGGCGGAGGCCGAAGGTGTTTTCTTAAAACACGCGCAAGGGCTTTCGGGGGCGGACGTGGAAGCAATTCTGGCGCGCGCGCGAATGAAGAAAGCGCTCGAGAATCAGACCGGGCTGGACGCACAGGACCTGGTTGCGGCACTCGAGGACTTCATTCCGCCGTCCTACCCTACGGAAATCGAATTGCAAACCTTGGCCGCCGTGCTCGAATGCACCAGCAAGAGCTTGCTGCCGGAGCAATACCGCTCGATGGATCGCGGCGAGCTCATCCGCCGGACGAATCAGCTTTCCATGCTGACGCGGGCCACTTAGACCGCCGTTGTTCCTCTAATTGAGGGTACGCCGATCCTAGCTGCGGCGAGCTTTCCGCGGAATATTCTGTTAGGGGACCGGGCTGTGTGTGGCGGCTCACATTGACTGCTCCCCGACCTGAGGGTAAGTTTCATTTAACGGTCTTACCTGGCAAGAAAAAGTGCTAACTTGGTGCCGTGTCGATGCCCGTGTCGCTGAACCCGGAAACCGCTCCTGGAAGCGGGGAGATGGAAAGCCGCATCGATTCACTGGACTGGTCTGAAACCGCAATCGGGCCGCGTGAGAGCTGGTCGCAGGCACTGAAAACCACGGTTCGAATCCTCCTGGCGAATCGCTTCCCGATGCTGCTTTGGTGGGGCCCGGACTACGTCTCCATATATAACGACGCCTATATTCCAATCTTGGGACAAAAGCATCCATGGGGCTTGGGCAAACCCGTCAGGGAATGCTGGTCGGAAATCTGGGACGTTCTGAGGCCGCTCATCGACACACCCTTTCACGGCGGCCCGGCCACATGGAGCGAAGACATCGAGCTTCACATCAACCGCGCGGGGTTCACGGAGGAAACCCACTTCACCGTCGCCTATAGTCCGGTACCGGACGAAACTGCCGCCAGCGGCATCGGCGGCGTGTTGGCGACCGTACACGAAATCACCGCCGAAATTGTCGCCCGGAGGCGTGGAATCGTGCTGCGGGAGCTGGCCTCGGCGGGGGAGGCCAGAACGGCAAGGGAAGCCTGCCTGAACGCAGCAGCCAAGCTCGCGCCGCAGGGGAAAGATATTCCGTTTGCTCTCATTTATCTGGCCGGCCAGGCTGGGGTAGCGACTCTGGCGGCTGCCTCCGGCACGGAAGGCGCAGACGGCGTCGCGCCGCCGACCATCCGGGTCGACGATCCGTCGGCTTTCTGGCCGATTCGCGAGGCGCAGGCCAGCGGGCAAATGCAGCTTGTCGATCTGGGCGCCATGTCTCTCCCGATTCCCGCCGGTCCGTGGACCGATCCACCCAATCGAGCCGCCGTGCTCCCGATCCGCTCCCACCTGGCGCACGAATTCTCCGGATTCCTGATCGCGGGTTTAAGCTCCCGGTTAAAGCTCGACGAATCGTATAGGGATTTCCTGCGTCTGGTGACGTCGCAGCTTGCGACGGCGATCTCAACAGCGGGGGCATATGAGGAGGAACGCAAACGCGCAGAGGCACTGGCCGAAATCGACCGCGCGAAGACCGCCTTCTTTTCGAATGTCAGTCACGAGTTCCGGACGCCTCTTACGCTCATGCTAGGCCCCTTGGAGGAGATGCTGAAGGAGAACCAAATCTCCCCCGCGGTTCGCGAGAAGGCCGATATAGCCCACCGGAACAGCTTGCGCCTTCTGAAACTGGTGAATTCCCTGCTCGACTTCTCGCGTATCGAAGCCGGGCGTAGCAAAGCGTCGTATGCGCCTGTGGATCTCGCCGCCATCACCCGCGACTTGACCTCGAATTTCCGGTCCGCCGCGGAGGCCGGCGGTCTGGCACTGGTGGTCAATTGCGGCCCATTGCGAGAGCCTGTCTATGTCGACGTGGAGATGTGGGAGAAGATCGTCCTGAACCTCCTCTCGAACGCTTTCAAGTTCACATTAGACGGCAGCATCACGGTCACACTGACCGAGGCCGGCGAGCATGTGATCCTGAGCGTCGGCGATACCGGGATCGGAATTCCAGACGCGGAGCTACCCCATATATTCGAACGGTTTCACCGCGTAGACCGGGCCAAAGGCCGCTCCTACGAAGGCACCGGCATCGGCCTGGCGCTGGTGCACGAACTAGTGAAGATGCACGGGGGCAAAATCACAGTCCGGAGCGAAGAAGGTATTGGAACGACGTTTTCGGTCGAGATTCCGCGCGGCCGGAAGCATCTTCCTCCGGATCGCGTGAGGAGCGTGGAAGGCGAGACTCCGAAATCGGCGCGCGCTGAGGCTTATGTCGAAGAAGCGTTGCGCTGGCTGCCCGGCAACCACCGCCCGCCGGACCGAGCCGCCGCGAAAGACGCCCCCCGAGTGCTGCTTGCCGACGATAACACCGATATGCGGGAGTACGTTTCGCGTCTTCTGGGCGAGCACATGCAAGTGACGGCGGTAACCAACGGGAAGGAAGCGCTGGCGTGCGCACTGACAGAACCGCCGGACCTGATCCTGAGCGACATCATGATGCCCGTCCTTGACGGTTTCGGTCTGTTGCGGGCAGTGCGTGAGAATCCTGATCTCTGCCACATCCCGGTGATTTTGCTTTCCGCCCGAGCGGGAGAAGAATCGCGTGTCGAGGGTGTAAGCGCGGGGGCCGACGATTATCTGGTGAAGCCGTTCAGCGCGGAGGAACTGCTGGCACGGGTATCCGCGCATCTCAAACTTGCGGAGCTGCGGCAACAGACGGTGGCGATGCTACGGCGGCTGCAAGACGTGAGCACGCGATTGATCGGCGAAAACGATCTCTCCAGCCTGCTCGGCGAGTTTCTGGATGCCGCTATCGAGATTACCCGTGCGGATATGGGCGATGTTCAATTGAAGGACAGCACCACGGGGGAGCTGAGAATTGCCGTTCAGCGAGGCTTCGATGGTCCTTTTTTGGATTACTTCAACGGCGAGCATACCAGAATAGCAGCCTGTTCTTCCGCCATGCAGTCCCGGGAGCGGATGATCGTTGAGGACGTGGCAAGCAGTCCTGTGTATGATTCCATATCGCGCGCCGTCATGCTGGAAGCCGGGGCACGCGCGGTGCAGTCGACACCCCTGGTGACCCGTTCCGGAAAACTACTGGGAGTATTTTCGACGCATCATCGCGTGCCGGGGCGTCCCGCCGAGCACGAGCTTCAACTGGTTGATGTCCTGGCCCGCCAGACTGCCGATCTGATCGAGAGTTATCTGAACGCGGAAATTCTGCGGGCCAGTGAAGAACGCTTGACGCTGGCGATCGAGGCTGCCGGAATGGGCACGTGGGACGTCGATCTGCCTACGGGAACAGCCGAGTGGTCCCGGCGGCAATTCGAGATTCTGGGCTATCGGGCCGAGCGCGGTCGCGGCGCGAGCCTGGAAATGTGGCGATCGGTGGTTCATCCGGCGGATCGCGAGAAGGTCGAGGGATCTCTTCAGAAGTCCAGGATGACGGGCGACAGATATTTCTCCGAACACCGGATCTTGCGGGCCGACACCGGTGAGGTTCGCTGGATCGCGGAATTCGGACGTTACATCGACAACCCCTACGGGAAGACGCACCGCTTTATCGGGATCTCTCTCGACATCACGGACCGCGTCGAGAGCAACCGCACGTCGCGCCTGCTCGGCGCGATCGTCGATTCTTCCGACGATGCCATTATCAGCAAACGCCTGGACGGAGTGATTACCAGCTGGAACAAGAGCGCGGAGCGTCTTTTCGGCTACACGGCGAGCGAAGCCGTCGGAAAGACGGTCGCCGAACTGTTGATTCCCCAGGACCGGCAGGAGGAAGAGACCGATATTCTCGCGCGCCTGGCGCGCGGCGAGCGCGTGGACCATTTCGAGACGGTTCGCCGCCGTAAGGACGGAACGCTTCTGGATATTTCCTTGACCATCTCTCCGGTCAAGGACGACCGCGACCGTATCGTCGGCGCCTCGAAGGTCGCGCGGGATATCACCGGCCGGAGGCGGGCCGATGCGCAGTTGCGCGAAAGCGAGGAGCGTTTCCGCGCTCTCGTCACGGCAACTTCTGAAGTGGTTTACCAGATGAGCGCCGATTGGACTGAAATGCGGCATCTCGTGGGCCGGGAATTTATCGCCGACACGCTGGAGCCGAGCCGGACATGGCTCGACAAGTACATTCGTTTGGACGATCAGCCCCGGGTAATGCGAGCCATTCAGGATTCCATTCGCAACAAGTCCGTGTTTGCCCTGGAACATCGTGTGATCCGGACGGACGGAACTAACGGTTGGGTCTTTTCGCGGGCGGTACCGATTCTCAACGCCACAGGGGAAATTGTCGAATGGTTCGGCGCAGCGTCGGATACCACGGAATTGAAACTGGCGGAGCAGGCGCTTCGGGAAAGCGAAGAACGCTTTCGTCAGCTGGCCGAAGCCGGACCGCAGATCGTATGGCTCTCCGCAGCCGACGGCGAGCTGGAATTCGTCAATCGCCGTTGGGTGGACTATTCCGGTCTGGACTTGCGGGAGATGAAGGACCTTGAACAGGTTCAGTCCCGCCTCCACCCGGATGACGACGTGCTGGGGCACTGGCACAAATCGTTGCAGAGCGGAACCCCGTTCGAGTTGGAAGCCCGCCTCCGGAGCTGGGACGGCGGCTACCGCTGGTTCATGATGCGCAGTATTCCGGTCCGCGACGAACAGGGGCGGGTTCAACAATGGTTCGGAACGTCCACGGATATTCACGAAAGCAAGCTCCTGCAACTCGAGTTGCAGCGCGCCAACCAGGACCTGGAGCAGTTCGCGTATTCGGCCAGCCACGACCTCCAGGAGCCGCTGCGCAGCGTGGGAATATTCAGTGAACTACTGTTCGAGCGCTGTCACCAGAAGTTGGCCGGACAGGAACTCGAGTTTCTGCGGAATGTGCGCGAGGGCGCCACCCGCATGGAGTTGCTGGTGCGGGACCTTCTGGAATATACCCGCGCGTCGAAAGTGGAAAAAGCGGCGGAGCCCGTCGATTCCCAGGCCGCGTTTGAGTCGGCCATGGCGAATCTTGCCGGCGCCATTTCCGAGACGGGCGCCGACATCAAGTGCGGCCCGCTCCCTTCGGTATCCGTCAGCGCCAGCCAATTGCAGCAGTTATTTCAGAATCTCGTAGGAAACGCGCTCAAGTACCATCGTGCCGGCGTCGCCCCCGTTGTCGAGGTGACCGCCCGCAGAGAAAAGGCGACGTGGATTTTTTCTGTTCGCGACAACGGCATCGGTATCGAGCCGCAGTTTAAGGAGAAAATCTTTGGGTTGTTCAAACGTCTACACACGAGAGATGAGTACTCAGGTACCGGGCTTGGACTGGCCATTTGCCAGCGAATCGTGGAACGTCATAACGGGCGGATCTGGGTCGAATCCGAATTCGGAAAAGGGTCCGCTTTCTACTTCACGCTCCCTGCCGGATGAGGCTCCCGACAGAGCTCGAATCCTGATCGTGGAGGACAGCAAGACCGACGCGTATCTCATCCGGGAGGCAATCCAAGGGCGCCGGATCAACGCCGATATCGATGTCGTTCGCGACGGTTACGCGGCCACCCGGTATTTCGACGAGGCCGATGCCAGCGAAACCGCGCCTTGTCCCGATCTGATTCTGCTGGACCTGAATCTGCCTAAGACCGGCGGTGACGAGGTACTGAAACACCTGCGCGCCAGTGTTCGCTGCCAACATGCCAAAGTACTGATCGTGTCGTCATCCGACGCGCCGGCGGATCGTACCATGGTGGCCAACCTTGCGGTCTCGGATTATTTCAAAAAGCCTTCCAGCTATGCGGAGTTCATGAAGCTCGGCCCGATCGTCGAGCGGCTGCTCGCGAGCTCGGACTAAGCGGGCGCTGCTTCGCCGTCCAGGTTTGATAAGTTAGAACCGATACCGATGATTTCCAAGACCGCAACCACCTGTCTTCTTCTTGCCGCCGCGTCGCTGGCGTGGGCACTGGCCGACGACGACGAAGCCAAAGCTCTGCCGGACGGGCCTGGCAAGGAACTCGTCGGCAAGGTCTGCATCGATTGCCACTCGGCGGAATCGTTCCGCAAGCAGCGCTTCAGCGAGGACGAGTGGTGGGACAAGGTCGGCGAGATGGTGGATAAAGGCGCCAAGGCCGATCAGGCGGAGCAGGCGGAAATCGTGGCTTACCTGGTGCGCCATTTCGGGCCAGGATCGAAAGTCAGGGTGAACACCGCCCCGGAGAACGAAGTGACGGTGGTGCTCGGATTCACGGCGGACGAGTCGAAAGCGTTAGTGGCTTATCGCGCCGATCATGGCGCGTTTAAGGACTGGAGTGAAGTCGCCAAGGTGCCCGGCGTGGACGCAAAGAAAGTGGAAGGGCAGAAGGACAAGATGGCGTTTTAGTTCGGGACGCCGTTGGAGTCTGGCAGGAGGGTTCGGACCGTTTGGGGTGCGAGCGCTTACAATCGCAAGATTGAGTTTCAATTGTGGATCGAACTTTAAGGGCTCACCCGGGTTGACCGGGGTTTCTCGAAGGACGCAGTGGGAGCGCGGAAGGGCACTGCGTACCGGCAGCCTTATTTCCTCCCTGAGGCAGAAGATGGGTTTTGCCACCCCTCCCCGCGGGTCGCGTCTCACGGGCGCGGCAGTGTAACGGTGAACGTGCTGCCGGCGCCCGGCGTACTAGCCACTTCGACGGCGCCGCGGTGCGATTCCGCAATCCATTTCACGATGGCGAGACCGAGCCCGAAGCCGCCATCCTGGCGGGAGCGCGCCTTGTCGCCTCGGTAGAAGCGCTCGAACAGATGCGGGACCACTTCGGGAGCGATGCCCGCGCCGGTATCGGCAACGCCGATGGCGACATCCGCGGCGCGAGCGGAGAGCGATACGTTGACGCGCCCGCCCTCCGGTGTGTAGCGGATGGCGTTGTCGATGAGATTCATCACCATGCGGCGGAGGAGTTCTTCGTCGCCCCGAAAGGCGAGGTCGTCATGCGGGAGGCACGCGAGCGCGACGCCGCGGGCGCGGGCTTGCGCCTGCGCCGAGCGGCAACATTCGGCCAACAGATCGTTCCAATAGAATTCCTCGACGCGCAGCTTAACCCGCCCGGCATCGGCGCGGGCGAGGTTTAGCAGATCATCCACCAGGCGCGAGAGCCGCCGCGATTCGTCGAGGACGAGGGCCAGCGCCTGTTTGTACTCGGCCGCGCCACGCTCCTGCGCCAGCGCCACATCAGCCTCGCCGCGAATAATCGAGATCGGAGTGCGCAGTTCATGGGAGGCATCGCCCACGAAACGGCGCATATTTTCAAAGGACTGGGCCAGGCGAGCCAGCAGCTCGTTGAACGATGATGAGAGCTTGGAAAGCTCTTCCGCCGCGGAATTCCCGGCATCGAGCCGCGTCTCGAGATTGCTGCCGGTGATGCGGCTGGCCTGTTCGGCCATGGAGGCCAGCGGCGCAAGATTCCGGCGGGTCACCCAATATCCGCCGATGCCGGCGACCGCAATGGCGAGCGGGAGGGTGAGCATCATGACCCGGCGCAAGAGCGCGAGGTCGGCCGCAATCTCATCCAGCGGCTGCAGGGCAAGGGTAACGAATTCGCGCCCGCCGAGCTGCTGTCGAACCACCGCCGCGTGGACGTCCGGTTGCTGGACCAGCTGGCGGCCGTCCGTTGCGCGGCGGACGATGTCCGTGAGCCTGGCGCTCGCCATAGCGGCGCTCGCGCCCAGCACGCGGGAACCATCGAGAAAAGCTACCGTACTTCCGCGCAGACGCAGGTCGGCCAACACTTCCGAGGCAGCCACCAAGGGGTCGCCATGCATTTCCTGGAACTCGTCGGCGAGCAGAGCGGCAGCGGTATTGGCCTCGACGGTGAGCGATTCGTCAAGGCGACGTTCGAGGGCCTGGGCAACCAGGTGGTGAAGCAAAACGCTGAAGGCCAAAAGGAGAAGCGAGAAGAAAGCCACGTACCAAATGGTGAGGCGCGCGCGCAGGGTCCTAGTCACTGGCCGCCTCCGCGTTCGCGGTAAGAATGTAGCCTTCACCGCGGCGGGTCTGGATCATGCGCGCTCGGCCCCCGGCTTCAAGCTTGCCGCGGAGGCGTTTAATATAGACGTCGATGATGTTGGAGAAGGGGTCGAAGCTCTCGTCCCACACATGCTGGGCGATTCTTTCGCGGTCCACCACGCGGTTCTCGTTGAGCATCAGGAACTCGAGGAGGGCATACTCCTTCGCGGTAAGGCTGAGACTGCGGCCAGCCCGCGTGACACCGTGATTGGCGGTGTTCAGCGTGAGGTCGGCGATGCGAACCACTTGCGGGCGGAGTCCGGTGGAGCGCCGCAGGAGAGCCCGCAGGCGGGCCAGCAGCTCTTTGAAATCGAAAGGCTTGGCGAGGTAGTCGTCGGCGCCCGAATCGAGTCCGGCGACGCGGTCGTCTACCGAACCGCGCGCGGTCAGCATCAGGATGGGCGTGCGGATTCCCGTAGCGCGCAACTCGCGGCACACGGCGTGGCCATCCTTGATGGGCAGCATGACATCCAGGATGATGAGATCGTACTCGTTGACGGTGGCCTGATAGGCAGCCTGTTCGCCATCGGAGGCGATATCGACGGCGTAGGTCTGCTCGCGCAGGCCGCGAGCAATGAAGCCGGCCACGCGGGCTTCGTCTTCCACCAACAGAATGCGCACTGCTTCTATTGTGGATCAACGGAGATGTCCGGCACCGGTAGGCTCACCAGGTAGCAGCCTGCGCCCAATTTGGCGGGAGCAGTGCGGCGGCCGTGGAAACGGATATGGCGGCAGGGTTGGAAAAAGCCAATTCGCCACGAGACAGCGGTGCACGGCTGATATCCTGTCTCAATGGACGGGGCCATCCGTCACCGGTTTGTCGAGACCAACGGCATCCGCCTGCACTGCGCCGAGGCGGGCACGGGGCGGCCGGCGATCCTGTGTCACGGTTTCCCGGAGTGCTGGCACTCATGGCGGCACCAACTCACGGCACTGTCGGCGGCGGGATTCCACGCGGTAGCGCCAGACCTGCGCGGGTACGGCCGGAGCGATCGACCGCTGCCCGTGGAAGCCTACGACATTTTCCAGCTTACGGGCGACCTGGTAGGTCTGACCAAGGCTCTCGGCGAAGGGCCGGCTGACGTGGCATGCGGCACTTTTCCGGCCGGATCTCTTCCCTGCCCTGGCGCTGCTGAGCGTGCCCTACGTTCCGCGCCGGCGCGTGAGCCAGAGCCAGTGGGAAGCAGCAAACTATACGGGGAAGGTCTTCTATCAGGCCATGCTGCGTTCGCCGCACGCGGAAGCGTTCTTTGCCTCGGATATCCGCGCGCGGCTGATGCGCGGGTTGTGGATGCTTTCGGGCGACGCGCCGCCCGGTGCCCGATGGCAACCGGTAAGCGATCCGGGTGTGCCGGCCATTGCTCCGGCGGTGCCCGACGGGTTGCCGCCTTGGCTGACGGATGCCGACCTGGATTACCTGGAAGCGGAATTCCGGCACAGCGGCTTCACCGGCGGTTTGAACTACTATCGCAACTGCGATCGCAACTGGGAACTCACGCCTTTTCTGGATGGCGCGCGGATTTCTCAGCCTGCGCTTTTCGTCGCAGGCGAGAAAGACCCGGTGCTCGATTTCCTGGCCGACGAATTCGCCGCCCTGGAACAGAACGTACCAAGACTGGTGGCCAAAACGCTGATACCGCGGGCGGGACCTTGGATTCAGCAGGAGCGTCCGGAGGAAGTCAACAGATTGCTGATCGAGTTCTTCCAGAAGCATAAAACCATCGCTCCCTCCCGGTAGCGGCTCAGCCATAGAGCGATCGCGAGTTTCATTTAGGATCAGGTGATCCGAAATGGTACGCCTAAACTGGAACTATGGAAACTCTCGCAGGAAAGATCGCGGTTATCACGGGTGGAACGCGCGGGATCGGGCGCGCGATCGCGGAGCGACTGCTTCGGGAAGGATGTCGCGTGGCGATTTGCGGCCGGAAGCAGGAAACAGTGGCGCGTGCGGTGGCCGAATTCAACCAACCTGACGCACTATTCGGCGCGGCGGCGGATATCACCCAAGCTTCGCAGGTGGAACGCTTTTTCGCCGCAGTCGACGAGCGGTTCGGTGGGCTGGACGTGCTGGTGAACAATGCCGGTGAAGGCGTGTTTCGCAAGGTCGGCGAGATGACGGCCGAAGAATGGCATCGCAACATAGACTTGAACTTAAACGGTGCTTTCTATTGCGCGCACGCCGCGCTAGCCCGGTTCCAGAAGCGCAGCGGGGGTTTCATTGTAAACATCTCCAGCCTGGCCGGCAGGAATCCGTTCAGTGGCGGAGCGGCATATAACGCGTCGAAATTCGGACTCAACGGATTCAGCGAAGCGCTGATGCTGGACCATCGCTATGATAACGTGCGGGTTTGCTCGGTGATGCCGGGAAGTGTGGATACCCGTTTCGGTGGCCCGGCGGCCCAAGGTGCGGCCGAAACCGGTTGGAAAGTGGCTCCCGAGGACGTTGCCGAAGTAGTATCGGTGGTTCTCCGGATGCCGTCTCGCACAATGGTGAGCGAAGTCCAGATGCGACCCTCGATGCCACGCAAATAAGGGGTTTACGTGAAATTTACCAGCGCTAATGTACCTTGGCATTCCGCGTGCACATCCAAGTAAGTGGAAGAGAGATCGGAGGCCGTATATGGCGCTGCTCAAATGCTTGTTAGATCCGACGCAAACTGGGAATGAGGCGGAAACGCTGGAATCGGACCTGCGCAAAAGAATCGTGGGCCAAGACCAAGCGATCCAGCAAATTGTCGATGTGTATCAAACATATCTGGCAGGGATGTCGAGTCCGGGTCGTCCGGTCAGTAATCTTCTTTTTCTTGGACCGACCGGGTCGGGGAAAACCCGGACGGTGGAAGCGTTGGCGGAAAGCCTGGTCGGCGATGCCCACGCGGTCATTAAGATCGATTGCGCGGAGTTCCAACATTCGCACGAAATCGCCAAGCTCATCGGTTCGCCTCCCGGATACCTGGGGCACCGGGAAACGCATCCTTTGCTGAGCCAGGAAGTGCTAAACCAGTTTCACACCGAAAAAGTGAAGCTCAGCTTCGTACTGTTCGACGAAATCGAGAAGGCCAGCGATGCGTTGTGGAATCTCCTGCTGGGTATTCTCGATAAGGCGACGCTCACTCTGGGCGACAACCGCCGGGTGGATTTTTCGCGGGCCATGATCTTCATGACCAGCAACCTGGGCGCAACCGAGATGGCTTCCATTCTGCGGCCCAACCTGGGGTTCGCCGCCGGTGAAGTGGAGCGGCGCAGGGCGGCGGGCGAAGTGGATGCGGATTTGACCGAAAAGGCCGCGGGTGCAGGCATGGAAGCGGCACGCCGGAAATTCACACCGGAGTTCATCAATCGCATCGACCAGGTGGTGGTATTCCACCCGCTCAATAGTGACGCGCTGCGGCGAATCCTGGCGCTCGAACTGAACGTGGTGCAGCAGCGGATTTTCAGCTCGGCGCGAGTCCTGCCCTTCGTCATTTCGGTGGCGGAATCGGCGCGGGATTTTCTGCTGTGCGAAGGCACCGATCTGAAGTACGGCGCACGCCATTTGAAACGCGCGATCGACCGGCACCTGGTGCACCCGCTCTCGAACCTGATGGCCAGCAGTCAAGTGCGTGGCGGGGATCTGGTGCGTGTGGATTTCGATCCGGACACGCACACGCTGGTCTTCTTCAAGGACGCGGAAGACCTGTCGACCCATGCCATGCTCCAAATGGTGGACGGGTCGATTCTGCCGCCGCCGATGGTCGCTCAAACCAGTGTGGTCGCGGAAATGCCGAAGGTTGTCAACGCACGTTCGACGCGGCGGTGACATTACGGAACCGCGAGCGCCACTCGCGGTTGGGGATCAAGCGATCGAAGAGCGAAGCCTTTGGCCAAGGGTGGGCCTCAGTAAAAGCGGCAAAACGGTATACTAGCCGTTGACCATGCACGTGCCGCCGGAGAAGCAGAGTTCACATTCGATGCGGCGCATGTTCTCCTCCATCGCACCGCGATACAACTTCATCACACGAGCCTTTTCATACGGGATGGATAGGCGCTGGAAGCGCATGGGTGTGACGCGGGCGGCCCTGCCGAACGCGCCGCTGATTCTCGATCTCGCCGCGGGAACCGGCGACTTTTCGAGGCTGGCCGCGCTTGAATATCCCCGAGCGCGAACGGTAGCGGTTGATATTACCGAGCGGATGTTGTGGCTCGCCAAACAAGCGGGCGTAAAGCTTGCCGTTTGTTCCGATGCCGCCGCTCTCCCGTTTGCCGCTGGCTCCTTCGATTGCGTTTTCGTTGGCTATGGATTAAGAAACTTTCCCGACCTGGGCGCTGCTCTGACCGAAATCGAACGCGTGACACGGCCCGGCGGTTGGCTGGTCACCCTGGACTTTTTTCTTCCCGCCAATGCGCTGATCCGCACGCTGTACCTGGGCTATCTTTACGCTCAGGGAACCTGGTGGGGGCTCGTACTGCACGGCCGTCCACGAACGTACACCTACATTCCCGATTCTCTGCGGAGCTTCGTGTCGATAGACGAAATGTCGTCACTCCTGCGCGAAAAAGGGTATCACCGCGTCACCGCCCGGCGATATATTTTGGGTGGTATCGGCCTTCATTGGGCAGCCAAACAATCCTGAGCCATGAAGGAACGCTTCGTACCCTCCGACTATCGCTTCATCGCGATCTGTGCGGTTCTTCTCGGCGCCTGCGTGTGGTACACGGCGGGCAATTTTTATCGTGCCTTCCCGGAAGCGTCGATCGATTTTCGCGTGAGCCGCGCCGATGCGAAACCGATCGCGGCACAGTTTCTGGAAGCGCAGGGATATCACTTTGAAGGGTACCGCGACGCTTCCAGCTTCACGTATGACGACGATGCCAAAACCTTTCTCGAGCGCGAAGCCGGACTGGAAAAAGCCAACCAATTGCTGGGAACACGCGTCCACTTGTGGCGCTGGGCGTTCCGCTGGTTCCGGCCGCAGCAAAAAGAAGAATTTCGCGCCGACGTGACGCCCGGCGGCCTCGTAGTGGGATTCGAGCACAAGATTGCCGAGGATGCCGCGCGGCCCGATGTGACGCCTGACGAGGCGCGCACGCTGGCCGAAAGTTACCTTCGGACGCGAGTCCATCGCGAGCCTGCAGCCCTGGATTTCGTAGAGTCGTCGAGCATCACAAGGCCGCATCGCACTGACCGCACCTTCACCTGGAAGGAGCGCGACTTCGATGTTCATGACGGCACCTACCGGATCGCCGTCACGCTGTTGGGCAACGAAATCGGAAGCTACAGCGAGTACCTCAAGATTCCCGACTGGTGGACGAGGGACTACGAGCGGCTGCGGTCGAAGAACAATGAAGCGCAAGTCATCGATACGTTCGCGCTCGTCGTCCTGATGGTTGCCCTGATAGCGGTGATCGCCGTGCGAGTGCGTCGCCAGGACGTGCGCTGGCGGCGCGCGGCGATCGCAGGCGCCATCGGAATGGCGCTCTCGTTTCTTTCCAGCCTGAACGAATTTCCACTGGCGGAATACGGCTATCCGACCACGGACGCGTATTCGAGCTTCGTCATTCAGCGGCTGCTCGAGGCGGTGCTGACCGCCCTGGCGTGGGGCGGCGCGATCTTCGTCATCGCGGCCGGCGCCGAGGTGCTGTATCGCGAGGCGTATCCGGGGAAAGTCTCGCTGGGAAGTCTGTTCAGCCGGAAAGGCTTGCGCACCAAGCGATTTTTCCTGGGCGCGGTGCTCGGCGTGACGTTGTGCGCGGTTTTCCTGGCATACCAGACGGTGTTTTATATCGTGGCGAACAAGCTGGGCGCGTGGTCGCCGGCCGACGTGCCGTACAGCGATCTGCTGAATACAAAATTCCCGTGGGCGTACGTGCTGGTGGGCGGCTATCTGCCGGCGGTCTCCGAGGAGTTCATGTTCCGCATGTTCGCCATTCCCTTTTTGCGGAAGGCGCTGCGCTGGCTGCCGGCGGCCATCGTGGTGGCAGGTTTCGCATGGGGATTCGGGCATGCCGGGTATCCCAATCAACCGTTCTTCATTCGCGGCCTGGAGGTGGGAACCGGCGGAATCGCGCTGGGAATCATCATGCTGCGATGGGGCATCCTGCCGACCCTCATCTGGCACTATTCGGTAGATGCGATGTACAGCGCGCTGCTGCTTCTGCGTTCGCACAGTCTGTACTTCCGGCTTTCAGGTGCGGCAAGCGCGGGAATCTTCGTGGCGCCCATCGCGATGGCGCTGCTGGCTTACTGGCGGCTCGGGGGATTCGAGCCCGTCACCGGCTTGTTGAACGGTGACGAGCCGCCACCGGCGGAAGCGCCGCCGGAGGGAGAGCGCGCCGCCATCCTTGTATCCGATTATTCTCCGCTGGCGCGGCGCAAGCGCTGGGCGGCACTGGCGATTTTTGCAGTTGGTGGCGCGACTGCGCTCCTTCACACGGCGCACTTCGGCGATGCGCCGCAATACAAGCTGACAGCGGACCAGGCGCGCGCGCCAGCCGATGCGTTTTTACGATCGCTGGGGGTCGATCCCGGCACCTACCGGCAGGTCACCTATCCCGACACACACACCGGGGGCGACGACAGCCTCGCGGCTAAATACTTTCTGGACCGCCGTTCGCTGAGTGCCGTTTCCAATCTATTCGAGAAATACCGGCCGGTGCGCTTTTGGGCCGTCCGTTATTTCAAAACGCTGGAGAAGGATGAATTTCTGGTCACGGTAAACCCCGACAGCGGCAAGGTGATGGGCTTCGCCCATACTGTACCCGACGAACGCGCCGGCGCCGATATCACGGCTGAGCAGGCGCGCGTCATTGCAGCTGCATTCGCGGGCGCACAAGGGCTCGACGTCGGGGACATGAATCTCATAGAGAGCACGTCGGAGAAGCGCAAGGCTCGCAGCGACCACTCCTTGGTGTGGCAGGCGCCGGCGGGCGATGCGCGCAATGTGGACGAGGCGCATTATCGGGTGGCGGTTTCGGTGGATGGCGACCAAGTGGCGGGCCTGCGCGAGTACTGGAAGATTCCGGAAACTTTCGAGCGCAGCCGCGAGCGGCAGAATTTCATCTCCTTAACGGTTTGGACGGTGCGGATTCTGGTGACCGCGGCGGGGATCGTATTCGGCCTCTGGATTCTGATCCGGCAGATTCGCCAGGGGCTGGTGCCGTGGCGGCGGACGCTGCTCGCCGCGACGCTGCCGGCACTGCTCACAGTGCTGGTGCTGGGACTCTCGTTCCACATCTTTCTATATCGCAATTATCAAACCTCGATCCCGTTCGAGACGTTTACGGTGACGGCAGTGGCAGTGATGGCGATCCAGGTGGTATTTGCATACGCCATCTACGCCGCGGCCGCCGCGCTGGTCCTCTCGTATTTTCCGGAGAGCGCGTCCGCACTCGGACCGGAGCGGCGCGTGTTTGCGCTGGACGCATTTGTGCTGCTGCTGCTGGCCATTGGGCTGTGGTTGTTCTGCCATCAACTGGCAACGATGCTGATGGACCGGTTCCACGCACAGGCGCTGATGGGCACCGAAGAGCCTTCGCTGATCGGTTTGCCGGCGCCGGCGTTGCTGGCGGCCGCGAACGTGGTGCGCTCGGTGTTCACGCGGGCGGCGGTTTTGGCGCTCGGCGCGGTGGCGGTGCGTTGGCTGCCGAAGCGCTGGATGCTCACGCCGCTGGCGCTGGCGGTGGCCGCCGCAATGGTTTCCGAAGATGTGCGCACGGGGGGCGAGTTCCTGGTGCAATATGTGCCGGCGCTGGCATTAGTCGCCGGAGCGCTGGTGTTTTGTCTGTGGTTCGCGCGCAAGAATTACCTTGCGTATGTGCTGGTGCTGGGAGCCGCCGCGGTCTACCCGGCGTTGGCGGAATTGTTTAGCAGCGGCAACGCCGGATTGGAGACGCAGGGTTGGATTCTGGCCGGCATCGCCGCGGCTGGACTGGCGCTCGCGTGGGCTGGCGGTGGTGCAGGCATTCGGCCCGACGCCACTTAGGCGCGCCTGTTTAGCATTGGCTGCCCTGTGTCGACCGCCATGCGAGGGAAAGTTACGGAACGTAAACAGTCTTGGGGCCCACCACTTTCACTCCCTTAGACTCCGTATGTAACTTCGCAGAGACGAATCCCTTCTCACTTACCGCGCCGATGGTAACTTGATATTGATGCTCGAGGCGATCGCGAAGGTCCGACAGGAATGGCGCAATGTCCACCGGGTCGCGGAAATCTTCGAAGTACGCATATCCACCGGTTTCCTCGGCGACCTGGATCAGGTACGATTGCCCGGTAGCCCGCGGAAATCCACCCCGGCCATATCGTCCGGCGCCGCCCAGGTAAATCGTGTAGACCATTACGCCGCGCCGCGCCGCGTCGTGGATTGAAGCCGTGACGTAAGGGTCGTTCAAGTCGGGCGTGCCATAATACGGGTCCACTCCGTTGGTCAGCATTAGCACCGCCCGCCGGCCGGTAGGCTCGCTGGAAGGCCAGTGCTTGATGAGTTCCGAAAGGCAGAAGTAGGGGCTGGCGTTGGCGCCCGGCAGGGCCATGGGCAGGCGTAGAGCCGCGGCTACCTTCTGATGATCGGAAGTGAAATTCTGCGAAAGGGAGAAAGTGCCGTTGCGCATATAGCCCAGCCCTACCTGGGTGGTGGCCGGCAGAGAATCGATGAACTGTTTCAGCTCTTTGAAATGAACGCCGAGACTGCCGGAACGTGAGGAATCGTCCAAAAGCAGGAAGAGTTGCATGTCCGCTAAATCACCGGTCAGCTTTTGCATGCGAACTACCGGCGCGGGTGTTTTGTCGAGTAGCACATTCACGTCTCCGGCGGCTAAATTGTCCGGCCGGATTCCGCCTGCTCCCGGCAGAACGGTTACAACTATTTGGGGCGACCCGGTAATATCGGGAAGCGACGCGGAGAAAGCAGGCAATGCGGCCGCGAGGGCCAAAGCCGTAACGGCGGGCAGTAAGTAAGAACCGATCTTCATAGCAGCAACCCTCTAACCTGTTGGATGCGGACGCACAGTCGCGGGTTACCAAAGCTCGGTGGCCCGAAAGGCCTACTCCGCCACCACTTCGCGTTGCGCCGCGATCATCTGGCGCATGTGACCGCGGATACCGGGAAGCTGGGTCCAGAAGATGGCAGCGGCGAGCAGGCAGACGACGCCTCCGGCGGCGACCGTAATCGGCGCGCCGAGCCCATCGGCCAGGAAGCCGGCAAGAAGACCGCCGAAGGGCGCGAGCCCCATCATCACCATGGAATAGACACCCATGACGCGCCCGCGCAGTTCGTCTGGAATCATGCTCTGAATGAGCGTATTGGTGGATCCCATCTGAAGCATGAGGGTGAATCCGACGGGCACCAGGATGACGGCCGAAAAGAGGAAGTTGTGAGAGGTGGAGAAGATGATGAGGCCGATGCCAAACGCGGTAGCCGACGCGGCGACCCACACGCTCAGACCTTTGAGCGTGCGGCGGCTGGCCAGAAGCAGCGCCGCGGCCAGCGCGCCCATGCCGGCGGATCCGGTGAGCCAGCCGAGCGCCTTAGGACCGCCGTGCAGAACGCGGTCGGCAAACACCGGCATGAGGACCTGGAACGGCATTCCCGTAACGCTGGCCATGCCGAGCAGGATGAGCAACGCGTGAATGGGGCGATTTCGGATGACGAAGCGAAACCCTTCGATCACATTGGCGAGCGGCGACGCCTGATGTGCCTTGCGCACGTTGGCATCGACGCGCATGAACAGCAGGCCGACAATCACCGCGATATAGCTGATGCCGTTGGCGAAGAAGCACCATCCCTCGCCGATGGCCGCTACCAGAATGCCGGCGATGGCCGGACCGACCACGCGCGAGGCGTTGAACATGGAGGAATTGAGCGCGATCGCGTTCATGAGATCGGCCTTGCCGACCATCTCGACAATGAACGCCTGGCGCGCGGGGATGTCGAAGGCATTGACCGCTCCGAGCAGGGCGGAGAGGACGAAAATGTGCCAGATTTGCACACGGTTGGTCAGTGTGAGGGCGGCGAGGATGAGCGCCAGAAGCATGGACAGGGTTTGTGTGGCGATGACCACGCGATGGCGGCTATAGCGGTCGGCCACGATGCCACCGACGGTGGAAAGAAGGAAGATGGGAATCTGGCTACAGAAGCTGATTCCGCCCAGCAGCAGCATCGACCCGGTAAGGCGGTAGACGAGCCAGGGCTGGGCGAGGTTTTGCATCCAGGTCCCGATGAGGGAAATGAGTTGACCCGAGAAGAAAAGCTGAAAATTACGGTATTGCAGGGCTCGCAGCGTCGCGGGCAGTTTCGGCACTTCTCATATTTTAGTGGATTGCGGGATGGAGCCGCGACCCGCCTTGCTGGCGAGGTCCTCCGATTTCCGTCAGTCTTCCCGTAGGGCAACGACGGGGTCGACCCATGCCGCGCGCTTTGCAGGCACGCAACACGCCAACAGCGCCGATCCCGCGAGAACCACCGCAACGCAGGCGAAGGCCGTGAGATCGAGCGCCGTCACTCCGTAGAGTAAGTTTTGCATGGCACGCCCCACCAAATAGGCTCCGGCCACTCCGATCAATAGACCCATGCCGCTCAGCCGGACGCCCTCGCCGAGGACCATGCGGAGAACATCGAAACGGCCGGCGCCCAGAGCGATGCGGAGACCGATTTCGTGGGTCCGCTGCGCCACCAAAAACGCCATCACGCCATAAATCCCGAGAATGGCCAGGAGCAGCGCCACGGAGGCGAAGCTGGCCATGAGCAAAGTGGGGAAGGCGTCGCCGGCGTGGGAATCGCTCACCACCTTTTCCATGGTTGCCGTTCCTGCCATGGGAAGGTCGGGATCGATGGACCGGATCGCCGCGCCGATGCTCTTGGTCATGCCACCCGGGTCGCCCGCTGTTCGTACCGCCAGTCCGGCGGAGGGCCAGGGGCTCTGCCAGAAAGGTACGTAGACGGTTGGAAAACCGCTCGGCCGGCTGCCATTCAATACCGTGTGGAACACACCCACTATCTGCCATTCGACCGGCGGCCCCAGTCTGGTAACGCCGGGTATGAGTTCCTCGATCACCACCCGCTGCTTGAGAGGATCGACATCTTTCAAGTAGCGGCGGACGAAGGTCTCGTCCACCATGGCCACGCGAGGCGAACCGGGAAGGTCGCGGCCGTCAATCTCGCGCCCGCGGACGGTACGAATTCCGAAGGTGCGGAAGTACCCCGGGGTCACCATCTGAAATCCGCTAACCGGGCGCGCCGAAGCGTCCGCAACGGGGTGGCCGGCAATGGTGAACGGCATGCCAAACCCCGTACCCTGCACCGGCATGCCAGTCGTGGCAGTGACTTCCTGAATACCGGGCACCGTGGAAATGCGGGTGAGGACGTCGCGATAGAAGCCGCGGATTTTATCGGGTTCCGTCAGGCGACCCTGGGGAACCGGAAGGTAAAAGGTGAGGATGTGGTCGGTGCGGACTCCGAGGTCGAGTTCGGTGATCTTGATGAAGCTGTGGACGGCGAGGCCGGCGCCGGTCAACAGACTGAGTGCGAGGGCGAATTCCGCCACTACCAGGGCACGCCGGAGGAAGTGATGCCCGGACCCGATGCTTCGTCCCGACTGCTTGAGGACCCCGTTGAGATTGAGCCGCGCCGCCTGGAATGCCGGAGCACTGCCGGCCAGGACGCCGCAGACCAGCGCCGCCGCGAAGCTGAAGAGAAGCACGGCGCCGTTCAAACTGACATCCGCCTCCGAGGGCAAGGTATTGGGCGGCATGTAGTGGGTGAGCAGCTTGAGAATTCCCCAACCAAGCGATACACCCGCCACTCCGCCGATGACGGCCAGCATCAATCCTTCGGTAATCATCTGGCGGAAAAGACGTGCGCGGCCGGCGCCGATTGAGACGCGGATGGCGATTTCGCGCTCGCGAGAGGTGCCTCGCGCCAGCAGCAGGTTGGTGAGATTGGCGCAGGCGATGAGCAGAACGAATCCCACCGCGCCCATCAGAACGTACATGCCCGTGATTGCCTGTTTTCCGAGGAAGTCGTTACGCAGAGGCTCGACACTGGCGCCCCACCCTTTGTCTTGCGGGTAAACCTCGCCGATGTGTTGGGTGACCGCATCCATATCGGCTTGCGCTTGTTTGATGGAGACGCCGGGCTTGAGCCGGCCCATGGCGAGCAGCCAATGAAAATCGTGGTTAATCTGTTCAGGCTTGATGGTGAGAGGCACCCAAAGCTCATTCGGCATCCGGTCCATCTGGCCGGACGGCATGATGCCGACCACGGTGTATTGCTCTCCGTTCATCCGTATGGATTGGCCGACCAGGTCGCGTTTCCCGCCGAAACGGCGCTGCCACAGCCGGTTCGACAAGACGACCACGTGGTCCTTGCCGGGCTGGTCTTCGTCGGAGCGGAAGTCGCGTCCGATGACCGGAGGCACGCCAAGGCCCGAAAGCTGTCCCGGTGTCGATTGCGTTCCGCTCACCTGTTCCGGACCTTCATCGCCGCCGAGGTTGGCATCGAAGCCGCTCCACGCCCATAGCCCTTGGAACGACGTGCTCTGTTTTTGCCAGTCGAGAAAATCTCCCGCGGCGATGCTGTTGCGGTTGCCCTGGAGTTTCGACCAGACCATCACCAATTGGTCGGCATTGGGATACGGCATGGGTGCGTAGAGGGTCGCATAGACCACGCTGAAAATGGCGGTGTTGGGGCCGATGCCGAGAGCCAGCGCCAGAATTGCGACGGCAGTGAAGGTTTTGTGTTGCCGAAGCATTCGGAGGGCGAAACGGAGATCGTGAAGCAGCGTCGTCATGGGGAAGCTCGCCTTACCCTAAAGACGAAGCTGTAGAAATTTTGTTCCGGTAAAGGCGCTTAACCCGGTGCGGTGTTCAGGAAATTGCTGGAAAGGCCACGAATGGGCAGGGACTGCAAGTAACCTGACGCCAGCTGTATTGGAAGGCGGTTCTACCGCGTCTCCACTTCCCTCAGCCAGTCGGGCCGTTTCAACACTTCGCGCGGCTTGCTGCCGTCGGGGGGCCCAATGATTCCATCGCGCTGCATCATGTCCAGAATTCGCGCCGCGCGTCCGTAGCCAAGCCGTAAATGACGCTGGAGCGTAGACGTGGATGCCTTTCCCATCTGCAGCACCAGCCGCACCGCTTCTTCGTACATGGGGTCCTGCTCGGCGTTGCCTGCTTCCTGGCCCTCCGATTCTTCTTCGTCGCTCGGGGGCGCCAGCAGGAACGATTGATCGTACTCCGGCGTCGCCTGCTCCTTCCAGAAATCCACCACTCGTCCGATTTCGGACTCGGTCACGAACGCCCCGTGCACACGCGTCAGGCGCGACGACCCGGGTGGCAGAAAGAGCATATCGCCCTTACCCAACAGATGTTCCGCGCCCATCACGTCCAGCACGGTCCGCGAATCCACCCGCGTCGCCACGCGGAAGCTGATGCGCGAGGGAAAATTCGCCTTAATCAACCCGGTGATCACGTCCACGCTGGGGCGCTGCGTCGCCAGCACCAGGTGCATGCCCACCGCGCGTGCCATCTGTGCGAGTCGGGTTACCGACTCTTCTACGTTCTTGCCTTCCAGCATCATCAAGTCGGCCAACTCATCGATGAGGATCATGATGTAAGGCAACGGGCGCAAATCGTCGGCGGTCGCCTCCACCTCCTGGTCGGCGAACAGATTGCGCGGCTCGTCCTGCAGCTTGCGTATTTTCTTGTTGAACTGCTCGATGTTTCGCACGCCATACTCCGCCAGGAGGCGCAGACGCCGCTCCATCTCGAGCACCGCGTTGCGCAGGGCGTTGGTGGCCTTCTTCGGGTCGGTGATGACCGGAGTCAACAGGTGCGGAATGCCTTCAAACAAGCCCAGTTCCACGCGCTTGGGATCCACCATGATCATGCGCACTTCGTTCGGCGTCGACTTGTATAAAATCGACATGATCATCGAGTTGATCATCACGCTCTTGCCCGATCCCGTCGATCCGGCGATGAGAAGGTGCGGCATGGTATCGAGCGCCGCCACGCGAATCCGACCGTTAATATCCTTGCCCAGCGGAATAGTCAGCCGCGATGCCGACCCCCCGAACTCCTCGCTTTCCAGCATCTGCCGCAGCGCGATTACCTCGCGGCGGGTATTGGGCACTTCTATTCCTACCGTCGGTTTGCCCGGGATGCGCTCGATCAGGATCGATTCCGCCTGCAATCCGAGGCACAGGTCTTCATGGAGATTCGTGATCCGGCTGTATTTGATACCGGCTTCCGGCTTGAACTCGAAGGTGGTTACCACCGGCCCGGGATTGATCTGCACCACGTTTCCCAAAACCCCGAACTCTTCGAATTTCGATTTGATTTTGACGGCGGTGTCTTTCAGTTCCACCTCGTCATACGCGTTGCGGAGCGGAATTTCATTCAGAAGTTCCGTCGAAGGCAATGTGAACACGGTGCGGAAGGCCGGCTCCTGCGCCGGTTCAAAGGCGGCTGCCGGTACCGGCATCGGCGGAGGAACGGGCGGCAAATCTTCAACCGGGCAGATGGGAATCTCATCCTCGGCGACCGGTTCCGGTTCCTCTTGCACTGGTCCTTCCACCGCCGGCGCACGCCTTTCCGCCACCTCCCATGGAGGCGTGTCGGCCGCTGCTTCCAACTCGGGCCGGGGCTCGGGTTCGTACCGCAGTTTTCGCCCTTTCAGTTGCCGGGTCTCGCGCCTCGTCCGCTCGCGCTCACGAGCTTTCTCCAGCGCCTTCGCATGTTGTTCGTCCCGCCAAGCCCGCCACGCGTTGGTGCGCCGGCGGTACCACGCGACCGGGCCGTCCATCCATTCCATCCCCTTCGCCAGCGTGAAAGACGAAACCAGGTACACGGCGACCACCACGGAAGTCAGGATCGCCACGATTGCGCCCGCCAGATTGAGCGTGCCCAAGAGGTAACGCGCCAGCAAATAGCCCGACAGGCCGCCCAGCCTGATCGTGCCACCGAACATCCGCCACGGCAGAAACGCCAGCCCCGCGCTGGCTCCCACCGTGAGAATGACAGCCCCGACCACTTTTGCCACCCCACCATCCAACGCCTCCGACCGGATCCACTTCCACGACAGCAGAAACATCAGCAGAGGAAAAAGGAACGCCGTTGCGCCAAAGGCCTGAAATAGCAGGTCCGAGGCGTAAGAGCCGAAGTAGCCGATAAGATTCAGGGGTTGGGACTCGGCGGCCGTGTCCCACGAAGGGTCCTGGGTATGGTACGACACCAAGCTCAGAAGCATCACCAGGCCCAGCGAGAGCAGCACAAAGCCGATGACTTCATTCAGCCGTTTGTGTTCGGTCGGAGATAAGAGCTTCATCACGCTGGCCGGCGGATGAAAGCCAGAGCAAGCACTATTATGCCAAAAATTATCCGGTAGTAAACAAACGGACGAAGCGAGCTGCGCCGCAAATAATGCAGAAACCACCCGATCACGACGCAGCCGGTAATCGCGCTCACCCCGACGCCCACCAGGAACGGCGTTTCGAGCACGGAGTGCAGCTGATGCTCCTTATGCATGTCCCAGAATGCCTTCCCCGCCGCCCCCGCGATGGCCGGCGCCGAAAGCAGGAACGAAAACTTCGCCGCCGACTGGTCGCTCAGATTCCGAAACAAGCCCGCCGAAATACTGATCCCGCTTCGCGATGTTCCCGGCACCACGGCCAGCGCCTGCGCCACCCCGATCACCACCGCATCCGGTCCGTTCACCGACGCCAGATCGCGCGTCTTGCGGCTGGAATTCTCCGCCACATACATCAGGATGCCGATTACGATCAGCATTGCCCCTATCACCCAGGGAGTCCGCCAACTCGATTCGGCCTGCTTTTCAAACACGAAGCCTACGATGCCGATCGGTATGCTGCCGATCGCCAACAGCCACAGCAGCATGTGATTCAAGCGCAGCTCGTTATCTTTCCCGAGCTGCAGCCCGAACCCCTGCGCCACGATCTGCACCCAATCGCGGAAGAAATAGATGAGTAATGCCGCCAGAGTCCCGACATGCAGCATGATGTCGTAGTTGAGCCCTTCGGGCTTCCAGCCGAGCAGCCACGAAGTAAGGTAGAGATGCGCGGTGCTGCTGATCGGCAGAAATTCCGTCAAGCCCTGGATCAACCCCAGGACGATGACTTGCAGAATGGGCATAAACGTCTAGCGTGAGCGATGCCCCCGAGCCGTGTCAAGTACCGGAGATCTTCCGCCCTTTTCTTGAGCCTTGGGGTGGACGGGCGTCGCGCTGGTCTCTGGAGTACGGTGGCGTCTCGATTGCTGTTCCGAAGGTGAAACCGCGCGCGGCCTATGCCATGGGTCTGTCAAAGCGATTCCAGGCCGCCAATTTAAATGCGCAAGGAGCTTATTTATGAAGAACTCGACGATGCCGGTGAAGGAAAGGGTACGCATTCCTTTGCATACTCCTACGGACTTGGACCGGAAAGCGACGAAAGAAATTGCCGGCGCCATGAACGCGATTCTGGCCGATGTGTTCGCGCTTTATCTGAAAACCAAGAATTTTCACTGGCACCTAAGCGGACCCCATTTTCGCGACTATCACCTCCTGTTCGATGAGCATGCCCAACAGATATTTGCGATGACCGATGCCATTGCCGAGCGGGTCCGCAAGATCGGAGAAACGACGATGCGGTCGATTGGTGACATTTCGCGGACACAACGGGTGTCGGACAACAATGCGGAGTTCGTGGAACCGGAGGACATGCTGGCGGAACTGATGGAAGATAATCAGGCTCTGGCCACCCGGCTGCGGGAAGCCCACAATGTCTGCGAGGAGGGGCGCGATATCGCTACGGCAAGTCTCATCGAGGTCTGGATCGACGAGACGGAACGGCGCACGTGGTTCCTGTTCGAAGCGCACCGCCCCGGGGATTCCACGCGGCACTAAAGCGGGAAGGCTCGACTGCTGGTTTACAGCCGGTGTGGTGCGACAGGGCTCGGTACCTGACCGTGTGAAAATCTCCGGAATGGCCATCCTGAGGCAAGGCCTGGCAAAGGGCAATGCTTGAAGACGCGAGGAAAATGATCATGCCATCGCGGCACTAGCTGGCCCCAGCCAGGATTGCCCGCCCTGGATGTCCTGCTATTGATTCTCGAAGGTGTCGCCGAAGTGCACCGTGGAATCGGTTGAGAACTTGCGATAGTCCTTGAATTCGGAGATGTTCCGCGAGCGGAAACCATCGACATCGGTCTCGATTTCGGCCCGTACCGGTAACAGGTAAGTCCGGCCGGCCACTTCGACAAAGCCGTAATCGACCGTAGTGGAAGCGTACTGCATAGGGAAGTCGGCGGAGATGGTATCGGCCTCGTAAACCAGCCGAAGTACGCCGCCCGTCTCGCGGTCCACCCACACCGTGCCGTGGTACCCGACCACCTGCCGGTGGACATATCCTCCCGGGTCGAAGCTCAGCATATAAGAGGAGTGGGAGGCCTTCACCTGATAAGAGAACAGCAATGACGGCCGGTCGCGCAGTGTCTTCGAACTTTCCCAATGGAATTCGGCTTGCGATTGGGGATCGAATACGGCCTCGAGCATACCCCCGAATTCACCGATATTCTCCAATCCGCCGAAGGGCTCGCCGGGAACGACCGGGCGCCCGTTCCGCGCCAGGAGCTCGCGGTCTTCGGTCTGCCCGGCATAGCGCAGTTTGACCGTGAGGACATCGGCGCGAATCCAGTTTTTGGGGAGGGTCAGATGGTAGGACCGCCGGATAGTTTGAGTGCAGAGGAAATCCGGCATCCGCCGGGTGTAGTTGCGGGAGAGTACGCGGGTTCGTTCTACGAGGTTGGCCGTGTCAGCGTCCGACGGCCGGGGCGCAGCCGCCCGCCCCAAACAGACCGTAAGGCCCAGCACCACGACGGGTAGTGCCTTAGTTTTCATATGGTTGCTTATCGGATAGATTTGGCGAAATTCGAATGCGTCTCGTGCCCAAGCACTGTTGAACTATACATCAGTCACAGGGAAGGGTTAAGCCTAGGGTATTGCTCCATTATTTAAGGTATTAATCTCTTATTAACTGAGTGTATGAACCCAAAAAAGATGCCGAAGTGTTGAATTTCCCCCATGTCGGATCAACGCCCTCCGACTTCCGACTCAGTAGATTGAAATAGTTGAGATCTCTCGCGAGATGGTCAATGGATTGCCTCCCTACGTTCTCTAACGTTAGGAGTACGGTGTTAACCCGAGCAATCCATTCATTCCACATACTGCTTTCGGTCGGAATCCTGGCATGGCAGGCGAACGCCAAACCACATCCGGTTCCACTGGAGAAAAACACCACCGACAAGCAGTGCTTGGAGTGCCACGAAGATCGGGGCAAAGGCAAAGTGGTGCATCCGGCGATGGGATCCGGCTGCCAGAGTTGTCACCTGGTGCGCATCGCCAAGGAAACCACCCGTATCACCCTCACGACCGCGACCCCGGTCAAGCTCTGTATTCAATGCCATGCCGACAAAAACGCGGCCGATATCAAGGGCCAGATTCATCCCCCGGCAGCGCGCGATTGCCTGAAGTGCCACGACCCGCACAGCACCGATAACAAGGCCATGCTGCTCAAGCCGGAATCGGGCGATTCCAAGGAATCGAATCTGTGCCTGGAGTGCCATACGACCGGCCTCAACGTTCCCGCCAAAGGCAGCCGCCACGCCGCCCTCGACATGGGTTGCGACACCTGTCACGTCACTCACAAGACGAAAGCCGATCCGGCGAGTGAATTCCGCGATCACCTCACCAAACCGACTCCCGCGCTGTGCCTCGATTGCCACTCGAAAGACGACGCGCTCACCAAAGCGCATAAGGGACAGCCGTTCGAGAAGGCCGATTGCGTGACCTGCCACAATCCGCACCAGTCGTCCACGCCGAAGCTCATGCAACCGTTCGTCCACAGCGCGTTCGAAGGCGGGGCCTGCGACAACTGCCACGCCGAGCCGAAGGACGGGAAGGTGGTGCTGACTCAAGCGTCCGAAAAAGATCTGTGCGGCATGTGCCATGCCGAGCAGGTGGAAAAGATCGCCAAAGCGAAGGTTCAGCACCCGGGCGCGCAGGGCGATTGCACCGGTTGCCACAATCCGCACGCCGGGCGGACGCCGGGAATGTTGCAGCCCGATCCGGTGAGCGCGTGCCTGGGGTGCCATCCGGACCAGGGCGAGCAGATCGCCAAAGCTCATCCGCACCAACCGGCGTCGGTAGCCGGCTGCGCCACGTGTCACGAGCCGCACGGCAGCGAGAACGCCAAACTGCTGCGGGCGAAATCGCCTAACCAGCTTTGCCTGGAATGCCACGGACCGGACCGGTCGCCGGTGAGAAGCGATTCGCGGGTGACGATTTTCGATGGCAAGGTGCGGTTACCGGCGGATTATTTCCGCGCCGTGGCCATGCTTCCCATCAAGGCAGGTCTGGGCCATCCGACCGAGCAGCATCCAGTGCAGGACCTGATGGATCCTGCGACGGGCAAAGTAAAGACCCCGATGAACTGTCTGACCTGCCACCAGCCGCACGGTTCGGCCAAGCCCGATCTGCTGGTGAAAGATCAGGCCAGCAATATGGACTTCTGCAAGACCTGTCACGCCAACGGGCTGGATCTGAAAGCAACACGGGGGGCCCAGTAAAATGCCGCGTTTTCGAGCTTATGTTCTGTTTACGCTCCTGGCGATCGGCGCCGCGGCGCAGATCAAGAAGAAGCCGGCGAATCCCGCAGACCCGCCGAAGCTCGGCGATCAGCGGACCACGGCCTACTTCGATATCGGCAAGATCGTCTGGCCCAATCCGCCGGCCGTGGCGCGCATCAAGTTTGTGGACCTGCGCACCGGCGAGAAAGTCGATCCCAAGCTGTTTACCAGCCAGAAACCGAAACAGAAGTGGATGGACCGGCTGGCTGGCGCCAAGGCCGTGGATCAGATCGACACCAGCAAACTGCCCTTTCAGCTCATACGCACCTACGGGGTGGCCGTCGATTCCAAGGGCACGATCTATGCGGCGGATCAGGGTGTGGGGGCCATCTTCCTGTTCGACAAGTCCGGCGGCGTGAAGCTAATCAAGAACGGCGTCGATGCCCACTTCGGCCTGATCGACGGGCTGGCAATGGACGATAACGACCGCCTCTTCGTGAGCGACATCAAGTTGAATCGCGTCCTGGTGTTCGACGCGCAGCACAAGCTGGAGGGGAGCATCGGCGGCGATGTGCTGAACGGACCGGGCGGCGTCGCGATCGATACCGAGAACCGGCTGCTGTACGTAGTCGATACCGGCAACGACCTGGTGCGCGTTTATGACGCCGACACATTCAAGCCGCTGCGCACGATCGGGGTTCAAGGCAAGAAACATACGCTTACCGACCCGGGAACTTTCGCGCTGCCCACGAACGTGGCAGTGGACGGCGACGGTAACGTTTACGTGACCGACACCCTCAACAATCGCGTGGAGATTTTCGATGCCGACGGCGAATTTATCAGCGCGTTTGGCAAGAATGGCGACGGGGCCGGTCAATTCGAACGGCCCAAAGGAATCGCGGTCGATTGCGACGGGCACATCTGGGTGGTGGATGCGGCGCAGGATCGCGTGAAGGTCTTCAATCGCGAAGGGCAGCTACTGATTTATTTCGGGGAGCATGGCGAGTACCCCGGGCGGTTCATGGGAGCGTACGGAATCGCGATCGATAAAGAAAATCGCGTGATTGTATCGGAGACGTTTCCGGGACGCATACAGATTTTCCACTACGTAAACGACGCCGAAGCGGAAGGGGTGCGCAAGGCGCAGGTGGAAGGAACCAAGGCGGCTGCCAGACCGCCGGCCAAATAGGGAGGGGCGAAGCAGTAACGGGTTTTGGCGCCTGTTCGCGCCAAAAACGGAATCGGGCGGGACGCTCGTTCCGGACTGTATATACAGAGCAAGCAGTAGTACATAGAAGGCTTAGGAGGCCTCTTCTGAAATGAAGCAATTTGTACAATCGGTGCTCATTCTCGCCGCCGGCGCCGCGGTAGCGATGGCACAAATCCCGCAGGTCACCAACCAGACCTCGGATATCCTGGGAGCGCATACGGGATACGGCCGCGGCTGCGTGATGTGTCACGCTCCGCACAGCGGCGCAGGCGGCAACGGAGTAGCCACCACCGATGTCGCCAGCGGTAACTACGCATTGTGGGGCCAGGATCTTACCCCGCTCTACGGGCAAAAGCTAGGGTTTGGCGATGGCGGCACTTATGCAGTTACACTGCCCGCCGCCGGCACCATTACCAGCGCGCACGATGCCAACACCATCATCCTGTTCTGCCTGAGCTGCCATGACGGCAATCTGGCAAAGGTTGGAATGATGAAGGGCAAGACGGTGGAAACGCTGCCGATCGTCGGCGGCAATGCGCCGACGCTGCTCGGCAACGACGGCACCAACGCCGGCAACTACAGCAACGACCATCCGGTTGGCGCGCAGGCCATTGTTTCTTGCGGTGGCGCCTACAACTGGGATTGCACCGGCGGCAACACCACGGCGATCTCCATGAACGGTCCCGCTTCCAGTGTATTTGCCAACACGAACTATGGTTTCGGAGTGAGCTTCGGAACTTTCGGCACGGCGGTAACGGCAGTTACCTGCACGAGCTGTCACAATCAGCACAGCCAGAATGTTTACGCCGGCACTATGGGCGGCGTGAAGGGCTACTACCAGACGGCATTCTTCCTCCGCGGTTACTACAATCCGACGACCGGCGGCAACAGCGCGGCGCAGTTCTGCCGGCAGTGCCACGGCGGCGAATCGAACGAGATGGCCGGACAGATGAACGTAAAGACTTACTAGTGCCGCGACCGCGGGATCGATGTCCTCGCGTCTCGAAGCATTGCCCTGCCAAGGTCTTGCCTCAAGATGGCCATGACGAAGATTTTCACGCGGTCAGGTATCTGGTAATTTCCTGAAAACCAGGGGAAGCAGCCCCGGGCTGGCTTCCCTTGGAAGGACCGCAGTTTCCCGGGAATGAGAGAGGGGAAATCATGAGATTCCGTAGTCTGATTCCAGCATTGGCCTTGACCCTGGGGACCCTGTTCGCTCAGGATGCCAACCAGCAACTCGTCCAGCGCCTGAAAAGCCAGCCGGTGGCCCGCGTCAACGGCACCGTGCTCACGCAAGGCGACCTGCTGCGCGAGATGTACACCATCTTCCCCTACGCCCGCACGCACAACGGATTCCCCAAAGCGATGGAAAGCGATATTCGCGTGGGCGCGATGAAGATGATCGAGTTCGAAGAGCTCGTGTACCAGGATGCCAGGCGCCGCGGGTTGACCATTACGCCCGCAAAGCTCGACCGCGCCATGGCCGATTTCAAAGCCGAATTCTCGGCGGAAGAGTATAAGGCGTATCTGACTGGAGAAATGGGTGGTTCGCTCGATAAGCTGCGGGCGCAGATCCGGCGCTCCATGCTGATCGACTTAGCTCTCAAAATGCAGGTAACGGACCGCGCCGTGACCACACTGGCCGAGGCGAAAATCTATTACGATCAAAACCCCAATGAGTTCCGCATTCCTGAATCGTATGCGGTGCAGACGATTTCCATTTTTCCGCCGAATAATGCCAAGCCGTCACAGTTGAAGGAAACCGTCAAGCGAGCTAACGATGCGCTACTCAGGGCGAAGGCCACTAAAACTTACAACGATTTCGGACTTTTGGCTGAACAACTCTCGGACGACGATTACCGCGTGAATATGGGCGACCATCACGCAGTGGATCGCGCCAAGCTTCCTCCCGATCTGGTGCCCGCAATTCTTTCGATGAAGCCCGGCCAAATGAGCGGCCTGATTCAAGTGGGACAGGCTTTCTGCATCGTGCGGCTCAATAGCCACATTCCGCAGGGAATGAAAAGCTTCGCCGAGGTGAAGGACGACTTGCGCGGACGGCTCGAGAAGAAAAAGACGGAGCAACTGCGTCAGGCGCTGAACCGCCGGTTGCGCGCCGCGGCCAAAGTGGAAGAACTGTAGGTGCAAAGTGTTTCGAGCAAGGTGCCGCCCTGCATTTTGGCTTCTGCTGACGACCACCAGCCCCCTGCTGGCACAGGTGGATGTCGGCAATTTCAACCTGAACGGCAATGCCAGCATCTCCGGAGGCTACACCGGAGATTTCGGCAATCAGGTGGGTTCGGACCACGGGGTTACGTTCGGAGGCGTCGGCACGCTGAACGGGTATTATTATAGCCCCGGCTTTCTTACCTTCGGAATCCAACCGTTCTTAAACCAATCGCGCGAGAATTCCAATTATCAGTCGATCTCCAATTCGAGCGGCATCAATGCCAATTCAGGAATCTTCGGCGGCAGCAATTTTCCCGGCACGGTCAGCTTCGAAAAGACCTTCAACGCGCAAGGCAACTACAACGTACCGGGCGTGACCGATTTCACCAGCCACGGCGACTCGCAGAATCTCAACATCGGATGGAGCGAGAACGTCCCGAACCTTCCTCACCTCAGCCTTAGCTTCCTGGACGGCAATGACCACTATTCCTTGTACGGTGCAAATGGCGATCTGAGCTCCTTATACCGCTCGTTCTCGGCGCAGACCACCTACAGCCTGGCAGGCTTTACGCTGAACGGCAATTTTCGCGATTCCAGCTCCCAATCCGAGGTTCCGTCCATCCTGGGATCGTCCGCTGAAAGCAGCGATTCGGATACCATTTCGTACTCGGCCGGAATTGGCCATAGCCTGCCTTTCCACGGGAGCTTTTCGGCCGGCGCAAGCCGCTCGGAGGTAAGCGCCGATTTCTCGTCCGGTACCTACAATGCGACGGTCGACACCGTGAACAGCGGCGTGAGCTTCAACCCGATCGACACTTTGAACGTCGGAATCAGTTTCCAGTACAACGACAATCTGGCGGGCAGTCTCGAGCAGGCTATTGTCTCCGCCGGAGGCAACGTCGGAAGCAGCCCGGACCAATCCTCTCATTCGCTCGACCTGCTTGGATACGCCAATTATCGGATCACGCCGTGGCACCTCACCTTCGCCGTGAGCGACGAACACCGCGATCAGACGTTTCTGGGCGCGGCGTTCCAAGAGGACACTGTAAACGGTTCGGCAAGCTACGCCAACGACCTGCTCGGCGGATTTCTGAACGCCACGGCGGGTGTCACCCGGAGTTCGATCAGTTCCAACACCACCGGCCAGACGGGGATGTTCGGCTCGGTCAACTATCTTCATGAGTTCCGGCGCTGGTCGGCATCGGGGATGGTGAACTACGCGCAGAACACCCAGACCGTACTGATTGCATATACCAGCAGCGGCTACGGCTACTCGGCAACGCTCGGCCGAAAGATCGGCAGGCGTTCGCATTGGTCGGCAAGCACCGCGGGTTCGAAGAGCATGTTGAGCAACGAGCCCGGGGCTGGCACGTTCGGCCAGAGTTACTCGACGGCGCTTTCCGTGAAGTACATCTCGCTCAGCGGCACGTACGCACGTTCAAATGGTGATTCCATCATGACCGCCTCGGGGCTGACTCCCGTCGGCACGGCCCTCCCGGTGATTTCGCAGCCATCCCTGATTCTCTATGGCGGTCATTCTTACTCGGGCGCGCTGGGCATCACTCCGGTTCGCGGTCTCACCATGAGCGTCTCTTATGCCGAGGCGCTGGCCAATACGCAGGCGGACTCGACCAGCACCGACAATCACACCAGGCAGCTCAATACGTTCCTTCAATATCGCTTCCGCAAGATTTTCTTTACCGCGGGATTTAGTAAGTTGACGCAGAGCTTCAGCAACAACGGGAACCTCCCTGCCATGGTAGGGTCCTATTACTTCGGACTAACGCGATGGTTCAACTTTTTCTAAAGGCGGGGCGGGTCCCCAGACATACAGCCGAGCCCAGCGCGGATGAGGGCGTCCTCCCCACCCTGCTGGTGCTCCTTCTCGTGTGCGCCATCGGCGTGGCGGCCGCTCCCAAGAAGACGCCCGCGGCACCGGACGTCCCCGGCCTGGCGATGGATGGCGGCCGCCGCCTGACCTTCGAGCGCAGTTTCGGTCTGGAGAGCGAGCTCAAACCCAAACGCAGCCTGCTGGCGAAATTCGTGGATCTTGTAGCCGGTGCGCCCGACCTGCACTACCTCGTGCGGCCGTACAGTGTCGCCGTCGATTCGCACGATCGCGCCATCGTCGCCGACCCTGGCGCCATGGGCATCCACATCGTGGATTTTGGCAGTCAGAAATATAAGTTCGTCTCCCATCGAGAAGGCAAAGACGAGCTGCGAACTCCGCAGTGCGTGGCGGTGGATAAGCGCGATAACATCTACGTCACCGATTCCGAAGCGGGCAAGGTCTTCGTCTTCGGACCCACCGGAAAATTCCAGCGAACCATCGGCAGTCTGAAAGGCGGCGAAGGATTCTTCAAACGCCCCACGGGCATCGCCATCGATTCCGATGCCCAACGCATTTATGTGACCGATACCTGGCGCGACAAAATCTTCGTGCTCGACATGTCGGGTACCGTGCTGACGAGCATCGGCAAGCGCGGAACCGGCGATGGCGAATTCAACTTTCCCACGGAGTTGCGGCTGGCCGGCGACGACCTGCTGGTGGTGGATTCCATGAATTTTCGAGTCCAGGCTTTGACGCGCGCGGGAAGCTTCCGCTACGCCATCGGCCGGGTGGGCGACGAAAAGGGCGATTTCTTCCGGCCCAAAGGACTGGGAATCGATTCCGAGGGACACATTTATGTGGCCGACGGATTCCACAAGCTGGTGCAGGTGTTCAACGAGCGCGGCCGGCTGCTGTATTACTTCGGCTACGCCGGAACGGCGGCGCAGCCATTGGTGGCGCCCGCGGGACTGTTTATCGATCGCAACGATCGCATCTTTGTGGTGGACTCCATCACGCGGCGGCTACAGGTTTTCCATTATTACGGAGCGGCCCTGCCCGTTCCGGGAGGTACGCGGTGAATTCGAGATCGCTCTGCGCCTGCGTCGCGCTGGGGTTCGCCGGTGTGTCATGGGCGCAAACAACGGGCGAAGCTATCGGCGTCCACAATCTGGGACCCGGTGGCGGATCGCCTCTCAGCGCCGGTGTGGGAGGGGCATGCACGTATTGCCACGCGCCGCATTCGGGCATTGGCGGCATCACGCCGCTGTGGAACCAGCAGCTTTCCAACCAGGTGTACAACCTTTACACCAGCACCACCGACCTGGAAAAGGGCACGCAGCCCACCCCGGGATCCCCGAGCACGCTGTGCCTGAGTTGTCACGATGGCAGCATCGCGCCCGGGCAGACCGCGGCTTACGGCAAGATCCCCATGTCTGGCGGAATGAAATCCGCCGACGTCTTCGGGAGCAATCTCACCGGCGACCATCCGACTACCATGGCGCTGCCGCTGAAAGATTCGCCCGATCTGGCGGCGTCCATTGTGGCCCAGGGCAAAACCGCCGACCCCACCGGCGCCGTTCACCTGGTAAACGGCAACGTGGAATGCAATGGCTGCCACAATCCGCACGTGCAGGCCATCGACAGCATCTCGCAGAATTTCCTGGTGCGGGACAGCTCGAGCGGGCAGCTTTGCCTGGCCTGCCACGATCCCAATCGCGTCACTACAGGCCAAATTAATCCGATTGCGCAGTGGTCCGGAAGCGCGCACGCCGCGGCTACCAATACCACCAGCACGCAAGCCATTTCGCTGGTGGGCGGATATCAGACCGTTGCCAAGAACGCCTGCAATTCGTGCCACCAGGTGCACAACGCGCCGGGCGCATCGCGACTGCTGCGCGGCGCCAACGAGCAGGACTGCATCAATTGCCACGCCGGTGGTTCGAACATCTCGCCCGCCATTCCCAACGTGTACTCGGAATTCAATAAGATTGGGCATCCCTTCCCTGCCGGCAACAATCTGCACGACGCCGCCGAACCGGCGCTGCTCAATCAGAATCGCCACGCGACGTGCGTGGATTGCCATAATCCGCACGCTTCGCAGCAGGTGCTCTCTTTTACTCCCGCGCCCAACATCCGCATCTCGCAAACCGGCATCGCGGGCATCAGTTCCTCCGACGGCGTCACCGTGATGACCCCCTCGGTTAACCAGTACGACAACTGCCTCCGTTGCCACGGCACGAGCACGGGGAAAGTGGTGAATCCGGTTTACGGATATCTGCCGACGCGGGTGGTATCGGCCGGCGACCCGCTCAATCTCATTCCGCAGTTTGCGCTCACGGCGACTTCCAGTCATCCGGTAATGCACGTGGAAAACAGCGCGCTTCCACAGCCCAGCCTGCTCTCCGCCATGCTCAACCTCGATGGAGTTACGCAGGGGCGTTCGATGGGCAGCCAAATCTTCTGCACCGATTGCCATAACAGCGACGATAATCGCGAATTCGGCGGCGCCGGGCCGAACGGACCGCACGGATCGAAGTTCAGTCACATTCTGGAGCGCCGCTATGAGATCAGCCAGGCGGTAGCGCCGGGCCAATCGATCTCGAACCTCTTCCCTACCCCCGACCTGAGTGCCGCAGGACCCTACGCTCTCTGCGGCAAGTGCCACAGCTTGACCCAGATCATGGCAAACACCAGCTTTTCCGGACACTCCAGCCACATCAATCAAGGATTCTCGTGCTCGGCCTGCCATACGGCGCACGGGATGGGCGCGACCTCAGCCAATATCACGGGCGAGCGGCTGGTGAACTTCGATGGCAACGTGGTAGCGCCGACGGGCGCGACGCCGATCAGTTACAGCCGGGCGACGAATTCCTGCACGCTCACCTGCCACAACTATGTTCACAACGGGCCGGCGCAACAGACCGGTGCGATGGCGAAGCCGGTGTCGAATCTGCGGAGCCGGAAGTAGGAGGGGAAAATGGAACGGCGCTGTTATTATGCCCTTGCCACGATGGCGATGGTCTTCATTTTCGCGGCGGGTCTGAAGACGCTGGCTGATTTCGACCTTGGATGGTCGATGGCCACCGGCCGCTGGATCGCCGCGCATCACCAGATTCCATCCACCGAGGTCTTCTCGTACACCGCCGCGGGGCAGCCGTGGATTTATCCGGTCGGGTCGGCGCTGATTTTCTACGGCGCTTATGCGCTCGGCGGCTACGGGCTCATCTCGTGGCTCGTGGCTCTGGCGTGCGTGGCGACGGTCGCGCTCCTGCTGCGCCGCGGCTCGGCAGTGTCGGCCGGTTTGGCACTCTTCGCCGTGCCGCTGATTGCCTCGCGCACAACCGCGCGGCCGGAAATGTTCACCAGTGTGCTTTTCGCGGCGACCCTGGCGATCCTGTGGCAACAGCACGAGACTGGCACGGCGCGTTTATGGAGTTTGCCGATTCTGATGGCCGCGTGGGTCAATCTCCATCCGGGATTCACGGCGGGGTTGGGATTGCTGGCGGCATACGCAATGCTGGAAGCGTCGGACATGCTGCGCGCGGTGACGCGGCCGGCGGCCCAAACGCGCCTTCGCCGGGCGGCGCCATGGCTGGCCGCAACGGGCGCGGCGACCCTGGCGAATCCGTGGGGATGGGGCGTCTACCAGGTGATCCTCCGCCAGCAGGAAGCCATGGCCGACCACGAGCAGATGATCTCCGAGTGGGCGCCGCTCTCGCTCAACGGAACGCACCTGTTATCCGGCCTCTCTCTAAGCGATCCGTTTTACGTTCTGCTCCTGCTGCTCGTGCCAATCGCGGCGATCGCGCTCTGGCGGAGGCAGTTCGGAGCCGCGGTCCTGATGCTTGCAGCCGCCGTGCTGCCGGTGCGTCACGAGCGCTTCACAGCGCTGTTTGCCTGCATCATGACAGTGGTAGGCGGCGCGGTGGCCGCGTCTTTCCTGCGCGAATTCTCCACACGATTGCCCCATCCGCGGCTACGGGCCATCATGGCGGCGGCGGCGGCCGCCGCGCTGTTAGCGATGGCTGGATATCAGACGTATGACCGGGCCAGCAATCGATTTTACCTTTCGGGAACGGGTCTGGTGGAGTTCGGCACGGGCCTCTCGTGGTGGTTCCCGCAGAAGGCGGCGGATTTTGTGGAACGCGAGAATCTGCCCGGCCAGATCTTCAGCGCGGGCAACGAGGGCGCCTACATGGCATTCCGGCTGGGCCCTAAATACCGGAATTATATCGATGGCCGCGCGATTCCCTTCGGCACCGAATTGATGGTTCGCTCGCAGCGTTTGAAGGCAACTCCTCCGGATGCGCCGCTGTGGAAAGAAGAAATCGAGCGTTACGGCATCAGTACCGTGTTGGTCCCCATCGGGCGATTTGTGGGTGTGCAGTTCTTCCCGGCTTTCCGGCAGTTCTGCTCGAGCGGCTCCTGGACGCCGGTGTATTTGGATGACGTTGCCGTGGTTTTTCTGCGAAACACGCCGGAGACGGAAGCGCTCGCCGCCAGGCTGCGGGTGGATTGTGCGTCGGCGCCCGTTCCCAAGAGCACGGCGCCGGGATTCCAGGAATGGGCCAACGCCGCCGGCGTGCTGCAGGGGCTCGGCAGAGATGCGGAAGCGCTGGCGGCAACCGGCAAAGCGCTCGCACTGTTTCCGGAAAATGGATATCTGCATTTCCTGCGCGGACACTTGCTTCAAGATGCCGGCCGCGTTTTCGAGGCTGAGACGGACTATCTCGCGGCCGCCAGGTATGCACCGGATATGGTGGCCCCATGGTCCGCACTGGCGGCGTTTTACCAGCAGCGGGGCCGTTTGACGGAGTCGATCCGCTGCTGGCAGACGGCGGCGCGCACCTCGCGCTGGCCATGGGAGCCGCTCGTAAGTCTCGGGTACGCGAATCTGGAGGCGCGCCAGCCGGAACAGGCGCTGGCAGCCTTCGATCGCGCGGCGAACAGCCTTCCGGAGAATTCCAATCTGCTGGTGGACAATAATTTCCTCGCCAACATCGCCCACGGCCGCGCCCGCGCGTACTATCGCGCGGGCGACATCTTGCGCGCCATCGATTTCGAAAACCAAGCGGCCCGTCTGTTGCCGGAGAATAGCGGGATCCGGCAGCAGCTTGCCGATCTGTACGATAGTGCCGGCCAGCATGCACAAGCCGCCCAGGTGCGCGCGCAGGCGGCTAATCGCGCGAACTGAAGTCGGTATAATTTCCTATTAATCCGATGCGACGCGGTGAATACGGCTACGATGCGCCCTACGCGCTGATGATTTTTGGATCGTTGGCACTGGTGTTCGGGCTCGTTGCGGCGATTGCCTGGTGGCGATCGTCGATGCGGGCCGCCGTGCCGTTCGTGATCGATTCTGTCATATTGCTGGCCATGGCGGGCAGCTTTTTCTACACCACCAGGAGGGGCAAGTTTATCGAGTGGGAAGGCATTTTGGACGGCCTCCACTTGCGCGGCGACGAAATGGTTCTCGACATGGGGTGCGGCCGGGGCGCCGTACTGACGGCCGTGGCACGCAGATTGACTTCGGGCCGGGTGACTGGCGTGGATATCTGGAGTAAGCACGATCAGTCCGGCAACGCGATGGAAGTCACCCTGCAAAACGCGTCGCTCGAAGGCGTGAGCCAACGGGCGCACATCGAAACAGCCGACATGCGCGCGCTTCCATTCGCGGATGCGACGTTCGATGTCGTGGTTTCGAGCCTTGCGATCCACAATATCCGATCGAACGCCGATCGCAGGACAGCTGTCAGAGAGGCGTTTCGAGTCGTGAAACCGGGCGGCGGGATCGTGATCGCAGACATCCGTGCTACGGCACTCTATGCTGACACCTTGCGGGTGCTCGGCGCGTCAAGCGTGGAACGCCGGCGTCTGGGCTGGAGATTCTGGTGGGGCAATCCGATTGCCGCTACCACTCTGGTTAAGGCTTCGAAAGCATTGGCCTGAAGGGTAACAGCGGGCTGTTTTCGGACCACAATCCTCCCGGCCTGCAAATTCCGTACCTCGGTAGCCTTAAATTGGTTGGCCCGTTAGATCGGAGCGAGACTGCCCCGAACGCTTCCGGCTCACGCAAGGGCCTGGACGGCTTTTCCGATGCATCTGGCCTGCGTTTTTGGCGTAGAGGCATCGTTTTTTACGGAGCGGAAGGCGGATCAACGATTGACGCCGGCTGGGACGCCGGGCCATTGCATGCTCCATTCCGGGGAATCTGCCATATGGCGCCCGTCGAAAGTAATTTTTGAAACTTTTTTGAGCGATTCGGCCCTCAATTGTCGCTAACCACCCACAGAGAGGAGAGAATCCTTGAAAACACTTCTATCCGCGATGCTTGTGGTGTCCGCAGCCAGCGCACTCGAGGCTCAAATTGCCATCCGGCCCACGGATCAATCAGAACGGCGCGTATATTTCTATGACGGAGTCACACCGGTGAGCGGCGGCACCACAGACGCGGCGGGCTGGCTTGCTCTGCGCTCGCGCCTTTCTCCCGGCCGCCATTCGATTCGCGTGGTGGAGTGGGGGACCGGAAAAGCTGAATCGGCGCGAACCATCGATGTTCCGCTCCGGACGGCGGGCACGCTTTCAGAATCCACACCTTATTTGAGCGACTCGTTCCTGCTGGGGGCTGCCGGGGTCCTGAGGCCCGGCGGAGCGCTCGACGTGATTCTGGCCAGTTCGGGAGCCTTAACGATTTTGCAGAATGATGGAACCGGCACATTTGGGAATCCGGCTAGGCTCGCCGGACCAGCCGCCCCTTCGGCACTTTTGGTGGCCGACTTAAACGGCGACGGATCGCCCGACATAGCCATGACTGGAGACGGGCTGGTCTGGGTTTACCTCAACCAGGGCGATGGCACCTTCGGCACGCCACAACTGGTGACTGCCGGGAAGGGGCCGGTGGCCCTGGCGGCGGCCGACTTCAATGGCGACGGCATCCCGGATCTCGCCGTAGCCAACCAGTTCAGCAATGATGTCTGGCTGTTGGCGGGCGACGGATCGGGTTCGTTTCGTCAACTGGCGACAATCCCTGTGGCAAGTGATCCACGCGCCCTGGTGGCAGGAGATTGGAATGGGGACGGCATTCCGGATCTGGCAGTGGCGAGCTTCGGCACGGATGAAATCGGGATTCTGACCGGCTCAGGCAATGGCGCGTTTCAGGCGGCTTTGATCCACGCGGGATCCGGCCCCATCGCCCTGGCGGCAGGGGATTTGAATGGGGACGGCAGCCCCGACCTGGCTGTGCTGTACCAGAATGACCAGGCTTTGCGGATCCTGTCGAACGACGGAAGCGGGCATTTCGAAGCGGGTACGGCTTTGCCGGTTGGCGCCAGTGCGTCCGCGCTGGCCATCGGCGATATCGGCGGGGCCGGAACGCTGTCCGTCCTGGTAGCGGGCGGCGGGATTGCAGTGTCGGATGGAAAAAGCTTTTCGGCAAGTTTGCCGGCGGTCTCGGGCGTGACGCGGGCCATGGTACTGGGCGACTTCTCGCGGGCCGGCGCTCTTTCCATCGCGGCGGCAACGGATACGGGAGTACAGGTTCTGTTGCATCAACCACGGCCTACGGTCACCGTCACGGAAACCGGCGCGGCGCCTCAACTTCAGACGCAAAGTGCAGCTGTGAAAGCGCCAGTGCCGCAAACCCAATCCTCGACGATTGGGGTATCGAACGGTAATGATAGTGGGGCCGGTTCGTTCCGGCAAGCTCTGCTCGATGTCGCGAACGGGGGAACCATCGAGGTGCCGGCGAATATTGTCGGCACAATCACGCTCCAGAGCCCATTGATCGTCAACAAAACCGTGACCATTAACGGGCTCCTGGGCAAACCAGTTCTCCAATCTCCCAGTGTGGGTTCGGTGTGCCTTTCAACCCTCCTAGGCTTCGGCATTTGTACTAAATCACAGACGATCTACAAGAGTCAGCTGATGGTCATTACGGCGCCCGGTGTCTCGGTGAACAATTTCACTTTTCAAGGCGGGACGGCACAGGGCGGCAACGGCGTGTTAGGGGCGCCGGGGGGCGGTGGCGGCGCGGGTATGGGGGGCGCTCTCTTCATCGATGCGACCAACGTCACCATCGACAACTGTGTCTTCCAGAACAACTCGGCAGTAGGCGGCAACGGGGGCACCGGAGCAGAAGTGTCTGATAGCTCAAATCCCTCGTGCTGCAGTTACAGCATTGGCGAAGCGGGTGGAGGCTCGGACGACTTTCTGTCTGACACCGTGGGTTATGGCGACGCGCAATCTTATCCCTCCATTGAATACTGGATGCAGACCATGGGCGGGAACGGGGGCGGCCTAGACCAAACAAACGGGACGAACGCAGCCGGCGCTCCGCTCCCGGTATATGCGGGAACGGGCAGTTCGGCCCGCCTCTACTCGTACAGTTGCAGCACGGCTTTTGGCGGTGCGGGTTGCCAGTATTATCAAACCTGGTACGGGGGCGGCGGTGGCGGCGCCGGGCTCGGAGGAGCCATCTACGTGCACACGGGGTTTACCGTCGTTGAGAACTCCACTTTCAGCAACAACGCCTCGGTCGGCGGAGGTTGGGCAGGGGACGGCGGCTCCGACACCTGTGGCGCCCTCAGTTTTGGTGAAAACTGCTGGTCGGGACAATCCAACTTCAATGGGACAAATGGGTCGGCAAAGGCCGGCGGGATTTTTGTGGCGCCGGGCGCGGCCGTGCAAACCATGAATGACTCCTTCAGTGGTGATTTCGCTGCCAATGCCGGAGGAAGCCAACAATGCTCTTACACGGATAATGTCGATGTCTGCGGCGAGGTGGCTAACAATGCTACCCCAACGGCAGTCGCGTTCTCCATGAGCGGCACTCCCCTCGCGAGCGAGAATCAGGCTTTCCCCGTGACCTTCACTGCGGTCACCAGTGCCCAGATCCCTCCCTATCTCATCTCCGGCGTTTTGGTTACGTTCTCGGCTCCAACCTCGGGACCCAGTTGCACCTTCGGAGGTGCGGCGAGCGTTACCATCCAGACCGACGTCACCGGCACCGCCAATCCCGGGCCGTGCGTCGCGAACGGGACTCATGGCAACTTCAATGTAACGATTTCGGTGTCGCAAACCCTGGACCAGTGTTCGTCCGGCGTGTGCTATCTGTTTCCTTTTTCCGGCAGCCAGACGTACTCGCTGACAGTTCTGGTCCCCACTACGGTGACGCTGAGTTCGTCCGCCAACCCCAGCCTATTGGGATCGACGGTGACGCTCACGGCCACCCTTGGTTCCACGTCCGCCACCGGGTCCGTGATGTTCTTGCAAGGCACGACGATACTCGGCTCGGCGCCCGCAGTCAACGGAGTGGCCACGCTGCGAACCATCATGCTCACGGCGGGTTCCTATCCCCTGCTGGCGCGTTATGCCGGCAACACAGTCTACGGAATATCGAATTCCGCGAAGCTGGCACATACCGTGAAGACGAATTTCGCCGAGGCGTTTGAGGGTCTCGTCAGCTATGGGACCGCCTCCTATTCACAGGCCGCCATCGGGGATTTCAACGGCGATGGCCTGCCGGATATTGCCGCGGTCTACGCCAACTCTGCCGGGGCCGGGTACGCGAGCGTTTTCCTGGGCACAGGGAAGGGCGCGTACTCCGGGCCCGTGGATTATCAGACCGGGACAGGGGCGAACTCGATCGCCGTCGGCGATTTCAATGGGGATGGCAAGCCGGACCTGGTATTGGGACAATCCGGCGGCGCGGCGGTTCTGCTCGGAAACGGAGACGGCACGTTTAAACTCCCGGGCGCCGGGCAGCTTCTGACCAGTCCAACTGCGCGCTCGCTGGTGGTGGCCGATTTCAATCAAGACGGTAACGCCGATATCGCGGCGATCACCGGCAACTCTTCGCCGCAAACTACGGTAACCGTTTGGTACGGAAACGGGGATGGCACCTTCCAGCAACCCGTTAACTATACCAGTGCGTCCGCGAACGCCAAGGCGCTAGTGGTCGCCGACGTAAACAGCCTCGGATTTCCGGATATCGTCATCGCCAACGGCAGCGGCGGAATGGATATCCTGGGCGGACAGCAGGGCGGCGGTTTCCAGATCGTGCATCTCCCATTGGAAGTCGATGCCGTCGCGATTGCCACCGGCGATTTCAACAAGGATGGCACCCCCGATATCGCTCTCGCGGGGCAGATATTCGAGACGGTCGATGGATTCGCAGGCGCTAAGCTCACCGACACGGGCACGGGTGTGCAGGAAACTCCCCCTTCCGGATTCTCTTGGACGCTGGTGCAGGCAATGGATAATCTGGGGTCAGGCAATCAGGGAGTTTATCTGGTAGCGTCAGGCAAAGCCAACATCTATCGAAAGCAGGGGAATGGCTCAGGCGCTTTCCCCAGTCTGGCTTCCGCAATCACGCCATCGGCGCTTGGATTTGACCCCAACAGTCTTGCGGTGGGTGACCTGAATGGCGACGGCGGGACGGATATCGTGGCCACCGGCGGCGCCGGAGTGCACGTACTGCTGGCCAAGAGCCCGGTGGTTCAGCTTACGATCGCGCCGAATGCCCAGACATACACCCAAGGGCAGGCCATCTCTTACACGCTTACCGTCAAGAATACCGGGACGGGCGAGACCGACGGACTGCCGATTTCAGTGCAGAACAATCCTGGTACCGGACTGGTCCCGGGAACCCTGAGTGGAGGAACAGGCTGGACGTGCACGGCGGGATTGTGCACCTACTCGTCCTCTATCGCCGCCGGCGCATCGGCCCCGGCGCTTACGTTCGCGGCGACCATAGCCAGCAACGCCCCGGCATCGGTCACGGAATCCGCCACCCTATCGTTCAACAGCATTTCGGCTCCGGTATCCAACACGGTGACTGTGACGGTCGGCACCACAATTACCGCTTCCAACGCCACAGCGACTTACAGCGCCAATAATCAGCCCGTGACCCTCAAGGCCACGGTGACGAGCACGGGCGGCGTGGTCAACTCCGGGACGGTCATCTTCACCGTCCTCAACGGCAGCACACAACTCGGCGCGGCGACCACTCCCGCTAACGTCAGCAATGGCGCCGCCTCGGCCAGCTACACGCTACCCGGCGGAACGAACACCGGGACTTACACCATAGTGGCCAGCTACACGGGCGCGGGCGGCTTCACTTCCAGCAGCGATAATACCCACACCCTGACAGTGAACGCCGCCGGCAGCACTACCACGGGCGCCAACCAGGCGGCCAGCTTCAGCGCTACCGCCCAGATCGTGCCGCTTTCGGCGATGGTCACCAGTTCGGCAGGAACGGTCAACGGCGGCACGGTCACGTTCACCGTGCTCAACGGCGGCACCACCATCGGGACGGCGACGATTTCCGGTCAGGTGTCGGCCGGCAATGCCTCGGTTACCTACGCCATACCTGCAAGCACCGCGCCCGGCACGTACACGATTCAAGCCGTGTATAGCGGCGGCGCGAACTTCACCGGCAGCAGCGACAATACCCATACCCTGACTATCAACAGCCTCGGTTCCACCACCATGGCTGCCAGTGCATCCGCCACGTTCAGCCCGAGCAACCAGCCGGTCGCGCTATCGGCGACGGTGAGCAGCGGAGGTGGGACGGTCAATGCGGGGACCATCACGTTCACCCTCTTGAGCGGCGGCACGCCCATCGGGTCGCCGGTGATTTCCGGCACGGTGACTGGCGGCAGCGCATCGTCGAATTACACGCTGCCGGGAGGTACGCCGGCAGGTACCTACACGATCCTGGCGTCCTATAGCGGCGGGGGCGGGTTCTCGGGCAGCAGCGACAACACCCATACCCTCACCGTCAACAGGGCAACGCCTTCGATCACATGGAGCAATCCGGCGAGCATTTCCTTCGGTAGCGCGTTGAGCAGCGCACAGTTGAACGCTGTCGCCAATGTTCCCGGGACGTTCGTCTACACGCCTCCCACGGGAGCCGTACTTGCGGTGGGCAATAACCAGACACTTTCGGCCCAGTTCACGCCAACCGACATCGTGGACTACAATAGCGCCCCGGCCAGCGTACAAATCAGCGTGACTCCCGCCATCACCTCGGGTTTGATCCCCACGGAGATTCTCTCGCGCGATCCTAGTACGCAAGATGTGATAGTAGAACTTGCGATCGCGAACGGTGGTACTAACACTATGACGAATATAGACATAACTACTGCTAAAATCGGAGCTATCGGACCGATCACGACATTACCCCTCGCCGTCCCCGACACACCGGCCGGCGGAGTTTCGACAGTCGTATTGACATTCCCCTCTACGGTGGGAACATCCGGGACGCGGGCGGTTCTTTCGTTCACCGGCACCTCCGCGCTCGGAGCGTTCGGGGGGTCTACGCGAGTGGTTCTGCCCTAGAATGGAGCTAAGTTTATGCGCGCGCTGATTCCAATCCTATTAGTTTTTGCGGCGGCGGCCAACGCCGATGAATTGTCGGTCAACCTCGACTCCAGCACGCAAACTGGCGTTCCGGGCGAAATGCTGACGTTTTATGGCACCCTGGCCAACAACACGGGCGGCACGCTGTTCATCACCAGCGACTCTTTTTTGTTCGACATCAATGGTGCCGTCGACGATTCGCCGTTTCTGAACAACGCACCCATTTCGATCGATGGCGGGGATACGTCTGCGGATTTTGCGATGTTCAACATCAACATCCCTTCGGGACAGGCGAGCGGGACTTACCACGGTTCTTTCACCGTGGCGCAAGGGTCCGGCGGATCAGACCCCATTGGAACCGCCGATTTCGAAGTTGACGTGACTGCGGCTACGGTTCCCGAACCCGCTTCTTATATGCTGTTGGCTTCCACCCTCGTGCTGCTGGGGGGATGGCGTGGCGTTCGCTCCAAGCTGCAGAGACCATAGTCCCCGGGGGGACTGCTTTCAAGGCGGATAGCGCGCCGCAACTCCCACTTTCGCATTGGTGCGGTGCCCGGCACTGGTCCCTCGGGGGAAGTATTGAGCGATCGGCGATCCAAGCTTTGGCGGTTGAGGCTATCGGCTGTAAGTGGTCGAAGCGGGAGACGGGGCCGGGCTTTCCCCACTCCTGAACAAGACCCGCACCCTCGGTGACGATCAGAAGCTGACCTCATCGATGTGGCGCTTTCGGGTACGAAGCGCAGCGACGCAACATGGCCGCTTTAAGGATGAATGGTTGCGAAGATAATTGTGTAGTCCGCGCCCGTTTGCAGTCTTCCTCGCAGGTCATCCCCATCATGTCCCAGCTGTGAGAAAGACACCTGAGCAATGAACCCTTTATGGTCAACCCACCTATCACCCACCGGTCTTATACCAAGCTCGATTACCCGCGTTGTAGCGAGGCTTACCCCCGGCCCCAACGGCGGAACAGGACCGGCCTTCTTACACACTTGGTACTGTGGCCCCAATTTCTCCAGAGCTTCGGTTCCACCGATCCTGCCGCCCCAAAGCTGTCGCCCATTAGGTTGAAACGCACCTTTCTCCATTTCCAGCTCGGGTGTTATTTGCGCGCATGTTCGAACGGCGTCTAGGATGTATTCGATTTTCGCGTCGGTATCGCGAACCTCTAGTCCGCTCGCGAGTATGGCCCGTTTGAAAGATTCGGGGAACTTCGTTGCGAAGCCTTCGACCGTCCCGGTGTATTGCCTATCCGGCCAGGACAGCGTATACAGGAATTTGAACCCGTCCCCGGCAGGTCCATGGGGTTGTTGAATACCCGCAACGGCGTTATTCTTGGCATCGAGGATGGGACGGATGCGCGCCTCTTCTTCCGCCTTTCTTCTCGCCTCTTCTTCCTCCTTACGCCGCGCGGGTCCAGTCCAGAACTCGTCGTCGCATCGCGAAGTAAACTTCTGAAAACCGGGTTGTCCAGGATCGATCTGAATGATTTCTTGCCGGCCGTTTGCCAGCGTGAACTCCACGAGGATCGACTGCGCCTTGGCCGCCTTATCGAGAGAACCGGCACTGTTCCTTGCAATCATCAAGCCGACGTCCCTCCCAGTGGCAGGATCCTTTCTGATCAGCGCGTGATTGGCGGTAACCTGCATCGGAGGGGCCAGGAACATCAATTTGGCCTCGTTTCTAAAATCATTCTCGGAAGAGACCGTCGCTGGCGGATCGTTGTCAATCCTCACTCGCATTTCTACCCATGGTTTGGCGTGTCGGCTTGCAGCGACAACCGCTCCCATTATGCCGCCCGTCGTCACGGTATTTCCCTCAACGTTTTGCATGAAGCCTGTCTGCTCGTCTTTGGGGATATAGGTAAAGCCCATCAGAATCGACACGGCATCGCAGGTAGCGCTGATCCTCATATCACCACTGCCATCGCGAATCGGCAGCGCTCTGACCGCTTCGAAATACTTCTTATCTGACATCACGTCGGTGACATCGTTAACCCGCCATTCTCGGGAAACTCCATCTGCGCGGGCTGGCTGTGGCTTGACTTGGGCCGCCTGCGAACCTACACTAGCCCCAACCTTTCCGCTCTGCGGCTGAGCGCCAGCGTCGCCTCCGTTCACTTTCGCCTGCATTGCAGCAAGAACTTTGTCGGAAACGCCCTGTGATTTCAGGGATAAAAGGTCCTTGTATCCAAGCGAGTAGCTTCCGGCGCTTTTCTGGATTTGATTGATAATCACCTCATCGCTTAGGTGAGCCTTCGCCATCTCAACGATCGCGGTGTTGGTGAGGACCTCCTGCGCAACTAATATTGAGACCGCCGCAAAAATCGCTAAAACCGGTAGATTCAAGCGAAGGTTACGGCTTCTTGGAACCATATCACTGCCCTCCGATTCCGGATATTGTAGCACCCGCCTCCTGACGCCCCTGTTAAAGCGATCTTCGCGTGTCGCGGCAAAGTGAGAAGTGCCTAATTGTGTCTGTCACCGACCTGCCCCAACGATCCAGCCGCCATACCATTACGATATCGATCTCCCGGCGGCGAGCGGCCTCGATCAGTTTCTCACGCGCTTGTCGTTTGGCCGCCCCTGAGCCAACTTCCCGAACCTGCATGGCAATGGTCCCGCCCCGCCGGGCAGCATACGACCGCATCGCCCGGCTCTGCATGGGAAGTGTCTACTGATCGTTGGCGGACACGCGGGCATACAGGCCGGCCCGCAACATTTTCGCCAGCCTCCGTGCCTGGCCAAAAACGTTATGGGATTTTGCCTTTGGAGAAGCCCGTTTGCCGGCCATTTCCGGATGTCACCTGACCATGGCCGCCCTCGACGCCGGGACGATGCTCCCGAGTTTTGGCACCCGCGCGGGGTACAGCCCTTTGCACCAGGGTGTGCAAGCCGGGAATTTCGGCGTGATGTTCACGGCTGGTAACAACCTGATTCGCGAATTCCGGCCCGATATCGAACGTCTGTTTGCGAAGAAATAGACAATTGACTTTCTTTTCGGGGCGAAATATTATCAGCTAGCACGTGTGGAGGATATCATGGCGCCAGCAAGGTTGACCGACGTGAGCCACACCAGCCATCCCCAGAAACTTTCCGGGATCGGCGCGACCGAGGACCAGATCGACATGCGGGGCACGATAGGCCAGCGCATCGATAACAAAGGCACCAAAGTTGAGGAGGAAGCCGGCACCGGGGAGATCGATTCCGCGGGCGGATAGGCTCCCAACTCAGGCGCAGTAAGGTGTTGCCCGCAAACCCGGCGGCCTGCCATGGCGGCCAAAGACAGAGTGCAGCACCGCGCCCGTGTAGCCGCCGGCCGCCATCCACCTTTTCGTAACTTTTTCCCGCCTGAACAGTATAAGAAGGTGATGAGATCATCCTTTCTTCCTGCACTTCCGGGCGGTGTTTGTGTTGGCTGATTTACGGGAGGCGTTCCGGCAACTGCGGAAGGCTCCCGGGGTCACGGCCACGGCAATCATTACCCTCAGCCTGGGAATCGGGGCCACTACCGCGATTTTTACTCTCGTACACCAGGTGATGCTGAAGTCGCTTCCGGTGACCAAGCCCGGGGAGTTGTGGAAGATCGGAGATAAAGACCGCTGCTGCAATTGGGGCGGATACACACAGGGCAATGACGGCGACTTCGCCCTGTTTTCATGGGAGGCGTACAAGAACTTTCGCGCCAACACGGCCGAATTTGCCGACCTGGCGGCGCTGCAGGCGGGAAACGCGCAACTGGCGGTGCGCAAAGCGGGATCGCCGGCGCAGGCGGACACCCGTAACGGCGAATATGTGTCGGGCAATTTCTTCCGGACTTTGGGCATACAACCGTGGATGGGCCGAATGATGACCGACGCGGATGACGTCGAAGGAGCCCCGCCGGTGGCAGTGATCAGTTTCCGGATCTGGCACGAGAAATACTCGGCCGATTCCTCGCTGGTTGGCGGAACTTACCTGCTGAATGGCCACCCTTTCACCATCGTCGGCGTCGCGCCGCCGGGGTTTTACGGGGCCAAGCTGGCCGGGTGGGGCATGCCTGATTTCTGGCTCCCGCTGACTACCGAACCATTGATCGACGGAGCGACCGCCCGGCTGAAGAGGCCGAATGGCAACTTTCTCGACCTGATTGGGCGCGTACGGCCCGGGGTAAGCGCGAAGTCGCTGGAAGCCAAGCTAAAGGTGGAATTTCATGACTGGCTGGCAAGCCATGTTCGCGATATGGAGCCGGGTGAGAAGCAGCTTTGGGGCCAGCAGACGCTGCACCTGGTTCCAGGTGGAGCCGGCGTGGCGTCCATGCGGGATCAATATGAAGACGGATTGAAACTGCTGCTGATTGCCGCCGGGTGCGTGCTTCTGGTGGCCTGCGCCAATCTGGCGAATCTGATGCTCGCCCGAGGCTTGAAGGACCGCGCGCAAACTTCTATCCGGGTGGCGCTGGGCGCTTCGCGCGGGCGACTGGTGCGCAAGGTGCTGGTGGAATCGATGGTGCTGGCGGCCATCGGAGGAGTGGCCGGCATTGGTGTCGCCTATGCCGGCACGAGACTGATTTTGCACCTGGCATTCCAAACCGGCGGCAACAACTTCGTGCCGATCGACGCGACGCCATCCTGGCCGGTGCTGTTGTTCGCGCTGGCGGTATCGATGGTGACCGGGGTGCTGTTCGGCATCGCTCCGGCGTGGATGACGGCGCGCACCGACCCCGCGGATGCGCTGCGCGGCGCTGGCCGAACAGTGGGAGCGGGCCGGACGTGGGCACAGAAATCGCTGGTGATCGCGCAGATCGCGGTATCGGTGGTATTGCTGTCGGCGGCGGCCCTGCTGGGACGGAGCCTGCGCAATCTGGAACACCAGAATTTCGGGTTCGAAACGCAAGGCCGGTATATCGCCTGGATCAATCCCCAGCTTGGCAACTACAAGCTCGAGCAAATGGAGCCGATGTTTCGCGAGATTGACGACAGCCTGATGCGTATTCCGGGCGTGCGAATGGCGGCACCCGCGCTGTATGCGCCGATGACGGGCGATAGCTGGAACGACGGTATCCGCATCGAAGGCCAACCGGAGCCGCCGGCAAAGGCAGATACCAGCGCAGGCTGGGTGCGCGTGATGCCCGGCTTTTTCGAAGCCATCGGCGCCAAGGTGATGCTGGGGCGGCCCATTAACGATCGAGACACGGGCGCGACGCGCAAGGTAGCGGTGATCAACCAGGCTTTCGCCAGGAAATTCTTTAAAAACCAAAACCCGATCGGCCGGCACTTCGGCCCCGACAAGATGCAGTATTCGGGGATGTACGAAATCATCGGGGTTGCCAACGACATCCGATATATGACCTACGACTATCGCAGCCCGGTTGGGCCGATGTTCTGGGTGCCGGAAGCGCAGACCGAGCAGTACGACGACAAGGCCTTTCGGAGCGGGGAGATCTGGTCGCATTATCTGTACAACATCGTGCTCTGGGCGCCGGGCGCGCCGGTGGGTATCGAGGAGCGCGTGCGCAAAGCGCTGGCGAGCGTGGATCCGGACCTGGTGCTTTACGGGGTCGATCCGTATTCCAGAGTGGTAAGCGGAGATTTCCAGCAGGAGAACATGATTGCCACCCTGACGACGCTTTTCGGCGCGCTCGGCCTGGTACTGGCGGCGGTGGGATTGTACGGCGTGCTGGCGTACACCGTGGAGCGCAGGACCGGCGAAATCGGGGTGCGCATGGCGCTCGGCGCGGATCGAGGGCGGATTGTCGGGTTCGTGCTCGCCGGCGCGTTTCTTCAGACCGGAATTGGACTGGCGATCGGGCTTCCGGCGGCGATTGGCGCGGGCAAGTTGATGAGCGCGCAACTTTTCGGGGTCAACGCCTGGGATCCGGCGATGCTGGCGCTCGCGGCCTTGCTGCTCGGATTGGCAGCGTTCGCAGCATCGGTAATTCCCGCATGGCGGGCGGCGGGAGTCCAACCGATGACGGCGCTGCGGACGGAGTAATCTTCGGTCCGGCGGAGAAAGCGCCGTTCCGTGGCGCGGCGGCGCGGCGTGCGGCCCGGCGCGAAAAAGGGCCTTCCCCGCCCTGCTACTCTGAATTTGATGGCCCCACAAGAGGAACTCGCCCGCTATATCAATCTCAAACTTGCCGCGCTCGGCCAGCCTCTCTGCCACCATACAGCCGATCTGGAATTTCTCGAGACCGCCGGTCCCCTGCTCCGCCGCCTCCACCAGAAGGAGCAACTCCTCGGCACGCGATTGTCCCCTGTCGACGCCCGCGTCCAGGCGTTTCTCGATGCTTACCTCGAGGACGTATGCCCAAATGGCGCCGCCCGCATCCCCGCCATCACCTTCAATCTCGATCGTCCGGGCATGGGCCGCGTGGTCTCCCTTCCCGCCGCCAGCGACCACTTCTCTTCACCCTACCTCCAGTCCTACCGCGTCCCTCAAGGCATTCTCCACAACCCGGTCGCCGATCGTCGCGTGACCCAGGGCCTGTTCCACATCACCGAAGGCGGATTCCCCGTTCCCGCGGACAAGGCCGCCGTGCCAAAGCGCGCTTTCGCCGCCCTCTGGACCGCAGCGCTAAAGCCGCCCGCCGGCCTCCTGACCCTCCCTTACACCGCGGATCAGTCGGATCGAGCCGCCTGCTTCGTCACCCTCCTGCTCCGTCCACTCGTGTGCCCAGCCACCGGCCGCGATCCGGAGAAAACCATGGAAGTGCGTTTCCTCGCGCCCGGTTCCCTCGTCAGCAATCTCGATTTTGTGGAATCGATCTTCGGCAACGCGGGCGACCCGTCCCTACCCGAAAATGACGCCGCCCTGGACGTGCTCCACTGGACCGGACACACCGGCTTCGTCGTGCTCGCCCCCCACCTGGTCGGCATTCCCAAGTCGCAGTTAGGGCTTCCGCCGGTGGCCGAAGCCAGCGAACGCCAGAAACGCGACGGCATGTGCTGGACATCGCCGGACGAGCCCTACAATAACGGCCTGCCTTTCAAACTGACCTGCCGCGACAGCCGCGGCGTCATGGTAACCATCATTGCCGATAATTATTTTGGCTATTGTAAGAAAGAAGTCAAGACGCAAATCAGTTTCGCCGCCAACTTATTCGGTCTCTGCGAGGAAGAGCACGCCGGCGGCGCCCTCGCCTTCGCCACTTACGTCATCGGCCAGGAATTCCACGCCGGGCACACCATCAGCCTCCGGGTGGTCCCGTATGCCGGCGCCATGGCGCTTCTTGACGGCAAAGTCGACCAGCGTCCCGAGGGCTATGCCGTTGACCGGCGCTTCCCCGAAATCCGCTACCTTCCGGAAAATGCCGAATTCCACGTTCTGAAGGGCACGATTTCATGGCCCCACGAGGGACGTTCCGTCACCATCCCGCTGCGTGCGAAAGAACTCTACTTCCTGCCCAACGGATATCGCCTGCGCCTCGAGAAACAGCAGGGCGGAACGCAATGGCGGCTTGTCGGAGCGCGTCCTCGCGGCACCCTATGCCACAAGCCCTGCACCGTCTCGGGCGGAGGCAAGTCCGAAATCTCCAAATCCATCGCCGGCGCCATACTCAAAGGCCCGGTGTTTGTCCGCGACTACCACCACGACATGGATCAGGTGGCCGAAATTCTCAAAATGGATTTCTCATCCATCTACCGCCATCGCCTGCCCGACGTTCGGTCGCGCCGCCCTATTTTGAGCTTCGACCGCTCGCTCGGGTCGGTCATCCAGCTGCTGAGCCCGTCGCCGGAATATACCGAAGAGCACAATCAGTTCGTCAGCGGGCTTCCCCAAACCATCCGCCAGATTTTATTTACCGTCAAACGGTATTACCAGCCGGAATGGGGCGATCGTTGGCGCGAACATTTCACGGTCGATAGCATCAACGGCTATCTGGGCCACGAACTCAAGTTTAATAATCAGAAGTTAGTCGCCAATTACCTTCGCGTGGGGTATGAGCGCGACGGCACCTGGCGGATTTACAAGCTCAGGCCCGATTTCTATCCCGCCGAGAAGGTGCAGGTCGAAGACGATATCACCGCGTCGGTGGTGCTCCCGCGTTCCGCCCTCGAACATCTCGATCCGCAATATTCCCACCCCAGCGTCAAGCTCGTCACCAACTGTGAGCGCTTTCTCTTTCAGCGGCCGGATGACGCCGTTCACCGCGGCGTCGATAAGCAGGCCGAACTCGATATCGCCGGCCCCGGCGTCTTCCTGTCGAACTTCGAGCCCATCACGGCCGATCGCGCGCAAGCCATGGTGGACCACGTGGCTGAATTCGACGAGTATTCCGCACCCATGCAGCGCCGGCTCCAGGAATTCGTCGACCACCCCAACAGCCGTTACATCGTTTCCAGCGCCTGCCCCCGCATCGTCGACGGCAAGCGCTCCACCAATCCGCGCTATTTACAGCCTCGGCCCGACCTGGTAAATCCCCGCGACGCCTACGTTGCCGAAATTGCCGCCCGCCTCGCGCGCGACATACCCGGCGACCAGCCCGCCTGGCTGCCCGTCAACGCCGTTATGGCCGGCCGCCGCAACAATCCGCCGGATCCCTCCATCGGCCTGCCGGCGCTCGCCGTCTACAATCCCATCCACTACCAGGAACTGCCCGAGCTGTTCATGGATTTTGTCTGCTCGCTCACAGGCAAGTCCCCCTCCACCGTCGGATTCGGCAGCGAGGGCGCACTCACCAAAGGCCCGTTCAACGCGCTCCCGCCGGTGGTGGACCTCAACAACGCGCTGGTCTCATCCATCCTCACGGGGTATGCCGGATTCACCACCTCGGCCGGCTACGTCGGCCCCCACTTCCGCGTCGACCACGACATTAGCATGCTGCTTCCCGAAATCTGGTGCCGCATGCAGGTCAAAGAGCGCGATCCCGAATTTCTCATCGCCCACAACTATCTCGAAAAGCTTTCCGACTTCGGCTTCGAGGGCCGCACGATCCTGGCCAGCCGTCTCGGATACCGCATCACCGGCGCTTTCGCGGATCGCTTCCTGGGGCGAATTTTCGAACTCCCTGGAGCGGTCTTCAGCGAGGAGATGCTTCGCCCCGAAAAACAGAACCTCGCGCAGTTCGCCGAGGGCGTCGACGCCATTGTCGCCGCTCAGGCGCGCGTTGCCCGGCAATACTTCGAGGATGGCAGCGTCGCTGCCGCCTGCCCGCCGCTCGAAGCCATCCTCCATATCATGGCCTTCGGCCAATACCGCGGCATGACCGCCGAAGACGAGGGTGTGCGCAAGTTATTCCGCCGCGACTCCATGCTAGAGAGCGATTGGTACCGCCGCCGCCTCCGCGCCAAGCAGTCCCGCGACGTCGCTCTATGGAGCCGCCACATCGACTCCCTCGCCAACGTTCCGTCTCTCGCCGACCGTTTAGAAGAAGCCCGCCGGCAGTTGGCACGCGTCTCGAGCCCTTCATACCTCGATGAACTGGCAGGCACCATTGGCGCGGATCCGTCCCTTCACCATCCCTGGCTGTCCGTCCCCCTGCGCGATTATGAAGCGCACATGAATTCCGAATCCGTCGCGCAGCTCGCGCCGCTTTCCGAAATGTTCGGCGATGCGCTGCAAACTTTTCGTCCCGGTTCCGTGGCCATCCTCGGAATCGCCGGCGGCAACGGGCTCGAGCGCGTCGACCCTGCCGTCACCCATCGCGTCTGCGGAATCGACATCAACGCCGAGTACCTCGCAGCCACGAGCCAGCGTCACGCCGCGGTTCCAGGCCTGGAACTGCATTGCCTCGATCTCGCGGAGCAGCAAGTCAGTCTCCCGCCAGTCGATCTGGTGCATGCCGCACTTATTTTCGAACACGCCGGCCTGGAGTCCTGCCTCGACAACGCGATCCGTTTAGTCGCCCCGGGCGGCGTTTTATCCGTCGTTCTCCAACTTCCGAGCGCCACGGAGCCGGCGGTAGGCAACTCGCCGGTCGCTTCCGTGCAAGCGCACCGCAACAGCTTCCATTTCGTCGACGTCGACGCCTTCACCGGGAAACTGGAACGCCGCAGCCTCACACTCGACCGCGCCACCAGCCGTTCCCTACCCTCGGGCAAGGCGTTCTGGATGGCCTTCTTCCGCAAGCCTTCCTGATACCGCCGCCGCGTCCCGCCCGCCCAGTTCGATCCACCGCCGCGCGTTCTCTTCCTTCCAGAACAGCGCGTCGCGCACCGTTCCCAGCGGGACCGACGGCCGAATCCACGTCACCGCGATGCGCGAGAAATCCACCTTCGGCGCCATCGCCGCGCGGAATGCTCCCACCCCCGCGCGCAATACCACCGACGGCATGAATTCCAGGACGTTGATCGCCACTGCCGAAGTCGCCCCCATCTGCATCGCCGCCCAGAGCGGCACCGGCGAGAGAAGTCCACCATCCACGTAATACTTCCCATCGATGCGCTCCGGTGGAAAACCGAAGGGGATCGCGCACGATGCGCGCAGGTGAGCCGCGGTCATGTCCTCGCCCCGCACCCAGACCTGGCGGAAGCGCGGCAGCTGCACGATACTGGTGCCGTACGGAATGACCGGGCGGAAGCGGGCGTAAAGGTCATTCACTTTACTGTGGACGAGGTCGGAATCGAAAGCGCCGCGCCACGGAACCATCGGTCCGCGGCGGCGACGCATCAGGTCGGCCGTCTCGCGAGTCGTCCAGATTGCGCACAACTCTTCCGGCGAACAGCCGCCGGCGATCGCCCAGGCGTTCAGCGCGCCGGCCGAAGCGCCCACCACCAGGTCGGGCCGGAAGTTCCTCGCCAGCGCTTTCCACGCGCCCGCCTGGTAGGCGCCGAACATGCCGCCCGCCGAAAGCACCAGTGCGCAAGGCATAATTGAAGTTTACAACCCGCGAAAGGTCACTCATGGAAACGCCTACCGCGCGCGCGCTCCGCACCAGGTCCATCCCGCTCAACCGTCCTGCCGCCGGCGCGTTGCTAACTCTGTTCGCCGGCAACCACCTGGCTTCCGGGTACCCGGTCCGGGGAATCGCCGGAATCGGGCGAGAAGCGTGACTTCGCGCCGCCCTCTCCGCCTGGCGTGTCTCGGCGCGGCCCTCATTTTCGCGTTCAACGCCTACCGGTGCAGGGAATTTTTCGCCACGGAGTATTTCACCAACTTTCAATCCAACGAGGGCAGCCTGGTAACTCTCGCGTCTTTCCTGACGCGCCACCCGGGCGCCACATGGTTCCCTTTCTGGAACGCCGGGCTTCCGATCGAAAACACATACGACCCTGTGGTCCCAGCCGCTGTTGCCGCATTATCTTCCCTGGCGCGCATTTCGCCTCCGCTTGCCCTACATGTGCTGTGCGGCCTGTTTTTCTGCCTGCTCCCCGCCGCCTGGTTCTGGCTTCTTTACGGCTGGGGCGCCAGCATCCAGGGTGCGCTGGTTGCCGGCCTTCTGTATTCGGTGATATCGCCGTCCCTCCTATTCGTGCGAGGTCCATCGGCCATCCTCGACTCGCGGCGCCTTCTCGACATCGTCTATTACGGCGACATCGCTCACATGGTGGCGGCGACGTTCGTGATTCTGGCGCTTTTGGCGATTCGGCGCGCCGCGCGCACGGCAAAGCCGGGGCATCTCGCTGCGGCGATCCTGCTCTCCTCCATCGCCTGTTTAAGCGATGAACTGGGTATCCCCGCGCTTGCTCTTTGCACCATCGCCCTGCTCGTCTCGCTGGAAGGCGGGGAGATCCGGGCGTCGGCTCGGCGGATTGCGTTCGTAGCTCTGTGTACGTACCTTTGCATTGGCCGGATTCAAACCCCTGCCGTGCTTGGCGTCGTAATGAAGAATGCTCAGTTACTCGGTGCCGACTATCGTTTTTCCTGGCATGCAATAGCGGGATGGGCATTGTTGCTCGCCGGTTTTGCCGCCGCCAGGCTGGCGCTCGGCCGCGCGTCTTTCGTGATCAGGTTTACAGCGGTTATGGCCTGGACCTTTTCCGCGATCTGCGTTCTCTATTTTGCAACCGGCCTTCCGCTGCTTCCGATTACGGAACGGTACGATGTGGAACTCGATCTGGCCATTGCCGCTGTCGCGGCCGTATCGCTCTGGCCGAGGAGCCCGTCGCGGGCTCGCCGCGTGCTTCTGGCGGCCGTGATCCTGTTGGCGGCTTTCCAGACCGCACGGCTCAGGCGCGAGGAGCGGGAACTGCGCAAGCCCGCAGACCTGCTCCAGACCGTCGAGTACCGGGCCGCTCAATTTGCAGCGAAGGAGCTGCCAGGCGTTCGCGTGATGGTTGGAGGCGACGCCAGCTACTGGTTCGATTATTGGACCCGCAATCCTCAGTTGAGCGCCGGCCACGACGGGCTGGCGCCCAACCTGATGCAGAGGATCGCCACTTATACGATTTACAGCGGCCAGAACGCAGGCGAGCGAGATGCGGCCTACTCCAAATTCTGGCTGAAGGCATTCGGCGTGGCCGCCATTTACGTTCCCGGGCCAAAAAGCCCCGACCGGGCCAATGCATTCGCCCGTCCGGCGAAATTTGATGGGATTTTGCCGGTCTTGTGGCGCGACGCCGATACCACCATTTACGGCACACAGCTTCGCTCCGGGTCTCTTGCTCATGTCATTCCAAGCGCGGCGCAGGTAGTCAGGCGGCCAGTCCACGGGCTGGACACAGGCCCGGCGAAGGCCTATGTAAAGGCACTCGACGATCCGTCGTTCCCCGAGCCCACCTTGCGCTGGCAAGCGCCGGGAAGAATGGAGATCGACGCCGTAACCGGGCCGGGGCAAGTTATCTCCGTTCAGGAAACGTACGACCGCGGCTGGCGCGCGACGAGCGACGGGAAGGAAGTACCGCTCCATCCCGATGCTCTCGGCTTAATGATAGTCACTCCTCCCCATCCGGGAGCCAGCCGGATCGCACTTCAATTTAGCGGTGGAATGGAACGGCGGGTGCTTCTGATCTTGTCTTTATCTACCATACTGGCCTGCGTGGTCTGCGTCTTCGGTAGTTTCGCCGGAAGCGCCGCCGTCTGGCGGCACAGCCGCCGGGCGCGGTAGCGCGCAAGGCATAATTGAAATTACCATCCGCGAAAGGTCACCCATGGAAACGCCAACCGCGCGCGCCGCCCGCCGAGGCCGCGATTTCAGCCAGGAGTTACTGGATCACAAGGGCTGGTATCATAGCTTCCTCCTGCCCGATGGCACCGGGATCGAGGGCTTCGTACCCCTTCAAACCCTCCAACGGCGCTGGAGCCAGTATCGCTTGCCCCCCGACCTGACCGGCAAGCGAGTGCTCGACACCGGCGCCTGGGATGGCTGGTTCAGTTTCGAAGCCGAACGCCGCGGCGCCGGCGTGGTTGCGATGGACTGCGTGGAAATCCCCAATTTCCTGGAAATTCGCCGCAAACTGAATTCGCGCGTCGATTACCGCATTCTCGATTTCTACGAACTTCCCGAGGCCAACTTAGGCACGTTCGATTATGTGCTCTTCCTCGGCATCCTCTATCACCTCAAGCACCCGTTGCTGGCGCTCGAAACCGTCTGCGCACTCACCACGGACACCGCCATCGTGGAGTCTTTCGTCACCGACGCCGATTCCTGGCGCGAACACACCTCCGATATCCCGACCATGGAGTTCTATGAGACCGACGAGCTCGGCAACCAGTTGGACAATTGGATCGGCCCCAGCGTCGGCTGCTTACTGGCGTTGTGCCGGGCTGCCGGATTCGCGCGCGTCGAGTTGCTCTACGCCGCCGGATTCCAGGCCGGCGTGGCCTGCTACCGCAAATGGGAGCCGGCTGCCGGGTTTCGCGGGCAGCCGCCCGACCTGGTAGATGTTGCCAATACCCGCACCACCGGCATCAATTTCAACAGCCGCAGCGAGCAATACGTCAGTTGCTGGTTCCGCACCGCTGATCCCGGCGTCGCGCGCGAGCAGCTCCGCTTGGAAATCGGCGGCTTCGGAGTTCCCGCGCTGTTCGTTCGCCACGAACCCGATGGCAAGTGGATGGCGAACTTCCGGCTCCCGCCGGGTCTCAAAAGCGGCTGGAACGATGTTCACCTACGCTTCGCCGATACCGATTTCGGCCGCACACTCCGCATCGCCGTCGACATGCCGGTGCCGGCCGGCCGCGTGATCCTCGTCGGCGCCTGCGATGGCCAAACGTACACCGTCAACAAGGTGGCTCTCCGGGAGCGCGGATGGGTGAGCGCCTGGGTACAAGGCCTGCCGGAAAACTGCGACCGGGATAACGTCAGGGTCACGCTCGACGAAAAGCGCCTGGCCATCGATTTCGTGGGCGCGCAGGACTCCGGCGGAAACCGTCAGGTCAACGCCGTCGTTCCCGGCAACACCACCGCAGGCGAGCACTCGCTCAGGATCGAGTGCGCGGGAGTAAGTTCCGAGCCTCTCTCTATTACCGTCGTAGCGTCATAATTCACAGCGCCGATCTCCACGTCGATTAACCGATTCGGCTCCCGGGGCGCAGCCAGCTCGATCTTGAGATAGTTTCCGCTGAGCGCGATGGCCGTCTCGTGCAGCGTTACCGCCGAAAGTTTCTGCCCGACCATGCTCCGCCGGAAAGCCAGATTCTTCGCCGCCGCCAGGTCCCGCAGTACGCGATTGCGCTCCTTCCGCAATTTCACCGGCACCTGAGCCGCATCCGCCGCGGGTGTACCAGGCCGTTCCGAGTAGGTGAAGACGTGTAGGTAGGTGAACGGCAGGCTTTCGATGAATTGCCGGCTGTCCTCGAACTCCGCCTCTGTCTCGCCGGGAAATCCCACCATCACGTCCGCGCCGATCGCCGCATCCGGCATCCAGGCCCGCGCCTTCCGCACGCGGTCGGCATAATGCCGCGGACGATATTTGCGATGCATGCGCCGCAGCACGGTGTCGCTTCCGCTCTGTAGCGGCGCGTGAACGTGCTTCGCGATCCGCGGCGATTCCGCCATGAGCCCCAGGAGATCGTCCGAAAAATCCATGGGCTCGACCGAGCTCAGACGCAGCCGCTCCACGTCCGTCTCGGCCAGGAGGCGGCGCACCAAACCGGCGAGCCGCATGTTGCTGCCCGGTTCGCGGCCCCATCGCCCGAGGTTGATGCCGCTCAGCACCACTTCGCGATATCGCGCCGCCAGCCCGCGCACCTGCGCCACCACCTGATCGGCGGGCAGGCTGCGGCTGCGCCCGCGCACGAACGGAATGATGCAAAACGAGCAGCGATTGTTGCAGCCATCCTGAATCTTGAGGTTGGGCCGCGTGCGGTCGCCCGAAGCGTCTTCCACCGGCGCGGAAAGAAAATCGTGCTGGGCGAAGATATCGCCCACGTGGATGTTGCCGTGATAGGGCGTGCTCCGCGGTTCGAGCGTCACCAGGTTGGCGATTTGCGTCTTATGCGAATTTCCGACTACCCACTCGACGCCCGGCATCGCCGCGAGTTCCCCGGGCGCCCGCTGTGCATAGCAGCCGGTCACCAGAATGCGCGCCGCCGGGTTCTCGCGATGCACGCGCCGGATGGTCTGTCGCACATCGTCATCCGCCGCGGCGGTGACGGTGCAGGTATTGAGCACTACCAGGTCCGCCCCCGCGCGCTCTCCGGCGAGCTCCAGCCCTTTGGCGGCGAGCTGCGATTCCAGTGCCGCGCCATCCGCTTGTGCGGCCCTGCACCCGAAATTCTGAACGAAGTATTTCCCCACCCTAATCCTCTATTGTAAGTGAGTTCGGCCGTGGTACCGTATCTTCAGCATGCCTGCCGACGCCGAATTGAGCGACTTTCTCCTGCGCGCGTGCCACGATCTGCGCGGTCCGTTGAGGAGTGTGCGCATCCACACGGAGCTGCTAACCAAGAGTGGCGCGAGCGAACCTTCGCTCGATTTCGTGGTCAATGGTGCCGCCGCGGCGGGCGCCGTGGTGGACGGCCTTAGCGATTACGCCCTCGCGCTGGCGATCGACCCATCGCGCTTCCAGCCGGTGCTACTCGACATCATGCTCCGTTCGGCGATGACGAAGCTCGCCGCGGCAATCCGCGAAAATGGCGCCGAAGTGACTTATGGCGAATTGCCCACCCTCAGCGGCAATGGCGACCGGCTCCTCCAGCTTTTCGAATATCTCCTGGACGACGCGCTCCGCCGCCGGGCCACGAACATTCGGGTCTCCGCCGCAGCCCACGATGGCGCGTGGCAGTTCACCGTGAGCGACGACGGCGCGCCGCTAACCGAGACCGAGGAACGCGCGTTCAAGCCGTTCACGCGCCTGCACGGCAATCAGCGTCCGGGCCCGGGACTCGCGGTTTGCCGGGCGATTGTGGAACAGCACGGAGGTACGATGTGGGCAGACAGCGGCGCGGTGCATTTCACGTTGCCGCGGAGCTAGCGCGCATGAACGCTCCGGCGGCGCGGCTGTAGCGAAGCCTACTCGGCCAGGAGCGCGGCGATTTCGGGATGGCCCATTTTCGTCGCCCAGGCGAGTGGCGCAGCCCACCGTTCGCCGCCGGGCTCGCGCGCCGGCGCACCGCGGGAGAGCAGAAGCTCGACCATCGCTTTGCGGCCCCACCGGCAGGCCCAGCCAAGCGGGGTAGACTGCAGAAGGTCGTCGCGCCGGTCGAGACGCGCGCCGCGATCCAGCAGCATGGCGGAGAAGCGGACGCGCGCGGACTCTCCGAGAGCGGCGCCGCGCGCGGCAACGAAGTGGAGCACCGTAGCGCCTCGGCGGGCTACGTTGGGGTCGATGCCGTGAGCCAGCAGGAGTTCCATGCAGGCGAAGTACGGCTCTTCGATGCCGTTTTCCCCGCAGCTTCGCGGGGGCTGCATGAGGATCCAGTGCCAGCGTTCGTCATCGCGGGGCCAACTGAGAAGCGGCAGCGCCAGCGCGACGATTTCGGGACAGCCGTTGTCAGCGCCCGACCAGACGAATTCGCGCGCGGTTTCCTCGCTGCGGTCTTCGGCCAGCACGCGGCGCGCGGATTCCAGGTCGTGGGCCATCGCGATCGTCCATGGTTTAGGCTTCGCGCCGCGGTCCAGCAGGAGCTGCTTCATGGCGGAATCCTCGTTGCGATAGGCTCGATCGAGGGGCCAGCCGGAGGCATAGAGATTGGCGTTCGGGTCGGCGCCGCGATCGAGAAGCAGTTCGGCAATGTCGCGACGGCCGACATCGGCGGCCACCCAGAGCGGTTTGCCAGCGCTTTCCGTGGGCTCCTCGACGTTTCCGAGCAGGGTGCGTTCATCGACATCCGCGCCGAGATCGAGCAGGAGGCGGACCATGTCCTGCTGACCGTGGAGGACGGCAAGACTCAGCAGCCCATCGCGCGAATCGATGGTCCCGGCGAGTTGGCGGACGCGGTCGAGGTTGCCGAGAGCCACCGCGCCGTGGAGGGTAAGAGTCGCGCCGGCGCCGAGCAAGCGATGGGCGACGGCGCGGAAATCGCCGGGCGCGGCGAGGGCGGCGCAGTCGAGGGGTGTGAGTCCGGCAAGATCGGGATGGTGGACATCGGCGCCACGGGCAAGGAGCCAGGCTACCATTTCGCTGCTGCCAGCTTGCGCGGCAGCGTGAAGCGGCGTGGCGCCGTTGCGGTCGCAAGCGCCGATGAAAGCCGGGTCGGCCGTCAGGAAAGCGATGGCGGATTCGTCGTCGCCGCTGCCGATCGCCTGATTGATCTGCTCCTGCACGTGCGAAACTGCGGCGTTCGGGCAGCTCGCGGTCTGGCGCCGCTGCTGCTCTTCCGCTTCGATAACGGCGGCGATTTCGGGGAACTCCCGCTCGCGCGCGAAGGCCAACGCGGTGGTGGCGTCACGATGCGGCCAGATTCCCTTGTGGGCGTCGGCGCCGGCGCGCATGAGGAGACGGACCATCTCGGGGTCGCGGCGGAGGACGGCGTAGTGGAGGGCGCGATGCTCGTCGTTCTCGGCTCGGTCCATCCCCACGAGTTCGGGGCGGGCTTTGAGGAGCTTGCGAACCGTCGCGAGGTCGCCGGCGTTTACGGCTTCGGCGAGCCGCGCTACGTTGGCGCCATCGACGAAGGCTTTGAGTTTGGGCCAGCTTGGAAAGCCGTAAGAGCGGGCCAGTTCGCGCTGAGCCTCGCTGAGCGTGAACCCAGGCCAACCCGACATAAGTTCCTTGGCTTGCTTGCGAAGCTGTTCCAGGTTGGGCTGGCGTGGAAGGTGGCGCGGGGGAATGTGTTGAGCGGACATGACAATCTCCTTTCGTATTGCCCGGTGTCCGCGGAACGGGCGAAAGAAGATTGGGGATCGTACTTTGGAAGACCGGTGGGCTCAGCCCTTCCCGCGGACCGGCGGCGCCCGACGCGCACGGGCTCATCATAGCATGAGCTGGACGGTCAACCACAGAGCCACGGAGACCCGGAGAAAAACCAAAAGCTCCACGCGGAGGAGGGCGATGCGAAAATCAAAATCCGAGATCGCGGTGCCGCCGGAGATCAAGAAGGCGGCCGCAATTTGTGCCTCTAATGTCCCAGCCAGGGCGAAGCTTTCTTGGTCCAAATGCTCTCCGGCGCGGCTTGCCGGAGTTCCTCCGCAACTTGACCGAGCACGGAGTGATCGTTGGTCGCCGGCATCCACGAACTCACAGCCGCACTCCCGGGCGCGAGCAAATGGTCGTTCTCCGGCGCGCCGGCCATTCGCACTTCGTGGACAACGTCGAGCAGGCGCACGAGCAGCTCCGCGCCGCCAGCCTGCCGCCCCAGGCCGCGTGGATCGCACGCGAGATGCGCCCTATCGCCGAACTGTGCAGCGGCGAAGAAGCGCACCGCCAAATCCAAAGCCACACGCTTGCGCACCTCGAGAGTACGCTGGAAGAGTGACTCCTTTGTTTGACGGCGGCGGTGTTGTGGAGCGCGAGGTGTTGGAAGAGGGCGCGGTTTGGCTGCGCGGGTTCGCGGCGGGCGAAGCGGAAGCACTGGTGCGGGATGCGGAGCGAGTGGCCGAACGCGCGCCGTTCCGGCATCTTGTGACCCCGGGCGGCTTCACGATGTCGGTGGCAATGACCAATTGCGGGCGCGTCGGCTGGGTTTCGGACCGCACCGGCTATCGATACGATGCGAACGATCCTTCGACCGGCGAACCCTGGCCGGCGATTCCGCGGCGGTTCCTGGCGCTCGCGGCCCGTGCGGCCGCCGAAGGAGGGTTCCCGAACTACGATCCTGACGCCTGCCTGATTAATCGCTACACCGCGGGGTCGAAGCTCGGGCTGCACCAGGACCGCGATGAGAAAGACGCCTGGTCGCCGATCGTGTCGGTGTCGCTGGGATTGCCGGCGACGTTTCTGTGGGGCGGAAAAAAGCGTGGGGATGCGGTCCGGCGGATGCGCGTGGAGAGCGGCGACGTGGTCGTGTGGGGCGGCCCGGCGCGATTTGTTTATCACGGCGTGGCGCCGCTGAAAGCGGGAGAACATCCACTGACGCAAGCGGTGCGGATCAACCTGACGTTTCGGAAAGTCTTCTGATGCTGAAGGGGTCCCGGCGAATGGTGCGGCGAAACGCTTCCAGGGCGACGCGGCGGTTGAACGCGAGGATTTCCTCGGCCGCCATGCGCGAGTAGATGCCAAGCGGGTCGATAGCCAGGCCCGGCGGCGTGGAGGATGCGATGGCGCGGAGCGGGGCAAGCGCGTCCTCAACGGCCCCGCTTTCAAGCGCTTCGAGGATATCGCCATAAGCCGACTGCTTGGCGCGCACGAACTCGATGAAATGCTCGGCGAGATGGGAGCGGTCGGGGCCGAGAAGCGCGCCGTCGTCGAAGATGACCGCGTCGAGGGCGACTTCGATCCGCGTAACGGCGCCGAATTCGCGCGCTTCGGAAATGCCGTAATCGCGAAAAGCCAGGGCGTGTTGCGGTGGCCACAATTCGAACCCGAGGCCGTGGAGGCGCTGCTCGCCGGTCCGGATTTCCCGCCCTTCGAGCATGGAAAAGCCGCCGCTCGCGCCGCCTACCGCGTCGGGGAATTTGTACTGTGTGTACTTGACGCGGCTCATGTTGTTGCGCAGGGTCACAGTCCAGGCGATGGTGTAGGCGACAACCGTGCGACGGTTTTGGTTGCGCACGATCGCCAGATAAGGTGCCAGATCGAGAGCCGGCGGCGCATGGTCGCCCAGAATCGCTTCGGCGCGGTCGTAGAAATCGCCGGCGGCGACGGGGATGAGGGTGACGCCTTCGGCTGGGAAATCGGCGATCTCGATCGTGTCCATGGAACGACGGCTTCAGTATAGCCTGCATATGGCATGCTGGAACTATGGCCGACCGGGCACACTCCCTGGCGGAAAATGTGGAGGGGCCGTTCTTTGTGGACGCGACCTGCATCGACTGCGACACCTGCCGGCAGATTGCGCCGGCGACGTTCGGCGAGACGGGCGGCTTCTCATACGTAAAACTTCAGCCGCGCGAGGAGGCGGAAGAACGGGCGGCATTCCGGGCGCTGGTGGCCTGCCCGACGGCTTCGATCGGCGCGGCGGACAAGCGGCTGGCGAAGGCGGCGGTGGGGGAATTTCCGTGGCCCGTGGCGCCCCGGGTCTGGTATTGCGGGTTCGCATCGCCGAAATCGTTCGGGGGCAGCAGTTATTTCGTTGAGCATGCGTCGGGAAACTGGCTGATCGATTCGCCGCGATATGTGGAGTGCCTGGTGCGGCGCTTCGCGGAGATGGGCGGCATCCGGCGCATCTTTTTGACACATCGCGACGATGTGGCCGACGCGGAGCGCTACGCGGCGCGGTTCGGAGCCGAACGGTTTATCCATCGTCTGGAACTCGGCGCGCAACCCGGTGCCGAGCGGGTGATGGAAGGGTTCGAGGCGCGGGAACTCGAGCCGGGATTTCTGGCGATTCCCACGCCGGGCCACACCGCGGGCCATTGCGCGCTGCTGCACGACGGGCATTTTCTGTTCTCGGGCGATCATTTGTGGTGGAGCAGGTCGCGCGGCGGGCTGAATGCCTCGCGCGATGTCTGCTGGTATTCGTGGCGGCAGCAGGTGGCATCGGTCAAACTGTTGGCTGGGTACGACTTCGAGTGGGTGCTGCCCGGGCACGGCGAGCGCGTGCGTCTCCAAAAGGCCGCCATGAAGCGCGAGCTCGAACGGCTGATTCGCGAGTTGTGAAGGGGTTTCTGAAGTCTGCCCGGCGGCTTCCGTTCTCCGTGTAAAAAAGGACGGGGCCGGTTTTGGGCACGGTCCAATTTACACGCGGCTGCCATCGCTGGCGTGAGGCGCGCTCGCGGGTTCATCCGGGCATTGAACCACCACCCCGCTCAGGCGGCTCGGGTTAGCGAATCCGTCCCATCTCTTCGGCCCCCGATGATCGGATTTACCCGACTAACTTTCGTCGGACGCTCCGCTCCTGGAGGTCGGATTGCTCTGACTGGCAAATCGAAATTTCAGCCAGGAGAATCACCGAGGGGAAAGGAGTGATTCTGTCGAACCGGGTATCGGATCGGAGTCGTACGTCCGCTCGACCTGTCGATGGGTGATACCGAAAACAATCGGCCCCCGCCGTGGGAGAGGGCCGATTACCTGGACCGCCTTTGAGCTGATCCAAGTGTGTGGTGACACGCTGCGATTCTAGCACAAGGGCCGATCCAGGCCAGCCAAGCCAACCCGCATCGCCGGCACTGCTGCCCGCAGGGCGGCAGGCTAACCTGGGTGCGCCGCTTCGCGAACCGACTCTCTCGTGCGCCACCATTTCGGTGCGGTGTGCCTGTTCAGAGTAAGGAGTCTAACCATGTCATTCAAAACGGAAGCCGGGAGAAGTGTTTTTCTTGCGCTGGCGCTCAGTGCTGTCGCCGGCGCGCAACAGACGGCCTCAACCGCATCGACAAGCTCTACCGTCGCGGATCCCGGGCCCCGCGGCGGCGCCGCCGGCGCGGGCACACCGCTGCCTGGCCTGAGCGCGGACCAACTGGCCATGTTCCTGGACGGCCAGAGCCGTTTTCAGGAAGTGGAAGACGTCATGCCGAACGGTCTCGGGCCGCGCTTCAACTCCAATTCCTGTTCTTCCTGCCATGCGCAACCGGCGGTCGGCGGATCGAGTCCCCGCAACAATCCGCAGGTAGCCTTCGCTAACTCGAAGAATCAACTTCCGCCATTTATTCAGGCCAATGGTCCGGTGCGCGAGGCCCGTTTCATCCAAACTTCCGGCGGCGCTCCCGATGGCGGCGTGCATGACCTTTTCGTGATCGCGGGCCGTTCCGATGCGCCGGTGAACTGCAATGTCACCCAGGAGAACTTCTCAAACACCGCCAATATCTCGCTGCGAATCCCCACCTCGGCGTTCGGTCTCGGCCTGGTTGAGGCCGTGCCGGACGCTACCCTGGTGGCGAATCTGGCGGCCAACAGCGGAGTGAAGTCGGCAATGGGAATCTCCGGCACGTTGAATCGCAGCGCGAACGACGGCACGGTCACGCGTTTCGGCTGGAAAGCTCAAAACAAATCGCTGACGATCTTCTCGGGCGAGGCCTATAACGTCGAAATGGGGATCACCAACCTTGTGTTTCCCAACGAGCGCGACGATACGGCGAACTGCTCGCCGGCGGCCAGCCCGCAAGACATCTTCAATTTGGGATCGCTCGGAACAGCCGAATTCGACGACGTGGCAGCCTTTGCGGCTTTCATGCGCTTTCTCGCGCCGCCTGCTCCCGCCCTGCCGGCAACCGGCTCAGCGGCCGCTTCGGTGGCCGTCGGCGCGGGTGTATTCGTGACCGTAGGATGCGCGCTGTGCCATACCGTGAATCTCGCCACCGGCCCGAGTGCCTTTGGCGCGCCCCTCAGCAACCAGACCATTCACCCGTTCTCCGATTTCGCGCTGCACAAAATGGGACCGGGACTGGCCGACCAGATCAGCCAGGGACTTGCGGCGGGGGATCAATTCCGGACCGCGCCGCTGTGGGGCCTGGGACAACGGCTATTCCTCCTGCACGACGGCCGCACCTCCGATCTGCTCAAAGCCATCGAGGCCCACTCCAGCCCGGCGAATGGGCAGTTCGCGGCCTCGGAAGCGAACGCCGTCATCAGCGCGTTCAACTCCCTGAGCGACTCGCTCAAACAATCTTTGTTGAATTTCCTGCGATCGCTTTAGAAGAAACGCTATCCCGCCGTGGGTGAACGCCTATTGAACCGGCGTTCATCCGCGGACGGCTTTTCGCCAACCTGCACGCCGGATATGGATGCTGTCTCTTCTTTGAAGCCGTATTAACTCACGTCATCTATGAGTTGAAAACATCGAATGTTAGAATTGCTCGCGCAGAGGCTATTTAGAGGAGGGGATGCCAATGGCACGAGGAGTTATCTTTAGTAACCTTCCGTGGAAACCGCCCATTAAGGCCACGATGCTCAAAACCCCGGAACTGAAACTCAATCTGATGTTTCCCTACGAGGCCATCGACCGGGTGGTGAAGGATCAGAGCAAGCCGGACTTCGGTAAGCTCTTCGACAAGAAATTCGACGAGATGTTCAATCCCAAGTTCCAGGCGATGAGCACGGAGCGGATGAAGAAAGTCCAGGAGGCGGTGGACTGGACCGAAGCGCGGATTCCGCAAAAGAACACCATCGAGGAGCGCGAGAAACTGGTGGAAACCGCCAACAATCAACTCAAGCAGGCGTTCGCCGTGTGGCAGGCCGAATTACAAAAGCTGTGCGATGAATGCGTGCTGAAGGCTTATGACGCGGCGGTCAAAGCCGTCAAAGCGCAGGTGCTCAAGGCGCAAATCAAGAGCGTCGCGAAGATTGTGCTGATTTCGGTGTTGGTGCTGGCGGGAGCCGGACTGGCGATCGCGGCGGTGGTGGCGTCGCACGGGGCGCTGGCTCCGCTGATCCTTACCGCGGTGTTAAAGGGCGCTACGGCGCTCTCGAGCGTATACAAGGTTTACAAGCGGCACTGGCACGACTGCGGTACCACGATTCAGGCGGTCCACGAGAACATCGTTGCCCTGGACAAAGCCGTGGAAAGTTATAAGAAAGCCGTTCAGACCGGGGGCACCATCGATAAAGCCAAGGCGTTTGTAGCGGGATTGAAGGCCCCGGTCACAATGGTGAAGACCAATGCCGAAAAACTGGACCTCTACATTCCGCAGATTCACCAGACGCTGGAGCAGCAGAAAGTCAACCTCAATAAGATCGCGCAGGACGGCAAAGATTCCGAGCAGGTGAAGAAAGCGGTATCGCAGGCGGTGGCCGCAATCGACAAGGCGAACACCGCTCTGGGGTCCATCCGGAACATCAAAATCGAGGCTATGCAGGCTTTGGCGTCGTACGAAAAGCAGGAACTGCCAAACCTTGGAAAGCTCAAAGCCGCGGTGGACTTCGCGCAGAGGAATAGCGCGGACATCAGTGCCGTCGGGACGGTCTTGTCCACGACCTTCGGGGTGCTGAAGGATGTGGGCGTGCCGGTTCCGGTTTAAGCTGCACACCTGAGCGGCGCGTGAACCTGAGGCTTACGAGAGCGGCTACCAAGATGCCGGGCAAGGCCTCCGTAAAACCATTTGCGCCGCGCGTTAGACTGGTGGTCCGAAGGAGGACTTCGTGGCGAATCGGACGCGAAGGGGATTTCTCGGATCGCTTTCGGCGGCGGCGGCAACCACCACGTTGGCGGCTCAACCAAGCGAACCCGCACGGCGCACCGGGCACCCGCCCCTGAAGATCACCGATCTGCGGTGCGCGATCATCGGCCGGAATCCAGTGGTACGCATCGTGACGGACCAGGGCATCTCGGGTTACGGACAGGCGGAATCGGCCAAGCCGTACCTCAAACCCATGGTTCTTTTCTATAAAGACTACCTGATCGGAGAAGACCCGACCGATGTCAATCGGGTGATGATGAAAATCCGCAGGATGGGCGCCTTCAAACCGTGGGGCTCCGCCGTGAGCGCCATCGAAATCGCTCTCTGGGACATTGCCGGCCAAGCGCTGGGAGCGCCGGTGTATAAGCTCCTCGGCGGTAAGATTCGCGACCGCGTGCGCGCCTACAACGGGGGCGTCCGGTTCCCCATGTCCGGCCAGACCCCGCGCGATTACGCCGAAAACATGGCGCAGATGAAGGAAGCCAGGGAAGGCTTCACGCTCATCAAGCAGGCCGTGGGTTTTCACAATCCGGCGATGATGCACGCCATGCCCGATGCGTGGTACGACGAACCGCGGTCGGGCCCGCCGCATGCGGACCGCGGTCTGCTCACGGAGCGCGGACTGGCGGAGATCGTTGCCTGCGTGGAGGCCATGAAGAAGGTCCTCGGCGACGAGATCGGGCTGGCGCTCGACTGCGGACCCGGCTGGACAGTGAAAGATGCCATCACCTTCGCCCGCGCCCTGGAGCCGTTGCACATCACCTGGATCGAGGACATCATTACCGGCGACTACACTCCGTATCCCAACGCCGAATTGTTTCGTGAGGTGACGCAGAGCACTTCCCTTCCCATCCATACCGGCGAGCAGATCTATCTGCGCGAGAATTTCAAGGACCTCATCGAAAAACAGGCGGTCAACGTGATCGGACCCGATCCGGAGGACGTGGGAGGGATCGCCGAACTGAAATGGATCGCGGAGTACGCGGATCTCCACGGCATCCTGGTGGCGCCGCATGGTATCTTTGACGGCTTGATCGGCCTCGCGGCGCACGTTCATATGGCGGCCGCACTGCCGCAGAACTACATCGCCTTCGAGTACCCGGTGGGGCAGCCGGAATGGTGGTACGACATTGTGGATGGGCTGCCGGATCCCATTATGAAGAAGGGATTCATCGACGTATGGGACCGGCCGGGTCTGGGCGTGACCTTTCGCGTGGAAGCAGCCAAAGCGCGGCTGTCGGCCGAAGATCGCGGATTCTTCGACTGAAAGCGCGCCGCTTCAAGAAGTTCACAGCAGCGAGATTTCCCGGCTCGTTCACCCTCTCTCCGCGTATGATAAGTAAACCGGCACAGGCCGGTTAGAGAGGGGCGAAATGATTCTCAAACAGTACTACCTGGGTTGCCTGGCTCACGCCTCCTATCTGGTGGGGGACGAGGCCAGCGCGACGGCGGTGGTTGTCGATCCGCAGCGGGACGTCCAGCAGTATCTCGACGACGCTGAGAGATTTCAGTTACAGATCCGCCACGTCTTCCTGACGCACTTCCACGCGGACTTCGTCGCCGGCCACCTGGAATTGCGGGATCGCTGCGGCGCCGAAATCCGCCTCGGCGCGCGCGCGCAGGCCGAGTATGCGTTCGTCGCGATGAAGCAGGGTGACCGGCTCGATCTCGCGGGACTGAGTCTCGAGGTGCTGGAGACGCCGGGCCACACCATCGAGTCGATTTCGATTCTGGTTTTCGATCCCGCCAAAGACCCGACACGTCCCTACGCGGTCCTCACCGGCGATACGCTCTTCATTGGCGACGTGGGACGGCCCGACTTGCGCGCTTCGCTCGGATGGACGGCCAACGATCTGGGTGCACAGTTATACGATTCTTTGCATGCTAAACTCCTTCCACTGCCGGATGCGACGCTGGTGTATCCCGCGCACGGCGCGGGCTCGCTGTGTGGCAAAAAGCTTTCGTCCGACACGGTTTCCACGCTCGGCGATCAGCGGCGGCTGAATTATGCGCTGCAACCGATGTCCAAAGACGAGTTCATCCGGCTGGTCACGGCGGATCAACCCGACGCGCCGCCGTACTTTACCTATGATGCGATTCTCAATACCCGCGAGCGTCCGACCCTCGAAAGAAACCTGGCGCAGGCCCTGCGCACGGTAGAACTCGACGAGGTCCTGGCGATGGGAAATGCCGGCGCGCAGATTCTCGATGTCCGCGAGCCGGCGGAATATGCCAAGGGGCACCTGGCGGGGAGCATCAACATCGGCCTGCGAGGGCAATACGCGACGTGGGCCGGGACGGTGCTCGACCGGGCAAAGCCCATCGTGATTGTCGCCGAGCCAGGCCGGGAAGCGGAAGCCGCGATGCGGTTGGGGCGGATCGGTTTCGACCATGTCCACGGATTTCTGCGCGGTGGAATGGAGGCGCTGGCAATGCGGCCGGATCTGGTATGGCCGACCGAGCGGATGGCCGCGCCGCTCGTGGCCGAAGAGTTTGCCGGTGCGGACGCGCCCTGGCTCCTCGACGTTCGCGGCCCGAATGAGTGGAAAACCCAGCATATCGAGGGCAGCGTGAACATCCCGCTGAATCATTTACAGGAACGCGTAGCGGAAATTCCGCGCGATCGAAGGGTCGTGGTCCACTGCGCAGGAGGTTATCGATCGTCGATCGCTGCCGGCATTCTGCATCAGCATGGGGTCACGCAATTGGTCGAGATGGTGGGTGGCCTGGCGGCTTGGAATGCGGCGAAGCTGCCTTTGGACGTCGAGGATTTACGAAAGGTGCCGCAGCTTCGCGGTCATAGCTCAACCGCTTAGAGCTGAAGTCCGGTTATCATCGATTCGCGTCCGGATTGCGATCTCCCGGTTCTCGCGGATTGTGTGGTGGACTGCACGGGTTGCGATCCCCGGACAGAGTGGCCGGTTCCGGCATGGACCTTCACTGTGGAAACCGCCAGGATCTCCACTTTCAGGTCGGCCGCCAGTCAAGCCGCGTTACTTCCTTAACTCTCCACGGTACTCGTTCCGGTAGATTCCACACTCGCGATCGCGACTCTGTTTGACAGGTCACACCCCCATTTTTGGGCTTCACGCCATAATAGCCAACGGGGGCACTGGAATGAAAAACTCCGGGAAGCCGGATTTCGCGGCGGGAATCATCGCCGGCCAACTTCCGGACGGCGGATTGATGCAAGGCGAGGTGAATGGCGAGGATGTGGTTCTCGCGCGCCGCGGCGATGAATTCTTCGCAGTCGGCGCAAGCTGTCCCCACTACGGCGGACCGCTCGCCGAAGGCATCATCGTCGGTAATCAACTGCGATGTCCTCTGCATCACTCAAGTTTCAATCTGCGGACGGGCGAAGCGTTGTGCGCTCCGGCGTTCGATTCCATCCCGTGCTGGCGCACCGAACGCATCGGCCAGACGGTTTACGTCCGCGGGAAACGAGAACCCGATCGCAAAGAGCCGGCCCTGCCTTCACCTCCCGATTCGGTAGTGATTGTGGGAGGCGGCGCGGCAGGGCTGTCCGCGGCGCAGATGCTGCGCCGCGAAGGTTACCAGGGCCCCGTGACCATCATCAGCGCGGACGATGCCGCTCCTTACGACCGCCCCAATCTTTCGAAGGACTTTCTTGCCGGGAAAGCTCCGGAAGAGTGGATGCCGCTGCGGCCGCCCGATTTCTATTCCAGCAAGCGCATCGATCTGCTGCTTCATGCGCGGGTCACGGCCATCGACGTGAGACGAAGGCAGGTTCAGCTCGCAGACGGCCGCAGCTATCCCTTCGGCGCATTATTGCTGGCAACCGGAGCGGAGCCAATCCAGCTGCCCGTTCCCGGGGCTGACGCCTCGCGGATTCATTACCTGCGAACATTCGCCGACAGCCGCGCCCTCGCGAGCACGGCTGCGTCCGCCAAACAGGTCCTGATTGCCGGGGCGAGTTTCATCGCGCTTGAAGTTGCCGCCTCGCTGCGGGAACGCGGCGTGGCGATCCACATCGCCGCGCCTGAGCATGTGCCGTTGGAGCGGGCATTGGGCCGCGAAATCGGTCTTTTTTTGCAGCGCCTGCACGAATCCCACGGGGTGGTGTTCCACCTGGGCGAGATGGTCGCGCACTTCGACGGGCGACAGGCGACGCTGAGCAGCGGCTCCAGGGTGGATGCCGGCGAGATCCTCATCGGAGCGGGGGTGCAACCGTCCCTTGGGCTGGCCGCGCAAGCAGGTTTGAAACTCGACCGTGGGGTCGTGGTGAACCAATATCTGGAAACCAGCGAACCGGGAATTTTTGCCGCCGGCGATATCGCCCGCTGGCCGAACCCCTACTCGGGGGAGCAGGTTCGCATCGAGCACTGGGTGGTTGCCGAACGCCAGGGACAAGTGGCGGCCCGGAACATTCTTGGGTATCGCGAGCGGTTCGCCGCCGTGCCGTTCTTCTGGACGCAGCAGTATGGCGTCTCCGTCAGATATGTGGGACACGCCGCGAAATGGGATGCCGTCGAGATCGAGGGAAGCCTGGAAGATAAAAACTGCGCCATCACTTACAAGTTAAACGGGCGGGTACTCGCGGTAGCCACCGTCGGCCGCGATTGCCAAAGCCTCGAAGCCGAGGCGTCCATGGAAGCGGCGTTTCCAATGACCCGGAAGGGAGCGGGATAGCTGCGGCCTCGGCCTGGTTCAGCTACCCCGCAAAGCTCCGTCGCGCTTACCAGACCAGTCGCAGCGCGAACTGCATCTGGCGCGGCGAGCCGAATTGGCTGGACAGCTTGCCGAACGACGACGGCGTCGTCATCGAAATGGCCGCCGAGTCCGGGTCGAACCGCACGCTATTCGTGACGTTGTAGCTCTCCCATCGGAATGTCAACTGCTGGCGCTCCGACCACGGCATGATAAACGTCTTCGACAAGCCGCTGTCGATATTGAAAATACCGCTGCCGCGCAGCGTATTGCGGCTGCCGGTCTGTCCGGCCATCGTCTCGCCATAGGAGGCGAACGCCGCGGCCGGGTCGGACCAAAGGTTCGGACCTCCGGGAACTCCCTGTTCGGGACCAGGCGCGTTGGCGTTGTTCGTGATCGCCGGCCGTGGTTGACCGTTCGGGGTGGCCAGCGCGTCCACTTCCCAGTTGGTGGGCCACCTCTGGCCGTTGAGCACGCTTACGGGGAACCCGGAGGTGAAGCGGTACACTCCGCTGATCTGCCAGCCGCCCACGACAGCGTCGACGCCTTTGCTCATGGCGCTGCCGAAATGGCGTCCGCGGCCCACCGGGATCTGGTATACCACCCAGCCGTTCGCCTGGTGCGTGGTGTCGAACGCCGATACCCCGCGCATCTGGCTCGGATTCCAGGCATTTTGCACAAAGTCGGCGTTACCCGTGAAATTGGCCGACCCGGTACCGGCGTCGCTCTCGCGCGCTGAACCGAGGTCGATGGACTTTGAAAACGTGTAGTTGAAATCGAGAGTCAGCGCGCCGATTTGCTTGCGCACGTTCCATTGCAGAGCGTGGTAGTCGCCCTTGCCGATCGAGCTCCACGCGGCCAGAGCGGAGAACTGCGGGTTGAACATCATCCAGGGGCCATAGAGTCCGCAAGCTACTTGTTCCACGGTACTCCCGCTCAGGACGCTATGCGTAGGATTGCAGTTGGCGGCGTTGTCGAAATCGTTGAGCACGTCGGAGAAATCCCCCTGCGTCTGGTTCTCGATGTAGTCGAGCGCCCAGATCTGCGTCGAGGTATAGCCGCCGCCGGCGGCATTCGGCCACATGTTTTCGAAGAACGGGATCTTGGGCAGGTTGGCCACGGCCACGCCGTTATAATCCACTAAGGTGGCCAGTTGAGTCATGGCGGTGAAGAAATCCTGGCCGCTCTTTGGGTCCTTCAGGTTGGTGTAAGCCGCCATGTCGCGGTCGGTCAGGGTATGGCGCGAAAGCCGGCCGACATAGGCTGCTTGCACGAAGAATCCATGCCCGAACTCGCGCCCCATGCTGAAGTTCAGGTTGATCGTGTAGGGCGCCTTCAACTGATCGTCGAGACTGCTGGTGATGGCGAACGATCCCGCGCCCGAACTGGGATACGGCGCGCCCAACCCGGAGGGTCCGGGAGCCTGAACCAGCGCGGCCGGCACCGTATAGAACGTGGTATATCGCGGCAACTCCGAGGTGGTCAGCACGTTGGGTGGTGTGGTGAGCGTGGTGGCCAGACCGAACGCATTGGCATTCACTGTCTGCGCCAGCGGCTGTCCCATCTCGTCGTAGTACATGCCCGCGCCGGCGCGTATCACCGTCTTCCCCGGCCCGCCGAATAAGAACTTGCTGGGGCCGCTGTTCGAATGCGGAGAATAAGCCAGTCCGACGCGCGGCGACCAGTTGTAGTGCTCCGAATAGAATGGCCGCCCGCCCTTGTCCTCGGGGACAAAACTCACCAGCCCGACCCCCGACTGCGACAGGCCTTCCGCCGCCAGAGTTTCCCGCGTGTTCAGAAAAGTGGAGAACGGAATGCTCGGCGAGACCTGCTGCCCGTTGGCCTCATACACCGCCGGCTCGATGGAGAAGCGCAGGCCCGCGGTCACCGTCAAATTGCGCGTGGCCTTCCACGTGTCCTGCGCATACATCTCGCCTTCGTGATTTACAAAATCACGGGCAACCGGTGCGCCCATGGGAATCAGCGTGCCGTCCACGTTGTAGTTATAGTCGGCGGTGCCCTCCGATTCGAGCCCGAGAACCGCGGCCATGGCGTACTGGTAAGTCTGCTTGTCGCCGCTCGCTATACTCAGCGATGCCGGCGTGAAATCCGACCCGGTGCCCTTGATCCAACTCGGGTTCGACGTGGAACTGCTGAAAGAGTGGGCGTAGCTGTTGGACCGGTTGGAGATCAAACGGGCGACCGCTCCGAAGCGCATATCGTGACCCGATTTGTTCCAGTTGATGTCCTGCGAAATGGTGTGCGTCGGAACGAT
>DATJMA010000154.1:0-48165 GCA_035509055.1 Bryobacteraceae bacterium | reverse complement strand
TTCCCTAACGAGGTGGTAGTCCCATGAAACACCACATACAACTTATGCACCCCCTGCGCGCCGGAGACTGCCATCGGGTAGGTCTGCCATGTTTCCCATCCGCCCGTAACCGGCAAACTCCCTTGCGCGATCATCGGGCCCGAACCACTATCGAGGTGGAACTCCAACGTCCCGCCCGATCCCGCGCTCGCCCATCGCACATCCACCGCGCTTAGGCCACTGCCGAAATCGATGTTGTCGTATTCCAGCCAACTGCCGTCGGCGGCATAGCCGATGTCGAATCCATTATCCGTATCGGTGCACGGTTCCGATTGCAGATTGGAGATTTGCGTATAACTGGAAGCCTGAATCTGCTGCGCGGCGGCGATGCTGTATTCGGGGATCGCGCCGATTCCAGGCCGCCGTCCGGCAACTGGAATTTCCGGATCCGTCCAGGTGAACGTCGCGCCCGCCAGCGCCGGCAGCGTGTAGCTGAACGACCGCCCGCGCCACCATACCTGAAACGTTTGACTGATGGCCGAGTCGTTGTACGCCACCAGAACCAGCGTGCGCTCGGGAGTGACAAACGCCGCGTCGATCAAGCCCGGCGCATTGGAAGACCAGACCTCAGTCGATCCCGGCATCACCCACTTACTAAAGTGGCCGAGCGTGTAGTAATCGATCGGGTAACTTACCGCGCCGCTCTGCGAGTTAACCGTTACCAAGGGTGTGCAGGTATTGCAGCCCCCGTCGTAGGGACCGCGATTCTGGTCGAGCGCCAGCCCCCACTTCACGTAAGACTTCGCCCAATTACGCATCGAGTTCACGATCATTTCGAAGTCGGTCTTCACTTCGTCCGCTATCCAGGTGCCCCCGGATGCCTCCGTCACGTAATTTCCCAGAGCGGGAAACTGATTGTGGAGGGTGGTCATGGCGCCCGGAGGACCTCCGTACCAGTGCCACGCCGTGCCCGCCACGGCAGGCGAGGAGGCAATACCGGAGCCGCTCAACACCGTCTCGGGATAACCCGGCGTGTCCCAGTTGTGATCGTAAACCAGCACTCGCGTCGCCAGATTGGCCGCTTTCAGCGCCGGAAGCATATAATTCTGGAGAAAGTTGAGCTGCTCCGTGCTGCTCATGGACATGCCGGGGTAGTTGGTGGGCACATTCAGAGGCTCGTTCTGAAGCGAAATATAGTCCACGGGCACGCCAGCCGCCGCGTAGGCTTGCAGATATTTGACGAAATAGCTCGCCAGCGCAGTGTAAGCCGAAGCGTTGAGCGATCCGCCGATCATCGAACCGGTGGTTTTCATCCAACCCGGCGGGCTCCACGGATTGCCCATCATTTTGATGTGCGGATTGATGTTCTTGGCCATGACGAGCAAGGGCAGAATGTCCGCCTGGTCGTGGGAAATCGAAAACGAAGCCAAATTCGGGTCGGTCGCTCCCGCCGGTTGATCGTCATAGGAATAGATTGTCCGCGCCAGGTCGGAAGCGCCCATGGGATTGCGCAGGAAGCTGATGCCGATCCCCTTCTTATGATCGAACAAAGCCTGCATCACCGCCGGCAGATTCGCCGCCGGCAACACTTCATTCAGCAGATACCCGGCGGAATCGGTCATGGACGCGCCGAAACCCTCCACGGTCTGATGCCCGGCGAGGTCGTCGATCACCAGCATGGGAACCGAAGCATTCGCGCCCCCGGCGAACCGAACCGCCGGTTGCGGCTGAAGCAGCGCCATCTGGTCGTCCGTTGTGAGCCAAATATTCACCTGTTGGGCACCTGATTCCCGGGCTATCAGAGCAAATATGAAAAGAACGATTGCGCTTTTCATCACGGCCTTATTATCTCAAATATCGGCCTCCGGACCTCCGGTGAGCGATTGGACCGACGCACGAATTATCAGATTTGACTATTACAAAATCGGCAGAATAGGCGATTACGCAAGGCCGGGGACGGTCTTACACTGTATGGATCTGTGGCCCGGACGCTATTCAAATGCCCGCTATCGCGATGCTTACCAAAGTAACTGTTCTGCCGCAATCGAGAGCCGGCAGGCGGCCCCGAATGCCACCCGCCATTCCTCATATTCAGTTTGACCAGTTGCCTCCAGCCGAAACGATGAATGAATTCGTGGCGCGATGCCTGGACATTCCCTGTGTCCGGTCCAAACAAAGCCGCATGGCGTCCCCGGTCTGCCACGCTCTCTACCTCGCCGATGCGTGCGCCCTCGGCCCGCCCGAAGCATTTATCGACGGACACGAGTTCTGTCACATCCATCCGTTGCCGGAGGGCAGCATTCACTTGACGCTTCCGAAATTCCTGCGCACCGAAGTGGTACGCCTCGGCTGGGGTGAACCTCATCCGGTCGCTCTTTCGGGAATCTTCACTTCTCTGCTTACCGTCTATGCCCCGCGCGACGCCCAGGAGATCGAGACGGTGTTCGGCCTGGTTCTGCAGTCGTGTGAGTTCGCCCATGGAAGATTGCGCGATTTTTACGCTTTCGAGCAATCTCTCCGGGGGCCGCGGTGAGCCGATTCTGCGGTATTTACAATTTCGACACTCGGACTCCTTCTTCGCAAGACCAGGACCGGGTGCGGACGACCCTGGACAGTCCCGGCTGCTTTAACCCCCAAACGTGCCGGCAGACGGGACTGCTCCTGGGTGGCGCGGCCACCTCGAGATTTTCCCGGGGCAGCGGACTGTTCCAAGCGTCCGATGGAAGCATCTGCCTTTGCGACGGAAGGCTCGACAACCGAAAGGATCTGGCCGTTGAAACCAGCCTCGGCCCCGGCTGCCCGGACCCCGAACTGATTTTGGGCGGCTACCGGAAGAGCGGCGCCGATTTCTTCCGCCACGTAGTTGGCGACTGGAGTATTTGCATTTGGGACTCCCATCGCAGGCGCATCGTGCTCGCCAGCGACTATGCCGGAATCCGGCCCCTTTATTACTACCGCGGGTCTCAATCCCTGTATTGGTCTACCTCTCTGGCGGACCTGGTTCACTGGACCGGCATTTCGGAACTCGACGATGGGTATGTCGCCGGTTTTCTGGCCTTGGGAAGCGCCGCGGGACGAACTCCCTATGCCGGTATCGTTCCGGTGCCTGCCGGCCACGCACTCTCAATCGGCAGGGACGGAATCGCCGATCGCGCCTTTTGGACGCTGCCCATCCATGAGCAGATCCGGTATCGGGACGAAAAACAGTATGGAGAGCGGCTGCTGGAACTGTTTCGCGAAGCCGTGGAAGTGAGGCTCCCGGCGGGCACCCCGGTTTGTGCCGAGCTGAGCGGCGGTCTCGACTCCTCTTCGGTGGTTTGCATGGCGGACCGCCTGCGCCGCGAGATGCCGGGTCGCACACCGCAACTGGTCACCTTCAGTTACCTTCAGGCCAACTCGCCGGACGAGCGGTTCTTCCGCGAGGTCGAGCGTGCCTGCGATGTAACCGCCTGCCACCTAGACCTCAACCAGAATCCCGCTGTGGGAGATCGCATGGGGACGACGCCGGCGTTCTGGGAGCCACGGTATGAAACCCTAGCGAACCGCATGGCGGCGCTCGGATCGGGCGTCCTGCTCACCGGGCAGTTTGGCGATCTGATCATGGGGAACACCCATGACGACACCGGCCAGGTGGCGGAACACCTCGCTCACGGTCGATTTGTGAGCGCTGCTCGCAATGCCTACCAGTGGGCTCGCGCCATCCAGACGCCGGTCTATCCCATCCTAGGGCGGGCGATCCGCGAGACTTACGGCTCCTGGATTCCACCGATTCAGCCGGAAGCCTCCGTGGGCGCGGCGGCCGGGAGTTCCGAAGAATCGCTGACGCAAGCTTTTCGCGCCCGTATTGCGGGCGAAGAAGAAAACCTGACGGCCGAAAGCTCTGTCCGCGACGCCCCTCCGGGACGGCGCGCCCGCTTCCGCCTCGCCGCGGCCGTGCTGCAATCGCGCCGGCTGCAAACGCCGGAAACCCTCGAGCATATTTCCTACTCTCATCCTTATTCGCATCGGCCGTTGGTGGAGTTCATGCTGGCTATTCCCGCCCACATCGTGGTCGCGCCGGGCGAGCCGAGACGTCTGATGCGGCGGGCTTTTGCCGGGCTCCTGCCACCGGCGGTGCTCGGCCGAAGATCGAAAGGCTCGTACACGCCCGCTTATCGCGAGGCGTTCATGCCTTCGGCGGCGGCTTTGCTCCAGGCAGGCGGCAGAATTCAGGTGGTGGAACGCGGGTTTGTGGAGCCGCAGAGCTTCACAAACCGCCTCCAGAAGTTCACTCAGGGCCTCGACTGCAATGAAACCCAATTGCGCCAGATCCTGCTGCTGGAATTCTGGCTGCGAGCGCGGATGGCTACTCACTCCTCCTCGCCTCCATTGCCTCACCACCCGGAAATCGCGGTGTCCTAAACAGCCAGGACCGCGGGAGCGGTGCGTTGCCGGGGGTTTGCCGATCATTTCTTCCACCCGGCGCCCACCCCAACTTCGATCGTGGCGCCGCGCCCCGGCGCGCTGTTCACCTGGAAGCGGGCGCCGATCACCCGCGCTCTTTCGCGCATGCCGCGAAATCCCCAGTGGCCGGCTTTCTCCATCGCCTGGTCGGGGTCGAAACCTATCCCGTCGTCTTGCACCGTCAGGCGCAATTCCTTCGGCGTGTAACACAATTCCAGCCGAATATGTTTGGCCTCCGCGTGTTGCAAAGCGTTGGTGACAGCCTCGCGCGCCAGCAGGAACAGATTTGCTTCCACGTTATAAGGACCGGGTACCGCGCGGCCTTTGACTTCAAATTGCAGTTCTACGGGCAAATCCGATGCCATTTGGGTGGCCGTAGTCCGAAGCGCCTCCGCCAGCGAGTGATTTTCAAGCGCCCGTATCCGCATGCTGGAGATCATTTCGCGGGCTTCGCGAAGGGATTGGTCCGCCTGTTCGACCGCGCGATCCAGTTGCTGTTTGGCGCGCTCCGGAGCGGTCTCGAAGAGCCGCTCGGCGGCTTCCAGGAGAAACGCCACGCCCGAAAATCCCTGGAGCAGAGAATCGTGGAGTTCGCGGCTGAAGCGTATGCGCTCCGCGGTGATCAATTGCAGCCGGGATACTACCCGGCGCATGTTGAGCTGGTAGGCGAACCAGGCGGTGAGCGCCACGGAAACCAGGCACAGGAACGCGAACCATCTGGTCTGGTAAAAGTACGGATCCACGCGCAATGCGAACTCCGCGCCGGCGTTGTTCCATAAACCGTCGTTATTGCACGCGATCACGTGGAAGCGGTAATGCGCCGGCGGCAGGTTCATGTAAGCCACATTCCGCCGCGAACCGGCTTCGTTCCAGGCCGTGTCCGCGCCTTCCAGCCGGTAGCGGAAACGCACCCGTTCCGGCACCATCAGGCTGATGCCGGTGTAGACGATCTGCAGATCGTGGCCGCGAAATGCGATTTCGGCGCCCGCCGCCGGATCATAGTTCTTGCCGTCGGCAGTCACCTGCTCGATGACCACCGAAGGCGCGACCGGATTCTTCTTCAGTCGTGCCGGATCGATTGCGGCCATGCCGTCTTCGGTGGCAACCCATATGCGTCCGTCGCGCGACCGTGAGAGCCGTGGATTCGTCATGCTGGTGCCGAGACGCAAGCCTTCCGTCGGACCATACAGAGCGAATTGCAGGGTCTTTACGGGCGGATCCAGGCTGCTCACCGCTACTCGCAGGACACCGGCGGGCGTCAGCAGCCACAGGCCGCCAGCCTCATCTTCGACAATGCCTTGAATCTCGCCCTCCGGCAAACCTTGTGCGGTTGTCCAGTTGGTCCAATGCGCCTTGCGAAACCTGCTTAAACCGCCACCGGTTCCCGCCCAGATGTTTCCCTCCGCGTCCTCGTACAGAGTGCGTACCAGTCCGCCTGCTAATCCGTCGCGAGTCTCATACTGCCGGGCGCCATCGGGGGCTAATACCGTGATGCCGCCGCGCTGGTGTCCCAACCAGATCTCTCCATTTCGAGCGATCAGCAGGCTGACGACGTCGGCGCTGTCCCCCGCCGGCAGACTTAACGCACGCGCCACCCCGCCACGGACGGCAAATACACCCAGCTTACTGTCGGCCAACCACACCGCTCCGGAAGCGTCTCCGACGATATTAAAGACGTTGCTCAGATGCTCGCCACCGGCCGTCAGAACTTCGGAGAAGCGGCCGGTTCGCCAGACCGCCACGCCCGCCGGGGTCGCCACCCAAGGGCGGCCGCCCGCGTCTTCATACGTGGCCAGCACGGTCGCGTGCGGCAGTCCCGCCGGCCGTGCATAGACGCTTACCTGGTCTCCCAGCAGGCGATCGATCCCCCCACCGCTGGTGCCGATCCAAACGGCGCCATCCGCTCCCGCGTAAACCGTATCGATCAATTCGCTCGACAGACCATTGGCTTTCGTATAGAGCTGGAACTTGGGATCGCGAATGCGGTCCACGCCGCGTTGCGTCGCAATCCAAATGTCGCCCTCGCGGTCTTCGATCAAACCGCTGACGAAGTTGCCCGAAAGGCCATCGTCGCGGGTGAACCGGTCCACCCGCTTCTCACGAATTCGAATCAACCCCTGTCCCGCGGTTCCAATCCAGATGTTGCCATCGCGATCCACAATCATGGCTTTCGTAAAATCCGAGTCGGGAATCCGCGGGCTGATGGGCGATAACAATCCGTCCGCCAGGCGAAATACCTGACTTTTCGTGTCGTCGGAAACCACCAGTTCGCCGTGAGCTCCCCCGGCAAGCGCCGAAACGTTGAGCGCCGGGCCTGCCGTACAAACCGCCCGCTCGCCCGGCGACCATCGGCAAACCGCTCTATCGGTGCCGATCCAGATTCGTCCTTGACGGTCCTCGAGGATCGCCCGCAGCTTTTGATCCGGCAAGCCGTCGCGAGTCCCGAAGGTTTCGCATTTTCCAGCCGGCGCGACACGGTGCAAAACCGTGCCCCCGGCGCACGAATTGATCGCCCAGAGCCGTTCCGTCCCGTCTTGCGCCATCGAGGCGATCACGCGGCACCCTTTCTCGCTCTCGGGAAAGCGGGCGATCCGGCTGCGCTCCAGGCGGCACAGTCCCGCGGTGGTGGCTATCCAAAGCCCTCCGAGAGAGCCGGCGCACAGCCGCCCGACCGCTAAGGCCGGCAATTCCGGACCGGAAACCGGCGACCAATCCACGAACCGCATTCCATCGAATCGAATCAGGCCCCGGTTGGTGCCGAGCCAGAGATAGCCATCAGACGTCTGGGCGAGCGACTGGACGGGAGGCAAAGCGATGCCTTCCTCCTGCGTCCAACTGGTGTGCAGGTACTGGCGGAGGGAAAGATTCGGGTTTACAGCGCGCAATACTGGCGCGGTTATCAGGATGAGCACCCACCAAACGGAGACATTGCGCCAACCCAACATGCGAATTTCAGGATAACCGGCGGCTGCGTCAACTATCTTGCAATTGCTATGAAAAGCTACGAAATCATAATTGAATTTCGTGTCGGCAAAAAATCGCGCGTCGCTTAATCTTAAGACTCTACCAGACAGTCCATTGGAAGCAAAGGGTCTTATGTTGAGTTTTCTAAGAATCCACGGTAAACAGAAACCGCCACGATCGCTCCCGCTACGGTCAGGTTTTCGAGTTGCGCCTGGCGTCAAGGCGTCGCAGCACTCCGAGGGGTTAGTACTCATCAACCTCTCACGCGGAACCGTTTTTTCCGCCAATCGCGCCGGCGCCATAATCTGGAACGCCGCGGTGGACCGCTGGCCTCTCGAACGCATCGCTGAATCCATCAGCAGCGAGTTTCATGTACCCGCCGGAGCGGCTCGCGATGACGCCGCGGATTTCATCGCGCAGCTGGCGGCGGAAGGGCTGCTGGTACCGGATGCAAACTGATATGCCTGCCATACGTTTATACGCCCAGGTTGCGTGGGAACTGCTTCGTTATGACCTGCTGTTTCGGTGCCGGGGTTTGGAAGGCGTGCGCCCTCGCGAGGCAGCCCGGCCTGGAACCGCCGACGCTGATCGGCAAAGGCAAATCTGCCAGGCCCTGCGGTCAATCGCCCCGTTTTATTGGAAGCCGATTCGCTGCCTGCAGCGCGCGATCGTTACGGCGCGAATCATGCGGCGCCACAAAATCCCGGCCGAAGTGGTAATCGGCTTCCGCGCCGCTCCGTTCTTCAGCCATGCCTGGGTCGAGGTGGAGGGGAGAGTGGCCAACGATTCACCGGCGTACCAGGCGCGGCTTTTGGTGCTGGAACGCTTTTAGACCATTCCAAAGACATTCGATTCAACAATTTCAAAGGAGAGAACGATGTACGAAAAACCGAACCTGAATACTGTCGGCAAGGCCGAAGACGTGATTTTGGGAATCGCCCTGATGGGCGCAGACCTGGATTACAACTGGATGGTGGGACAGGACGAATTCGCAGACGACGGCGAGGCCCTCCAACAGCTCTAAAGCTTCCGGCGATCCAACCGGGGATTCATAGCCTGATGATTCCCCGGCGCAGAGCGGTAGTTACCGCTTGTGTCCGGTCGGACGCATGGAGTTTTTCCAGAATGTGTTTGACGTGAGCGTTAACGGTGGACTCGGAGACCGCCAGTTGAACGGCGATCTCCTTGTTCCGCCAGCCCGCCGCAATCCCCTGCAACACTTCCACTTCTCGCGTGCTAAGGGACATCCTGGGGAGCGCTTCCGCAATCCGGCTGCCGACTGCGGGAGGAATATACCGCTTGCCGGCCGCGACGTCCCGAATGGCTCTCACTAACTCCTTTCGCGCCATATCCTTGAATAAATATCCGCGGGCCCCGGCCTCGAGAGCGCGATAAATCTCTTCATCGCCCGAGAGCGTGGTTAAAACGAGGAATGCCGTATCCGACGAGCCGGCACAAACCTGCCGGATCACTTCGGATCCGGCGATATCCGGCAGCAGCAGGTCCATCAAAACGATCATCGGGCGCCACCGCTCGATTGCCGCAAGGGCTTCCACGCCCGTGCCCGCCTCTGCCAGAACTTGAATGCCCGCATCCGCTGAAATCATGGCGTTAAGACCTTCGCGAACCACTGGATGATCGTCAACGATCACCACAGTAACGGGTTTCGAGTCGGCCTTCGCCGGCTTGGCAACCCCAATTCTCGATATCTTGTTCATTCATCGATGATGCTACCGCAATGCACCGCTTGTGGGAGGGCCGGAGCCGGACGTGCCCATGGAAACGAATTCGCGTCCCCCGACGATACATTTGTAAAATCCACACTGATCCTGGAACCGCAACCGGGGTTTTGGAGCGTTCCGGCAGCTGCTTCTGCGAGTAATTCTTTGTGGGTTTGGGTAACGCCCGTATCCCCAATTCTGAGGGGCCCGGGATCGTAGCTTCTGGCGATGACAGAATGGACGCCGAGGCTTATCTTGGCTGTACAGGGATTTGCCCATAGGGAAATGAACTCTGCTCAATGCCACTCAGAGCTTCTGAAAGCCGGTGACCGCCTCTTTGAAGCGCTCGCCGAAGAGCGGGAACTGCGTGCCCGAAAGAGCACGACCTGCACCAGGGACAGATGGCAGCACCGCATGAAAGCGGCCCGCCGCATTGTGGAATGCTGCGCCGAACGCTATGTCCGCGCTCTAACGGTCTACCGGCGATCGGCAGTCTCCGAGTTGGTTCCGTCCGGCTGGGGTGGTTCCGGGATCGCGCCGCACGCCGCCAAACACCGCGAAAGAACCGGCATTTTACGCCCGCCGTCGGTACGAAACCACCGCAGAACCGGCCACGCATGACCAGTCCCGGCGAAAATGCGGACAGCTCTTGCTTTGCTCCCACCCATCGAAAAGTCCGGGGATAGCGATTCCGGCGCCGGATTCCGGTTTTCAGGAGAGCGCATCCACCACCAATAAGGTGTGTTAATTGGGGATATACAGATATAATTATCTCTGAAAGAGAGATTTTTTATGACAATCCGGCCAGAAGATGCCTTGGAATACCACTCCACATCTCCCGCGGGCAAAGTGTCGGTTACCCCCACCAAGCCTTGCCGCACGCAGCGCGATCTCAGCCTTGCATACACGCCCGGCGTTGCCGTCCCGTGCCTGGAAATCGAGCGCGATCCCAGCCTCGCTTATCAATACACCGCGAAAGGGAACCTGGTTGGCGTGGTCAGCAATGGCACCGCCGTTCTTGGTCTGGGAAACATCGGGGCTCTGGCCGGCAAGCCGGTAATGGAAGGCAAAGGCGTGCTGTTCAAGCGCTTCGCGGACATCGACGTGTTCGACATCGAACTCAACGCGTCGGATCCCGACCAGATCATCGCCGCCTGCCGCATGCTCGAACCCACCTTTGGCGGAATCAACCTCGAAGACATCAAGGCGCCGGAGTGCTTCTACATCGAGGAAGAGCTGCGAAAGACGATGAGAATTCCGGTCTTCCACGACGACCAGCACGGCACCGCCATCATCTCCGGCGCCGGCTTGCTCAACGCCTTGGAACTGACCGGCAAAAAAATCGGCGACATCAAAATCGTGTTCAATGGGGCGGGCGCCGCCGCCATCTCCTGCGCGGCGCACTACATCAAGCTGGGCGTTCGCCGCGAGAATATCGTCATGTGCGACACCAAGGGCGTGGTCTTCGAAGGCCGCACCGAGCACATGAACGCTTACAAAGCGCGCTATGCGTCCACCACCGCGGCCCGCACTCTCGCCGAGGCACTGGTGGGCGCCGATGTATTCTTCGGGCTCTCGGCCGCCGGCGCGGTAACTCCCGAGATGGTGAAGCAGATGGCGCCCGACCCGATCATCTTCGCCATGGCGAATCCCGATCCCGAAATCGGTTATTACGCCGCGCGGGCAGCCCGCCCCGATGCCATCGTGGCCACGGGCCGCTCGGATTTCCCCAACCAGGTAAACAATGTTCTGGGATTCCCCTTCATCTTCCGCGGCGCGCTCGATGTGCGCGCCACCACCATCAACGACGAAATGAAACTCGCGGCCACTCGCGCCCTGGCCTCGCTAGCCAAGGAAGACGTGCCCGATTCCGTGCTCCGCGCCTACTCCGTCGACCGTATCGAGTTCGGCCGCGAGTACATCATCCCCAAACCGTTCGATCCCCGCGTGCTGATCTGGGAAGCCTCCGCGGTGGCGCAAGCCGCCATGGACACCGGCGTGGCTCAAAAGCCAGTGGATATCGCGCAGTACCGCGAAGAACTGGAGCGCCGTCTCGGCACGGCGCACGGCGTCATGCGCGCCCTGATTCACAAGGCCCAGACTGCTCCCAAGCGCATCGTCTTCCCCGAAGGCGAGGAAAGTAAAATCATCCGCGCCGCGCACATTCTGATCGACGAAAAGATCGCCACCCCGATTCTGCTGGGCAACGAGGCGCGCATCCAGGCCATGGCGGAAGAACTGCACTTGCACACCGAAGGTTTGCAGATTGTCGATCCCCACAAATCCGCGCGCCGCGGCATATTTACCGAAGAGTTCTTCAGCTTGCGTCAGCGCAAGGGCGTCACACGCACCGAGGCGGCGCAGATCATCCTGAATCCTGTGACCTTCGGGAGCCTGATGGTGCGCCTCGGCGATGCCGATGCACTGATTGGAGGGCTCACCACACACTATCCCGACACGATCCGCCCGGCGCTTCAGGTGATCGACGTACGGCCCGAGCTTCGGCGTGTGGCGGGAGTCTATGTGCTGATCACTGCCAGGAGCGACATCTTTTTCCTTGCCGACGCCACCGTGAACATCGATCCCGATGCCGAAGATCTCGCCGAGATCGCCATCATGGCGGCCGAAAAGGCCCGCCGTTTCGGCAAGGAACCGCGCGTGGCGATGCTGTCGTTCTCCAATTTCGGCAGCACCAAGCATCCCCTCGCGCTCAAGATTCGGAAAGCGGTGGAACTGGTGCGCCGCCGCGCTCCGCTGCTGATGATCGACGGAGAGATGCAGGCCGACACAGCCGTCGTTCCGCAGATCATCGAAGAAACCTATCCCTTCAGCACTCTCAGGGGCGGCGCCAACGTGCTCATCTTCCCTAACCTGGAGTCGGGGAACATCGCCTACAAACTGCTCCAGCGCATCGGGGGCGCGGAGTTGATCGGCCCCCTGCTGGCCGGTTTGACCAAACCGGTCCACGTCCTGCAGCGGGGCTCGGAAGTGAACGATATCGTGAATGTGGCGGCCATGGCGGTGGTGGACGCGCAGGAAGTAGGGCGCCCGTACCAGTCGCTCGCCGGCGCAGCGGTGTGAACGGGGAGCGCGCAAAATACAGCGCGTCTGGCTAGAAAAACCGCCGGCCGTTTTGCATGACCGGCTTGCGGCAGGCGTCGCAGAATTCGGCGCCTTTCAGGTCCAGCCGCTCCACCGCGTGGCTCGATGCCATCACACAACGCCAGTCCGCGCAGTGCCGGAGTCCGAAGGTGTGGCCCAATTCGTGCGCGGCCTCCTTCACCAGCCGCTCTCGCAGCAGATCGTTGCGCGCCGGCATGCCGTAGAACTCTTCCTCCAAGCGCGCCGTGGAGACTACTGCGCAGTTGCCGTCCAGCTGTGCCTCGCCGAACACGAAGGTCAGCACCGGAACGAACAGGTCGCAGGGCGTAACTCCCAACACCCGCGCATCGGGATCGGCCATCCGCTCCAGGCGTTGGACGATGGCGGTGGAATAGTATTGCCCTCGGTTTTCGTCGAGTGCAAACGCCACATCGAGAGTTTCCGGCCGGATGCGGCAAGGGGTCTGAAACGTGCGCGCCAGGGTTGCCGCCAGATATTCCAGATCGTTGAACCTCGGAGCTACACTACGGCCGGGCCCGCCGCCTGCCTTTAGTTCCAGCGGGATGAGATGAATCGGTTTCACCGCAGTCCGTAGCGCCGCAGCTTGTTATACAACGTCGTGCGATCGATATCCAGAATGCGCGCCGCCCGCGAAAGATTGTGCTGCGTCTCCCGCAAGATGCGCTCGATGTGCGCCCGCTCCATGTCTTCCAACGTCTTGCCGCCGCGCGGCTCGTCGGCTTGAAACTGGAACGAAAAGTCCGAGCGGCGGATTTCATTCGAGCGGCCCACCACCAACGCGCGCTCCACCGCGTTCTCCAGTTCGCGGACGTTACCCGGCCAGTCGTAGGCAATCAGCGTATCCAACGCCTCCGGGGAAATCTGTGGAATGGGCCGGCTCGTGGCCATGCAGAACTTGGTCAGAAAATGATTCACCAGCAGCGGAATGTCTTCGCGGCGGTCGCGCAGCGGAGGCAGATCGATGCAGAAAACGTGCAGCCGGTAATATAAGTCTGGCCGGAACGAACCCGCTTTCACCAGCGATTCCAGATTCTTGTTGGTCGCCGCGATGCAGCGGAAATCCACCTTGATGGGCTGGTTCCCGCCCACCCGCACGATCTCCTTTTCCTGCAATACCCGCAACAGGTCCGTCTGCGTGCGCAGGCTGATGTCGCTGATTTCGTCCAGAAACACCGAGCCGCCATCGGCCACTTCGAATTTGCCCTTCTTGCGATACTGGGCGCCGGTGAAGGCGCCTTTCTCGTGGCCGAAAAGCTCGCTTTCTAGCAGGGTTTCGGTGAGCGCCCCGCAGTGGATCGTCACAACCGGCATGTAACGGCGCGGACTCGCCGTGTGGATCGACCGGGCCACTACCTCTTTGCCGGTGCCGCTTTCGCCGGTGATCAGAACGGTGGCCTCGGTGGGGGCCACCATCTCGATCAGTTCCACCACCTTGCGCATGGCGGGGCTCTTCCCGATCAACTCCGTTCCGGGTGCAGCCTCCTGCAGATTCTCGCGCAGCCGGACTACTTCCCGGCGCACTCGTTTGTGCTCCAGGGCATTACCCACCAGGTGCGAAAGCTCGTCCGGATCGACGGGTTTGGTGATGTAATCGTAGGCGCCCAGTTTCAGAGCCTGCACCGCGGTGTCCACCGACGCATAGCCGGTCATGATGATCACCGTCAGGTCCGGATCGGCCTCGCGCAAACGGGCTTGTAGTTCCATGCCGTCCATTCCCGGCATTTTGATGTCGAGCAAGGCGATGTCGTACTCCGCGTGCTGGATGGCATCCAGCGCCTCCCGCGCGCCGCCCACCGGCTTGGCCGAGAAGCCTTCGCTGGTAAACCACTTACCCAACGAATCCCGCACTACCAATTCGTCATCGACGATCAGTATTTTGCCCTTGGTCTTGACTGCAGACGTTGGCTCTATGGCCGTTGCCATCGGTTCCTCCCGTTCCATTCCCGAGCCTGCACTGGCTCGAGCTTGATTTGCTCACCCTCACTGATTCACCCCAACCGCTACCGCCGCCATCGGCAGCACGATCCGAAATTCGGTCCCGCTGCCCGGCGTGGATTCCACCAAAATGTCGCCGGCATGCTGTTGCACGATGCTGTGCGCCACCGCCAGCCCCAGTCCCGTCCGGTTCTGGTCTTCCTTGGTAGTGAAAAAGGGATCGAAGATGTGCGGCATCACCTCCGCCGGGATGCCGCACCCCGTGTCCTTTACGCGCACTACGCCCTGCTCCATGTCCCCGTCGAATTCCGTCGCCACCCGGAGTTTTCCACCCTTCGGCATGGCGTCCGCCGCATTCATCATCAGCACCAAAACCACCTGCTGGATCTGGTTGGCGTCGCAGGCTACCGCCGGCATGTCGGTTCCCAGCTTTTCCTGCAGTTCGATGTTTTGCATCGCCAGCTTGTGCTGCACCAGCACCACGGCGCGGTGGACCACGGTATTCAAATCGTTCGGCTCGCGAATGCTGGGCGCCTGACGCGAGAACGTCAGCAGCGATTTCACCAGTTCGCCGCAGCGTTTGCTCTCACGCTCGATCGTCTGCAACTGCTCGACTAGATCGTCGCGCCCCGGTATTTCGTGCTTCAGAATCTCTCGGAGCACCAGCCGCGCATAGGTCAGAATACCGAACAGCGGGTTGTTGATTTCGTGCGCCACCGTGGCCGCCAGTTTCCCGACGGAGGCCATTTTCTCGGAGTGCAAAAGCGTCTTGTGAACCCGTTCCAGTTCCGCTGTCTTGCGCCGCACCTGCTCTTCGATCTTGGCCTGCACCCCGCCCACTTCGGCGGCCATCTTGTTGAACGACGTGGCCAGATCCCCTAACTCGTCGTCCCGCCGCACGGGCAGCCGGTACTCCAGGTCCCCCGCCGCCGCGCGATGCATTCCGGCCGTCAATTCCCGCACCGGCCGATGCACCATCACCCACATGAAAACCACCGCGCCGCCGCAGCCGAATAAAACCGCTCCCACCAGGAACCAGGTGAGGTTGGCGCGATGCGCTTTGGTCTGGCGGTCCACCGCCGCCAGGGAGAGGGTGGTATCGATCACGCCGAGCACGCGCAGCCCGGTGTCGTGTACGTGGCACGACCCGCCGGCGCACTCCGGCGCATTTTCGATGCCCTGCATCACCGCCAGCATCCTTTGCCCGCTCTTGTCGGTGAAGTAACGCGTGCGATCGCGGCGCGAGAGCTTTTCGAGGGGCGCCGATTGCGCGTGGCAGCCGATGCAGCCTTCGGCATTCTTATCCACCGGACTGCCGATTTCCCTGGCTTCGGTGGAATAGATGATCAAGCCGTCTTTGTTGAGGATGCGGATACGCTGAATCCCTGGCCCACTGCCCACTTCCTGAATCATGTGAAGCAGCGCATCGCGATCGTTGCGCAGCATCTCGTAGTGCGTGCTGCGAACAATCAGGTCCGTGATCCGGTTGGCCGCCTGCTCCACCTGGTCCTGGGAGAAATGCTGTTCCGATCGCAGGTTCAGAACTCCGAAGAAACCAAAAAAGGCCGCTGTACAGGCGATCACGCAGATCGCCAGCCGGACGGCCAATCCCATGCGAAATAGGCGTGGAAGCTTCATCTTCAGCCGGCTGCGGCGCTCCTGTCAGGCCACCTGGACGGTTTCTGCCTCCTTTACTTCCGCCACCCCCGGCGCGCTCTCGCCCGTGTGCGCTTCGAAAATGGGGAAGTATTGCGCGATGACGCGGAAAATAGCGAATCCCACGGCCACAATCGACAGCGTCACCGCGACTTCGCTCCACCGCGGAATATAGTGAGTGCCCGACCCGGCTTCCAGACCGGTAGAGCCCACATTCAACCGGTTGGTAATGAACCCGAACACTACCATCACAGCACAGGCATATAGACTACCCGGACTGGAGCGCACTCTTTGCTGATAGAGCAGCAGCATCGGGGCTACCAGCAGCGCGATTTCCAGGAGGAACAGCCAGGTCTCAATACGGTTCTGCGCCAACAGCGCCCACGCGTGGCGGTGACTCAGGTCCAGGAAGCGGATCCATAGGTAAACGCTCAAAACTACCGCCAAAACCCGCCCCATACTCATCAACAGCGGCAGTTCCAGAGCCCGGCCAAATGCCCGGCTGCTGTGCCACGATTCGAAAATCGTCATGGCCAGGCCCACCGCGATGGCCGAGACATAAAACAGCAGCGGCAGAATCGGGCTGTACCACAGCGGATATAGCTTTTCGGGCACGATCAGGAACAAGCTGCCCAGCGAACTCTGGTGCAACGTCGACAGCAGCACGCCCAAAATCATCAGCGGCACCGAAATCCTGTGAATCCAGTGGAGCGGCTTATGCAGTCCGAATCTCTCCAGCACCACCGGCAGAAATTCCAGAAACAGCACCGTCGTGTAGAGCGTGACACACCACGCCACTTCGAACATCACCGAGTGTGGGTTCCACATCACCAGCGGATGCCACAGGCGATCGGGTCGGCCCAAATCGTAAAGCAGACCCACCACCACCAGCACGTAGCCGAGAAACGCCGTCAGAATCGCCGGCCGCAGCACCGGGTGATATTTCTCGATGTTGAAGATATGTACCATGGCCACCAGCGTGAACCCGCCCGCCGCCAGTCCGACCCCGCACATCACGTCGAACGCGATCCAGATTCCCCACGGGAACTTGTCGCTGAGGTTCGTCGATCCGCCTAAACCGTAAAACACCCGCAAATACGTGGCGTACAGCCCGCTCAACAGGATGGCCGCAAAAACTGCCCGCCACACCGTAATCCTGGGAAGTTTGCGACTCATCGGCGTCCCTCTTTCCTGGCCACTTCCTCCCGCCGGTTGGTAATCCAATAGATCCCTCCCAGCAGCACGGTCCCGGTGGATACCACGTCGGGCACCAGTTCGAGGACCCGCCAGGTGGTTTCCGGCAGGGGTTCGTTGGGCACGTTGGTCCTGAGTCCGATTTGCGCAAACGGCACTGCCGAAAGGAACAGCACCGAAGTGCCTCCCACCTCATCGATCCCGTAGATCTTGTCGTAATATTGATCGGGCTTGTCGGCGAGCCGCCGCCGGGCTTCCCGGATCAATTCGTCGCGCTCGCCATTCACCGTGGCGCCTACCGGGCAGACTTCCGCGCACGCCGTCTGTTTCCCGGCGCTCTGCCGCTCATAGCACATATTGCACTTGCGCATCTTCGGCAGCCGCGCCGACCATTCGTAGGTTGGCACCTGGAACGGGCATGCCTGCATGCAGTAGCGGCACCCCATGCATTTATCGGCGTCGTAAGTAACCGGACCGAGGGCGGTCTTCCGCAACGCCCCCACCGGACAGACCGACGCACACGCGGGCTGCTGGCAATTCATGCAAAGCCGGCGGCAAAACCTGTCGCCGTGGGTCTCGACGGCGGTGAGCTTGTGCGCGGAAAGCGTCTGTTCGGCGGCAATCTGATCGTTGTAGGGCAAGCCCCAACGTTCCGCGCAGGCCCCTTCACACGCTTTGCACCCGATGCAAAGCGTGCTGTCGTACAAGATCGCTTTTGACATATAAAGGCCTTCAACTCCATTTTTACCAGAATTTGGAGCAAATGTGTAGCAAAAACTGACAGGTGTCGCTGAAGCTTACACTCTGTGGGCAATTCTCCAGGCTGGACCTGGGTTTAGCGGTCAAACGGTCAGGAAGAACTCCGCCGTCACCGCGGCCCAATTGGCATCCGGCACGCCAGCCAGCAGATCGTCCGCGGGACGTCCGCCATCGGCCGCAACTGCCCCGGCCAGTGCCGGCTGCCGCGCATATAGCCGCTCTGCCGCATCCCGCATCCAATCGCGAACCAGGCTCTTCGGGACCAGATTGCGGGTCGTGTTCTCTTCATCCGGAACATGCACCGCCATCAACCAGCCTTTGCCGTACGGATCTTTCCGCAACATAGAGGGGTTTTCCAGCAGTTCGCGGTTGATTTCCATCACTTCGCCTTCGGTCGGCGAAACCATCTCGGTTTTCACGCCATCACGGAAGAATGTCAGCACTTTCTGCCCCTGCCGAATCCATTGGCCGGGCTTGGGAAGTTCCACTCTCTCGATCTTGCCCAGCAGAGCGCTGGCAAACTCATCCGCACCTACCCGCACTACGTTCTTCCGTTCGCGCATTAACCAGCTGTGTCCGGAATGATAGGATACCGTCGCCGGAACATGAAATCCGTCCACCATATCGCCACCGAAATCTGCCGTGATTACCTTGTCCGCGGCCACCGGAATGGTGCGCATCGCTTTACCTCTGTTCATCACATAGTCAAGAACGATGAAGACTAAGAACGTCGCGAGAACCAGAATGACTGTCATAACTTTTTCCTGCCTTTCTGCTTCTCCTTATGGCATGGCAGGTGCCAAACTATGCTGTTTTTTGCAGCTTTAACTGTTGTGATTTCTTGCAAATATGGCCTGTGGGTTTTTGCCGCATGAGGTCGTCGTTGGAAATATCCACGCGCAAATCGACAGTTTGCTTGTAACTGCTCCAAAAGCCAGCCACTTAGAATGCCTGTCGATAAATCCTACCGGACGTTGTAAAGTCCAACGAAAACTACGGCCGCACCATCCCCAACGCTGCCACCGTCATGAGTACTCCAATTGACGTGATCACCGCCGCCGAAGCCACCGGAAGGTATCGGTACGCGGGGTTCCCGCTAGCGGGCAGCACCTTCTTGCCGTATACCGCAGCCATCCCGATCGCCACCAGCACCACCGCCAGCCCCAGACTGAATGCCACCAGCAGAATCAAACCCAATCCGATCCGCCCCAGCGCTACGGAACTCAACAACAGCACCAGTGCCGACGGACAAGGCACCAATCCCCCGCTCGCACCCAGCGCCACGAGGCTACCCGCGCTCGCATCCCCTCCCGTCCAACCATGCCGGTGCCATATCCCTCGCCCTTTTCGCGCCGCCCGCAAGCGGTCGACAAAGAGCGCAGCCCCCACCCACACGATGGCCATCCCCGAGACCGCTCCCAAAAGAGGATAAATCTTCTCCGGCATCACGAATCGCGAGACAAATAAGGTCCCCAACCCGAGAATAAAAACCGTGACGGTATGGGTAAACGTCACCGTCAAACCCAGGACTAAGGCGTGTCTGGGCGAACTTCGCGACCCAACCAGGTACGCCGCCACAATCGTCTTCCCGTGCCCCGGCGAAAGCGCGTGTACCGCGCCCAACCCGCACGCCGCCACAATCCCGGCGAGAACCATTGCCGCGCCGATACTCCCCTGGTGCAGCAAATGGGCCAGATAATCGGGCGATAAAAGCTGGGCTTCCATTACAATAGTCCTTACGAATTCTATAGCACCGCCCTGCCTATGCGCCGCGTGATTACTGCCCAAGACGTGCCGCCCGCGGGCGATTGGCGCATTCCCCTGGACGCCATCGTCACGCCCTCCGCGCGCGAAGTTGCCGCCGCTCGCGGCGTCCGCCTCGTCGAGGTACCCGCCGAAGAATGCGCATCCCTCGCCTCCCCCGATAAAACCATCGCGATAGGAGCCGATCACGGCGGTTTTGCTCTCAAGGAGGCTCTCAAGCCGCTGATCGAGTCCCTTTCGCTCGCCGTCCGCGACGTCGGCGTGTACGACACCAAGCCCGCCGACTACCCCGATATCGCCATTAAAGTCGCCGACCTGGTGGCTTCCGGCGCCGCCGCGCGCGGCGTCCTCATTGACGGTGCGGGTATTGGCTCGTCCATGGCGGCAAACAAGGTCCCGGGCATCCGGGCGGCCCTGTGCTATGATAAAGCTTCCGCCCGAAACAGCCGGGAACACAATGATTCCAATGTACTTACATTGGGAGCGCGCCTTCTGACCGAGTCTCAGGCGGAAGAAGTCCTGCGCACCTGGATCGCCACCCCGTTTGCCGGCGGACGCCACCAGGCGCGCGTACAGAAAATCATGGATATCGAGCAGCGGTATAAGAAAGGACCGTCGTGACTCAAGCCGAACTCGACCGTCTGGTGGCACAAATCGGCGAAGAGATCCTGGCGCGTGTGCCGGCGCCTCGGGCTGCTTCGGCCAAAGGCTCGGAAGGCCTCAATCTCCCCGACCAGGTGTGTCCTGGCTGTACCCAGCGCTGCGCCCAGACCTGCGCCCGCAACACCAGGGAAATTATCGCCGCCGGCGCCCACCGCGTTTCCGCCAGCGAGAAACTCACGAAAATCGACCCCGCCATCGCGGCGCTCATCGATCACACCATTCTGAAAGCCGACGCCACCCGCGCCGATGTCCTTAAAGTTTGCCGCGAGGCCAGGCAGTACCATTTTGCCAGCGTCTGCGTGAACCCGTTCTGGGTGCCCCTGGTGCGTTCGGAATTGGCCGGAACGCCAGTAAAAGTCTGCACCGTGGTTGGCTTTCCGCTGGGCGCCACCAGCACCGAGTCGAAAGCCTCGGAAGCCGCCATCGCGGTACGCAACGGCGCGCAGGAGGTCGACATGGTGATCAATGTCGGCGCCCTCAAGTCGGGCGAGCACGATGCGGTGAGGGCCGATATCGCGGCCGTCGCCAAAGCCGCCCACTCCGGCGGTGCGATCTTGAAGGTGATCCTGGAAACCAGCCTGCTCAACGACACCGAAAAAGCCGTCGCCTGCGTCCTCGCCAAGGAAGCCGGCGCCGATTTCGTCAAAACCTCCACCGGATTCAGCACCGCGGGCGCCACCGCGCATGACGTCGCCCTGATGCGGCAGGCTGTCGGTCCGGAACTGGGAGTAAAGGCTTCCGGCGGAATTCGCAGCCTCCAGGACCTGGAAGCCATGACCGCCGCCGGCGCTACCCGCATCGGGGCCAGTGCCAGCGTGAAGATTGTCGAGGCCACCGCTGCCTGATCTGTCCTCATCGCCAGCTCCCGCCAGGGCCGGCGGCGGCCGCAGGGGAGCCGTGCGCTTTCGCGAACGCTCTGAGCTGCTCGACTTTCTGCTCGAGATTTCGGCGGCGACCGCGCAGACACTCGATCTCGATCCGCTCCTCGCGAACGTGGCGGAGATCATCCAGCGAGTCCTGCCCTACGACCTTTTTGCCATCCTGCTGTTCAACGAACGCCGCCAGGATCTGCGCATTCGTTACGGCGTGGGTCACCGCGAGGAAGTGATTCGCACCTTGTCGATTCCGCTGGGCGAAGGCGTCACCGGAATTGCCGCCGCCCACCGCGAACCCGTGCTCGTGGGCGATGTCCGCAACGAACCGCGCTACATCCACACGGTGGATGCCGTGCGCACCGAATTGGCCGTCCCCATGCTGGCGCGCGGCAAGCTCGTGGGCGTCATCGATCTGCAATCCACGCGCGTCAACGCCTACACCGAGTACGACCGCGCGCTCCTGCGCCTCATCGCCGCGCGCGTGAGCATCGCCATTGATAACGCCCGTCTGTATCGCCGCGTGGACCGGCAGAATCGCACCCTCCGCATGCTGGCCAGTGTGTCGCGCGAATTTTCGTCCATCCTCGATTTGAACGAGCTGCTCGGCAAAATCGCCAGCACCGTGCGCGAGCTGATCGATTACGACGCCTTCAGCATCCTCTCGGTCGATCGCGAGGCCAAGGTCTTGCGCCACCTGTTCAGCATCCGCTACGACGAACGCGTCAGTACCGACAACGTTCCGCTGGGTAAAGGACTCACCGGCGCCGCCGCCGAATCGCGCGATGTCGTTCGCGTTCACGATACCGGAAAAGACCCGCGCTATATCGCATCTCACGCCGATATCCGCTCGGAAGTGGCCGTCCCGCTCATCTTGCAGGACCGCGTGGTCGGTGTAATGGATCTCGAAAGCGACCGCGTCGGCCACTTCACCGACGATCACGTGCGCACCCTCTCGTTGCTGGCGCCACAGGTGGCGAGCAGCGTCGAAAATGCGCGCCTGTATAACGAAGTCGCGCTCCGCGAGCGAAGTCTCGAGGAAGACCTGGAGGCCGCGCGCGATCTCCAGCGCGTCATGATGCCCGATGCCGATCCCGAGATCGAGGGAATGGAGGCTGCCGTGCGTCTCCGCCCCGCGCGCGAAATTTCAGGCGATATTTACGAAGTCTACGTGCATCGCGACAACCAGACGGTGATCGCGTTCGGCGACGTCAGCGGCAAGGGCGCCGCCGCGGCGCTCTACGGCGGCCTGATGAGCGGCCTCCTGCGTACTCTGGCGCCGCGTCACCGGCGTCCGGCCGCCCTTCTCCGCGCCATCAACGACGCGCTGATTCAGCGCAAAGTGGAAGCGCGGTACGCCACTTTGACCGTCCTGCTCTGGGACCCCGCCACGCTTCAGATCGTGATGGCCAACGCCGGCGCCATTCCTCCCATGATCTGCCGCAAGGACGAGATTTTGAAACTTCGCGCCGAAGGCGTCCCCGTAGGATTGCTGGACGCACGCGAATACGAAGAGATCGCCTTCCAGGCGGAAGCCGGCGACAACATCATTCTCTACTCCGACGGCATCACCGACCATGTGAGCCCCGACGGCCGTGAATACGGCCGGGGGCGTCTGGCGCACGTGGTGCGCTCCGGATGCCGATTGTCTGCCGGGAATCTGATCGCCGCCATTTTCGCGGATCTCGATCGCTTCAACACGACGGCCTTCGACGATCAGACGATCTTCGTAATGAAGGTGAAATAGCGCGGCGGTCTTGGCCGCCTACTTATGTGCCGCCGGCGCCGCCGCAGGCACCGCTGCAGGTGCCGTGGGTGCCGCAGTTGCCGCCGCGGGTGCGGCCCCTTCTTTCGGCGCCTGCTTGTCATCCTCGTCGGTATCAGGCTTAGTCATATAGTGCACGATCACCGAGATGCGGCGGTTCGCCGGGTCGTCGGGAGCCTGCGGTTTGCGCAGGCGCTGATCGGCGTACCCGCGCACCTGCGTTACCTGCGCCGGGCCGAGTCCGTTCTCCTGCATGATCCGCCGCGCGGCATTGGCGCGGTCGGCCGACAACTCCCAGTTGCTGTAGATTCCTTTCGCCGAGAAAGGCTTGGAATCCGTGTGGCCCTCGATCGAAACGGAATTTGGCAGCTCGCCAAGTTTCTGCGCCAGCAATGTCAGCAGTTCCTTGCCCTCGCCATTCGGTTCCGGGCTGGCGCTGGAAAAGAATGCGCCCTTCGCCGTCTCCATGAGCTCGATGCGCAGGCCTTCAGCCGTGATCGTCATCTCGATCTGATCTTTCAGCTTCTCGGTGATGTCGACTTTGTGAATGGCGTTCGAGAGTTCGTCCTTGATCTTATCCATGTTCTCTCTGGTGACGACGAAATTCTCGCCCGACCCGTTTTCCCCGTTGCCCACCTTCTTCGACTTGCCGGTGGGGTCCTTGAAATATCCGCCCACCGCCACGCGGATCTGTTTGCTGCTGTTGAGAAGCCAGAGCACGATGAACAGCGCCATCATGGCGGTGACGAAATCGGCGTACGCCACTTTCCAGGCGCCGCCGTGGTGGCCTCCGTGAACTACCTTTTTCTTGATGATGATGGGTGCTTGAGCCATGGCGCGCCTCCATTTTTCTAAGGGCGGCGCCCTTACGCCGCGGCGCTCGCCGCCACGCCTTTACTGCGGCAAAGCTTTTCCAGTTCCTGGAACGAAGGCCGTACATGGCCCGGAACGGCGCGCCGCCCCACCTCGATCGCCAGGATCGGCGCCAGCCCCTTGATGAACGCCATCATCGAAACGCGCAACACGTGATAGTAGGCATGTTCATCGTCGGCAGTCTTCGACATGTTGGCGGCAATGGGCCCCAGCAGGCCGTAGCACATCAGGATGCCCAGGAAAGTGCCGACCAGCGCGGCCGCCACGTGATGGCCGATTTCCTCCGGCGGGCCGCCCAACGCGCCCATCGTGATGACCACTCCGAGGACGGCCGCCACGATGCCGAGCCCCGGCAGAGAGTCCGCCATGGTGCTGAGCGCTGCCACCGGCTGGTTAATGCTGTGATGATGGACCTCCATGTCGAGCTCCATCATTTGGTCGATATCGAAGGGATCGACCGTTCCGGCCGATGCCGTGCGCAGCGTATCGCAAATAAAATCGCGCACGTGGTGATCTTTGATAATCGCGGGATAGGCGGTGAAAACTTTGCTCTTCCCCGGATCTTCGATGTCGCTTTCAATCGCCGCCAGCCCGTTGCGCCGCGCCAGATTGAACAGATCGTACAGCATCTTCAAAGTATCGAGATAGCGCTTCTGGGTGAACTTCGACCCCCCGAAAGCTCCCAGGACGCCGCCCAGGAGTTTCTTCAGAATATGAAGCGGATTGCCGACCAGCACGGTGCCGATCGCGGCGCCCCCGATGATCACCAGCTCGGCCGGTTGAACCAGCACGAGCAAGGGGCCCTTTTCCATTAAGAAACCGCCGACGATGGCTCCGAATACGACGAGTATCCCGATTATCGAGAACATAGCTCCCCTAGGGCGTGAATCTAGACACCCTAAGTCCATATCGACTAAGGCCTGTGGTTTTCGAGAAAAATTGCTGGGCGGGCTTGCACTGAAAACTCTTGTGTAGTAGTATTACAAACAATTATAGTAGCCATGGCCCTGAAACTCACTCGTTTAGAACTCCAAATCATGGAAGCGCTGTGGTCGCGCAGCCCGCTTTCCATCCGCGAAATCCAGGAGGCGTTCCCGAAAGATGACATGCCGGCGTATACCACCGTTCAGACCACGGTCTACCGGTTGGAAGCCAAAAGAGCCCTCCGGCGTGTGCGCAAGATCGGCAACGCGCATGTCTTCGAGCCCCTAGTGGCCCGGAACGCGGCTCTCCGCACGCTGGTGGACGATTTCCTGGGGCTCTTCGGCGGTCGAACCCAGCCTGTGATGGCGCAGTTGATCGAATCGGGAAAGTTGACCTTGGATGACGTGCAGCAGGCCGAAAAAACGCTGCGGGAGATGGCGAAGAAAGGAAAGCCAAAATGACGGCGCACCTTTGGCAATCGACTCTGTTCGCCGCATTGGCGTGGCTGCTCGCACAGGCGCTGCGCAAGAATCGGGCGGCAGTTCGGTACTGGGTGTGGATGGCGGCATCGCTAAAATTCTTTTTGCCTTTTTCGTTGCTCGTGGCGCTGGGCGGGCATTTCGCCTGGCGAACGGCGTCGCCTGTCGTCGAAGCGCCAGCCATCGCAGTGGTGATCGAACAGGCCATCTCTCCGGTCGTGAATGCGCGCGGTCCGACTGTGTACCATGCCGACTTCATGCCGGTCGTGGGGATTGTCTGGGCGTTGGGCATGCTGGCAGTGTTGGCGCACTGGTTCGTCCGATGGCGCAAAGTGAGGGCGCTCGTGGATTCAGCATCGCCTGCGGAGCTGGATTTTCCAGTCCCGGCGCGGAGTTCGAATGCCCTACTCGAGCCGGGGGTTTTTGGAATTCTGCGGCCGGTGCTTCTGTTGCCGGCCGATATTGCCGGGCGCCTCGCTCCCGAACAATTGCGCGCGATTCTGACCCACGAAGCCGCCCACGTTCACCGCCGCGACAACCTGACCGCATTCCTGCACATGCTGGTGGAGGCCGCGTTCTGGTTTCATCCGCTGGTCTGGTGGATCGGCACCCGCCTCGTGGATGAACGCGAGCGCGCCTGCGACGAGGAAGTCTTACGAAATGGCGCCGCGCCAGAAGTCTACGCGGAAAGCATTCTAGCCATCTGCAGGCTGTATGTGGAGGCCCCTGCCTGCGTCGCTGGAGTCACAGGAGCAAGTCTGAAAAAGCGCATACACGCGATCATGTCCTACAACCCGGCAGAGCAACTGACGCTGGCATGGCGCGTAGGGCTGGCCGCCGCCGCGGCGATCGCGCTTGCCGCCCCCATAGCGCTCGGCATCCTGAACGCACCGCCGATCCGCGCGCAATCCGCCACGGCCACCGCAAAATTCGAGGTGGCATCCGTCAAACGAGGAGGGTCCGCGCCCGCGAATCCAATCGAACTCAATCTTGTCGGATCAATAGCGCGATCCTCAAACGGCGGCCGGTTTCACGCGGCAAACGCCTCGCTTCAGCTGTTGATCCAGTGGGCTTTTGACGTTAAGACATTTCAGATCGCGGGCACCCCTGCATGGGCGAACTCAGAGGGCTACGACATCACCGCGAAAGCCGAGGGCGGTGCAAACTTCGAAGAAATGCGGCCCATGTTGCAGTGTCTGCTCACCGACAGGTTCAAACTGAAGCTTCGACGTGAGACCCGAACGCTTTCCATTTATGAACTGGCGCCGGCGAAGGGCGGCCCTAAGATCAAGGCAGCCACGGACTGCATCAAGATCGATCCGAACGGGCCGCCACCGCAGTTCGGCGCCAGGCTCTGCGGGGGCGCTCGCACATCGGTCGGCGGCATCGAGGGCTTCGGTGTGGGGATGGCGAAATTTGCCGAGCTTCTGTCGGACCGTCTGGATCGTACCGTAATCGACAATACGGGCTTCGCTGGAACATTCGATTTTCAACTGAATTTCACGCCCGACGAAGCACCTGGCCCCACGCCCTCCCCGTCGCTTTTCGAGGCTTTACAGGACCAAATGGGACTGCGCCTGGTATCGACCAAAGGGCCCGTGGACGTGCTGGTGATCGATCACGTCGAGCGGCCCTCGGAGAATTGATATGTTCGATCACGTTTGGCAATCGACGTTGTTCGCGGCCATAGCGGCAGGGCTCGCTTGCATGCTTCGGCGAAATCGGGCGGCAGTGCGCTACTGGGTGTGGATGGCGGCCTCGCTGAAATTCCTGTTGCCTTTTTCGCTGCTCGTGGCGCTGGGAGTGCATTTCCCATGGCGGACGGCTTCCACGGTCAAAGCACCCTCCGTGGCCCTCGCGATCGAACAGACCGTCACCCCGGTAGTCACCGCACCGGTTCGCATCGCCCCGCACCGTGATCTCTTGCCGGCAATCGAGTTCATCTGGGCGTGCGGATCGCTCGCCGTACTTACGCAGTGGTTCGTTCGATGGCGCCGCGTGAGGGCGCTGGCGCGCTCGGCATCGCCCGCCGATCTGGATTTTCCAGTTCCGGCGCGTTCTTCATGCTCGCTTGTCGAACCCGGAGTATTCGGCGTGATTCGGCCGGTGCTGCTACTGCCGGCGGGCATCACGGACAGGCTGACAACCGACCAGGTGCGCGCGATCCTGATGCACGAAGCAAGCCATATCCGGCGCCGCGACAACCTGACGGCGTTTTTGCACATGCTCGTGGAGGCGGTGTTCTGGTTTCATCCGTTTGTCTGGTGGATCGGCGCCCGGTTGGTGGACGAGCGCGAGCGCGCCTGCGACGAAGAAGTGCTCCGCTGCGGCGGCGCTCCGCAAGCCTATGTGGAAGGCATCCTCGCCATCTGTAAGCGGTACGTGGTCGCGCCTTCGTGTGTCGCGGGCGTGACGGGCTCGAATCTGAAAAAGCGAATCGTCGAGATCATGAGCGGCCGCGCCATCCAGTCCTTAGGCGCCGCCAAGCGAGCGGCGATCGCCGCCGCCGGTATCATCGCCATCGCCGTCCCCATCGCGTTTGGAATCCTGCGCGCGCAGAGCGCGGACTGGGAGTCCGCCGCGGGCGGGAAAATGGCGTTCGACGCTGCCTCCGTGAAACTGGACACCGGCCCGTTCCGGCCGCCCGCGTACCCGCTCGATAGCGGCAACGCCTACAAACCCAGCGCGCAGTTCTCCGCCGATTTTCCGCTACTCATTTACATCGAGTTCGCCTACAAAACCCAATTCTGGCCGCAGCAGCGCGACGCGATGCTCGCGCACTTACCCAAGTGGATCCAGCAGGACCGGTATGCCATCGAAGCGCGCTCCACCAACATTCCCACCAAAGATCAAGTCCGGCTGATGTTGCAATCGCTGCTGGCAGAGCGGTTCGGCCTCGAAGTCCACTTCGTGGACCAGGAAACCGCGGTGTTCGCGATGACGCTCCTGAAGCCCGGAAAACCGGGGCCGTCGCTCAAGCCGCACAGTGAGGGTCCGCCGTGCGACGAACCGGCAGACGGCCGGAATATTAGCACCAAGACCGAACCGGACGTTTTTCCCGCCCGGTGCGAAGTGCAGGCTGCAATCATGCGCCCCGGCCAGTTGGTGTTAGCGGGCGGACGAAATACCACTATGGACGAAGTCGCATGGGCGCTTCTCTTCGGGCGGCTCGACCGTCCCGTGGTCGATCAAACCGGCATCACCGGCAGGATCGATTACCGTATCGAGTTTGTCCGCAGCCCGAATCCCGCGGCCCCTCCCGATGCCAATGCGGAACCGACTCCCGGCCCAACATTTATGGATGCCGTGCACGACCAACTCGGCCTGAAGCTGGAGCCAACCAGAGCGTCGCTCCGCGTCCTGACGATCGACCACGTCGACCGGCCCACGCCGAATTAACGCGCCGTCACTTGGCGTCGCGCCAGTTGTCACCGATCCCGACATCCACCAGCAGCGGCACCTTCAGCTCGCACACGCCTTCCATCTCCCGCTTCACCAGCGCCGATACCGCTTCCAATTCCTCCCGCGGGCATTCGAAGACGAGTTCGTCGTGCACTTGCAAAAGCATGGCGCTCTTGAAAGAGCCTTCCACCAGCAGGCGATCGATCCGCACCATGGCCAGCTTGATAAGATCGGCCGCGGTGCCTTGCAGCGGTGAATTCACCGCCGTCCGCTCGGCGAACCCGCGCGAGTTCGGGTTGCGGCTGTTGATATCGGGAATCGGCCGCTCGCGGCCGAAAAGCGTGTGCGTCACGCCCGATTGGCGCACTTCCGCAATGGTTCGGTCGATGAAAGCGCGCACGCCGGCGTAGCGCTCGAAATAGTTCTTGATGTATTTCTCCGCTTCGGCCCGGGGAATCCCCAACTGCTGCGAGAGTCCGAATCCGCTGATGCCGTAGACGATGCCGAAATTCACCGCCTTGGCCGAACGGCGCGCATCCGGCGTGATCAGCATGGGCGGGACGCCGAGCACTTCCGACGCCGTCCGCGTGTGGATGTCTTCGCCGCTGCGGAATGCGTCCAGCAGCAGCGCGTCCTCGGAGAAATGCGCCAGCAGCCGCAATTCGATCTGCGAATAATCGGCCGTCACCAGTTTCCATCCCTCACGGGGGATGAACGCGGCGCGAATTTCGCGGCCGAGCGGGGTCCGCATCGGAATATTTTGCAAATTGGGATTCGATGACGAAAGCCGTCCCGTCGCCGCGCCGGCCTGGTTGAAGCTGGTGTGCAGCCGGCCGGTGCGAGGGTCGATCTGCGCGGGCAGCGCGTCCACATAAGTTCCCTTGAGCTTGGTGAGCTGCCGGTATTCCAGCACCTGCCGGACGATCTCGTGCTCGGGAGCCAGCGCTTCCAGAATGTCGGCAGCGGTCGATCTGGTCTTACCCTTGCCGTATTTCACCGGCGCCGGCAGCTTCAGATCGTCGAAGAGAACGTCCGCAAGCTGCTGCGGCGAGCTGATGTTGAACGGCCGCCCGGCCAGCCGGTGGATGTCCGCGGTAAGGCGCGTGATCTCGGTCTCCATCATTGTCGAGAGGCGCTGCAATTCGTTCCGGTCGATGCGGACGCCGCAGCGCTCCATGCGCGACAGCACCCCCGCCAGCGGGAGTTCGATCTCGGTATAAAGCTTGCGCAGGCCGCGCTCGCCGATCGCCGGCGCGAGCAGGTTGTAAAGCTCGAGGACGATATCGGCGTGCTGCTCAGTCGCGGCGCCGAGTTTGAGATCGAGCCGGCGGCTCGCCTGTTCGGCGAGCGAGACGCCGCCGGGGTCGGCGTCGAGCAGGAAGGCATACAGCATGATGTCGTGGTCGAACCCTCGGCCTTCGATGCCCAGCCGGGCCAGATCGAGCAGCGACGTCTTCACATCGCAGGCGATTTTCGGGACCTCAGAACGTTCCAGAAACGGTTTGAGGAACGGGAAATTCTCCGCCGTAACGGCCCGCGCTTCGCCCGGCTTCCACGCGAGCCCGACACTATCCATCGCCAGCTCGCCCTCGGCCGATTTCGCGATCGCCACGGCAATGGGCGTCCCGTCGGGAATCGCGCCCATCCACGTCTTCAGATCTTCCTCGCCCGCGATCACGCGATAATCGCGCGCCCGGTTATCTTCGCTGGGCCCGAGTTCCTTCAGAAGCGAAAAGAACTCCATCTCCTTGAAAACTTTTTTCAGCAGCGCCTCGTCAGGATCGAGCGTGCGGAACGCGTCAAGGTCGAAAGGCACCGGCACATCGGTAGCGATGGTCGCCAGGCGCTTGCTCATGCGGATCTGGTCGGCGTTCTTCTGCAAGCTTTCGCGGTACGCCTTGCGCTCCACTTCGGCGGCGTGCTCGATGGCATTCTCAATCGAACCGAAGCGCTCGATCAACTGCTGCGCGCCCTTATCACCGATCCCCGGAGCGCCGGGGATATTGTCGACCGAATCGCCGCGCAGCGCCAGCAGATCGGCCACCTGCTCCGGCCGCACGCCGAGGAAGGCTTTCACTTTTTCGGAGTCATACCACTCGTCGTCCTTGGCGGGATTCAGCATCGAGATGCGATCGTCCACCAGTTGCAGCATGTCCTTATCGCTCGAAACGATCACCACGTCGCAGCCGTTCGTCTCGCCTCGGCGCGCAATGGTGCCGATGACATCGTCCGCCTCGAATCCAGGATATTCGAGGATGGGAATACGCATGGCTTCAAGCATCCGGCGAACATAGGGAATCTGGTCGAACAGGTCCGGCGGCATTTCGGCGCGATTGGCTTTGTATTCGGCGAATTCCACCGAGCGGTGCGTCGGCTCCGAGCTCTCGTAAACCGCCGCCATGTACGCCGGACGGTGCTCTCTGGCGAGCTTGCGAAGCATGTTGGTGAAAATGTAGACCGCTTCGGTGGAGAGACCGGTGGAGGTGCGCATGGGAGGCGCACCGCTGCGGGCGCGGGCATGGTAGGCGCGGAAAATGAAGCCGAAGGTATCGATGAGGAACAGTCGGGGACAGGCCACGTGGTCATCATACTACCCGGCGTGAGCCAAAATTAGGCGAAAGTGCCGTAATCAGGCCACACAAAACCCCTAAAAGTGTCGCGGAATAGCCACACTCAGAAAGAACTAACCCTTTGTCCGTCAAATAGTTGAACTTCGACCCGCAGCGTGCTGAACTAGCAGGTGGGATGTTTAACCAGCACTGCCATCAGGACCAAAGTCCGGAGCATACCTTTGCGCTTTGAGACCACCTTGCAGCGGCCGGTGACGGCCTCGGGAGTCGGCCTTCACCACGGCGTTCCAGTCAACATTCGAATCCTACCCGCGCCGGCCTCCACCGGGATCGTTTTCGTCCGCACCGATCTGGACAATTTCCAGATTCCCGCGAGTTGGCGGCACGTGGCGCGCGTGAGCTATGCCACCAGCCTGATGCGCCAGGGCGTTTTGATTTCCACCACCGAGCACCTTCTGAGTGTGCTGTATTCCATGGGAATCGACAATGCCTACGTCGAGATCGACAATCTGGAGGTGCCCATACTGGATGGCAGCGGCTTGCCGTTCGTACGGTTGATCCGGCAAGCCGGCGTGCGGCAGTTGCGGCGCAAGCGGCGCTACCTGCTGATCCGGCGGCAGGTGTCGGTGGAAGACAAGCACAAACGCATTAGTATTCTGCCCGACGAGACCTTCCGGTTGACTTGCGAGACGGACTATCCGGAGCCCGTGGGCCGGCAGTCGTTCGAACTGGAAGTCACGCCCGAACGGTATGCGTCGCAGATTGCCTTCGCGCGCACGTTCGGCTGGGAAGCGGACCTCAACCAGATGCGCGACATGGGCCTGATTCGCGGCGCGTCGCTCGAGAATGCGGTTTGTTTTACCCCGGCGGGCACGCTGAATCCCGAGGGTCTGCGCGCAGCCGACGAATGCTGCCGGCATAAAGCTCTCGATCTCATCGGCGACCTGGCGCTGCTGGAACGGCCGCTGCTGGGACATGTGATCGCCGAACGCGCCGGACACGCCATGCACGCCGCATTGGTGTCGCGCATCATGCAGGATCCAACCCTGTTCGAAGTCTTGACGTTCGATCAACTGGCCAGCCGCGTGGCGCAAGCTTTGGTGACGTAAAGCAAAATCCTTGCGCCCTAGACCGGTCACCGGATCGGTCGTGCGCTGTTAACCCCAATGCCTGCAATGCAGAAGATCCAAGAATCGGTCCACGGGAACGGTTTGCCGTTGGTGCGAGACAGCCTGGCGCGAGCCTAGCCGATCAGCTTTTTCACCCGCGCAATTAATTCCATGGAACTGAACGGCTCAACCACGTAGTCGCCCGCACCCAAGGAAAATCCGCGCGTTACCGCATCCTCTTCGCCCGGCGAGGCGACCAGGATCGTCCGCACCGGCAGGGCTTCAGCCCGGATCGCCGCCAGAGTCTCGAATCCGTCCAGATTGGCATCCAGCACCGCGACCGATGGCCGGAGCGTCTGGAGCAGGAGGATAGTTTCCGGGCCGTTCGACGCCAGACGGCAGTGCAGCCCGTATTCCTTGGCTTCGGCCACGATGGCGGGATGGGCGGCGGGATCTCCGTAGGCGACCAGGAGGCCGTCCGCCTCCCGCGCAGGGCTACTGGCCGCTGCCTGCCGCGGCTGCGTGACGGCGAGCCGGAGCCGCATCAGTGCTTCTTCGGGCAGGCAGCCTTCCATCAGCAGTCCATCGGCGCGGGTATAGGCCTCCGGCGCCAGCGCGATGAGGTCCTCGGGCGACCCGAAGAAGAGGGTGGGCAGTTCCGGTAGACCGGGCGCGTCTTTGACCAGCCAGCGCGAGATCAGATTCTCGGGGCGCACGTGGACCACTATCAGATGGCACAGGCCCACCGCCTCGTCATAGGGCGATTGCGTCGCGTCGAACAAGCGGGCGCGCGCGCCTGCTTTCTCCAGCGCGGCGCAGATCAAATCGGCGGCCTCGTCATTCAGACCGATCAGCGCGACACGCTTTTCGCCGAGAACTCGCGCCAGCGATTGCGCCACGCTATCGGAGATCGTTCCCGATGGGTTATGAAAGGCGCGCGCCAGGCTGGTGAGCGGACCGCGCAACTGGGCCGGAGTGAGGGCCGCGGAGCGCAGGATGGTTTCCAGTTCGCGCGCCTTCGCCGATATCGCCGGAAATCCCAGCAAACCGGCCGCTCCGATCCACTTGTGTACCGTGCCGGTGGCCTTCTCCGCGTCGAAATCGGCGTCCAGGCCGGCCAGCAGTTGACGGCTTACGCCCCTGCCGCCCTTCAGGAAACTCTCCTTCAACTCTTCCAATTGGTTGTCCGGCAGGTCGGAAATCCCACCGCCCGCGGGAGCTTCCAGCACTTCATCCGTCCGGAAAGCCCCAGGCGCTTCCTTTCCGAAATCCAGGAAATCGCGTACACGAGCCAGAAGCGCACGCGCTTCAATTGGCTTGGTCAGATACCCATCGCAACCGGCCTGCCGGGCCTTGAGTTCCGTCTCCGGCTCGCTTGCCGCGGTGAGCGCGACTACCGCGCTCTTCTCGAGACGCGAATCCTGCCGGATGCGCGCTGTCAGGTCCAAGCCATTCATCCCCGGCAGCATGAAATCCACCAGGATCAGATCGGGCTGTAGGAAGCGCAATGTGGAAAGGGCCTGCTCGGCGGTGGACGCTATGGAGACACGATAACCCTCCCTTCGCAGAATCGCGGCCGTAAACTTCAGGCTCTCAGGAATATCTTCCACGACGAGGATCGATTCACCAGCCATATTTTCTTGTTTCCGCTCCGCAAGTGAGTGGCTTGCGCTGAGCCAAAAATAGTATCTGGAGGGATGCTAACACGCTTCGCTCCGCCGGTGGGCGGAATGGTGTGCAGCGGGCTATAGTATGCGGTGAGGAGAAACCAAGTGGACCAGATTTTGCGGCCCGGCGAAGTCAGCCGGCGACAGTTTCTAGGCGGAGCGGCCTTGCTGGCGGCCCCGCTCGCGGCACGCGCCGTGGGAGCGAACGACACCGTCGCGGTCGGCATGATTGGCGTCGGAATTCGCGGGAGCCTGCTGCTGGAGCGGCTGTACTCCGGCAGTAAGGATACCGCAGCCGTAGTGGCCATTAGCGACGCGTACACCGGCAACTTGGCCAAGGCTGCCGCGCGCATCGCCACGCTGGGCGGCAGCGCGCCCAAGCGATACGCCGATTATCGCGAATTGCTGCACGACAAAAGCATCGACGCCGTGATCGTCGCCACTCCGGAACATCTCCACTGCCGCATGCTCGTGGACGCGCTCGCCGCCGGCAAGCACGTCTATATCGAGAAGCCGCTGGCGCACACCATCGAAGAAGGCGAGAAGATCCTCCACGCGGCCGAAAATTCCAAGTGCGTGGTGCAAGTAGGAACGCAGAATCGCAGCAACTCGCTTTACACCAGGGCGAAAGAGATGGTAGCGGCAGGCATGATCGGCGAAGTGCACTACACGCGCGCCTTCTGGTATCGAAATTCGCTCGACGATGCGCCGGCATGGCGCTATCCGATTCCGGCCGATGCCAATGAGCGGAATACCGATTGGGCTGGCTTTCTGGGAGACGCGCCCAAGCGGCCCTTCAGCAAGCCGCGGTTTTTCCAATGGCGCCTCTACTGGGATTATTCCGGGGGTATCGCCACCGACTTGCTGGTGCATCAGACGGACATCACCCAATTCGTGCTCGGCAAGCCGGCGCCGGTATCCTGCATGGCGAACGGGGCGATTCTGCGGTGGACGGAGGACGATCGCGAAGTGCCCGACACCTTCAGCGCGATCTTCGAATATCCCGGCGGATTCCACCTCAACTACAGCTGCTACTTCGGCAACGATCACTATGGCTACGGCGAGCAGTTCATGGGCAACGAAGGCACCATCGAGGTGCTCAACCGCCAGTCGCTCAACTTCTATTCCGAAAAGCTGGGGGGCAAAGCGCCGGAACGTGTTGCGGCGCGGAAAGAACTGAGCATTTCGCTGCCCGGCAACGACGCCAAGGCAGTCGAGGCGCACATCCGCAACTTTTTGGAAGCGGTGCGCGGGCGCGAAAAGGTGATCGCGCCGCTCGAAGAAGGACAGCGGGCGAACGTTTCCGGACACCTTGCAACGCTCTCCTTCCGGCGCAATCAGAAGGTCTTTTGGGACGCTAAGACGCGGGCGTGGCGAGGTTGAGCCCGCGGCCGCCGGTGTGCCGGGCTCGCCACCCTTCGCTTCACCGCGTTCATGCGGCCCTTGCCGATGTCGAGAAACAGCTCTTCGTAATCCAGCTGCCCCGACAGCCAGCCATAAAACGGATTGAGCATGGCCGCTGCCACCGCGAGATTCGTAAGCAAAAGCTGCGGGGCGGAATGCGCCAGTTCTCCGCAACCGAGCTGATCGGGCCGCTTGTCGTGAGGCTTGGCGATTTCAGCGTGGAAGCGCGTCAAGGGATTGGTGACGTCGCGGCCGTTCTGGCGGATGTACACCATCACATTTCCGAACGTGCCTTGGCGTCCCTTCTCGACCCCATCGTTCCCACCCGATATGAGGACGATATCGCTCAGTTGCCGGCGCCGCACGCTATCCGCCACCGCTTTGCGGCTGGCGTGATTGTCCACGCACAGAAAAACCACGTCCCGTTCTTCGATGAGGCGGTGCGCATTGCGCGGCGTGAGATACCTCGGGATTGGAACGATCGCCGGCACGCCGCCTAAAACCTCCGAGAGCTGTTGCGATTGCACGACGGCCTTATTGCCCGGAGCATCGAAAAGCACACGCGTCCGGTTCCGTTCTTCATAGGCGTCGCCGTCAACCAGAAAAACCTTGCACGAAGGGTAGCCGAACGCCAGAAACTGCACTACCGCCCGGGTGAGAGGTGTGCCGATCCCGCCGCCCGACCCGACAATTTTGACTGAGCGGTCTCTCATGCGCGCTCCCAGCTTTCGGAGCATCTCGCTTTCAAGCATGGGAGCTCCAGGAGGAACGCCGGACCGGCTTCCCGGCGTCTTCATATTCGCAAACTACCTGGCTGACCCATTCCGCCGGAGGAGGCAGCGGCTTGGCAAAGCTCTCCACCACATCTTCCGTCTTCAGGCGAAATCGCGTCCCTCCGGCGACGAAGGAGACGCGCAGATCGGGAGGAGGGCGATGCAAATGGCCCATCACGATGTGCAGCCCGTCTTCGCTATCGTCGTAATCGTCCGTCCGCGAAAAGAAAGCCGAGGTGTCGGGATGGGAGTGAATGTCACCAATCTTGAGGAACGATTCGGGCCGCGGCAAATATCCATATTCCACCCGCCCTTCCGTGTGCCAGTCGCGAAGACCTCGATAGCGAAAGATCTTCTGCGGCGGAATGCCGACGCGGAATTCCCCGCTTTGCTGCGAATAGAACAGGATCGCCACGGCCTCGCCTTCCCACTTGCGAAAAACGAAATCGAAAAATCCGTAGACCTGCTCCATCAAATTGCCGGGAAACCGGGGAAACTTCAATGTGGTTTCGGGTTCGTGGCTCGCCAGGCCGGCGATGCCGGGAGCGGCGGACACGCTGCGGAACAGCGCGTTGTTCTTCACCAGGAAAACCCCGTTGGAAGCCACCAGGTAATACAGCGGGTCCCCCGGTTCCTGGAAATCGGCAGTCTTGAGGTAGAGAGGAATCATCGGCGTCCTTGTTCGTCAGAAAAGGCCTAACAGTTTGCGTTTCGAGTTGGCGCGCGCCGGCCGCAAGGCTTGCACGAGGCTCGCCGCGGATGGCGCCGGCTGCGGCGGAGCGACTTTCGCCAGCATCGCGTTCACCGTCTCCCCGAGCTTCAGCCCGGAAGGCTTCCAGGCCACTTCCAACGGAAAAAGCGGATTGGAACGGCTGGCGGCCTGCCACGCCGCGAGGCTTGCCACACGCGGATCGACGCCCTGCATGGCGCTCCAGTAGCTTTTTCCCTCGTGTACTTCGCTGGAACGATTCCACCCTCCGCCCCAAATGTGAGCACGGATCGCGGCTACTTTCTGGTTCCAGCTCATGCGCGACAGATCGGTCTTCAGATTGGCCAGGCACAACCAGCATTTCTGGTCGTAAGCGTTCACGCTGACGTTGTAAAGGTTCGGCAGAAGCAACTCGTCTTCCAGCGTCTCGAGCGGAGCGGTCCGGTAAAAACACTGCTGAACGCCGGTCAGGGCACCGCCGCGAAGCGCAATGGCAATCACGAGGAAGGGAAAGGCCAGGCGCACGGTGCGATACGTGGCGCCATCGCCGTAAGGGACGGGACTGGCTTCGTCGAGCCACTGGAGGGTGCGCAATTGCGGCTTCTCCTCCACCACCAACACCGTTCCGTCACCCCGGCTGCGGATGAAACGGACGCCGTCGGGAATCGGCTCCGGCAGGCAGGAGTACTCGCGCATGCGGGCCACGCCGGACAGGAAGTCTTCTACCGGAACCTTCAGCGCCTCCACGCCGTCCTGCCGGCAGGCCGCAAATGTTCCGGCAATTTCAATCGTGATGTTCATTCCACGCCTTTCTCGCCGGCGCGATGGATGAATTCCAACACGTCGCCGGGCGCCAGGACGTAGTCGGCGGACACCTGCTGGCCATTTACCAGCGCCGGCGAGCGCCGGTCCACACGCAGCATCATTTCGAGCGCCGGGCGGATGTGCCCCACGACCTGCCCGGCGAGGGGCAGGCGCTGAAGACTGGCGCCGTACACAATTTGCACGCCGGCATCGTCGGCAAGGGCGGGCGGCGACCCCGGAAGTTCGACCGCCGGCACCACCGGCGCGGGCTCGGGCCGGTCAGCAGCCGATCGTCTGTGTCGTTCCATTTTTTTGCTCCTGAAATTACCCGCGCATCACGCCGGCCGCAAAAACTGCGCGCGCAACGGCGCATCGGCGGAGCGCGGCTCCACGCGCACCACGTCCATGTCCTGCGGCAACCCCAACATCTGCGTGAGCGACGCCCCGGGACGCAAGCGCGCCGCAACGGCCGTCAATTCGGCCGCCAGCGATGCCATGAGGTCCGCCGAAGCAATGCCCGCGGAAGCGCCATCGAGCCCGCGGTAGCAGGCGCGCCGCTTGGCGCGGCCCACCACCGCAGCGATCAGCGCGCCGCTCATCACCTGCGAAGCCGTGAGCGGGCGCCGCGTGCCGTCGCGAAACGTTAGCGTGGCCAGCGTCGCGAGCTCTCCATTCGGCGCGTACAGGGCCGCCAGCGCTTGATCGATCATTTGCGGAGCATCGCCACCGGCCAAGGGCAAATCGGAAGTGAGATGGCAACTGAAAATTTCCCGCGCCTGTTCGCGCCCCGGCCTGCCCACCCGATGGATCGCTCCAAAACGGCCTGGCCGGATCAATGCGTCGTCCAGCCGCGACTCCATATTGGTTGCGCCAATCAGCATGATGCGGGGATTTCGGATGTTGTCCACCTCTTGCAGAAAACAGGGCATAAGCCGGGCATCTATGTCGCCCGGCATCTGGTTCTCCCTGCCCCCAAGCGTGTCCATATCGTCGAAAAACGCGATGATGAAGCGGCCGGGCGCCTCGTCTGCCGCATCGCAAATGGCCCTGAACAGTCCCTTTACGCGTTTTTCCGACTGCCCGAACCACATCACCCGATGGCCGCCGGGTGGGACCTTGTACGCTTTCACGTCCACACCTTCGACGCGAATCAAATGGTTGGCGAGCGCCTGCACCAAAGACGTTTTGCCCGTGCCGGGCGGTCCGCACAGTAACTGGCCCTTGATCCGCGGCAGCCGGTACCGGGCGACCTCGTCCGGGTGGAACAGGTGGAGTTTGAGTTCGCCCAGAATTTCGTCGAACACCTGGCGCACTCCGCCCAGTTCTTCGATGCGCACGTCGAGCGGTAGTTCTTCGAGCAACCCGCGATGCTGGTGGACGGTGGCGATCTTGTCCCAGGCGATGCGGGCCTCGCGGTCGAAAACCAGTTGGTCGCCGTTGGCCAACCCGCCGGCAAGCAGATCTTCCGCCAGGTCCACCACGAACTCTTCGTCCGATGGCCCGCGCAGCAGCGCCTGCCGTTCGCCGTGGAATCTGGAGAACAGGCCGACGGTACCCGTCCGCCGCAGGTCGGTAGCCAGATCCACCAGCATGTTCAAATGGCCGTTGAGCAGAACCGAGCAGCCCCGGCGCAGCTTGTCCGGGTCCACATCGGCGGCGATGCCGACACAGAGCGGCCGGCCTCCGTGAACCACCAGGGCCCGCCCTCGCGCGCCGGTGCCCAGGTACATGGCGGGATGCCAGGGCGGCTCCAGAACGGCTTTCGCCAGGTCCGCCCGTTTCGCCTCCGATTCCTCGTACAGAATCTTATATCGCTGTTTCTGGCCGAGCAAGATGGAGAGCAGCGAGGGAATGACTGCCGGACGGGCCCGCGCGCAGCTTTCCACCGCGGCCTGTTCCTGCTCGGGAGACAAACCATCGTTCAGAATTTTTTCCATCAGTTCGGCATGTGGTTCCGGTGAAGCCATGACCAATCGTCCTCAAAACGTATAGAAGTCCTTTTCCACAATCACTCCGCCGCGCCACCCGTACGCGCGGAATTCGGGATCGTCCGCGCGCCGGCCGGCGCCTTTCGCCGCCACCAGCGCCGCCGCATAAGGAGCGCTGAAACCGGCGCGGTGCACGCTGCGGTCCGCCACGCTGAAGAACACGTTGTCGCTCGCGCACGGCGGCGCCACCCCCAGGCAATCGAACCGGCACGGCGGCGGATGATTATGTGCCCATGCCAGCACCGCGAGGCCGTCGTTGCGGCGCTCGGCCTCGCGCCTGGCGGCCGCGAAGGTCTGCGGCGAGAACCCGAAATGCACCGCCGAACTGCCGGATTCGATTTCCGCCGCGATCCTGCCGGAAAGCGCCACTACCCCGCGGCCGCCTTCCTTCAATAACCGGCCGGTGAGGAAGTGCGCTCTCTCGCGATCCAGATTCTTTACCGCCGACTCGCGCAATTCCTCCAAAAGCTTCGACGATACCCAGATGTCCGCCCGGCGGCCGTCGGCTTCGATACCGAGGGCGCCCGCGGTGTCCGCGCTGAACGGGAACGGCGCGTACGTGACCGCCGCGGAGAGCCGCTTCTTTTGCGAATCGGGATCGCGCAGGCGAAGCTGTAATTCCCAGGTGAACGTGACCTTCTCCCGCGCGCTCGCCTCGTCATCCATCCCGTCCGCCGCCAGCAGCATCGCCCACGCCTGGTCGGCAAAGACCGAGTTCGGGTACGATTTCTGCTCGCCCGCGCGCCGCACCGTGACTCCGGCGAGCTTCTCCTCTTCGAAGAAGGGCTCGACGGAAGCCGCTCCCCACTTGCCGTCGTTTGCGAGCCGGCCTCCCAGCACCCCGGAGAACGCCACGTCTTCCGCCAGCGGGCGGAAATCCGTAACGGCCTGCTCGGCGATGAGCGTGCCGGTGCGGTCGCACACCCTTTGCACGAATTGGTACGCCGGATTGCCCATGCGCCCCTCAGGCCGCCCCCGCGGAGACCTCCGGCGCGATGGTCAATTCTTCGCCGCTCTCGATGCCGGCTTCCTCCAGTGTGGCGGAGCGATTCAATTTCTCCCCGCCGGCGATGAGGTGATAGGTGTCGCGCGGCAGCGACATCGCCTGCTCCACTTCTTCAATCAGGTCTCGCACCATCATGTCGGATGGCACGTCGGGAAGCTCCGCAATGTTGGAGCGGTTCCAATCGGTGACTTCCAGGGAAAGTGTTGCCATGGTCGTTTATTCCTCCTCGTGGAATTTCAAATACAAATCCGCCACTTGCCCGCCCGCGAGAGCGGCGCACTCCTTCTTCGCCACTTCGACTCCCAGGCGGAGCGAACCCAAAGCCTTCCGGATGACGGCGGGCGTCAGGGCGGATGGGGGTAACACCGCTTCCAGCACCAGCCGGTCATCCAGAAACGAAACGCGCGCCAACCGCAGCCGCGCGTGGAGCGCCAGGCTGAAATGCGCCAGCGCTCGCAGCGCGGCTCCCTCCGATTTCCCGAGGCGCGCCAAACCGGTTTGGAAGACCACCGCCTCGGTGATCTTCGCCGCCACGCGAATGCCCTCGAAACGCGCGATCAATCCGTCGCCCTCGGCGGTCCATGCGATGTCGTCTTCAAGAAGCCGCCGGCGTAAGGCGCCGGCACCCGGTATGACCGGCCCGCGGCGGGCGTTTTGCTCCAGCGCATCGAGCGCCACCTCCAACGCATGCCGAACCGCGGCGACAGGCGGCGCGGAGTAGTCCTCCACGGGCATTTCAGCCATCAACGCCGGACCGGCCACGAGCTTCACCGGAGCGGCAATCGACGATTGGCGCCGCAGCAGATCCAACGGGTCGCCGCATATCGGGGCCGTCAGGCTCACCCAGCCATCGCCGCCGATCGCCGGTTCAGGAGCCATGACGGACCGCCTCGGCCGGCCGAACCTGAACTTTTAAACGGCTCGCCTTGCGGAAGAGCGGCGGCGCAGCCAGGCTCTCGACCAAAGCCTCGCTGGCGCGGATCAGGCGGCACGCTTCTCCCGTCATGGCATTTCTTTCGTCCACATTCCGATTCCGGTACGTGACGATTCCCCACAACTCCCAAACCAGCGCGCTCAACGGCGTGCCGGCGGTGAACGCCGCACCCAGGCAAATCCCGCCGCGCAAACCCACGTTCGGATGGAGGAAATCGGGAGTGATCATCGCGGCGATTCGCATGTAGAGATGCGGATCGGTGGAATACAGATAATCGGGCGGAAAACCGATGAGCGTTACTACCGGACCGGGCGCGACCTCCACCGTGCCGGAGGGTAACTTCCGCAGATACGGCACAGCGAAGATGCAACTATACCGGGCCGGAGGCGAATGCCGTTCCGGCTCCAGCCGCAGCACCTCGCTGCGCGCATTCATATCGAGCGCGTCTTGCCACGTATTTTCGAGAAAAGCGCGATATACCTGATCCACGATGCACGCTCACGCCAACAACAACGCCAGGTCGCGATCGCCGCGAACCGCCACAATCACGTCTTCCGCGGGCAAACCCAACTCCGCCCAAGACCTGCCCAGGATTCCCCCCGCTTCGCCGCGGCGGAGGCATTCCACGAGGCCGGACGCGGTTGCCTGCATCTCCCCGCCGCAGCCGCACACGGCTTCTACGGCGCCCGAAATCCGCCACGGCCGCTGCTCCGCGCCGCAAAGCGCACAGCGCAGGTGCGCCACCAGCGTGCGGGCCTGCAAATAGAGCGACACCTCGCCGCGGCCTTCGAGGCGCGATTCCGCCGCCTGGAAAGCCTGCTCGACTGTGCTCCGCTCACCGACCGGAAGCAACTCGTAGCGCCGGTGGTCCGCCAGGCAGCGGCTATTGCGCGCGAGCCGGTGAACCTCCATGCGGCAGCCATCGAGATCGAAATACACTTCCCGGCCGAAGACGCCGTCTCCGCGGCCCAACAGCACGCGAAGAGCCCAAAGCGCCAGCAGCGACGCAACCGCGCCGCCCAGCGCGGAAACCGCCAGCGTGGATGGAGCGGCGATTTCTTCGCCGCTGCGCCACGCGCCGGAGCATCCAGCGGCATCCCTCCCGTTGCGCAGCAACACCGCCAGCGAGGGGCCGTCGTGCGGGCAAAGATAACAGGCGCCGCCCGGGCCGTAGGCCGCCACGCGGCCGAAGAGCGACTTGCCGGTGCCATCGAGGGCGCCATCGAGCCACGGCAGGCCGAGCCGCATCGCGATGGTGTTCACCGCGACCCGCGCCGCCGGATTGTCGGTGCAACTCACCAGCAGGGAAGCGTCGCGCAGAACCCCCATTCCGATCTGCCGGATATCCGCGCGCATAGGCTCGATCCGGCTGAACGGATTCAATGGGGCGAGCCTCCGAACCTGAGCATCCACTTTTGAAATTCCGACCGTGTCGAACCCTTGCGTGCCGAGGTTGGCAGCCTCCACAACTCCGCGGTCGATCAACACGAGGGGCGCGCCGGGAAGCGCGAGATGATACGCCACCTGCCCACCGACATTCCCCAACCCGATAACCGCCACCTTCGCCGCGCGCAGCGCCGCAAGGCCAGCGGACCCAATCCACGGGATCGCGAGCAGGCGCTCATCGCGTTCTTCGAGGGCGAGCATCATACCAGTGGCTCCGGAATCCACGCAAAATGTTCCGCCGGGTGCTTGCACTTCTGGCACCCCGGCGATTGGCAGTATCGCCAACAATGATCGTGATGGTGCGCGCGGCATGCGGGGCACCGCACGATCATTGCGTTCTCTTCCAGGGTTCCCTGGCAGCGCGCGCACCGGATTCTGCGCCCTTGTGCCCGAAACGGCGCGGGCGCGGCAAACCCATCGCCGGCGAAATAGTAAACACTGCCCCGCAACTGGATTTCATCGCGATCCGCCAGCACCACGAGCGGGAGCGCCGCGAGGCCATTGACCCGGGCTCCGCTGCGCGATAGCAACGCGCACCCGCCTTGCGGCAGTTGGACCAGGCGCGCCAGGCCGCCGCCGAGCGACGCGCCCTCGGGACCTACCGGCGACGCTTCCCATTCCTTGCGATCGATGTTCCACTGCCAGATCAACATGTGTGATCGATTATGCCCCCAGTGCGTGCGGCCTCCTACGAAAAGTCCGACTGCGCGCGAGAGGCAGCCAACACCGTGCCTCGGCGCGGCATTTCCGCTACTTCGTCAAATCGCGCCGGCGGATGCCGAACATCGCCAGCAACACTTCGAAATTGCGGTGGCTGGCATGGAGCGTCTCGCTCGCGCCCGGCGGAGCAATTCCCACCTCCGACGGGATGTCGAGCGATCGCACCGCTTCCAGCCGCGCCACCAGCGAGCGGTTTACGCTCACGAACCTGTAATCCACGATGTACGGCGTAAGCTGCGTCAGGCCCGTGAGACGCGTTCGGAAAACACCTTTCGCGGTGCGCAAATACAATACGCCCGGCTCGAAATGAACGCGTGCCGCCCATTCCGCGTGGACATGACCGCCCAGGATCTCAGACTCCAGAAACGCATACAGAATCTCGCCGGGATAAACGATGTTCCATCCCGCCGTCCGCACGTCCACGCGCTGGCACACCAGCGCCGAAACCGTTTCGATATGTGCCGAGGAAGCCATGCGCCCTTCTCCTTCAATGGTCAAAACCAACCCCTGCCGGCGACGAGCGCCTGCCTGCCACGCGCCGCAAAACCCGCGGCCGGCGGCGGAACGCGAGGCCGGCTTCGCGATGGATCGCGAGCACTGGTGTTCTAGAATCCGCCGCGCATCGAACCTTCCCGGCAAGAGCGCGGCAGCGCCGCAGCGCCGGATCATGCGATGGAGACAAGCGCCGGAAGTGTCGCGGCGGCGCATCGCCGGCGATCAGCGCGTGGAGCGAACGATCGCTCCATTCACACCCGATTTGCAGAGTTTCCCGATCGATCGGTTCCGCAGCGGCCGGACCGGCCGGCGGCGGGCGCAGAATGCGGCGTGCCATCTCTATGGCCACGCGCGCTAACGCGAGCGGCAAAGAAATCCGCCGTCGCGCGGTACAGGCGCCGCGCGCCGGAAGCCACAGACCGCCTTCAGCCCGCCATCCGCATGCAACCACCGATGTGGGCTTTGCCGGAAACGCGTGACTGGCAATCGGCGGCAACATGGCGCGGATCGCGCGAGTGTGATGCATTCCTCCAGCCACTCTTGCGCAACGCCCTGCTCCTTTGTTTTCAGCCCCTGAAAAAAACTGTACTAACATTCGTTGACATGCTCGGAGACCTCCGAAGATAATCGATGCAATGCGAAATCGCGGGACGGATTCGACCAGCCAGTTGAGGGTGGTCGAGTCGCGCATTCGGGATCTCGAGCGCGAGTTGGAGGAACAGAAATCGGAACTGATTGATTTGCTGAAAAGATCGCGATTTGAATCTTTCAGCGCGCAGGCGGTGGAAATCACCGAGCGCATGGACGACTGGATCCGCGAAGCACCGGCCAATCCTTACCAGGACTGCCTGATTTCCGCCCTCTTCCTTGGCGCGTGCTCCGGCGAGTGGGCGGCCCGCAGCCGGTATCGCGGCGAACTGCCGGGATTCGGCGGCTTCATGCTGTGCCTGGCCGGCAAACGAATTCTTATCGACCCGGGCAACCAGACATTCTCGGCGCTTTTGCTCGAGAGCTATCATCCCTCGCACCTTGACCTGGTGATCGCGACCCACTCTCACTGGGATTGCATTCGCGATCTGGACCTGATTTTAATGGCGGCGAATCCGGTTCTGGCGGGACGCGATCCGCGCTCCGCGAGACAGACACGCCTTCTGGCCGATCCATCGGTGCTGTACGGACTTCGCATGGACCCGGCAGTGGTGGCGCGATCGGAAGACACGCAGCGCATCACCGGCCTTACGGCGGACGAGCTCCGGCGCAGGCTCTCTCAGTTCGAAAGCGTGAGCCCGGCCGCCGTCGACGCTTACGATCTGTTCGTGCGTCTGGCCGGGCGCTTCGACGTAATGGAAATCGGAAAAGCCATCAAAGTCTCCGAGAAGGTCACGCTCCACGTGAGGCGCAGTCATCACCGCGTGAGTTGGGGGCAGGAATTCATCCCGGCACTCGATTTCGCGGTGAAGGACGGCAATGCCCGCGCCCGATGCGTCTACCTCTCCGATACCGAATACCGTCCCAACCTGGCCGAACAATATCAGGCGGGGCTTTCTGAGTTAGGGCCGATCGATCTGCTCATCTGCAATGTCAAGACCTTGGATTTGTTTTCCTATCCCGAGAGCGACGAATTGCGGGGCTATACCCAGAAGCACCTGGGATGGAAAGGCGTCCTGCAGCTTACCCGGGATTTGCTGGAACGTAAGGTGTTGACGGAGAAATCGCTGGTGGTGCTGCGCGCGTGGGGGCTTGAAACCGTCACCACTCTCGACGAGAAGGACCATGCCCTGATCGCCACGCCCGACAAGCTCGAGGCGTACCAGCAACAGTTTCAGGAGAGCACCGGCTTGCGCTGCGTCATCCCGGGAATCACATGGGTTTCGGTTGACCCGTCCGGCGCCGTCAGCACCAGCCACCGGCGGCCTCCCTTCCTCGCGCGCGGCGACGTTCGCCGTTTCGGCAGCATTTACTACAAGAGCGAGGAGATGGAGAAGGTGGTGCGGCAGGCCCGCGCCCTCACCGACAACCCGAAGGCGATTGTTCTGATCATCGGAGAACCGGGCACGGGGAAGGACGTGCTGGCGCGATCCATTTACCAGGAGAGCAGACGGCCGGGCGTCTTCGCGGATTACAATGCCAAACTTCTGGAGGGGGATCTCGCCAAGACACAACTCTTCGGCCAGGACGAAGGCGTATTTACGCACGGCACGCCTAAAGCGGGGTGGTTCGAGGAAGCGCGCGGAGGAACGCTGTCTCTGCAGGAATTACCCGAAATGGATCCCGAGCACCAGGCGCTTTTTCTGCAGGTGCTCGAGGACCGGACCTATCGGCGGGTCGGATCCAACAAGAAGATCGACCTCGACGCGCAGATCATCGCCACTACCAATCGCAATTTGAACGAAGCGCTGAAGACCGGCCGCTTACGGCGCGATCTCTACGACCGATTCGATCGGGTGATTTACATCCCGCCCTTGCGCCAGCGGCTGGAAGATATTCCGGCCATCCTGGCGGGCTGGCGGGCCGAACAAGGCAGCGAGGGCCGCTGGCGGGATCTGGGCGAAGACACTCTGCGGGTGTTGAAGGAATACAAGTGGCCGGGCAATGTGCGGCAATTGAGAAAAGTGCTGGAGGCGGTCGCGCAATCGCAGGATTGGTCGCCGCTGAATGTGCACCGTGAAATTGAAAAATCGGACCATCCCGCCGAGGACGCGCGGGTGGAAGCTGCGGCAGATTCGGATTTGGACGATATCGACCAATCAATTCTTGGAGCGGTGAACGGCGCGCAAGGGATCGGTCGCCGGGAGCTTCAGGAAAAGCTGCCCGCACTCAGTGAAGACATGGTGCGGTACCACCTGAAGAAGCTGGTGAGTTCGGGCCATCTATCGCTGGTCGGCGGGGGACGGAATTCCAAGTACAGGAAGGCGTAATTGGGTGGTGGAGGCGGGGGGAGTTGCAAGTAATTCAGGCTATTGAAAACACGTAAGTTGCTGAGTTTCCATAGCTGCCCATTCCAGGTATTCAGCCAGTTTTTGGGTGCTGTCACGGTTTGTCACGGTGGCTTTTTCCGTTTCGTCGGGGCTTGTCAGTAAATCCCTACGTTTTGTAAAATCAAAATGTGCCACGCCCCGAGACGACCGCCAGAGTCGCGAAACTCGCAAAGAAGGCTGGCGTACTCCGCCCTCGCGATCTCGATGCCCATGGAATCGCCCGGCAATATCTACGGCTCGCCGAACACGAGGGTCTCGTCGTTCGCTCCGGACGGGGACTGTATACGGCCGCCGATGCGCCCGTCACTGAGTTCCACACAATCGCGGAGGCGTCCAAGCGAGTTCCGCGCGGCGTTGTATGCCTTCTGTCGGCACTGAAGTTCCATGACATCGGCACCCAGAACCCATTTGAAGTTTGGGTCGCCATTGGTGAGAAAGATCGCCGCCCTGTTGCGGGTCTTCCGCTGCTTCGTGTGGTTCGCTTTTCGGAGGCGTCGCTCACATTCGGACAGGAGCCTCACCGGATCGAAGGCGTGCCCACCCGGATTTTCTCGCCCGCAAAGACCGTGGCCGATTGCTTCAAGTATCGAAACAAGATCGGCCTCGATGTCGCGCTGGAAGCCCTGCGCGAGTGCCTCAGGCAGCACAAGGCTACTCGTTCAGCGATTTGGGAGGCCGCCAAAGTCTGCCGCGTATCGAACGTCATCAAGCCATACATGGAGGCACTGGTTTGAGGTCGTCCACGCCGCGCAATCTCGCAGCGTCCATCCGCCAAAAACTGCTCAATATCGCTACGCGGCAACGCGAGGACTTCGGACTAGTGCTCACCCGCTACGCGCTGGAGCGGCTTCTCTATCGCGTTAGCCAATCCAGGTATTGCGATCGGTTTGTATTGAAAGGGGCGATGCTCTTCCAGATCTGGAGTAACACGCCTCACCGTTCGACAAGGGACCTCGACCTGCTGGGGTACGGTGATCCCTCGCCAGAGAACGCCACCGCCGTATTTCGCGACCTGTGTGGAATCACCGTTCTCGATGACGGCCTGA
>DATJMA010000153.1:0-3131 GCA_035509055.1 Bryobacteraceae bacterium | reverse complement strand
GTTCCTTCCATACTTCCTCGGCGGAACACGGCCATCGTGAGCCATCGCTGCACCACTCCTCGAAGATAGGCGAAAAGGATGAGGAGTGCGGATATAATCCCTACCGCCGGGGTTTCGCCCAAGGGATTCGATCCGCCTTGGAAGGCTAGGCCAGAAACCAGACGAACGCCTGCGTAGCCAAGCAGCCCCGCTAGAATTACGTTGGCGAGGAAGCGGACGAATGCGTCAAGAAACACAAAGCGGTAATCCTGAAGCAGGATCAACAAAGAGACAGGTATGCCTACGTGGTGCAGCAACAGTTCCTTCGCCCACGGTTGAGCGGGATGTCCAGCTTCAAAGTGCGAAAAGGTCACGACGAACAACAACAGGCCCATTGAGGCGACGATCTGCGACGCCCTTCCCCGCGTCTCCTTCCCACCGCGCAGCAGCACCATCGCCGCGTAGCTGAGGGTAAGCCCGCCGAAGCCGGCAGTAATAACCCAGAGGGCCCATTTGTGGAGGCTTAGCGCAGGTCGCAGGTGCTCACACAAATGCATTCCGGTGGCAACGGCGCTTAGCAGATATCCGGTCGTTGCAATGATGCGGAACCGGCCATTCAGGGATAAATGCAGAAGCACCGCGGGCAGCAGGCTCAAACTGGAGAAGCTTGCGGAATCTAAAACCCAGTGCGTCGCTCCGGTGGGGAATACCAGGGTCGCGAATGACGCCGCGTTCCACAGCCATGCGAGACCAGCCGAGGCAATCGATAATCGGTTCTCCCGGAGCTGGCGTCGCGTAGCGCCCCTGAAAGCCAGCGCCAGAAAGATTCCGAATATGATGGCACCCGCGAGATGTCCAGCAGCATTTACGATGACCGGCCGGTGATTAAGCATCGGTTAGTAAGCCGCGCTTCGCGCGCAGACACATTATCCGGCAGGATCGCGCCTGCCCGTGTGAACTATTGCGCAGGCGGCCGGGTTTGCTGTGTAAGCGACCTTTCCTTCGGAGTGAGCGGTGTGGCGGCACCCATATCCGGCACGCAGGCCGCTAATTTGATTTTCAGGCCCGCCCACTTTGGAATTACGCCCACCTGCACGATTGTTCTCGGAAGCCGTACCCTGCCGCTATACAATTTAGTCGCGAGTGAGAAGATCGCCAGGCGCCGCTTATCCGAATGGACTGCACCGAAGTGCCGAGGAAAGGACGTCGAAGCAGTGGCGTGAGCGCGAAAGTGGGAAGGAAGTGCATTGATGCGCCGCATAGTATTGCTGCTGATCGCGGGATTCATGGCCGGCATGGCCGCTGACGAAACGCCGGGGTCCGTCTTTCGTGCCACCTTGGACAACGGACTGCGCGTCGTCGTTGTGCGGGACGCGCTGGCGCCCGTAGTCACGGTCGAGGAGAATTACATCGTCGGAGGGAACGAAACACCGGCGGGATTTCCGGGAATGGCGCACGCCCAGGAACATATGGCCTTCCGGGGCTGCATGGGCGTAACGGCCGACCAGATCTCCGCGATCTACGCCCAATTGGGCGGAAGCGTGAACGCCGATACTCAGCAGAACATCACTCAGTATTTTGTGACGGTGCCGGCGCAGGATCTCGAAGTTGCCCTGCGGCTCGATTCGGCCTGCATGCAGGATGTCGCGGATACTCAGGAGCAGTGGGCCGAAGAGAGGGGTGCGATCGAACAGGAAGTCTCTCGCGATTTATCCAATCCGACATACAAATTCATCACGCGCCTGAACGAGGACCTCTTCTCCGGCAGTCCGTACGCCCATGACGCGCTGGGCACCAAGGCTTCTTTTGATGCGACGACCGGCGAAATGCTGAAGAAGTTTTACCAGGATTGGTACGCTCCGAACAATGCCATTCTCGTGATCGCCGGCGACGTCGATCCGTCTGCCGTGCTGGCTGCCGTCAGGCGCTTCTACGGTCCCATCCGGCGAAGGCCGATCGCCTCACACCCCGAGGTGAATTTGCAGCCCGTCAAAGCGGAGACTTTCACCCTCGCCAGCAATCTGCCCTATACCCTGGTTTTCGTGGCCTTCCGCATGGCCGGAACGTCCAGCCCCGATTTCGCCGCCACCCGCATTCTCAGCGACGTCATCAGCAGCCAGCGAGCCGACCTCTATGGTCTGGTGCCCGAAGGCAAGGCCCTCGGGACCGACTTCGGCATCGCCGAGACCTATCCGAAAGCCAGCGTCGGTTACGCGGCCGCCGCTGTACCGTCCGGAGCCGACGTTGCCCCGATTACAGCGGAGATGAAGCGAATTCTCGCAGGCTATGCGGAGAAGGGTGTCCCTCCGGCGCTTGTCGAAGCGGCACGAAAGGGTGAAATTGCCTCCGCCGAGTTTCAGCAGAACTCCATTCCGGAACTTGCCTCCATCTGGTCGCAGGCGCTCGCCGCCGACGGCCGCGAGTCTCCGTCCGACATGGTCGAGGCGATGAAAAAAGTGACGGTGGAGGACGTCAACCGCGTTGCGCGGAACTACCTCCAGGTTCAGAATGCGATTGTCGCAACGCTTAAGCCTTCGGCGTCCGGCGAACCGGTTTCCGGTAAGGGTTTCGGTGGCGCCGAGGCAACCATGGCCGCGCCCACCAAACCGGTGGAACTCCCGGATTGGGCGGCGGGCGCGGTGAAGTCGCTGAAAGTCCCGCAACCGGCTCCCCGTCCCACGGACGTAACTTTGCCGAACGGATTGCGGCTGATTGTCCGTACCGAAAAAGCGAGCCCGACCGTCACGATCATCGGTTCCGTCAAGCACGAGGCGGCAATCGAGACACCCCCAGGGAAAGACGGAGCCGCAAGCGTGCTGGAAGAGCTGTTTTCGTACGGCACCGAAACGCGCGACCGGCTCGCGTTTCAGAAAGCGCTGGATGACATTGCCGCTTCTGAGAGCGGCGGCGCGACCTTCAATCTCAAGGTCCTGAAGCAGTACTTTGCGCAGGGCGTGGAGTTGCTTGCGGATAACGAGCTGCACCCTGCTCTGCCGGCTCAGGCCTTCCAGGTGGTGCGCGACCAGATGGCCCAGCTCACCGCGGGCAACCTCAGCAGTCCTGGATACCGGATGAATCGCGCCCTCCTGTCGGCACTGTTGCCGAAAGGCGATCCTGCTCTGCGGGAGGCCACGCCAAAGTCGATCTCTGCT
>DATJMA010000152.1:0-68130 GCA_035509055.1 Bryobacteraceae bacterium | reverse complement strand
TTTGAAGGCGCTGGTGGCGTTCGTGATCCTGCTGAAGATCAGCGCCCAGATGACGGGCTTCGCGCTGCTATTTATCGCCATTTTCGCCCTGGTGCTCAGCAAGGCGTTCAAGAACATCCGGCCGATTTTCCGCGAGCGGGGCAAGATCACGGCGGAAGTCCAGGGGCGGCTCACCGAATCGCTGTCCGGCGTGCGCGTGGTGAAGGGATATCATGCCGAAGCGGAAGAAGCGCAGGTGTTTTCCGGCGGCGTCCAGCGCCTGCTGGATAACGTCATTAAATCGCTGACCGCGATCTCGCTGATGAGTCTTTCGGCCACATCGCTGCTGGGCGTAGTTGGGGGCGCGGTGATGTACATCGGCACGCAGCAGATGATCCACCACACCCTGACGCCGGGCGGATTCATGACCTTCACCATGTTCCTGGCGATGCTGGTGGCGCCCATGTTCCAGGTAGTGGGAATCGGCACGCAGTTGACGGAAGCTCTGGCGGGGCTCGACCGGACGCAGGAAGTGCTGCATGAACGGCCGGAAAACGAGCACCCGCTCCGCACGCTGCCCATCGACAAGGTGGAAGGCTGGGTCTCATTCGAAAACGTGAACTTCGAATACGAAGCCGGCAAGCCGGTGCTGCACGAAATCAGCTTCGAATCGCGTCCGGGCACGGTGACGGCGCTGGTGGGACCGTCGGGCTCGGGAAAATCGACCATCATCAGCCTGATTTCGGCTTTCCACGATCCGACGGGCGGGACCATCCGGGTGGATGGCAACGACCTGGCGAAGGCGCAACTCTACTCCTATCGCAGCCAGCTCGGGGTGGTTTTGCAGGACACGTTCCTGTTCGACGGGACCATCCGCGAGAACGTGGGATTCGCCCGCCCCGGCGCCAGCGATGCCGAGATTCTGGAAGCCTGCCGGATCGCGCGGGTGGACGAGTTCGCCGAAAAGTTCGATCTGAAATACGACACGATCGTCGGCGAGCGCGGGGTGAAGCTCTCGGGCGGGCAGCGGCAGCGGGTGTCGATTGCGCGCGCGATTCTGGCCAATCCACGGATTCTGATTCTGGACGAGGCGACGTCGAGCCTGGATTCCGAATCGGAAGCGGCCATTCAGGAAGGTTTGCAGTACCTGATGAAAGGGCGGACGACGTTCGTGATCGCGCACCGGCTTTCGACCATCCGCCGCGCCGACCAGATTCTGGTGGTGGAAGGCGGCCGCATTCTGGAGCGCGGAACGCACGAGTCGCTTTACGACATGCAGGGCCGGTATTGGGACTTGTACACGAGGCAGCACGGCATCGATTCCAACCTATTCCTGGCTCCGGGCGAAGGCGACAAGGTTCCGGAAGACGAAGAGAAGGTGCGCGTTCGGGGCGCGGCGCCGCCCTCCGCGGCATCGCTGTTGCGCGGCGGGGCGGCGTAGGAACGAAGCCAATTCGGCTCTCAAAAGGAACTCTCCAGCGGTCCTGGCCCTGAGGGCCGACTCGTCAGGCCGCGGCGGCGGCGGGACCTGCGGTACGGGCACCGCTTACCAGACAGCATCGTTTATATTTCTTGCCGCTGCCGCAGGGGCAGGCGTCGTTGCGGCCGATTTTACCGGCGGTGGGAATGGATTGTGCAGAATTGGGCACTTCCGGCGGCGCGTCCTGGAGTTCGGGGATGGATTGTGCAGAATTGGGCACTCCCGCCGGCGCGTCCTGCGGTTCGGGGAGGGATTGTGCAGAATTGGGCAGGTTTTCGGCGGGGTTGGTCACCAGGGCGAGGATGTGGTGGGCAGCCTTGAGGCGGGCGGCGGCGGGCTGGGCGGGATCGGTGAGGATGCCGCGGATGGCGTCGATGGCGGTGGAGGCAAGCTCCTCGGCCTGTTCGCGCCAGTAGAGAGCTTTGGCTTCGCGCGCCTCCGCAAGGGCGGCGGGAAAGGGAGTTTCGGAACGAAGCCAATTGTGGATGGTGTTGCGGTGGATGCCGGCGGCGCGGGCAGCCTCGGAAATGGACGATCCGGCGGATATCAGCGCCAGGACCTTTTCTTGCGATGCGGTGAGGGACATGCGTGTGCTCCTGGCCCGAGGGAAGCACGACGGCAAGCCGGAAATCCCGGCCCGTGGCGCTAAGTCGATGATGGGCCTGGAAATAAAAATCGAAAAAGGCAGCGACCGAAAAGAGTTGGCCCGGTGAACTAAGCCGCGGCGTGGGGGCCGGGTTTTGTTTGCGTGCGCCGAAGTTCCGCGGCGGCGTGGCGATAACCTGATCGAGTGTTCCTAGGAGCCGCGCGCCGGATCCGACCGCCTCAAATCGAAGACGAGTATCGCGGAGCGGTTCCGTTCATCGCGGGTTCGACGGCCGGATCGGAAGTTCAGGCGCTAAGACGCCGCAACGCTCTTGCCGAGCCAATCCTGCCATGGCTTCTCCGCGGTCAGTCCTTCCTTGGCTTTGGGTCCAAAGAAGTAGAAACTGCCGACAAAGAAGGTCTGTCCGCCCATGCCACACGTGCTGAGCAGGGCGGCGCCGGGCGTGGGTTCGTCGAGCCGAACGATCACCTGGTTGGGATGCGCCTGCGGCCCGGTCTTTTCCACGACGCCGGCGAGCGGCGCGGTTCCATTCCGCGACTGCACCTTCACGCCGGCCGCGAGCGGCGGCAAGCCGAGACGGTCCAACAGCTCCCGCCATCCTTCGATCACCGTGCCGGGGACCGGGGCCATCACCTGGAAGTGGGCGCCGGGCTGCCCGCGATAGTCCGACAGGTACATGCGCAAGACCACAAAGAACGAGGGCCAGCCGCTTTCCACTTCACCGAGCTGGTTGTCCCATTCGTCGGTATCGGCAAACAGGCTGTGGACGACGCGCACGATGCATGTGCCGCCAGAGCGGGCTTCTACCGTCCACTCGGTGGCCATTTCGGGCGCATTGGGTCCCAGTCCTTCGCTGGCCGCGGTGAAGCGGCGCGGCGCATCCCACGAGGTGACTTGGGATTCGGAATCCATGCCGGGTCCGAAGTTCAGGACCATCTTGCCGCCGGCGCGCGGTTCTACCTGGGCCGGCACGAACCACTTGGAAATGCCGGGGCCGGTGGCTATGGCATCCCAAACCTCTTCGGGAGTGCCGGGAACTTCGACCTCGACCGAGATCGAGCGGCGTCCATTGGCTTCTTTTTTCACGCTCATGATTGCTCCTTGGAATTCGGTTTTGGCGGCGCCGGGTAGGCCACAACAACCAATCGGTGCGGCCGGCCGCCCGGCGCCTTGCCGTCGTGATACTTGGCGGCCAGATGGGTGATTGCCTCGGTCAGTTCCCGGCTGAATTGGGCGCGGCCAGCGGCGGACCGGAAACAAATGACGGTATCGATGGAGAGGGTCGGGAGGCGCTTTTCGGTTTGGGCGGACCGCGTCAGGAGCGCCTTCACCTCACGTACGATTCGCGCGGCGAGCGCGATCAAGTAACTAGCCGACAGGCGGTCCGGGCTGCGGTCGGGATCGGCCGCTACCGGGCCCATGGCGACCGGGGAAACCATGTAAGAGGCGGCGCTCGCGACCATCCGGCGTTCGGTGAGGCCGCCCCACTGCCGCTCTTCGGCGACACGGACCAGATCGTAGGATTCGAGCGCGCGGAGGTGATAGTTGATCTTCTGCCGCGGAATGCCGAGCCGGCCGGCGAGCGCGGCGGCCGAGGCCGGTTCCGCCAATTCCCAAAGCAGGCGGCTACGGACCGGATCGAGCGCCACGGCGGCTGCCGCGGGATCGTCAATGACTTCCACTGCCAACATCGATATGGCTATTGAAGCATTGACAATTTTTCTTGTCAAGATATTTTATGGACTTTTGGCGCGATTTCGACGCGGCTGGGGATGAGGGGAGGCATTGGCGGCAAGGCTAAACAGGCGATCCCAGGCGACGATTCAGGCCGCCTGAAAGGCGGGCGGCCGCCCGGATTGCCTGCCCTGCCAAGCGCCGCCTTCCTGAATTTCCCTATGCCGAGTCTCGGGGGCGGGTAGCTTTCACCGCCTTTACGATGCCGAGGCCCGCCATAATCAGGACGAACACGACGATCCAGTGAGTTGGGACATGCATGAGACTGGCGCCATACACGAGCCCCGCGATCAGAATGACGAATCCAATTAAATAGAGTCCGAACGACATGGCAGCGCGCACCCCTAGCCGAATCGAGCAAGATTCCGTCCAATGTGGCGCCGCTAACAGCTCAGAATCTCTTCTTGTAGAAGAAGTCGATTCCGAAAAGGCCATTGTCTTCGCGCAGGGCTACCACCGACCACTGCTTGGCGAAGGACCATTCGATGCGCAACACCTCCGGATTACTGTTGTTCAAGTCGGCGATGTAAGTGAAGGTGATATCGTTGGTGACCTGCTGTTGGAGAGTCAGGCGGGCCTGGGGGTTGTTTTCGACGCCGGGCAGGGAAGGATCGATGCGCAACTGGCTGACACCGAAGAAGCGCTGGAGGCGGCCGGAAACGGGGCTGGTGAGAGCCTGCCCGAGCAATGCGGAGGCGCCCATCTGCTGCCACGATTGTTGGGGTGAGGTGTATTCCTGGGCGAGGCGCGTCGGGTCGGAAGTAGGGCTGTAACCCGTCGCCAGCAACGATATGATTTCGTTGAATTGCAGGGGCGGATCGGAACGCGGAGTAAGGTTCAACTTATTCGCCGGACCGGAGATGTTCAACGTCACGTCGACGCCATTTACCTTGGTTTCGAGGTCGACATTTACCACGGGATCGATGCGCACGGGATTGAAGAACTGGACGCTGCCCTGATTCACGTTGTACTTAGTCCCGAAGAAGATTACGCGGCCCTGGGTAACGCTGATGCGGCCCAACAGAGCGGGATTGCTGAAGGTTCCGCGGAGGTGCAGGTTCGCCTCCATCTGCACGTCCTGGGTGAGGGCGCTCTGAAATTGCACGTCGGGCGCGGTATTGATCTGAATGTCGAAGTTCAGGCCGCCCAGGAGGCCGGTGCGGGCGGCGGGGGTTTCCACGGGCTGGGCCGATCGGCCCAACAGAGAGCTGAAGTCGGATTGCGGATTGAACCCGGTGCGCACGATGGTGATGGTGCCGTCGAGGTTACTGCGATCCATGGTGCCGGTGAGGTTCAGCACCGCGTCCGCAACGGTACTCACGCCTTCGGGATAGCGGATGCGGACCTGTTCCGCGCGGGCGCGCAAACGGAATAGGAGTTGCCCGCCGTTGTAGCCGGCGAACCCGGTAAGCGCGATCTTGCCGCCACCCGTTTCTCCGGAGAAATTCTGAATGGTGGCCCGCGTTCCGTTGGTCTTATCGCCGGTAAAGACGATGGCGCCGTTGGCGTTCGATATGCCGTTCGGCACGCCCTCGATACTAAAAGAGGCCAGCTGGAATTCGGCGCGCCCGTTGATCTGCGGCGAATCGAGAGGGCCGCGCGCGGTCAGGTCGACGGAGATAGAGCCGGAGGACGTAAAATCGCGGTTGAGGTCGTGCACCAGGGCAAGGTCAACGCGGCCGGAGCCGTGCAGATCGAGCGGGCTTTTTTGCTGGAGCGCGATTTTTCCCGTGAGGGAGAAGTCCGTGGCCACGCCGGCGAGCCGGGCGCTATTCACGGTGATGACGTTGTTCTCCATGCTGGCAACGATCGGGCCGTTGTTGTGGAGCACGAGCTTGGCGGTGGGGATATCGGGGTCGGGCGCCGGTCCGAACTCGAAGGTGGGGATGGTGAGCTGCGCTTTGAGCGCCTGCGGCTGCAAGAGCGGACCGTCGATGCGCAACTGGCCTTCGGCCGAACCGAGGTAGGGACTGGGGGACGCCGCGGTGGAAGGCTCCAGCCAGGCGCGCAGCTTCACCAGATCGAGCTTGGAAAAAGCCACGGTGGCAGTACCGGGATAGTCGCCCTGGAGGCGCCATTCGCCATCGCCGCGCACCTGGGAACTGGCGGCATTGGATTCCAGGTGCGCGCGCAGCGTGTTGCCTTGCGAGTTGGCGGTGAGGTGCGTCTCGCCGAGGGCCACGTCGGAGAGTTGCAGGCTTTGCGCGCTCAAGGCGGCGTCGATGGAGGTAAGGCGGAACTGGGGAAATTCGCCGGCGTCGGGCGGCGGAGAGACATCCGCCTCGAAGCCGGCGGTCAACTGCACGGTGCCTTTCAGGCCGGGGTATTCTTTCTGGACGGTATGAATCTGCTCCAGGGAGCGGGCGTTGGTGACTACGTGAGCTTTGAGATGGCCGGAATCGAACTGCCCGACGGCGTGGCGATAGGCGGCGTTGACGCTGGCCCGGCCATTGCCGGCGTACCATTGTCCATCCGTCACCTCGATGAAACCGGAGTTGTAATTCAAGTGGCCGTCGAAGCGGTCGAAAGGTTCGTCGCGGAGCGTGCCATGGGTTAACTGGAAGCCGGCGGAGACATGAGGATCGCCGACGGTGCCGGACAGCGTGGCGCTGCCCGCGGCGGCGCCATCGATGGGAAGATTCTTCAGCTCCAGCAGTTGGGCCAGCGCGGCCACGGTGCCTCCGTGGAGGCTGCCGCCGCCGGCGAGCGGGCTGGCATCATCGGCTTGCCAATCGTGGAGCCCGAGCGACATCTGAAACTGCGCGCGCATTCCGCCCTGCACCACCGCTCCGTTGCGCATGCGAACGCCCGCGGGCGACACATCGGCATCACCTTCCAGGGAATCGAAAGTCTCGCCTTCAAAGACGATGCCGGTGGCACGGGTGTGGCCCGAAATCCGGGGATTTTCAATGGTGCCGCTGACGGTACCATCGAAAACCGCCGTGCCGGTGAGACGGGCGGGAAGGTTGGCGGCACGTTCGCCGATGGCGGGGAGCAGATCGTCGAGATCGCGGGTGTTGAGGTGGACGCGCAGTTGCTTGCCGAGCGTGCCGGAGAAATCGACCTGGGAGGATGGCAGGGTGACGGCGGAACGGCCGAGGTCTACGGTGCGATCGCCGGCACGGTAGCTGGCATCCACCTGCCCGTTGACAGGGGCGCTGTCGCCGGCGGGAGTGACTGCCAGGGTGGCTTGCGCCCGCAGGACAGAGGCATCGTCGAACGAGCCTTCTACGGCTACCGGACCGGACGCGAGCGCGTTCCACGGCAGATGATCGGGACTGTACATGGCCACTACCGGCCGCAATTCGATACCGGTAATTTTGCCCGTGGCGGAGTAGCGGACGAAGTCGAGGACCTTGCCTTCGCCCTCGAAACGGCCGCCGTAAGCGGCGAAATTCATGCCGTGGAGCTGCAGGTTCTTCCCACGCAGCACGGCCGAGGCGATGACGCCATTCAGCGGCGCGACTCCCAAATCGGTGACGTAGTTTCCGTTCAGGCGCAAGCCTGTGACATTGACTCCCGCGGGGCTCGCGGCGAGGGCGCCATCGGCGCGAAAGCCTTCGAGGCGGATGGAGGGATCGCGATAGGCGAGCCCGGTGCCATGCAGGGCGCCGGCGACGAGGAAATTGGACGCGCCGCGCCAGGCGGCGGTGCCGCGGACTTCGATGGCGCCGCGGCGGAGCTCCGGAATGCGCAGGATGGGCGTGGCTTCCTGGACGGAGACACTGGCGTCGAATTTGAAATCGCCGTGAGGCGACACCAGGTCTTCGAGCGCGCCCGAAAGAACAATCGTGGAGGCACCGGAGGTGAGCCTGGCGGAATTCAGGTCGATTCGGTTGGCGCCGACGGCGAGCGAGGCCGCGATCGCCACGGGTAACGGACGGTAGCTTCCCAGTTGGAGACGGATGGGGTCGACCGAAAGATCGCCGCGATAGCGCGGGCCGCCGATATCGTAGAGAAAGCGGGTAGCGAGATGGCTGCCGCTGGCCGAGAACGGAGTCGTGCCGCGGGATTCCACGGAAAATTCGCCGGCATCGAGCGAGAAGCGGCCGATGGCGAGATCGAGAATCGTCTGGACGGGCGATTTCCCAGGCTTGCGCGCGACTTTCGGTTCGGGCACATTGGTGCGGCCATCCGATCCGACGATCAGGTACACCTGAGGCTTTTGCACGTCGAGATAGGCGATATCGACGTCGCGCCTTAGAAGAGATACCAGTGTGAGTCCCACGGCCGCGGATTCGGCGTGAAAGAGCGGAGGCTTGCCGGCGGGCTCGGTGCCATGCAGCGTGAAATTCCGGACCTCGGCCCGCAGGCTGTGCCAATCGAACTGGAAGGCGGCAATCTCTACGCGGCCGCCGGTAGCGGTTTCGACGGTTTCGACGATGGAGCGGCGAACGCGATCGTAGAACCAGCGGCTGCGGACCACCGCAAAGAGGGTTACAGCGAACGCCAGCAGCGCGACCAGGGAGCTGGCAAGAAGCCAGGCAATCCATTTTCGCCGGCGGCTCATTGGAAGGCCTCCTGGTGAACCACCACTTCGGAGCGCTGCCGGGCATTTTCGAGCCAGGCGCTCATTTGTTTGTCCACCTGGTCGCCGGTGAGTTTTTGCTGGATCTGTTCGCGATATTGATCGAGCGTGGCCGGCTGGCCGGGATGGGCGATTTCGGCGGCGGGTTCGACTTTCTGGTGAAAATAATCTTCGATGTCCTGCTCGCTCACCTGAACGGCGGGGCGGAAGCGGACATCGATGAACTCCAGCAGGCGGCGCTGCCAGAGCAACTCATCGCGCACCTCCCGGTCCGTGATGCCGGCTTTGGCGAGCGCGCCGAAGTAATCGTCAGGGGCGGCGAAATTATCTTTTTTGAACTTGTCGATGACGGGGTCGATTACCGTGGCTGCCGGCTCGGGATAACGGCTGGTTTCGAGTTCGCGCAGGATGAGCCGCTGCTCCACAAGGCGGTCGGCGGTAGCGCGGCGGGCGGCGGGACTGAAATCGGGCTGGGTGCGATTGAGGAACGCGCTGACTCGAATTTCGCGGTCGATATCGCTGGTGGTGATGGCCTGATTGCCTACCGAGACGGCGATGCGATCGATGATCTCGGCGTGGAGGCCGGCAGTCAGAAGCAGCAGCGATATGAAACGGGTCAATCTCAAAACGTCTGTCCGATGGAGAAAAAGTATTGAAAATGGCTTACGTTCTGCACATTGCACTGATAGGGCGCGCCGGCGGGAGCGGGGCACGGGACCGGGCCGGCATTAATGAGCTGCTCGGTGGTGCCGTTGAATCCGTTGAAGTAGGGCGGATTGATGCTGTAAGCAAGGTCCACGCGGAGGGGTCCCACCGGAGTCTTGTAGCGGATGCCGAACCCGATGGCGTGCACCATGTAATTAAAGTCTTGCAGATTGTCCTGATGCACGCGGAAAGAGAAATGGTCGAAGCTGGAATAAATGTTGCCCATGTCGTGGAACAGCACGCCGCCGATACTGTCGCCGATGAGTGGAAAGCGGAGCTCGGTCTGATTGAAGAAAAGAGCGTCGCCACCGAGGGGGAAGCCGGTGAGGCCGTCTCTGGGCCCGGCCTGATATTCGGGAAAGCCGCGATGGGAATCGCCGCCGCCGAAAAACCGTTCCGGCAGCGGGAGGGCGTCCGCCGGAATGCCGAAGTAGTGAAACACGGAGATGTTACCGATTTCCGTGCTGCGCGCGAGCACCATTTTCCTGCCGACGGGATAATAGCTGGCGTTGCGAACCAGCACGCGGGTGAAGTCGCGTTGCGAACCGAAGAAGTGTTCGGCCAGGCCGAGATCGACGGTATTGTAGACACCGCGGTGAGGATCCAGAGGATCGTCGCGGCGGTCCTGCACGAGGTTGATGGAACCGATGCCCACGTGGTCGGGTTGGGAAAGAATGTTCACCAGGAACGGCGTTACTTTCAGATCGCTGACACTGACGCGGCGATAGGCCAGGCGGTACAGCAGCGTGATATCGCGCGAGAGCCGCTGGGAAAGCTGCACCGCGCCTTCGAGGCGCGTGTAATTGTAGGTGCGGATGTCCTTGGAGTTATCGAACAGGCCGGTAAACGAGAGCGTCAGCTTGTCGTTATCCTCGAACCGCGGCCAGGAGTAATTCAGAAGCGCGCGCTGCTCGAGAGTGGAGAATTGGGTGCGCAGGCTGATGGTGTGGGCCAGCCCCCAGAGATTATTGCGTGCGACATCCATGGAGACGCGCGGATAAAAACCGGCGGCTCCCGTGGCCGCGTCCAGGCAGTCGTTACAGCCGCCGATGCGCCCGAGTTCGGCGCCCACGCCGAAGGCGACCGAATACCGCCGGGCTTCGTCCAACTGGTACAGCACGTACTTGTCGGGCATGTCGCCATCGGGATTTTGAATAGCCTGGTCCACGCGCGAGAACACTCCCAGATCGTACAGTTTTCTCTGCGTATCGGTGATCTGGGTCGGGGACAGCGGATCGCCGGAATTCAGCGTGAGATTGCGGTTCACGAGTTCGGGACGGGTGTATTTAAGGCCGCTGACCAGCACCTTCCGGACGAACTCCTGTTGACCTTCATGGATAATGTAGTGGAGGTCGACGCGGTTAGGCCGGGGCGACGGCTGCGAATTCCACTCGAACGTGGCATTGGCGAACCCCTTGTCGAAATACTGCGCCAGGATGGTGTCGCGGTCCACGGCGACGCTGAACTCGCTGAAGGGCTGCCCCTGGACGGAACTCAGAGAGCCGAGCACCTTCTTCATATCCAGGTGCTCGATGCCCTCGACATCGAGGGTGTTGACAAAAGATTGCGGACCTTCCTGAATTTCCAAAAACACGGCGAGGTCCTCGGGCTTTCCCCGATAGTTCTCCTGGGTGCGGGAGTTGACCTTCACGGCGAGGAACCCGTTGGACTGGTACAAATTCACGATGGCGTCGCGATCGCGGCGGAGCAGGCTTTCGCTGTAACGGCCGTGGGGAAACTGGAGCAGCGAGGCCTTCTGGAGGTACATGCGTTCGCGGATGGCATCGGTGTTGAAGTAATGGTTGCCGCTGATCTCGATGGCCGCCAACTTATGCCGCGGGCCGGTGTTGACGATGAAATCGATGGTGGCCTGGTCGTTGACCACGCGCTGCGGCTTGTAGGCCACCTCGGCGTCGAAGTATCCCTGCGATTGCAAATAATCGCGCAGGTTGTGGGCGCCTTCGAGCAACAGATCGTCGTCGACCGAGTGCTCCTCGAAGATGGGGACGTAGTGCTGGAGCTGGCCTTTGGAGATTTTGGCGCCGATGGTGTTCACCAGAATTCGCGGCCCGGCGTCGATCTGGAGGGTAGGGAGCGCGCTATTGGTTTGGGCGTCGTACTTCATGGATTCCAGGGAAACGCGGGCTTCCAGGCGGTTTTCGCGCTGGTACAAAGACCGGACGCTGTCCAGCGCCTCGCTGACTCGCGACTGAGTCATGGGCTTCCAGGTATGAATGAGCCAGCGGCGGAATTTGGTGGCCTTGAGGATTATGTTGGGGTCCAGTTTCACGTCGCCCTGCAGGACAGGCTGGCTGAAACGGGCGCGCAGGCCGCTGTCGACTTCGAAGCGGATGTCGATCTGCTGAAAGCTGTCGTTGTAGGTGAAGGAGGGTGTGACCTTGCCGAGAAACAGCCCGTTGGAATCCAGCAGCCGTTTCTGCGCGCCGACCGCATCCTGAATTTTTTGATCGTTGAAAGGCTGCCCGAGTTCCAGCCGGGAGGCGTTCTCCAACTGGCCGGCGCGCGGCGGGTTGTTGATGCTTCCGGCGTCCGTCACCGAGCCAATGAACCAGGCATTTTTGGTGAGGAAGCGGACGATGACGCCCTGGGTTGCGCCTTCGGTGTATGGCTGGGCATCCACCTGGATATCGGTATAGCGGCCGGTGGCGAAGAGACGCTCGATGCTCGCACGCACGTCGGCCACGCGTAGCGGCTGGCCCTGCTTCAGCGGAAGGATGGCGTGGAGTTCGGATGCGTCGAGGGGCTGGTCCTTGGGCTCGAACTGAATAATGAGAACCGGCTTGCCCTGGTATTTTTGGGCTTGTCCGAAAAGGGTGGTGGAGGCAACCAGGGACAGTAGAAGCGCGCAAAAAAATTTGGCGAGCGTAAGGCGCACCATCCTCATGATAACGTAAGGCGTTTCGGGGCAATTCTGTTACCATCGGGGGCATGAACGCGGCGGAGCGCCTGCGTTATTCGCGGCAAATTCTGTTTCCAGGAATCGGCGAGCAGGGGCAGGAACGCCTGCTGGCATCGCACGCGGTGGTGGTTGGCTGCGGAGCATTGGGCAGCTTTCATGCGGCCGCCCTGGCGCGGGCCGGCGTGGGCCGGCTGACGATCATCGATCGCGATTACGTGGAACCGAGCAATCTGCACCGGCAGTGGCTGTTCGAAGAAAGCGACGCGGCCGAATCGCTGCCGAAAGCCGCGGCCGCGGCGCGACGGATCGCCGGCATCAACTCCGCGGTGGAAGTGCGGGGGGTGGTGGCCGATCTGACCGCGCGCAACGCGGCAGACCTGCTGGCCGGAGCCGGCGTGATCCTGGATGGCAGCGACAATTTCGAGGTGCGGTACCTTTTGAACGATTTCGCGGTGAGCCGCGGAGTTCCGTGGATCTATGGCGCGGCGGTGGGCAGCTATGGTCTCACGATGCCAGTGATTCCCGGGCGTACGGCTTGCCTGCGCTGCGTCTATCCCGATCCGCCGGCGGGTGCGCAGCCCACTTGCGAGACGGCGGGAGTGCTGAACGCGATTATCTCGGCGGTGGCGTCGGTACAGGTGGCCGATGCTCTGAAGATCCTCTGTGGCTGCACCGCACAGGTGGCGGCGCGGATCACGACGATCGACGTTTGGTACGGCGGCATCCGTCAAATCGACGCGCCGGCGCGGGACGCGGATTGCCCGGCGTGCGGGAGGCGGCAGTTCCCGTTTCTGGAGGAACGTCGCAGGCAGCCGGTGACGCTGTGCGGCAGGAACGCGGTCCAGGTACACGAACGCGAAAGGCCGATCGATCTTGCTGAGTTAGGAGAGCGTCTGGCGAGGCTGGGCGAGGTGCGGGCTAACGAACTGGCGCTGCGATTCCGCGTGGATGCGTACGAGATGACGATTTTTCCGGACGGGCGGGCGATTGTGAAAGGCACGAGCGACGAAGGGGTTGCGCGGAGTTTGTACGCCCGGTATGTGGGGGGGTGAAGATCGCCTGGTTGGGGAGGGCGACGGATTAATACCCCCTCCGCTTATCGACCACGTTCAGCAGCGGCTCGCCTTTGGCGAATCGAGCGAATTGATCGAGGAAGAATTGCATGGCGCGCTCCAGCCAATCGCGCGTGTGATCGGTGCTGTGGGGCGAAAGCAGCACGTTCTCCAGTTTGAAGAACGGATGGCTTTGGGGGAGCGGTTCGGCGGTGAAAACGTCCAGCGCGGCGCCCAAGATACGCTTTTCGGCAAGCGCCTGGATCATCGCCGGCTCGTCGATTACGGCGCCGCGTCCGACGTTGATCACCACGGCGCCGGGTTTCATGCGCGCGAATTCGCGCGCGCCGATCATGCCGCGGGTTTCCGGAGTGAGGGGCGCGGTCACCACGACGTAGTCGCACTGGGGGATCATCTCCGCAAGGCCGTCAGGGGCGTAATACCGGCTTACGAGCGGGCCGGGTTCCTTGGGGACCGACCGCCGCAACGCCAGGATGTTCATGCCGATTGCCTTGAGCCGGGTTGCCACCGCGCGGCCGATGTCGCCATAGCCGACGATGCCGGCGGTCCGGCCGGCGACCGCATCGATGTCGAATGGCTCCCAGATTCCGGCCGTTTGGTTGCGAATCAGCCGGCGGAAATCCTTGGCGAAATAGATGACAGCGCCGAGCACGAACTCTCCGAGCGGCGGGCTGAAAACGCCCGATCCATTGGTGAGGGGCGCGGGGTGCTGGACCAATTCGGGCGACAGGAGGTCATCCAGTCCGGCTGCCCGGCAATGCACCCACCGTACGGTGGGGCACATTTGTAGTACGTCCCGGACTAGCGTACCGGAGCCTGACCAGTTGAAAATGATGGATGCCTCCGGGGCAGCCCTTTCAAAGGCTTCGGGCGTGTTGCCGACGGCAATGCCGGTGTCCGGCGGGAGAGCCTCGAGCATCGCCAATTGAGGCTCGGCGGGATGGGCCAGCACAACCACGGTAATTTTGTCCATGAGGGAAAACTAACACATGTTCGATCTGTCTTTGGAAATGCTGCGAGTGGTCGAAGAGGCGGCCGCTTCCGATAGCTGCGGTCACTGATACACTGAGAATAGCGGACCACGACCATGCCGGACTTCTGCTCCTGCGGCGCCCAGTTGCCTCCCGACGCACTGTTCTGCCACAAGTGCGGGAAGCCGCAGCGGGACATCGTCCAGCCGGTGATCCAGGCAAACACTTATCCTTCGGGGGCGCCGGTTCCGGTAGCGTTGGAATCTCTGCCGCCGCAGCCCAAGCCGCAGCCGCTGCCGCTGAATTTTCATAATCCCATCGCGGTGCGGATCGCGCTGGTAGCGGCGGTATGTGCCACGCTACTGAGTTCGCTGCTGAGTTTTTTGTCCAGCGGCCCCACTTTGAGTTGGCTGGCGGCGGGATTTTTCGCGGTGTATCTGTACTGCCGGAAGACCGGATTCCGGCTCAACGTGCTCGCCGGCGTAAAGATCGGCTGGATCACCGGCCTGATTTTGTACGCCTTTACGGCGGTGGTGTTCACCGCGGAGCAACTGCCGGATGCGCTCGCCGGGCATCCCGGGAAGGCCCTGCTGGAGCAGATGCAGGAGCAAGTCAAGAACTCGTCGTTTCAGGATCCGGCGATGATGCAGCAGTTCACCCACATGCTGCAGACCCAGCCCGGGGCCGTAATTTTTCTATTGCTGGCGGCGATGTTCGTTGTGGTTACGTGCCTGAGTATGGCGGGTGGGGCGCTGGGCGCCAAACTGGTCGGCAGCCCGAAACAAACATAGCCTCGAGAGCAAATCCAGCCGGGAGAAGCGACGTCCACAAGATCGGATAGCGGTAACGGTCGCACGATACGACTACGTAATACATGAGGGGATAAATCGCCCACACCGAGAGTATGAGCGGGGCGGCGGGCAAGCGGCGGCGCAAGCTGAGGGCGACGCCGGGAATCGACAACAGCGTGATGCCCCAGATGGCGTAGCAGTTGTAGGCGGAATCCATCGGGCTGGGGAACCAGAAATCGCGAATGCGGCCCAGGGTCAATTCCGCGAAACGCTTCCGGTGCGAGGAGACCCAGCGCAAGGTGTCGGCAGTCCGCAGGCGGTCGTAGCGGACTTCGCCCAGGGTGCGAAGCAGGTGCGCCTCCGCTTCGCTATCGGCGGGGAAGGTCTTCTGTATGCAGCCGCTCACGGCCTCCTGATACAAGCTCGGCTGGGCGCAGTCGTTATTCGACGAGTACAGGGTGATGCCGAGACTGTTGCGCAAAACGGGAGCACCCCAAATCCGGTAATTCCGCAGGAGCCACGGCGCCACCAGGAACGCGGCGGCGGCGGACGCGATGGCGGCATAACGGGTTGCCGCCCGCCAGGAGACTCGATGGCGGACGAAGAGCCAGATCAGCCAAGGGACGATGACGAAAACCGAGGCAGGATTGAGCAGGAGCAGCAATCCGGCCAGCGCGCCCGCACCGATCGCCCACACCTCGGAATCTCCGCGGCGGAGGTTTCGTGCGGTCAGCAGGCAAAAACCAATCAGGCCGAGGATGGTGTAGCTTACGTCCCACTGGGGCAGCAGGCGCATGGAGACAATCCAAAGCGCGCCAGCGAAGATCCCGATGCGGTCATCCTCGTAACAAACCGCGGCGAGCCGCGGAAGGAGCGCCGCGATCGCCGCGTTGGCCAGGATGTTGAAAAAAACTGCCGCGATGTGCATTCCGGCTTCGGAGCCGAAGAGGCGCAGCAGAGCAGCCAGAAAGAGCGGATGGATGGGAGGAACCAGCGCGGTGGGTCCGGTGATGGCCGGCGCAAAAGGATTGGCGTAGGTGCCGTGCTCCGCCAGGCTCCGCGCGATGGCCGCCATTTCGTAGGCGCGGCCGAATCCGTAGCCGCCGACAAACAGGAACTGGCACAGCCCGGCAATCCATGCGGCCAGGAAGAGCGCCATGTTCGTTCGAATCGAACATGGCGCCCGTTCGGCAAGTTGCGGAGGAGCGAAACCTAACGTACTCAAGTTCTATGTGGCCAGACCGGGGAACGAAAGACAATACTACTTTTCGTTACTCAGGGGAGTACTTTTTTACTATTGCGACGCCGGCAAAAATGATGAGCATCGCTAGCATGTCGCGCCGTCCGAACGATTCGCGATAGAACAGCCAGCCGAGAAAGACCGCAATTACCGAGTTCGCATAGGGATAGATAGAGACAATCGCGACCGGCAGGCGATCCAGGGCATAGACATAGGCGCTGTAGCCCATGAGCGAACCGAAAACCACCAGGTAACCGAGCGCCGTGACGCCGCGGATGCTCCAATGGACGGGCGGTTGCGGTATGGCCAGCGAAAACGGCAGTAAAATCAAAGCCGCCGCCAATTGTTGCACGCCTCCGGCCACCACCGGGTGCGCTTTGCCGGCCTTGCGGCGTTGGTAAATCGACCCGAACGACCAGCCGACCATCCCCAACTGGAGGATTACGAATCCCGTAAGCAGTGCGCGATTGAAGCCGTGGGTTGCCGGGTCGGGCGTGAAAAGCAGCGCCGCTCCGGCGAGACCGACCGCCATGCCACCGAGGGTGGGTGCATGGAGGCGCTCACCGCCGGGCAAGAGCGCTTCGGCAGCCACCATCCAGAAGGGCGAAATGCTGATAATTAATCCGGCGATTCCGCTCGGGACCATGGTTTCGGAGAGCACCAGCGCACCGTTGCCGACACCGAGCGTCAGAAATCCCGAAACACAGGCCGCGGCGAGTTCGCGGCCGCGTGGCAGATACAGGCCGCGGGTTCGGGCAAACAGGAGCATCATCGAGCCGGAAAGGAGGTAGCGCACGGTAACCAGACGCAGTGGAGGAAACGACTCCAGGGACATGCGAATTCCCAGATAGGTAGTTCCCCACAAGAAGCAAACCGCGGCCAGGGCGAGGTACGGCTTGAACAGAGGATGGCGCGACAAGTATCAGGGTAACACCCAGCTATTGTCGGCCACCGGCACTCAAAAGAGCACACCGCCCGGCCGCAGCGGCGGTTCAGTGCTGGTGCGGCAAGGCAGCGGTCAATGTGCTTAACGGCAGGGAGAAACTGAAGCGGGCGCCCCGGCCGGCAACGGTTTCGACCCACATATCTCCGCCATGTTCCAGGACGGTTTGCCGCGAGAGCGCCAGACCCAGGCCGAGTCCGTTTCGTTTTCCCGCACTCACGAACGGCTGGAAGAGGCGCGGCCGGATTTCGGGCGGGATGCCGGGGCCGTTATCTTCCACGTGGACTACCACGCCGCCCTCGCGCAATTCCGACGAAATGCGCACCACGCCGCCCTCGGGCATGGCCTCGAGGGAGTTGGCAATCAGGTTGACGAAAGCCCGCTCCATGCGGCTTCGTTCCATCGGCACTTCGATTTCGGCGGGAATCGAGAGTTCGATCGCCACACTCTGCGCGCTGGCTGTAGCGGCGAGCGAGTCGCAAGCGGCCGACGCCACTTCGCCCAGGCGGCACACCTCTGCTACGCCGGTCTTACCCCGCGAGACGTTGAGCAGGTCCTGCAGGAGTTCCTGAATGCGGCGCGAGGCGCGGTAGATATTGCCCGCCAGCCGCTTGACGTGGGAGGGCGGCAAATCGGTATCGACCAGCATCTCGGCGCCGCCATAGATGGCCGCCAGGGGATTTCGGAGGTCGTGCACGATGGACCCGGAAAGGCGGCCGATGGTGGAGATGCGCTCCTGCCGGATGAGATCTTCCCGGGCGTGGCGGATGGAAGCGCACATGTTGTTGAAGGTCCGCGCCAGCCGGCCCAATTCGTCCTCGCTCTTCACCTGCACCTCGATGGCGTAATTCTGGCGCGCCACTTCGGCGGCAGCGCGGTCGAGTTGCAGCACCGGCTCCACGATGCGGCGCGCCAACAGGTAGGTGAGTCCGAAGCCCACGGTGATGGCCAGCAGCCAGAGCAGGACGATGCGCGTGTAGAGGCCGGCGATCTGGCGGCGCGCCTCGTCGAAACCGCGCAGGATACGCAACTCTCCCACAGGCTTGCCGGCGATGTCGTCGAGCCGGGTACGGAACCAGGCGTACTCCGAGACGCCGTCGCTCACCAGATCGTCGGCGTGGGCGGCATTAATCGAGCGATTGACGGCGGCTGTCGCGCGGGGGTTCAGAGTCGACACCGCCGGTCCACTGCCGAGGGGCAGAAAGACGAATTCACTGCCGCCGGTGTCTTTTTTCAGCCGCTGCGCCACCAGGGCGTCGACCTCGAAACCGGCCACCAGCACGGTGATCAGAGCCTTGTCCTGCCGCGTGGACTGCACATAAACCGGGGTTACCGAGATGTGGTAGAGAGCGCCGTTCTGGGCAAAGAATCCATCGGCGGGTTCGGGGAAGCACTCCGCGGCTGCTTCCACGGTTTGGGTGGGCAGGGCGAGATCGGTCTTTCCACCCAGGGACACAATCGTCTTGCCCTCCGGATCGGTGACCAGGAAGAAGGCATTCTCATTGGAAATTTTGCGCCACAGCTCGCCCAGGCTGTCCTGGATGGTCACGCGATCGCCGGTGCTGAAAGCGGCGCGCACGTCGGACATGTCACTCATGATGCGGCTGACGGATGAAAGCAAATTGGTCTTGGCTTGCCAGAGCGAACTATACGCGCGGAAGCTGTCCTGGACTTCCTGCCGCAGGCTGTCCGACATGGTGCGGGTGATGTTATGCAGAACGATCTCGCCCGTAATTGCGAACAGGATGGTGATGGCCACGGTAGTGGAAAGCAGGATCTTCGCCAGAAGCGAGAGCCGGGAGAATCGCAGGCGCATTTAGCGGCCTCCTGTGCCATACCCGTCGTGCGGGGAATAGGGCTTGCCGTGCTTATCGAGATGCGGCGCGGGGATGTATCCCGTTTCGGAAATCGAGATCAGGGGAAGGGTGAGTCCGGAAGCTGGAATGGTGATCTGGCGCTCGAGGAAATGCAGGTTATCGGGCAGAGCGCGTTCGTGGAAGATGTGCAATTGGTATTCGCCAGGGGCAATATCGTCGATATGAAATTGTCCGCTTTCGGGCGTCACCACGTACCAGGGCGTATCCACCACCGCGATGATGGCGCTCATCAGCGAGTGGATGTTACAGAAAACCCGGACGATTCCCGCGCGGTGAAAGGTTACGCTTTTGGTGGTTCCGGGAGCATAGAGCGGGATATCGAACGGTTGCCCGGCGAAATTCGAAAATGCATTGTGGAAGAAGGGATCGAGATTGGGAAAATCCACCGTGCCACCGACGGGGACGGCCACTACGTGGGGCTTGAACGTCTTGTCCTGCTGCTTCATTTCGACGTGGCGGGGAGGGGGTGCGGGCGCGGGGCGGCCCACAGGTTCCAGCCAGATCACCACGCCCGCGTAGTCGCGATTGTGGCGCACGGCGGGATCGCGGGAATTGGTCAGTTCCACCTGCCCGCGCAAGCTGGCGGCGTGAGCGGAAAGGCAGAGCAAGACGCCAGGCAGGAGAACCGCCGCGTGGATCGCCAGAGCGCGCATGCGGGCGCGGCTAGAACAGGTATGCCAGCGCCATATCATAGTGGTTGTTGATGCGCAGTCCCGGGAGCAGATACGAGGTCCGCGTCTGAGTGATTTCCGGTCCGAACAGGACATTGGGCGCCAGGCGGAAGTACAGGTTTCCTCCGAACAGCAGATTCCGGGTGACGCTGGCTTGCCCCTCGGTCATGCGGTAATCCTGCTGTCCAGTGAACAGGTGGAAATCCAGGCGGGGAAGGGCATGAATCGTGATCTGGCCCCATCCGCCGGTGCTGTCGATGGCTTCGGCCTGGTTGTAGTAAATGTAATAGCCCTGGTTAACGATGCCGGTTCCGAGATTGGAGACGTTCTGGCCGGAAAAGAAAGCGCCGCTGAACTCCAGCCGCCTCCAGGGATTGAAAAACCAGTCCAGGGATACCAGGTTCGAGGGGATGGAGAAGCCTCCCGCATGGGTCGTGCTGGCATGGAAACCGGCGGCTAGTTCGAGGCGCCGGCTTTCATCCAACTTGTGCCAGGCCATGACGCGCCCTTCCACTCCGGGGCGCACAGCCTCGATCTTCAGGGTGGTCAATGTGTCCAAATAAGGGTTGGTTTCGTGGGTTTCCACCGCGCCTGCCTGAGCATTCACTCCGCTCGACGCTCCCAGCGTAAAATCCTGTTCGAGGCGAAGCTGCGGCATCCAGAGCCAAAGATTTCCCGTGCCGGTGAGCGGCGACACCCCCACTTGGGCCAGAGAGTCGGGATCGCGTGGATTGAAAATCGGCTTATCGACGCCCAATTTAATACTGCGCGTTTTCCAATCCATCTGCACGGTCGCAGTGCGCAGACGAATCCATTGGGTGAGGGGAGCGGAACCCTGGTAGAAATCCATGTAAAGGGCCCCGTGGACGGTACCGCCGAGGAATGTCTGCGGGCCATGATATTCGAGCCCGATGATGCTCTGCCGGACGGTGGCTCCCGCGCGGTCGGTTCCCGCAGTCAGGGAGGCGGCGGTAGGGTAATCGGCACCGCCATTCTGCCGGGAGTTGACGAAGGCGTTGACCAGCACCATGCCGGTAAGCGAAATGGGGAATTTCTGGGAGGATTCGACTTTGGTCTGCGCCTGCTCCTCGATGCGCTGTCCCTGAATGTCGACTTTCTCGTCGAGCGTTCCCGGCGGCGGCGCGGGCGTAGCGGGGGCGGCATGGGCGGCGGTCAGCTCCGCGCGCAGCGCTTGAATTTCTTCGGCCATCGCGCGGTTTTCACGTTCCAAACGGTCCAGACGCTCGAGAATCGCGGCGTTATCGGGCGTGGTCTGCGCGGGGAGGATGGCGGGGACAAGCAGGAGCGCAAGGAGGGTCAGCATGTGTCTTTTGGGATTAGCTTGAATCCGGCAAAACCCCTGCGCCGTGTCAAACAGTCGTACCATTGAGAATCTGCTCCAGTTTTCGCCGCACTTCGGCGGGGGAAAAAGGCTTGGCAAAAAACGCGTTGACCCCCAATTGTTCGATTCTCAAGGGGGTCGCGGGATCGGTATCGGCGCTCACCACGACAATCGGCAAGGCCGCCAGGCGGCCGTCGGAACGTACCCGCCGGATCAACTCGAACCCATCCATCCTTGGCATATTGAGGTCCGTGACGATGGCATGGATAGAGGGGCTTTGGCGATTCAGGATGCGCCAAGCCTCGGCCGCCGATGGGGTCAGGATGACGGTAACTTCGGGGATGTCCGAAAGGGCGATTTCCAGCATGGCGGCGCTGTTTTCGGAGTCCTCGACGATCAGAACCAGTTGCCGGGCGGATGGCATGTCCCCCTCGTAAACCACCCCGTTATTGTCGCTTATGGGGAGAACCCCGGAGGTTGGTTTCGCGTAAAAGCCACGTAAAATCTTTTAGATCTGTTACGGAAGGAAGCGGTATCCGACGCCGTGAACGGTGAGAAAATGCCGCGGAACATTGGCATCGGGCTCAAGTTTCTGCCGCAATTTGACGACATGGGCGTCTACGGTTCGAGTGTTGGGAAAAAACTCGTAACCCCAGACCGAGTTCAAAATCATATCGCGGGTTAGGGCGCGATCGGGATTTTGCAGGAAATAACAGAGCAGATTGTATTCCGCGGGGGTCATTTTGAGGTCTTCACCCTTGCGGGTGACCACGCGCCGCTCGAAATCCACTTCGGTATCGGAGAAGCGCACCACTTTGCGGGAGTCGGGAGAGGCGCGGCGCAGGACAGCACGGATGCGGGCCATCAGTTCGCGCGCCCCGAAAGGTTTTACCACATAATCGTCGGCGCCGATTTCGAGCAGCAGGACCTTGTCGAGTTCGTCGTTCAAGGCGCTCAGGACGATGATGGGCGTTTTCACCGAGGCGGCGCGCAACTGCTTGCAGATTTCGGTGCCGCTCATTCCGGGCAGCCGCAGATCCACTAAAACGAGATCGGGTTTGAGCGTGACGGCTTTATCGAAACCGCTGCGTCCATCGCCTATCAGTACGGCGCGGAAGCCTTCCTGCTCAAGCATCACGCCGATGGTGTCACGCAGGCTTTCGTCGTCGTCAATTACGAGAATCGTCTGCATTGTCGTACCAGCGGCGGGCGATAGAACCGCCCACCCACTTAGTACCTCAATTGTAGCGAATCCAACCAACAATCAATCCGGCGCTTGTTATACTCAAGCAGAGATTGGGCTGGCTGGAATCATGCGAGTAACGGTAATTGGCACTGGATATGTTGGCGCGGTAACCGGAGCGTGTCTGGCTTACCTGGGTCACCGCGTGACCTGCATCGATACCGATGAGAAGAAGATAGCTTCTCTGCGGCGCGGCGAGCCCACCATTTACGAGCCTTTCCTGGAGGAACTTCTGCAATCGGCCGCCGCGCGCGGCGGGATCGATTTCGACACCGATTTGACGGCTTCCGCGGCGGCGAGCGACGTGATCTTTATTGCCGTCGGTACGCCTTCGTTGGCCACCGGCGAAGCCAACCTGGAGTATCTGGAAGCGGCGGCGCGCAGCATTGGCGCGGCCATGGACTCGAGCAAGTTCCGCGTGGTGGTCAACAAGTCCACGGTTCCCGTGGGTAGCGGCAACCTGGTGGAAACCCTGGTGCGCGAAGGAATTGACGAATCGCGCCGCCACGAACGCACATCGATCCGCTTCGGGGTGGCCAGCAATCCGGAATTCCTGCGCGAAGGGTGCGCCATTGCCGATTCGCTCTATCCCGATCGCATCGTAATCGGGGCGTCCGACAAGGAAGCTCTCGGGGTAATGCAGGAACTATACCGGCCGCTGGTGGAACAAAACTTCGAAGCCGCTCCGGGAGTGCCGCGTCCGGCGGGCATGGAGCGCGTGACCATGCTGGCGACCACGCTCACCAGCGCCGAAATGATCAAATACGCGGCCAATGCGTTCCTGGCGATGAAAATCGGGTTCGCCAACGAGATCGCCAACATCTGCGAGCACGTGGGCGCCGAGGCCCCGGAAGTCATGACGGGAATCGGTCTGGATTCGCGCATCGGGTCGAAATTCCTTTCGCCGGGCGTCGGCTGGGGCGGTAGCTGTTTCGGCAAAGATGTGCTCGCCCTGCTGCACACCGCGCGCGAATACGGCTACGACAGCCGGCTGCTGCGCGCCTCCATCGAAGTGAACCACGCGCAGCGGCAGATGGTGATCCAAAAACTGCAGGAGAAGCTGTTCATCCTCAAGGGACGCACGGTGGGACTGCTCGGCCTGGCTTTCAAGCCGGATACCGACGATTTACGCGATGCACCCAGCCTGCACATCGCCGAGCGCCTGCTGCAAATGGGCGCGCGGGTAAAAGCCTACGATCCGATCGCCATGAACGCCTGCCGCGAACAGCGGCCCGATCTGCGGATCCGCTGCTGCGAATCGGCGATGGACCTGGCGTCGGAAAGCGACGCGCTGGTGCTGGTGACGGAGTGGCGCGAATTCCGCGAACTCAATCTCGGCGCTCTGGCGCGAGTGATGACGCGCCCGATCCTGGTGGACGGCCGCAATCTCTTCTCGCCGGAAGCGGCGCGTGCCGCGGGCTTCGATTATTGCGGCATCGGCCGTCCGAATTCGAACGGGGTGCGGGCTGTAGTGGAGCGGACGGCGTAAACAGACGCGCGCCGGCTGGAATGCCGGCGGCAGCCAGGATTGGCTGCGCTACCAATCATGCCCGAACTCCCGGAAGTCGAAACTGTCGCCCGTTCCATTGCGCCATTGGTGGGCCGCCGGATTGTCTCGGCCGAGTTTCGTTCGGTCCGCATTCTGCGCGGCGGAGATCCCGATCGCATGGCTGCCGGGCTCGCCGGGCGGCGGATTGCCGGGGTGAAGCGCTACGGGAAATTCCTCGTCATGCCGCTCGAAGGAGGCGGGTACCTGCTGATTCACCTCGGCATGACCGGCCGTTTGCTTCTCGGCGGACCAGCCGGCAAGCACACGCACGTTATCCTGACGCTCGACAAGGGAGTTCTGTTGTTCGACGACAGCCGGCAATTCGGGAGTTTCCAACTCAGCGAGGATTTCCCGGCGCGGGTCGCGCGGCTCGGTCCTGAGCCGCTCGATATTTCGGCCGCCGATTTCACCGCCGCGCTGAAACGCCACAAGACGAGCATCAAAGCGCTGCTGCTCAATCAGACTTTCCTGCGCGGAGTGGGGAATATCTACGCCGACGAGGCCCTTTTTCGCGCCGGCATTCATCCATTGACAGCCGCCAACCGCCTTCGCGCGGAGCGCGCGAAAAAGCTTCACGAGGCGTTGCAGGCGGTGCTGCGCGAGGCAATCGAGGCGGGCGGCTCTTCAATTTCGGACTATGTAGACGCCGAAGGGCGCCGGGGATTTTTTCAATTCAGTCACCGCGTCTACCAGCGCACGGGCGAAGCTTGTGTGATTTGCGGTACCGCGATCCAGCGCGTGATCGTTACGCAAAGATCCTCACATTTTTGCCCTAAATGCCAGCGGCGGCCGCGGTAACTGCCTCCGTCTTAGCTACAATAGCTTATGAAACCCATGCGGTACGCGCCGCGTCGTATTTGTTGAACCGGCGTTATAGAACTGACAAACCCCGGAAAACGAACAGTTTGGGTGGCATCATTCGGATTAAGATGGTATCCAGCGTGTGCAATTCTGCAACACCAATAGGAGATTCTCGTGAGACGCTTCGCTCTTTACCTACCGCTCTGCTTCCTCGCGCTTGGCAGTATGCAGTTTGCCGCCGCGCAATCAGGTTTTGACGTCAACCTGGGTTTCGGGTCCTTCCACGATAAGGCCCTGCCGCCGAGCGGCTACGACAGTATTACCGGCAGCCCGTGTACCTCCGTCACCTCCGATCCGAATTGCGTGGTCTCATCCACCAACGGACTGGGAGGATTCTTTCTCGGTTTCGGCGCCGATCTGATGTTGAAAAAAAGTTATGGCCTGGGATTTAATTGGGACCTGACGCCTGCGCGGTCCAATTACCAGGCAACGGTTCAAATTCCCGCCTCCGAAGGAGGCGGCGCGTATACGCTGCAATATCGCCAGCATTTTATCGATTTCAACGGAATCTGGTCGCCGATCAATACCAAGAAGGTTTCACTGAGGATCATTCCCGGAGTCGGGGACGCCAAGTTTGGTATCGCCTACAGCGTTACCAGTTGCGTCACCACTTCGATCTGCTCTTCGTACGCACAACCCTATCCGAGCGCCAATCATTTCGATATTCACGGGGGAATCGGAGTCCAGGTATTCGTGACCGACCATATTTACATCCAGCCTGAATTCGACTATCACTACGTTCCCAACCTGAAGCAGGAATTCAACAGCGACTCGGTGATTGGTGGAATGGTGCGCGTGGGATATAGCTGGGGAGACCGGTAAGAGGCATTTGCCAGGCGAGGCTCCCTGGCCTTCGAGGTTCAACCGGGCTGTGGCTTCAACGCCTGGCTGGGAACCGCGATCGCCGGGGAGTAGTGCCTTTGGTGCTCGCTCCGGACCAAGCCGCGAGCTTAGGCTCCCGTCTCGTCCACAATTGCCTGGGGCGGATTGTAGTACAGGATCCGCCCGCAGCTTTCGCAGGACAATACCTGTTCGCCCTTCTTCAAATCCTGGAAAAACTGCAGGCGCATGGCGATATTGCAGGCGCTGCAACGGCCCTCCACGGCTTCCGCGATGCCGATTCCACGGCGCATCTTGGCGATCCGGGTATAGCGCTGGTACACCGCGGGGGTAACTCCGGCGACGATTTCCGCGCGCTCTTTCTGTAAATCGGCTTTGGCTTTCTGATCGACGGCGGTGCGCTCGCGAGCCTGCTGTTTTTCACCCTCCACCTCGACTTTTTCCTTCTGGAGCGCCGCGTCAGCCGCTTTCACATTGGAATCCAGGGGCTCGGATTCCGTCATCAATTCCAGGATGCGATCCTCGCATTTGCGAATTTCTTTCTGGCAGAACTCGATCTCATTCTGAAAAGCGCGATATTGCTCGTTGCTCTTGGCCTCGAGCATCTGGTCTTTCAGCTTGGAGATTTTCTGTTCCTGGGTCTGAATATCGAGATCGCACTTCTTGCGTTCTTTCTGATTGCCGGCGAGCGCGGCGCGGTCGGCTTCGAGTTTGCGCTGATGAGACACCAGTTTTTTCTCGATTTCGGCGATATGAACTGGAAGAGCAGCGATTTCGCGATTTAAATCCGCCATGCGATTATCGATTTCTTGTAGGCGGATCACCAACTTCAGGTCGGGGAGCATTATTCCTTAACGCAGTGTAGCACGCGGCTTCCACCGCCTCCAGTTCCTCGATACGCCAGGCCCTCGCAGCGGCATAAAAAACCGCGACTCCCAGGGGAATTGAGATGGCTACATCGACCAGCGCGACGTGCGCGCGCCCGGCCATCGCGGTATGGACCAGTGCGCTCGACAGCTTGCAGGCCACTCCCATGAGCGCCGCCGCGGCGGCGATTTTCGCCCCGCTGGCCGCCAGTTTCCGCAGCCCGATCCCCGCCAGCCTGCGCCGCAATACTACCAGCAAGGCCACGGCGCCGAAAACCGCCACGGCCGCCGTGGATAGCGCCAGTCCGGCGTGCCCGATTCCGGCCCACTTCACCATCACCCAGGCGGTGACAAAATTGACCGCAATAGAGGCCACGCTCACCAGCATGGGCGTGCGCGCGTCGTCCAGGGCATAAAAAGCCGGCGCCAGCGTCTTGAGAGCCGAATATCCCGCCAACCCGGCGCTGAAACAGGTGAGCGCGAGTGCCGTCTGATGGGTGTCGTAGGGGGTAAATTTTCCGCCCTGATAGACCGCGGCGATCATACTTTCGCCCATCACCGCCATGCCCACGGAGGACGGGATGGTCAGCAGCAGAATGGTCCCCAGAGACCGGCTCAGCGTGGTGCGGAATTCGTCCATTTTCTGCAAGCCGGCGCTGCGCGAAATCGACGGCAGCGTGGCCGATGCGATGGCTACGCCGAAAAGACCCACCGGAAGTTGCAGGAAGCGAAAGGCGTACCCAAGCCAGCTCATGGGACCGTCGATCACGTGGCCGGACGCATCTTTGATGCTGGAAGCGAAATTCGAGTTGACCACAATGTTGATTTGCAGCGCGGCATTTCCCAGAATCGCCGGACCCATCATGCGGACGATCTGGCGAAGCCCGGGATGATTCCAGTCCATGCGCGGGCGCACGCGGAAACCGGCTCGCACCATTACCGGCAGCTGCCAGAGCAACTGCAAGGCACCGCCGGCGAGGACGCCCCAGGCCATGGAGACGATCATGCCGTTTCCCAAGCGGCGCCCGACGGTATACCCCAGCGCCAATCCGCAGGCTACCGATCCGATATTGAAGAGCGACGAGGCCAGCGCCGGTATGCCGAAACTGCCGCTGGCATTGAGGGCGGCCATGGCCTGCGCCGCCAGCGCCACCAGCAGCAGGAACGGGAACATGATGCGGGTGAGTTGGACGGTGAGCGCGAATTTGCCAGGTATCTGCTCGAAGCCGGGCGCCAGCAGGCGCACCAGTTGCGGGCTGAAAATCATTCCCAGCACCGAGAGCGAACCGACCACCAGAACCACCGCCGTAGCCACCAGACTCGAAAGTTCGGCAGCCTCTTTCCTGCCCTCGCCGGCCAGCGAGCGCGAGAATGCCGGGACCAGCGCCGAGGAAAGAGCACCTTCCGCGAACAGGTTGCGCGTGAGGCTGGGGATGCGGAAGGCGAGTTGGAAAGCGTCGTTGGCGGCGCCGGCGCCGAACAAGCGCGCCATTACCACTTCGCGCACCATTCCGGTGACGCGGCTGAGAAGCACCGCGGCCGAAATGACCCCGGCGGAGTGGAGGAGCCCGTGCTTTTCGCGCGCCGTGGCCTGCATCCTACTCCACGCGGCGAATTTCGACCCGACGGTAAACCTCTTCCACCTGCGCGAGTGTGGCGAAATTCATTCCCGGCAGGCACGCGCTGGCGGTTCCCGCCGCCACACCCCAACGCAAGGCGTCCGCCTGGCTCCGCTTGAGGGTACAGGACCAGGTATATCCGGCGGTCAAAGCATCGCCCGCACCTATGGGAGACACGGCGTCCACGCGCGGCGGCAGCGCTTCGATGATTCCGTCCGAAAATGCCCCGATGGCGCCGCGGCTGCCCAGCGAAAGCACCACCGATTCCGCCCCCATGGCGCGAATCTGCGTGGCGGCTTCGAGGTTGTGGGTGCGCGTGAGAAGCGTGCGGCCCAGCAGGCGTTCGGCCTCCTGCTGATTGGGCGTCACCACGGTAGGGTTCTGCTCGATGCCCTCGCGCAGCGCCTCGCGATCGGCATCGAGGAGCGTCTTCACCTTCTTCTTGCGCGCCATGGCGATCAGTTTTCCGTAGAAGGACTGCGGCACGCCGGGCGGAAGGCTGCCGCACAACAAAAGCCAGGAAGCGTCTTTCAGAGCGTCGCTCACCGCTTCTTCCACGCCCCTCACCTCGGGCTTCGACAACTCCGGACCGGTCCCGTTCAGGTTGACGGTGAGACCATGTTTATCGGTAATGGTCATGTTGGTGCGGATTTCGTTGCGGATGGGCACCAGCGTAGTGCGGAAACCCATTTGGGCGAGGTGCTCTTCGAGGCGCTTGCCGTTCTCGCCGCCGGAAATCAGGACCGCGCGGGTCTCGCCGCCGAAGGAATGAATCACGCGCGAGGCGTTGATTCCCCGGCCGCCGGCCGATTCGCCGACGGAGTTGATGTAAGAGCGATCTTCAAACGCCAGCCGGTCGACGCTGAAGATCCGGTCGATCGCCGGATTGATGGTGAGGGTGACGATCAAGTTCTTATTTTAGCTGCAATTTACGCTTTGACCGCGAAAATCGCGTCTAAGGCGAGCCCGGTGCGTTGGTCCTCAACCTGGTGGAATCCGGCGTCGTGGAGCAAGCGCGCGAACTGGCTGAGCGTTCGCTCCCGGCCCTCGGTCACCACCAACATATTGAGCGACTGCATGTTCACCGCGACAGGACCGACGCCATCCTCATTCAACAGCTTCTCGGCAATGAGCAGTCCGCCGCCGGAGGGCAGGCGATGGCCGATGGAGCGCAGCAGGACGGCGGCCTTCTCGTCGCTCCAGTCGTGCAAAATGCGGCTCATCGCGTAGAGATCGGCCTCGGGCAGTTCGTCGGCAAAGAAATCGCCATCGCGGGTAGTGACGCGGTCCGCAACGCCGGAGGTGGCTATGTTTTCGCGGGCGATGGCGGTGACGCGAGGGAGATCGAAGACGGTGGCACGGAGGTCAGGATAGCGCCGGCACGCCGAGATGGCCAGATGGCCGGTGCCGCCGCCGAGATCGACCATGCCGCGGAAGCGAGAAAGATCGAAAGCGCCGGCCACGGCCGGAGAGGTGATCATGCCGAATCCGTGCATGCCGCGCAGGAAGCTGCGCATGGCATCGCCGGAGCGATAGAATCCGCTGAAGATATTGCCGTCGATATCAAACGTCTGCTTCCAACGGGGCGTGCCTTCGCGCACGGCGTCGCCGAGATTGGCCCACATGCGAAAGAGGGCTTCATCGGAATAGCGCACATACCCGCTGAGCGTGTCGGGGCTGCCGCTATAGAGGTAATGCTCGGCGACGGGTTCATTGCGGTAAGCGCCGTTCTGCTTGGCGAGCAATCCGAGCGCGGCGCAGGCGTCGAGCAGGCGCTCCAAGGCGGCTGGGTTCAGGCTGAGTTCGCGGGCCAGTTCCGCGGCGGTGGCCGGACGCTGGTGGAGGCAGTCGAAAATACCCAGGGCTTCGGCGGTGAACATCGTCTTGGAGTGACGGAAGGCTTCGATAAGATCGAGGACGGGTTTGGGGTCGGGAAGGGGCATCAAGGTCGGATCTTCCAAGGAGCCCCGCTAAGAAAAAAGAGAGGGGCGTTCATACGGGTTTGTCTGCCGGCGATTCACTCCAGTATACGAGACGATTTATACCGCCAGCCCGATTTTCAGGCGAAATGATCCCACCCCAACGGCGCCAGCGGCCGGCCATCGAATTCCACCGCGGGCTTGCCGCGCCGCATTCGTCCAATGCGCGTCAGCCGCACTCCCTCGAATTCGTCCGGCACTTTCACGCGCGGGGGAACCGTAAAGAGCAGTTCATAATCTTCGCCACCGTGCAAGGCGTCCGCCGCACCCGCTCCGGGAAACGCGGGCGGCATCCCGATCTCGGCACCGAGCCCCGAGGCCTCGCACAGGCGCCGCAGATCGATCGAGAGGCCGTCGCTCAAATCCATGGCCGATGTGGCGTGGAGTTTCGCGCGGAGGAGTCGTCCCAGTGACAACCGCGGCTCGGGCCGCAGGTGCCGCTTCCACGCCTGCCCGGCGCGCGTTTTAAGCCCGAGGGCCGAACCGCCGAGCACGCCCGAAACGTAGATCGCGTCGCCGGCGCTCGCGCCATCCCGACGCAGAGCGCGCCCGCGCGGAACCGCGCCGCAGACCACGATATCGCACGCGACTTTCCCGGCGCGCGCGAGGTCGCCGCCCGCCAGTGCTGTGCGCTCGCGCCGCGCCAGGCGCAGCAATCCGCGGTAAAAGCCTGCGATCCAGTCCTCGCCGGCCGCGGCCAGCGATACCAGGCAGAAGCGCGGCTCTCCGCCCATGGCGGCGATGTCGCTCAAGCCGCGCGCCAGGCATTTCCATCCCACGTCTTCGGCGCGGTGCGTGGAACGGCGGAAATGCACGCCCTCGATGAGGAGATCGGTGGTGAACAGCAGGTCTTCACCGGCGCCACGGTAAATTGCGCAATCGTCACCGATCCCGAGAACTAGAGACGAATCCCGGCCCGGAGCGGGACGGGACCAGCGGGCGATGCGGCGCACCAGACCCACTTCACTAATTTTGGATAGTTTACCCTTGACCATACGGCCGCCATCTGAGAGAATACCCTACGAATTAAAATGGTTGTTTGGCCCGCGTACCGGAAGTTCTTCGCAAGCCTCGTTGATCCCCTTGTTCGGAAGTCCACCGCCCGCTGACAACATTTCAGGAGAAATGGTTCGTGAAGGAAAAAGGAACTGTAAAATGGTTTAATGCCGCCAAAGGCTATGGATTCATCCAGCGGTCGAGCGGCGACGATGTATTTGTGCATTTTTCGGCGATCCAGGCCAACGGATACCGCAGTCTGGACGAGGGCGCCGAGGTGGAGTTCGAGGTGAAGCAGGGACCCAAGGGACTGCAGGCCGAGAACGTCGCGCGCGTCTGAACGTATTTCCCCATACCAATGGATAACCGGGGCCTCTTCAGAGGCCCTTTGTATCGATTCGACCGTCTGGCGGGCCTCGAAATCCGGGGTGGATGCCGGGTCCGGCCTGCTATGATGGCTACAGCGCTCCATGCCCGTCTCCAGCCTGGCCGATGCCGATGAAACCCTTCTGGTCGCGCAGTCCCGCGAAGGCGACACTGCCGCGTTCGGGGAATTGGTGCGTCGCTACGAAGGCAAGATTTTTCGCCTGGCGCAGCATGTGACGCAAAACCGCGAAGACGCCGAGGACGTGCTCCAGGAAACGTTCATGAAAGCCTACGAGCACCTCGATCAGTTCCAGGGCAACTCGAAATTCTACACCTGGATCGTGCGGATCGCGGTCAATCAGGCGTTGATGAAACTCCGGCGCCGGAAGACGGACAAGTCGGTCTCGATCGACGAGAACATCGACACCGGCGAAGATACCATGGTTCGGGAGATTGCCGCCTGGGACGAAGATCCCGAGCAGCGATTTTCCCGCGATGAACTCGGCAGCATCCTCGATTCGGCGGTTCAAAGCCTCGAGCCGCCCTACCGGTCGGTGTTCGTGCTGCGGGACGTCGATGAACTTTCCACTGAGGAAACAGCGGAAGCGCTGGGCCTTTCGGTGCCGGCCGTGAAGAGCCGGCTGCTGCGGGCCCGTTTGCAATTGCGCGAGAAACTGACTCGTTACTTCAAGCGCAAGGGGGACGACGCTTTTGCTTACATGTAAAGACTTTCTACACGAACTGAGCGACTACCTGGACGAATCCGCCGACGCGGCACTGCGGGCCAAGATCGAAGCCCACATCGCCGAATGTCCCAACTGCTGGGTGATCGCCGACACGACCAAGAAAACCATCCAGATTTACAAAGGCATGGACCCGTATCCCATCCCGCGCGATGTGGAGTCGCGGCTGATGAAAGCGCTGGAAAAGAAAATGGCCGCGGGGAAGGCCTAGAACGGGCGGCGCCCCTTCACTTGCCCGTGCGGCACTCCGCCGCGTCGCGATTCTTCGGGTCTTTGCAGTCGATCTGCTGTTTGGTGGCGGGCGTCTCCTGCAAGCTCGAGTCCGGAATCGACAAGTCCTTGGGAATATCGTAAGTAATTTCGGAATCGGCGCTGTATTTCTTGTAATGCAGGAAATCCAGCAGATTTTTCGAAAACACTTCCTCGCCTTCCATGACCATTTCCCCGCGATAGGGCAATAAATACTGATGGGTGCCGATCTCGGCGTAATCGTAATCCAACCGCTCCTGCGCGTGCAGTACCGGAAAATCGGGCGGGATATTCTGGGCCACTTCGAGAAGACGCGTCACCTTGTGCGTCTCCTTATCGACGAACACTTCGCCGGTATATCCGGCCGTGATCATCTGCTTGATATCTTTCACCTCGATGGTGAAGGTGGAATTCGGCTGCGCGACGCGGAAGCTGAACACCATCGTAAGACGGCCGCGCAGAGTCGCCCATCGCGCCCACTCGAAGCGCGCCTGCGCCCGCCGCGAGAAGAGATCGCGCAGCATCGTCCCGAAATCGCCGTTCGACGTGCTGCCGCCGAGGTTCTCGTAGGATGTGAATACCGGACGGCTGTTGACGAGGATGGGCTTCTTCACTTCCTTGTGCTCGAAATAGCTCAGGCGATTGGTGATGGTGTCGGACTCCTGGTACGACGGATCGTCACCCCTACGCCCGCCGTAGCGGCCGCCTGGCCGGGGCGCGATCAGGCGATGCTCCACTTCCGTGCAGATGAAGTTCGGCAGATTGCTGTCGTAGTTGGCGACATAGTCGCGGACGTCATCGAGGATGGCGCCCTGCTCGACGGAACTGGGAGGAGGGATCGGTTCGTCGGGCAGCACCTGCTTCACCGCGGACGCAGTCAGGTTCTGCGATTCCAGTTGCAACTTGGCCAGCGCTTTCCGCGTTTGGGGGCCGAGGTCGAGCGCTTCCAGATCTTCGACCACGCGCGGCTCGAGCTTCTCGGTGAGTTTCACTTTCAACAGGAAATCGGCGAGCTGCTTGTCGGTCATGGTCTTGTCTTCCTTGATGATCTTCTCGGAAGATTGAATGAAGGCGACCAGCCTGTCTACCGACATGCGGTTGTTCTGGCCCATGGCGGCAATGGCCACCGCGAGAAAACAGGCCAGGACTCGACAGCACATATATCCGTATTTTCGCATGCTACTGCTGCTTGCAAGGAGCGGCGTCTTTGTTCTTCGGGTCCTTGCAATTCACCGGCGGCTGCTCTTTGGTCTCTGCCGGCGGCGTGAAATCCTTCGGAAGGTCGAAGGTGATCGTGGATCCGACCTCGTACTTGCGGTAGAAATCGAAGCGATTGTCGTTCTTGGACATCCCGTCGGGACCGTCCATCATCACCACGCCATCGTACGGCAGCAGAAAACTCTGGCCGCCGATGTCGACGTATTTGTAATCGAGCGTGGTTTCGGCGCGCTGGATCGGAAAATCGACGGGAATGTCCTCGGCTTTCGAGGTCAGCCGCGTGACTTTGTACGGCCGCTCCGCGTCGATGAAGACTTCGCCGGAATAGGCGGTGATGCGCTCCACCTTGTGGTCGCCGGTACCGATGCGATATTGCGAACGGTCGCGCGATACACGATAGCTGAAGACCATGGTGAGCCTGGTCCGCCACGTCGCCCAGCGCGCCCATTCGAAGCGCGTCTGGGTGGCGGGGTCGAAGAGCATGCGCAGGGCCGTCTCGAAATCGCCGCGCGATGTGGCGCCGCCCAGGCTCTCATAGCTGGTGTTCACGGGGCGGCTGCCGTTGAGAATGGTTTCCTTCTTTTCCTTGTGCTCGAAATAGGTGATCTTGCTGGTGATGGTGTCCAGGAGACGGAAAGACGGATCGTTCCCGCTGCGGCCGCCATGATTGGGCGCGATGTAGCGCTGCTCGATTTCGAGACAGATAAAATCCGGGATGCTGTTATCGTAATTGGCCACGTATTCGCGGGCTTCATCGAGGATTTTGCCCTGTTCGATGGAAGAGGGTGGGGGAGGGGGGACGTAGACTTCGGGCTTTTCGATCACTGCCGCTTTCAGACTCTTCGACTGCTCCGCCAACCTCTCGAGGGCTTTGACGGTCTGCGGCCCGGCGCCATCACCCTGAAGGTCTTCGATCACCGACATGTCGAGCTTTTCGGAGAGACGGATCGACCCCAGAGAGAGCGCCAACTCCTTGTCGGTGCCTCTCTTCTCCTTGATCATCTGGACCTGGCTCTTGACGAACTCGATGAGTTTCTGGACGGTGATGGTCTGCTGGCCCGTGGCGAGGAACGCAAACGCCAGAACGCAGACCGCGATACGGCGATACATAATTATTATTTTCCCATGCACGCGGAATCGGCGGCCTGTGCGGCTCCGGCACGGGTGTGAACGGGACCGAGTAGACGCACCGGGCACGGCGATTGCAGGAGTGTTTGTGCCGGCGCCGCGGGGCAGTAGAATAGGACGGTGCGATGGCGAGATCCGAACGAGGATCGATCCACCCGTCTGTGGCGGGCGTCCCCAAGGGCACGATTCACGACGTTGGCGTTGATCGCCTCGGCAGCGGTCCAGCCGTGTTTCCCGCAGTCCAGCCAGGCATCGGGGCCGGCGTTCGACGTCGCCTCGGTCAAGGTGAGCACGCGCAACTCTACCGAGGGCTATCGCATGAGAGTGACCCAGGACACCCGTGACCATAGAGGGCGGAAATCTGCTGATGGGAGCGGCATGGGCGTACGGCGTCACAGAGTCGGACGTCTCGGGACCGGCCTGGATGGGCGAAAACCGGCACGATATCGCCGCGAAGGGAACACCGGCGCCCCCGGCCCAATTGAAACTGATGTTCCGCGCGCTCCTGGCGGAACGGTTCGGTTTTCGGTGCCATACGGAGACGAGAGTGATTCCGTCGTACGCGTTGGTTGCGAGCAGGAACGGGCCGAAACTTGCGCCGGGCTCCGGGGAAAGCCTCGGATTCCAGCTCAAGGATGGCACACTGTCTTTTCACAATCTCACGATGGCCGATTTCGGACAGCGACTGCCGCGCTTCTTTCCGGAATTGGGCGGGCATCCGGTCGCCGACCGGACGGGCCTCAACGGCACTTATAACGTGACGCTCAGATTGGCCGATAGCGATTCCGAATTTCGCTCCGTGCTGCGAAACACCGGCACTTCCGAGCTATCCCGCATTCTCCAGGAACAGCTGGGGCTGGAGTTGCTGAAGGACCGGACCTCGGCTGCGACTATCGTCATCGACCACATTGAGAAGGTTCCGACGGCTAACTGACCCGTCCCGATTTCCGCCGCTTGGGTTGACATTTTACCCAACTAGCCGTATCATTCGGGTAAAATGTCTACCCAAGAGCCCGGACGCCTCGAACTGCTCCAGGGAACGCTCGACCTGCTGATCCTGCGCACCCTGATCTTCAAGCCCGAGCACGGCCAGGGGATTGCCCGCGCCATCCAGCAGACCTCGGGCGACGAGCTGCTGGTGGAGCACGGCGCGCTCTACCCCGCCCTCCAGCGCCTGGAAGAGCGCGGGTGGATCTCCGCCGAGTGGGGCACGTCGAGCAACAACCGCCGCGCGCGCTTCTACAAATTGACTAAGGCCGGCCGCAAACAACTTGCCTCGGAGACCACGCAGTGGCGCAGGCTGGCCGCGGCGATCGGGCGCGTGCTCGGTCCGGAAAGCGAGGAAAGCTGATGCCAAGTCCCGACGATTTCCGCGATGAAATCCGCGCCCACATCGAGCTCGAGGCCGACCGTCTGCGCGAGCAGGGATTGAGCCCGCAGGAAGCGCAATCGGCAGCCCTCCGCGCCTTCGGCAACGTCACGCACGCCGAGGAGCGCCGCTACGAATCGCACCGGTGGACGTGGCTCAACCTGCTGGCGCAGAACGTGCGCTTCGGTTTCCGCATGCTGGCGCGCAATCCCGCTTCTTCGCTTATCGCGATTCTCACGCTGGCGCTGGGAATCGGCGCCAACACCGCCATCTTCAGCCTGCTGAACGCCGTGCTCTTGCGCCCGTTGCCGGTGCCGCACCCCGAACAACTGGTGCTCTTCGGCAAAGCCGAGTGGGCGGGAAGCGTCTCCGAACTGCCGAACCGGAACTGGCAGCTATTCTCCTACCACGGTTACCGCGATTTCCAACGGAAGAATCGCGTCTTCTCGGACGTAGCCGCCCTCGAGAGCATTCTCTTCACCACACACGGCCGCGTGGGTTCCGCGCGGACTCCGGAAAAAATAGCCATCGAGCTGGTCTCCGGCACCTTCTTCCATACTTTGGGAGTAAACGCCTCCATCGGCCGGACACTGACGGAGGCCGACGATGGCGAGCCCGGCGCGCACCCGGTAGCGGTCGTAAACGATGCCTGGTGGGAGCGGCGCATGGGCAGAGATCCTTCCATTCTAGGCAGCACGGTCACCGTCGGGCAGACCACCTATACCGTCATCGGCGTCACCCCGCCGGGTTTCTTCGGCGCCTTGGTTGGCCAGTCGCCCGACTTGTGGATTCCCTTATCGATGGAAAAAGAAGTCGCACCGGGCTGGAACGGCCTGGACAACGACCTGTTTCAATCGCTCTACATTTTTGCGCGGCGCAAACCCGGCGACAGCATGGAGCAGGCCGGCGCCAACGTGAATGTCCTGTTTCAACAGATGGCGCAGGCGTACGCCGGTCCGCAGCCATCGCCGCAGGTCCTGGAAAAGATCTCGCACGCCCATGTGGAACTGACGCCGGCGGCGACCGGCCTGTCCCACATTCGCTCGCAGATGACCGCCCCGCTCGTGATTCTGATGTCAGTCGTTTCCCTGGTTTTGTTGATCGCCTGCGCCAATGTGGCCAACCTGTTGCTGGCACGCGCGGCGACGCGGCAGCGCGAAATCGCTGTACGCATGTCGATTGGCGCCGGCCGCCCCAGGCTGATTCAGCAGTTGCTAATCGAGAGCGGGGTGCTGGGCCTGGCGGGAGTGGCTCTCAGCGCGCCCATCGCGTGGTTTCTGCTGCACCTGCTCCTATCCATGTCGCCCGCTCCCGCGGCGGTCAGCGTTGCGCCCGATATGCGGGTGCTCGGGTTTGCGCTGGCCCTCACCATGGTGACTGTGCTGCTGTTCGGCACGGTCCCGGCCTTCCGCGCTACGAAGCTGCAACTGGCGTCGTCCCTGCGAGCGGGCCGCGGCATTGCGGGAAGCTCGGCGCACAATCGCCTCGGGCGCGGGCTGATTGGCGGGCAGGTAGCATTGTCGCTCGCGCTTCTCGCCGGGGCGGGGCTTCTGCTGCACAACCTGATCAACCTGATGCACGTGGATACCGGCTTTGACCAGCGGCATGTGCTGCTCACCGGAATGGATCCCGCGGGCGCCGGATACCGCGAGGACGCGCGGCTGGAAAATATGATGCGCCAGGTTGAGGAGCGCGTCGCGCAGATTCCCGGCGTTCAAGGGGCCAGTTTCGCGCTTTCGGTTTTCGATGGCGGCGGATGGACGGATCCCATAAAAGTGCCCGGCCAGACGCCCGTCGATAGAGATGTCACACACAACAGAGTGGGCGCGTTGTATCTCGAAGCCATGAACATGCCGCTGGTAGCCGGCCGCTATCTGAATTTCCAGGACGATCGCGGCGCGCGCAAGGTGGCAGTCATCAATGAGACGATGGCACGCACCTATTTCCCCGGAAGTTCACCGCTCGGCAGAACCTTTTCCATCGGTGACGATGCCGAATGGCAGGACATTCAGGTAGTGGGTGTGGTCCGCGACGCCAAATACATGCGGTTGCGCGAAAAGCCGCAGGCGGCTGCTTTTTACCCGCATGCCCAGCACTATTCGCTGGTATATAACTTCGTGGTCCGGACCAGCGGCGATCCGAAAGCCGAGATTCCCGCCATTCGCCGGACCATTGCCGAGGTCGATCCCAATCTCCCCGTCAGTGACTTCACCACGCTCGCGCAGGTGGTGAGCGGTTCGCTGGACGGTTCGCGCCTGGTAGCGGAGTTATCGACCGCGTTCGGATTTCTGGCCGCGCTCCTGGCGGCCATCGGGATTTACGGCGTGATGTCGTATGGCATTTCGCGGCGGACCAACGAATTCGGCATCCGCATGGCGCTCGGCGCGCAGCGGGGCGAGGTTCTGTGGATGGTGATGCGGGAAACGCTCCGCGTGGTTCTGGCCGGGGTGGCGGTGGGATTGGCGCTCGCCTTCGTTCTGAACCGCACAATGATCAGCATGCTGTACGGACTAGGACCGGCCGACCCGTACGCCATCGGGGCCGCAACGGCGCTGATCGCCTCGGCGGCCCTTCTCGCCGGCTGGTTGCCCGCCCGCCGGGCGACAAGGATTGACCCCACGGTGGCATTGCGCTATGAGTAAAGTCGTAGCTGATGCTCAGGACGGCCCTTTGCGTTGCGGTGCTGACCGCCTCCTTACCCGCGCAATCCATCATTCCCGCCAAAGCGGGGCTGGTTTCTTACGCGGGCGAAGCGTACATCGACGGGCGTCCGGTGGAGACCTCATCCACGCATTTTTCGGTAATGAACGACAACGCCGTGCTGCGCACGGGCATCGGCCGCGCGGAGGTATTGCTCGGCCCCTGCTCGGCGATGTGGGTGGAGCAGCAGAGCGCTCTGCGCATGGTGTCGAGCGCATTGAGCGACGTTCGCCTGGTGGTGCTGCATGGCTCGGTGATCATCGCCACGGGCGAAATGATGAAGGGTACGAAAGTGACCGTGATGGTCGCGGCGGCGGCGGCTCCGCTGGAAGCCAAGGGCGCGTATCGTTTCGACGCCGATCCGGCGCGGGTGAAAGTGATGGGCGGCAAGACAGCCGTGCTGTGGGAGAACAAGGTGATTCCGCTCACCACCGGGCGCCTGATGCTCTTCGATTCCCTGGCTCTACCCGCCAGGTTCGACAGGCACAACACGGACTCGTTCGAAAACTGGAGCGATGGGCGCGCCGAATACCTGGAAGACCTATCCAGCCGGCAGAGTAGGGAGATCCGCGTACCGGCGGCGCCAGAACCGCCGCCGAGCAGCCCCGGCTGGGGCGTGCACGGCACCGTCCCGGCGGTGCCGCAGCCGGTCACGGTGCCCCCGGCGGCGGCATGTACGGTGAGCGGCTGGTAAGCCCTACTTGATTTCCAGAATGTCTTTTTCCTTGGCTTTTGCCGCCGCGTCGATCCTGGCGATATAGCCGTCGGTCATTTTCTGGATCTCGTCGTGCGCTTTCTTGTCTTCGTCTTCGGTGATTTTCTTGTCTTTGAGAAGCTTTTTGGAAGCTTCGTTGCCTTCGCGCCGGACATTGCGTAACGCCACCCGGTGATGCTCGGCGGCGGCATGTACTTTTTTCACCAGTTCCTTGCGGCGCTCCTCGGTGAGAGGAGGAATGGGCAAGCGGATCAATTTCCCGTCGTTGGCCGGATTCAGGCCGAGGTCCGAAGTCCGGATGGCCTTTTCGATCGGGCCGATCTGCGACACGTCCCAAGGCTGAATGGTGATTAAAGACGGCTCCGGCACATGGAGGTTGGCAACCTGATTGAGAGGCGTGGGAGTGCCGTAGTAATCCACGCGAATGTGGTCGAGAATCGACAGGCTGGCGCGCCCCGTGCGGATCGCGGCCATCTCGTGCTGCAAATCACCGAGCGCCTTCTCCATGCGCGCCTTGAGGTGAGCGTCTACTTCTTTGATCGAATTGTATGAAGGACCGCCGGTTGCTGCCGGCTGTTGTTCGGTTTTCATTCGAGTACTCCCGAGTGAATCACTGTGCCTACGGATTCACCCATCGACATTCGCATTATATTGCCAGTTGTAGTCAAATTGAAAACAACGATGGGGAGGTTGTTGTCGCGGCACATCGCCACGGCGGTGGCATCCATCACGGCGAGCGCCTTGGATAGGACTTCGAGATAGGTGACTTCCCGGTACTGGACGGCATCGGGGTATTTCAACGGGTCCTTGTCGAAAACGCCGTCCACGCGCGTAGCCTTGGCGATCACTTCGGCCTTGATTTCGAGCGCGCGCAGGGTGGCGGCTGTGTCGGTGGAAAAGTAAGGATTCGAGGTGCCCGCCGCGAAGATGACGATGCGGCCCTTTTCCAGGTGACGGATGGCGCGCCGGCGGATGTAGGGTTCGGCCACCTGATGCATCTCGATGGCGCTCATCACGCGCGTGGGGATGCCGATTTGTTCGAGCGCATCGGAAAGCGCCAGCGAATTGATCACCGTGGCAAGCATGCCCATGTGATCGGCGGTAACGCGGTCCATTTTCAGGGCGGCGGCGGCAACTCCACGAAAGATGTTCCCGCCGCCCACTACCACGCCGATCTCGACGCCCGCGGCGGCGACGTCCGCCACTTCGCGCGCCAGGGACTTCACTCTTTCGGCATCGATGCCGAACGGGGCGCCGCCGGCCAGCACCTCCCCGCTCAATTTCAGGAGGACGCGTCGGTAGCCGGGCATTCTTATTGCGCCGCTTGCCCGCTGGCTTGGGGGGAATCCGGGAGGGGTTCGCCGCCGGGATCGTGCCCCTGCTCGACTGCCGCCACATCGCCCACTTTGAAGCGGACGAAGCGCGAAATGGTGATGTTTTCACCCAACTTCGCAATTTTGGTCTTCACCAGCTGCTCTACCGTCAGGGTAGCTTCCTTCACGAATGGCTGATCGAGCAGGCAGACCTCTTCGTAGAACTTGGCGATGCGCCCTTCCACGATGCGATCGAGGATTTTCTCCGGTTTGCCTTCCAGGACGGCGCGAGCGCGGGCGATTTCACGCTCTTTGGCGAGAACGTCGGGCGTGACGTCCTCTTTTCGGATGAAGCGCGGGTCGGCCGCCGCGATGTGCATGGCGACATCGTGCACCAGCTCGATAAAATCGTCGGTGCGCGCCACGAAATCCGATTCGCAATTGACTTCCACCAGCACGCCGAGCTGTCCACCGTGGTGGATGTAGCTTCCAATGAGCCCCTGCTTGGTAGCGCGCGATGCCTTCTTGCCGGCCGATGCGATTCCGTGCTTGCGCAGCACGACTTCGGCCTCGGCGATATCGCCCTTGGCTTCCACCAGGGCCTTCTTGCATTCCATCATCCCCGCGCCGGTGCGCTCGCGGAGTTCTTTTACTAGTGCCGCGGTAATTTCCGCCATATTGTGCTCTTCTCTTGAATCGTCGAACGCTCCCCGGCGGGGCTGGGCCGCGACCGCCAGGGAGCGGTGCTTTGATTTAGTGACCGCTTTCGGTAGCCGCCGGCTCGGGTGCCGGTTCGGCGGTCTCGGAAGCGGGACCCTTACGCGGCGCAGGCGGAGCCGGCTCTTCGGCCATGCTCAGGCTCTCCGCCATGATTTCCTCGGCATACTTGGGGTCCACATACTGCGCGTACTCCATCATCATGCCTTCGCCAGCCGGGGTCTCGTCCGGGACGATCTTGTCGGCGGTGAAATCCTGCTCGGTGGCCAGCGCGCGGCCTTCCACCACCGCGTCGGCGATCTTGCTGGCGAACAACCGGATGGCGCGCAAGGCGTCATCGTTGCCGGGGATCACGTAATCCACTTCGTCCGGGTCGCAATTCGTGTCTACGATTGCTACCACCGGAATCCCCAGGCGCCGGGCTTCTTTCACGGCGATCGCTTCCTTGTTGGAATCGATCACGAACAGGATATCGGGCAGCCCCGGCATATCCTTGATACCTGCCAGGTTCTGCTCCAGGTGCTTGCGCTCACGTTCCAGCCGGATGACTTCCTTCTTGGGACGCCCGGCGTATCCGCCTTCCACCGTCGCCATGCCTTCCAGTTCCTTGAGGCGCTTGATGGATTTCTGAACCGTGGCCATGTTGGTGAGCAATCCGCCCAGCCAACGCTGGTTCACGAAAAACATCTGGCAGCGCTTGGCCTCTTCGGCGATGGCCTCCTGCGCCTGACGCTTGGTGCCGACGAACAGGACAGTCTTACCTGTTGCCGCCATCTCGCCCACATACCGGGCAGCGTCCTTGAACATCTTCAGGGTCTTCTGAAGATCGATTATGTAAATGCCGTTACGTTCGCCGAAGATGTATTCCTTCATCTTCGGATTCCAGCGCTTGGTCTGGTGCCCGAAGTGAACGCCGGCTTCGAGCAATTCCTTCATCGATATCGCGGGCAAAAAAACCTCCTATCGTTATCCCGCCGATCCGCGCACGGCCCAAAGCGATATTTGTGCGCGAATGGGAACGGGAAACGTTTCTGGCCGCCGGACCGGTCGTGGCCCAGCGGGTAAAAACCTATCGTTTGGAGAACTGGAACCGCTTGCGTGCGCCCTTCTGGCCGTACTTTTTCCGCTCGTGCTGGCGCGGGTCGCGGGTGAGTAAGCCGAGCTTCTTCAACCGTGACCGCAGTTCTGCGTTAAACTCCACCAACGCCCGGGCAATGCCAAGACGGGCCGCGCCCGCCTGACCGGCGACGCCGCCGCCATCGGCGAGAATCACCAGGTCGAACTTGTCCACAGTCTCGGTTGCCGCGAGCGGCTGCCGCACCATGGCGCGCGTGCTTTCGGTTGGGAAATAGTTATCGAACGCACGGTTGTTGACCTTGATCTCGCCCTTGCCGGGCCGCAAGAATACGCGAGCCACCGAAGTCTTCCTGCGGCCCGTGCCCAAATATTGAACTATCGTCGCTGCCACTAAACTTTTACCTCTCCGCTCACTTCACTGCCAACGCGACCGGCTTCTGCGCCGCGTGCGGGTGCTTATCGCCCGCATAAACTTTCAACTTGCGATACATCTGTTTCCCAAGCTTGGTCTTGGGAAGCATGCCGAAAATCGCGTCTTCCACCAGCCGCACCGGCTTTTCCGCCCGCACCCGCTTGAGGCTCTTTTCCACCAGTCCGCCGGGATAGCCCGTGAAGTGGCGATAAACTTTGTCAGTTTCTTTTCGGCCCGACACGCGGACCTTATCGGCGTTGATGACGATCACGTGATCGCCGGTATCCAGGAATGGCGTATAGCTGGGTTTGGTTTTGCCCATCAGCAGCATAGCGGCTTTGCTGGCAAGCTTGCCCAGGACCAGATCCTGGGCGTCGAGGACATGCCACTGCCTCGCGATGCCATTCTTGGAGGGGAATTCCGTACTCATTGACACACTTCTCCAACTTGTCGGTTACAAAATATTTAGCTTACGGGTTTCGAGGGTTCATTGTCAAATCGAGTGACAACATTTGCTCAAAGAGCAAGACTTATGCGGAGTGCGGGATCAGCCATGAGTGGCCATCAGAAAGACGCCCAAGCCGCAACGTCCACCATCACCGCGGCGCGGAAGATTTCCGCCAGGAAGGCCTGATCTCTCCATCCTCTTGACACTTCCTTCCGCCTCGGTGCATACTCCTATCAAGCGTCTATGGGAAAGCCCAACCGCGGCGAGCTCGTCCAGGGTACCCTCGATATGCTCGTCCTCAAAACTCTTGCCCGCGGCCCGATGCACGGGTGGGGAATCGCCCAATCCATCCAGCAAATCTCCGAAGATGTCCTTCGCGTGGAGGAAGGTTCGCTGTATCCCGCACTCCACCGGATGGAACTCGATGGCTTGATCGACGCCGAGTGGGGCCAATCCGACAATAAACGCCGCGCCAAATTTTACCGTCTGACCGGGCGCGGACGGATTGCCCTGGCCGACGAAACCGACCACTGGCAGCTACTGGCGCGCGCGATTGCGCGCGTGATGGAGACCGCATGAACAAATTTGCGAAGCGCTTGCGCGCCCTGTGGCACCGCCGCCAACTCGACCGCGATCTCGCCGACGAGATGGCATTCCATCTCGAAATGAACCGCCGGCACGGCGCCGCGGCGCGATTCGGAAACGTCACCGCCTTCCAGGAAACCTGCCGCGACCTTTGGGCCTTCACCGCACTCGAAGCCTGGTGGCAGGATGTTCGCTTCGCGCTCCGCACTCTCCGCGGCAGCCCACTCGTAACCTCCACCGCCATCGTGGCGCTCGCGCTCGGCATCGGCGCTAACACCACGGTTTTCACCATTGTCGGCAGCGCTCTGCGCTTCGATATGGCCGTGGATCACATCGACCGCATCGTCGCCATCCACCCCGGGGCAGGGCTCGCCAACACCGCGCCGGATGCCCCGGCTCCCATCGACTTCCTCAACCTGCGCAGCCAGGTAAGAACCGTCGAGAACCTCGCGGCTTACCGTTTCTCCTTCGTCAATGTGAGCGATCGCCATGCGCTGCCCGAACGCTGCTGGCGCGTGCAGATGACCGCGAGCGGTTGGGCAATGGTCCGCCCCAAGCCGCAGTTGGGCCGCGAATTCGGACCAGAGGACGAACGTTCCAATGCGACTCCCGCGGTAATCCTCAGCCATCGACTCTGGGAACGGCGCTACGGCGACGATCCCGCCATTGTCGGGAAGTACATCCGCATCGACGATGTCGATCACATGGTCGTCGGCGTCATGCCCGCGGGCGAGCAATTTCCGGAGGATACGGACCTATGGACTCCGGTCACGCTGAACGACCTGGGCAGGCCCGATTTTCTTCGTTCGCTGCTCATATTCGGCCGCCTGGCCAACGGCACGACGCTATCAGCGGCCCAAAGCGAAATCGACGGCGTGGCTCGCCGCGCCATCGCGCAAAAAGTAGATGGGCCGGTGGTAAACGTGCGGCCATTCCTCGAAATGATCGGCATCTACGACGCACGGGCCATGCTCTACGCCATGCTATTCGCGGTCGCTTTCGTGCTGCTGATCGTGTGCGCCGACGTCGCCAATCTGATGCTGGGCCGCGCCGCCGCACGGGTGCGCGAGATCTCCATTCGCATCGCCATCGGCGCCGGCCGGGCGCGCATCGTGCGCCAACTCCTGGTCGAGAGCGTCCTGTTATCGGCCGCCGGCGGCATTGCCGGATGGCTGGTGGCGCTCGCCGGCCTGCATTGGTTCGACAATCTGTCGGCGCAAGGACGCCGGCCTTCCTGGATTCACTTTGCGATGGATGCTCGCGGCTTCCTCTATCTCGCGGGAATCTCCGTCGCCGCCGGAATTCTGTTCGGCCTGGCGCCGGCGCTGCAACTGGCCAAGGTCGACGTGAACGGCGCCATCAAGGACGGCGGCCGCGGTGCCGAAGGCCCACGCGGGCGCAAACTGGCGGGGCTGCTGGTGGGATTCCAGATGGCCCTCTGCGTCATTCTGCTGGCGGCCAGCGGTTTAATGATCCACAGCACGGTCAAGCTCTATAACGCACCGCTGTCCTTCGAGCCGGCCAATGTCCTGACCATGCGCGTGGACCTGCCCGAGACCAAATACTCCGATCGCGACTCCGTGCGCCGCTTTTACGATCGCCTGAAATCGGACCTCGCGCATCTCCCCGGGGTGTCGAGTGTTTCGCTCGCCTCCCACCTTCCGATGGCGGGATGGCGGGAATTTCGCGGCGAAGTGGAAGGGACGCCGGGAAAACCGCCGGTGATGGGAGAACTCGATGGACTGACCGTCGACGCCGCGTATTTTCCGGCGCTCGATGTGCGCCTGCGGCAGGGCCGCGTGTTCGATGAAAACGGCCAGTCCCAGGTGGTGGTGAACGAGCGTTTCGCGGCCATGTTCTGGGGAGGCGGGAATCCCGTTGGCAAGCGCCTGCGCATTGCGGGCCGCGACGGCCCGCAACCGTGGCTCACGGTGATCGGAGTGGCGGCCGATATCCAACAGGACCGCGTCCGCCCGCTGGGGAACGCTCCACTCATTTACCTGCCCTACAACCAGGACCCCCAAGCGTCGGTCTATGTCATCGCGCGCACCGCCATCCCGCCGGCGCACCTCGTCGAATCTTTCCGGCGCACCGTGCAGAGCCTGGACGAAAACCTTCCGGCGCAGGATGTGCTCCCGCTCGCAGACCACATCGCGCAGCAGCGCCTGAACGTGACGTCCTTCGGCAAGCTGTTCAGCATCTTCGCGGCAATCGCGCTGGTGCTGGCGTGGGTGGGGTTGTACGCGGTCGTCGCGCACGCCGTCAGCCGCCGCACGCAGGAGATCGGAATTCGCATGGCCGTGGGCGGCACACGAAAAGACATTTTCGGACTGGTGGTGAAACAGGGAATGCGCCAGGTTCTCGGCGGTTTTGCCGCCGGGCTCCCGGTCGCGATGCTGGTCACGCGCGGTTTGAGTCACGGCCTGGTGGGCGTGTCGCCCTCGGACCCGGCCACTTATGCCGGTGTGGCGACCGTGCTCGGCATCGCCGGACTCCTCGGCTGCGCCATCCCGGCCCGCCGCGCGATCCACGTCGATCCGCTGGCTGCCCTGCGGCATGAGTGAACGCTCAGCTTGCGGCCGGAAAATCACCGCTCCCTGGCGGAGCGCTTTACCGCAACTGCCGCGCGCGGTCGAAATCTTCTTTCAGCTTGGCGGTGATTTTATCGGCAACGTCCGCGCTCGCGCCGCGGAATTTCGCACCCAGACTTTCCTGCGTGGTGGACCAGATGACATCGCCGTCCTTATTCACCAACCGCACCGCGGCGATGGCCTCGTGCCGCCGCTCCGAAGAGTGTTCCGAGTCGTTTTCGCCCCATCCCACGCCGGCGGTCACCGGCCGTTGGTTTGCCGATTTGCCGGAACCGATGTTGGCGTGCGCATTCACGCTGTCGTTGGACGTATGCGTTTCCGTGAAAACCAGGTCTTCAGCCGCTCCGCGCAGCGTCACATCGGCTTTATCGGCATTCTCGGTCAGGATGAACAACTCGGCGCTTGCCAGAGAACTGATCAGGATGTCCCGCATTTGCGCGGCCGTTTCGCCTCCGGTGAGGCGATCGACATACACTCGCCGGATCGTGAGGAGTTGCCGCAAACCCACGGCTTCCACGCCCAGCGCGGGTTGCCGCGCCTCCGTGGGGCTGGACATCGCCGCTACTGCCAGGAAAACCAATGGAAACATCGTCTACCCCTTTCCCGATTTCCGAGCTTCGTCATCCTGATACTCCACTCGCCGTCCGGTACGCGCCTCCAGGCCGGTCAACACCGAACGAATGTCGCTCTTACCCACCTGGAAAACCACAACCTGCTGCCTGCCTTCGCCATCCACGTATCCAAGGGTGACGAAATGCTTGCGCGCCTTACTAAGCAACAGTAACGGCGAAATCAAAACCGCCGCGGCATATCGCCGGCTCACCGTCTGCCCGTACTCGAGCGTATTCACCTTGCGATATGGCACGCGAATGTCACCGCTCGCGCAGCGGAAAACCATTTCCTCGGCGCCGGAATAATCCAACATGGCGCTGGATTTGGCGGCGACACCGGGAAGCGTACCGCCAACCAGTTCCGTCTTGACACCCGATCCGGCGCCCGCGGCCGCTACCGCCAGCCAGAAAACCAACCCCGCGAACAACCCATAATTCCTGTACATCTTTGGTTAACGCGATAGTGCTTCCCTTGGTAACAGGCTCTCGGAAAACTTTACGCTATAGTTTGAGAATGCGGTTCATCATTGGCGCCATCCTCGCAGGATTTTTCTGCGGATTCGCGCCGGCCCAGCCCGCTCTCTCGCCGGCGCAGCGCCAGTTGAACATCGATTCCTTCGAGCAAGTCTGGACAACTGTCCGCGATAAGCACTGGGATCCCAAACTCAACGGCGTCGATTGGCAGGCCGTCCACGACGAGCTACGCCCCAAAATCGATCGGGCCGCCACCACGGAAGAAGCCCGCGACATCATGTCCGACATGCTGCACCGGCTGAAGCAGACGCACTTCGGCATCCTCCCCGCGGAAGCTTACAAAGAAATCAATCAGAAAGACGATACCGGGAATTCCAGCCCCGAGGACGGCGACCCCGGCATCGATGTCCGTCTCGTGGATGGTCACGCCCTGGTCACGTTTGTCGCTCCCGGCTCGCCGGCCGCCGCCAACGGGGTGAAACTCGGTTGGGAGATCCTGCGCATCGACGGTAAGGATTTGTCCCCCGGCATGGAGAAGGTGCACGCCGCCCTCGGTCCGGCCATGATGGCGGAACTGATCGAGACCCGGTCTGTGGTAGAGCGCATGGAGGGTCCAATTGACAAGAGCTTGGACGTGGAGTTCCTGGATGGAAACAATCGCAAAGTAACTCTGAAGCTCGCGCGAACACGATCTCGCGGCACCGAAACGGTGGTCGGCACGCTTCCCCCTCTCCACTTTTGGGTCGAATCCCACAAGGTGCGGCCGGACATCGGGTACATCCAGTTCAATATGTTTTTCGAGCCCGACGCGGTGAATGCCGCCGTGCAGAAAGTTATGTCCGAGTGCCGGGATTGCAAAGGCTTCATCATCGACCTCCGCGGCAACCCCGGCGGACTCGGCGCCATGGCGATGGGACTCGCCGGATGGTTCACCGATCGGTCCGGCCTGGTGTTAGGCACCATGTATCTTCGCACCACCAGTATCAAATTCGCGGTGTTTCCACGCCCCGAACCCTTTCGCGGTCCGCTGGCGGTGCTGGTGGACGGCTGCTCGGCGTCCACTGCCGAAATCTTCGCGGGCGGTATGCAGGATCTGAAGCGCGCGCGCGTCTTCGGCACCCACACCGCCGGGGCAGCCCTGCCATCGCTCATTACCAAACTGCCCAACGGCGACGGATTCCAGTATGCCATCGCCAACTACATCTCCGAGGGCGGCAAACCCCTCGAAGGTATCGGTGTCACTCCCGATCAGGAAGTGAAACTCACCAGGCATCAGTTGCTGGAGGGTCAAGATCCCGTGCTTGAGGCTGCGGTAAGCTGGATTCACGGGCAATAAGAATTGAGGTACTCGAAATGAATCGTTTTTGTATCGCACGAAATATCGCCATTGGCGCAGCCGTGGTGTTGTCATTTTCCCTGGCGCGGGCAGCCGACGAACTGCCCAAAGCCGATACCATCCTTGACAAGTATGTCGAAGTAACCGGCGGTAAGGCCGCATACCAGAAACACCACAACGAGATCTCCAAAGGCTCTCTATCCATCTCCGCCGTCGGCCTGAAGGGAGATCTTACTTCCTACCGCGCCGAGCCGGACAAGAGCCTCACCGAAATCGACCTGGGCGGGATGGGCAAGTCCACCGAAGGTTCCGATGGCACGATTTTCTGGTCGAAATCTTCCATGATGGGCCCGCACGTGAAAGAAGGCGCCGAGAAATCGCAGGCCGAGCTTTCGGCGAAGTTCAACGCTGAGTTGAACTGGCGGGACCTGTTCAAGGATGTTAAAACTGTCGGCACCGATACCGTGGACGGCAAGGATTGCTACAAAGTGCAACTCACACCAGGAGATGGTTCTCCTATCGTCCAGTGTTATGACAAAGATTCCGGCCTGATGGTGAAAATGACCATGACCGCTCAGACTCCTATGGGCGAGCAGACCGTGGATTCGTTCGCTAGCGATTACCGCAAGGAAGGCGACGTTCTGATGCCGCACAAGATCAAACAGGTCCTCGCCGGCCAGGAGATCCTCATCACCATCGACAGCGTCACCTTCAACGCCGACATACCGGCGGACAAGTTCGCCGTCCCGGACGATATCAAGGCGCTGGCGGAGAAAAAGTAACTCCATTCGCGGGAACTTCCGCCGTAACCCGGATTCTAATCTCACATGAGAATCCGGACGCATTTAGAGATCCTTTCCCAGGATCTCCGCTACGCCGCGCGGACACTCGTCCACACTCCGACCTTTACGTTAGCCGCGGTTTTGGCGATGGCGCTTGGCGTCGGCGCCGGTACCGCCGTCTTCAGCGTGGTGGATCGCATCCTGTTTCGCAGCCTGCCCTATCCCGACGATGGGCGTCTGGTCTCGTTAGGAATGACGGCGCCCATTGCGCCGCACGAATTCCTGCTCGGCTACGACTATCTGGATTGGCGCGCCGCATCCACGCCTTTCGCATCCATGGGCGAATGGTCCGGCGTCCGCGATTGCGATCTCACCGCCGCCAATCCAGTCCGTCTCCGCTGCGGCATCGTCGATTCCCATCTGCTGCCCACTCTCGCCGTCCAACCGGCTCTCGGGCGTAACTTCACCGCGGACGAAGACCAGCCCAACGTCCCGAAAGTCGCGCTTATTTCTTACGGACTTTGGCGCAGTCGCTTCGCCGGCGACCCATCTCTGGTCGGCAAGACCATACCGCTGGACGGCGAACCTGTCAGCATCACCGGTATTCTTCCGCCCCAGTTCGAACTGCCCAGCCTTGCCCCAATCGACCTGCTGGTGCCGCAGGCGTTGAATTTGCCGGAAACCGTTTCGCGCCGGAACGCCACCATCCTCTACGTGGTCGGGCGTTTGAAACCGGGCGCTACCCTCGAGCAGGGGCGCGCCGCGCTCGGTCCGCTGTTCGAGCGCTCTATGAAAGACGTGCCGCCGAACTTCCGGAAAGACGTTCGCTTGCGCGCCCGCCCGTTGCGCGATCTGCAGATCGAAGATTCGCGGCTCGCCTCGTGGATTTTGTTAGCCGCCGTGCTCGCGGTCTTGCTGATCGCCTGCGCCAATGTCGCCAATCTGCTTTTGGCGCGCCTGGCTGGGCGCCGCCGCGAATTGGCGGTGCGAGTCGCGATCGGCGCTCCGCGCGTGCGCCTCGTCCGGCAGGCACTCACCGAAAGCCTGCTGCTCGCCGCCGCCGGCGGCGCCGCTGGATGCGCGCTCGCCGTGCTGCTGTTGCGTGGTTTCGTGGCCATGGCGCCGCAAGGAATACCGCGCCTCCAGCAGGCCGCCATGGACACGCGCGTTCTGCTGTTCACCCTTTCGATCGCCATCGTCTCCGGCCTGCTCTTCGGACTCGCTCCGGCTCTGGAGACTCCCCGCGCCGAAATCCTCGCCGGCTGGCGGACGGTCGGCGGCCGCAGCCAGATTTTCAGGCAGACCCTGGTGGCGGCGCAAATCGCCATTTCGGTGGTGCTGCTGGCGGGTGCCGGACAACTCCTGCGCAGCCTCTGGAATCTCGAAAATCAGTCGCTCGGCATGCGTGCCGGCGGAGTGATGACCGCAACCGTCACATTGGGCACGCAATCGTATGCCAATGCCGCCCGCCGCCGGGCTTTTTTCGACGAGTGGGAATCGCGCCTGAGCCACACTCCGGGGGTCACCCGGGCGGCTCTGGTGAATGCCCTTCCCCCGGTTACGAACGTCATGCTATCCATGCTCTATAACGCCATCGCCGTTCAGGGCCGCCCGCAGGACATGAACGGCACCGGAGGCACGGTAGCCTGGCGCAACGTCACGCCGGATTATTTCGCCGTGCTGGGCATCCCGATTCTGCGCGGCCGCCCGTTCCTCGAGGAAGACCGCACCCACGATCGGAACACGGTTATCCTGAACGATGCTCTCGCGCGCCGCATGTTCCCCAACCAAGATCCGATCGGCAAGCAGATCCAACCCGGGCGCCGCGGCTCCTGGCTCACGGTCATCGGCGTGGCAGCCGACGTGAAGAACAGCGGGTTGGTGGAAGACGCCGGACCGGAATACTATGTAGTTCGCAAACATGCGGCCGATGATCCCGGCCGCACCGCGACCGCCATAGTCCGTACCACCGCCGATCCCGATGGCGTGGCTCGCTGGTTGCGCGCGGAGATCGCCGCCATCGATCCCACCACGCCAGTCATCGTCGAGAGCATGCGGCAGCACTTAGGCGAACTGGCGGAAGCGCCCCGCTTCAACGCGCTGTTGCTCACTTTGTTTGCCGCCATGGGCTTATTGCTCGCAACCATCGGACTGTATGGCGTGGTCTCTTTCCTGGTGGCGCAGCGCACCCAGGAAATCGGCATCCGTATGGCACTCGGAGCCACTCCCGCGGCCATTGGCGGCATGGTGCTTCGTCATGCCGGAAAATCGGCCGCCGCCGGCGCGGCGCTGGGTATTCTCGGATCGTACTTCGCCCTGCGCTTGCTGGGTGCCATGCTGTTTCACGTTCCCGCGCGCGATCCCTGGACGCTCGGCGCTGTGCTGGCTCTCCTGCTGGCAGTTTCCCTCTTGGCCGCCTGGGTACCCTCCCGCCGCGCCGCCCGCGTAAATCCCGTTGAGGCCCTGCGCGAGGAGTGACGCCCCGGAACGTGCGGCTTCGTACTAGACCGGTAGATCCATAACAAACGCCAGCGTATTCGTATTGACCTCGGGTGGAGATAATCGGGTTAACTCTTTGGAGGATTTAACCGATATGCATTTACTCATTCAATATCCGGCCGGGGTAATCGTCGAGGGCGTGGTGCTGGCGGCTGGAAAAAATCGAATGCGAATCGCCGCCCGCGGGTTTACCGATACCCTCGAGTTGAAACGCCGTGGCGAACACTGGGTGGCCAATGGCCGCGAGACTGTCGAACTGGAATTCCTGATGGCCCGCCCCTGCAATACGCCGAAGCTGGCGATACCGGTGATGATGGCAGCCGGAAGCGCCGACTTCGCCTGTCTTCCCTGTTGAACAACGCTCCTAACAACCAGAAGTCAGGAACTTTCTGCTCCTGGCTTCTGGCTCTTTAAAACCTCTTCAGCCGTCGCAGCAGCGCGTCGGTATGCGCATTCACCGACTGGATGGCGTGCCAGTTCTGGTCCACCGTCCCGATGTAGGTCATGCTGTTCTTGTCGGCGCCCATCAGGATCACCGTATACCGTCGATCGGGATACCCGAGCGCGCGATATAGAATCGTACCGGTCTCCTGCATATGATCGCTGGCCGGCGACGCGCCCAGTTTCTCGATCACGCTGGCGTAATCGTCATGCCCGTTCAGGCTCGCGTAACTTTGGTCGCTGCCCACGAAAACTACGTTCTTCTGGCGTAATTCCCCCACATGGGTGAATGCGATCGCCACCAGCGAAAGCGCCACCAGCGACCCGACCGCTACCAGGACCATTCTGACAACGCGCCGGTCGCTCGGCTCCAGCCGGATGCCGACAACCTTCGCCGGCTCGAATCGCTCGGGAGGCATCTCGCGCACTGGAGCGGGAGCGTTCACCGCCACCGGCATCTCGATAATTCGCCGCTGGAACGGCACCACCATTCCGCCCTTGAGTTCGAGTTCGCGGTTCAAGCCTACGATCAGCACCGGATCGTCAACCCGCGACACTTCCCCGATGAAACGCCGCGAAATCCAGATTTCTTCGCTGGTGCGGCAGTTCACTACCTGGATTTCCGACCAGGTGGCCTTGCGGAACAGCCACTCGTTCTGCTCGACGTTGATAATCGGTGGGTAAAACGAGAACGGCCGGGCCGCCAGATGGTCGAGGGACGGCGGAATGGGCGGCGAGGCCATGAATCTTGTACCATCGTAGCGCGCCCGCCGGCCCGCGAACCTACTTGCGCATCGAGTACTTGTCCAGCTCCGAGCGCAAAGCGGCTGCCGCCGGCGGCGGTTCCACTTCGCCGCTCAATACTTCCCGGTTGCCGATCTTCTTTCCGTAGAGTTCCTCATTGACGTCGGCATCGGGACGCAGAGTGGCGCCGCTCAGTGAGATGCCGGCAAACACGCCTTTGGAACGCGACCAGGCCAGAATCTCGGCGTCCATCCGGACGTCCGTTGCGGCATTGGCAGTCCTCCCGACCGGTCCCGCGGCCACGGATGCATCCGCCCCCAAGGTGAACTTATCGCGGAGCAGTTTTTGCATGCCCCTTTTATTCATTACTACCATCACCACATCGGTGGAAGAACCGCCGATTTGGAATCCGACACTGCCGCCTTCCACTTTTACAGCGGCGGGAGGTCCCCAGCCGAAGCCATCCTCTTTCCGGCATTCGGCGAAACCGCGGCCGTATTGGCCGCCTAGCAATATCGCGCCTTTCTTAAGACCGGGTACGATGATGACGCACTGCGCTTTCGCCAGCAGATCCTGGGGAATGCCCTTATCCGGCGTCGACATCACTTCCTGGAAAACTTCCGCCGACGACGCGAGTCGCTCCTGCGCCGTTTCGGCGGTGGCAATGGCTGCTAACGACAGGATCAATACGGTATTGAACGTGAATTTTCTCATTGCGCTTCTCCTCCCATGCATTATCGCGCGATGCATTGCCTGGGACGATGCACAACCCGCGCCAGTGTGCGTTAGCGCACCCGTCCGTACATCAATCGTCGCCGCCTGTCTGCGCGAGCCGATCTTGGCTGCAACCGGCTTTTAGCCGGCTCGGTGTTTACCGGTGTCCCAAAAACCGCAGCCTCACGTTGAACGCCCGCGCCTGACCGCGCGTGAAGGTCAGATACTGCGGCGTGCCGGTTACGTTGTTCACCACGTTAGGATCGAGACTGTTGGTCAGATTGTTGAACCCGAACCTCCACGCCCAGAGATAATGAATCGCCGTAAAACGCCTTTCCAGCGCCAGATTGATGTTGAAGTAGCCGGGAAAGCGCAGCGAATCGGGAGCTCCCGCCATAAATCCCTGCTGGTCTACCGCGCTGAACGGAAAACCGGTCCGGTATTCAACCAGGTATGCCACGGACGTGTTGCGCGTGATGAATCGCAGGCGCTGCGGCAGAATCGCCACCGGCAGCGGCGCCCATCCCCACGTGTGGAAGCGGTTGGGCGCGTCCCACGGCTCCGGACCGGGTCCTTGCGGCCCGAAAACCGGATTTTCGAGGCTGTAAACCACGGCGGCATTCGAGCGGGCCGAAGAGCGGGTGTAGCCGGCGAACCATTCGTACTTCCCGGCAAAAGTGTGGCGTAGCGAGATCTCAGCGGCATCGTACCGCTCCCGCCGCCAGTTCTCCAGAATGTAGGTGACGCCCTGATCGAAGTTGTTCTCCGTCACCGGAACGGCCGGATAGAAACCGAATCCCCGGCTCCCCAGGCGGTGGGTGTACCCGGCCTTCAGGTAATACTGCCGCGGCAGTTTGCGCTCCACCGTGGCGCTGGCATTTTGATAAAGCGGCGCTTTGAGCAGCTTGTCGTAAACTTCGAATTGCGTCACGACCGGGCCCTCTACGATTGCGCCCGGAAGATAGAACGTCGATAAACTCACCTGGTCCTGCTGCTGCGAAACGATGTTCAAATCGATGGCGTCGTAGTAAATCCCCCACCCGGCGGAAAATTTCGTGTCCGCCAGAAAACCCGGCGCCCACGCCAGGGCCAGGCGAGGCCCCCACTCGAGGGCCCGCACGATCTCGTTCCATTCAGCGCGCAGACCGCCTTCGAGCGAAAGCCCCTCGTGCGGCGACCAGTGGTCTTCCACGTACTCCGCGCCCTCGAAGTTTTTGCGTGCTTCGAAGGGATTGCCCGCGAAGGTTACGTATCGTTCCAGGTCGCCGGCCGAATCCAGCACTTCGTAGGGATGGCGCAGACTCTGCTGATGGAAGGCCTCGCGCTCCGCGTCCACCCCGAACTTCAACTGATGAGTACCCAGAAAATGCAGCGTCGGCAGGTACAAATTTCCCAGCCATTGCTGCCGGTAGGAATGCCTTTGGAGAGCCACGAAATAATTGCCCAGATCGCCGGTGGGGGTGATCTCGAAGATCTGGTCGCCCTGCGGGAGGGCGCGGAGTTCGCTGCGGCTGTCGGCAAACGCGGCTTCGAACAGCGCGCCGTGCCCGAAGTAATGCTCGTCGCGGATCGTGCTCATGTAAAGCGTTCGCCGCTGCGAAAGCGTAGTCTCGACGGGGTTCAAGGCGCTCAGCCCGTTGTGATTGCTGTCGGAAAGATTGTAGAGGAAGCTCGCGGTGAGAATGTTGGCGCTGGTCAAATTGACCTGGAATCGGTTCAGGTCGTTCAGATCCGTCCCGCGCACGCGATTCTGTCCGCTCGGTAAACCGTATATCGTGTCGTCGTGAAAGAATACGTCGAGCCCGTTGTAGAACCACGCCTTGCCTTTGGCGATCGGACCGGAAGCCTCCAGCCGCGGAGTGAATTTGTTGATGTGCAGGCCGCCGTCGCTCGAAATCGACGGAAAGAAATTGGTCGCTCCGAAACGCCAGCGGTCGTCGCCCATTTTGGTCTTCACATCCAGCACGCCGGCTGAGCCGCGCCCGTTTTCCGCCGAAAAACGGCTGCTTTCGAGATCCGTGGTCTGAATGCTGTCAACGTTCAGGCGCGTGTTCAGTTGTCCGGTGACGGGGTCGGACATGTTGAAGCCATCGAGCGTATAGTTGGTCTGGCTGGCCGCGCCGCCATTGAAATGAGGGATGCCGTTGTTGTCGAGCAGCACCCCATCCAGCAGCGCCAGGGCGTTGCGATAATCCTGCGAAGCGGGCATGGGAATAGCCTGAATCTCGGCGTTCACCAGTTCCTTATGCTCGGCAGGCTGTTGCGGATCGATGGGCGGAGCCGATGCCGTTACGTCCACTTTTTCCGAGAATTCCTGCACGTGATTGAGCGTAATGGTGAGTTGGCTGGTTCCCGCGCCGAAGGACTGCCTGCCCTGGTAGACGTAGAACCCCTGCCGTTCGGCGTGGATGGCGTACTCGCCCTCGACGGCGAGATTGAGCCGGAAATTGCCCGCCTGGTCGGACGATGCCGGGACCGGAGGCCCTTCGACGCCGGGCCGGAATTCCACCCGCGCGCCCTCAATTCCTGCGCCGGTTTCGTCCACTACCCGGCCCGTCACACTCACTTGTGCCGGCAGGACGGAACACACCAGGAGGGACACACACACCACCGGTACGAGTTGAAACCCAACCGCCATGGGACGTTTTGCTACGTCTCAGCATACAACGCCTCGCAAAAGAAAAGGGCCACAGATTCCTCGCGGAAACCGTGGCCCAGGGTATTCGAACTCCAACTCCTAACTTCTCCTAGCTAGAAGATGATCTTGCCGGTCAACTGAACCACGCGCACCGACTCGTCAAATCCCAGGAACGAGCCGTACGGGCTGGTAGTAGTTGCCACCGTACCGCCGATGATTCCAGTGGAACCGTCGCCGATGGTCGAATCGGGCTGGCCGAAGTTCGGGTGATTGAGGGCGTTGAAAGCCTGCGCGCCGAACCCGAGCGAAACCCTTTCCGTGATGTTGAACGTGCGGTAGAGGTTCAGGTCGAGATCGAAATAGTGCGGTCCAAACAGCTGGTTGCGCGTCTGCGGCGACCACTCCGTGAAATACGGAATCACGGCGCTGTTCAGATACTTGCTGGAATCGATGCAGGGGATAGCCGTGCCGGGCGCTCCGGCGGCCGCCTGACCGCAGCTCAGACCGCCCCAGCCCTGGCCCAGCGGAGTGGCGAGAATGGTGCCGCCGCCGCCGCCCAGAGCGGAGTCGTAGCCGTCGTACACGGAGTAAGGCAGGCCCGAGCGCCAGAAGATCTTGCCCGAGAACTGCCAGCCGTTCACGATTGCGCCAACCATTTTGCTCCCCGGATGGAAGGTCGGGTTGACGATGAAGTCGCCGACCAGGCTGTGCGCGATGTCGTAATCGGAATTGCCGTAGTTGTTAATCCGCAGACCCAGAGGATTGATCTGTCCGCCGATATCCTGGTTGCCGCTGCCGAACAGGCATCCGTTGGAGCACTCGTCGAGAGCATGCGAGAACGTGTAGCTCAAGTGCGCCGCCACGGAGTGGGCAAACCGCTTCGTAACGATGAAGCTGACGCCGTTGTAGTTGGCAACGGCGCCGCTCTGCACCTGCGTGAATTGCAGGTAGTTCGGCACCGGCTGGCTGGAGGGGATACCGGGAACGCCGGGGTACAGGCCGTATTGGTCGAATGCGTCCGGCCACGAGTTGCTGTAAGGCAGGCGCGTGGTCGAATTTCCGGCGTAGTTCACCGCCAGTACGATGTCGTTGCTCACCTGACGCTGAACCTGTAAGTTCCACTCGCGGACCATGGGAGCGTGCACGGTACCCACGATCGACGTCACGCCGGGAGCGGCGAACGTCGAACCGAGAGCCGCCAGCTGGCTCGAGATCTGCCCGTACGTCTTATCCAGCGAGAAGGCGTTGGCGGATGCCTGCCACACGGCGGCGCCGCCGGCCGGATCGAAGGGTGCGATCCCATTGGCCGGCCGCACGCGAATCGCGACCGAGACAGGCGGATTGCTCAGCAGATCGTCCACCAGCCCGGCGGGCGGATTGTCGTAGGCCAGCATGAAACCGCCGCTCACAACCGTCTTGTTGTTGGTTCCGGGCGACCAGCTGAACCCGATGCGAGGCGAGTACACCAGGGCATCCACCCCCGGATACGCCGTGTGCTGGTTGGGCTTGATGTCGGACGAATAGGGAACACTGCCCGGATTCGAGCTCGTGAAACTGGGAAGCGTTTGGTAGGAGCTGACAAAATTCGCGAAGCAGTTGAACTGGCAGACCGGGTTGGAATTGTGCTCTACGCGGAAGGCCATGGTCAGTTTCAGATTGGATTTAACCGCCCACTCGTCCTGCGCGTAAACTCCCAGCCCCCACATCGCGATCGGCACGTCGGAAGCCAGGTTGTCGCTCTTGCGATACTGATACGCCAAGCCATTGACGAAGTTCTGCAAGCCGGCGTCGTTGTATCCGAAATAAACCACCGGGTTGTTGTAGAAGAAATTGTGATCGCTCACGTCGTACCGGCGGAAGTTCTCGCCGAACTTGAAATTGTGCCGCCCGCGATTGAGCGAGAAGTCGTCGATGAACTGGTATTGCGTGATGTTGCGGCCCTGGGGAAAGCTTCCCTGCGGGTTGAAGCCCGTGAAGGGCACGGTGCCCGAAGTCGCAATGCCATACGGGAAGGTGGCATCGACTTTCGTGGGATCCTGCGCGAACTGCGCCACGTAGTGGCTGAACGACGCACGGGCGTCGTTGGTCGCCCGCGGACTGAGCACCTGCGTCTCGCCGAGCTGCATGTCATATGCCGGCTGGTTCGAAAGCGCGTCGAAATTGGAATTGATGTGATCGATGGTCGTCGGCTGAAGCCCGTGATCGCCCTTGTACCGGAAGAAGATGTTGCCGTTCTGGCCGAGTTTCTGGTCCACGCGGAAGGCCAGGATCCATTCCGATCCCAGCAGATTCGCGCTGCCGAAGGCCAATTCGGCGCAGGGCGTGGTCGCCGGGTTGTATCCCGGTAGCGTGAGGGAATTGCAGGCCGACGGATTGGGAATCGACTGCGCGCTTCCTGCCCCTGGAGATGTCGCCCACAGATTCAGCATTTGCTTATAGGCGCTGGCCTCCGCAGGCATGGTGTCGGTGACATTGTTGAGCACCGCGGTCGCGAAAGCCGGCGTCGGGAGCTCATTCGTGAAAACGTTCGGCAGAACGAACCGCAGCCCTTCCGTATCGACGAAGAAGAAGGTCTTGTCCTTGCGAATCGGACCGCCGATGCGCGCCGCCCACTGGTTGGCATTGGAGAAAGCCTTCGGCTCGTCGTAATAATTGCTGAACCAGTCGTTGGAATTCATGACCCGGCCATTCCACCAGTAGATGGCATCGCCGTGGAACTGGTTGGTGCCGGACTTGGTCACGTAGGTGACCTGCGCTCCGGATAACTGGCCGTATTGACCGGCGTACGGATTGGCGATCACCGAGGCCTCTTCCAGTTCGTTCTGTCCCAGGGTGAGGTTCGACGCGCCCGAATTGTTGATGTTGAAATACGGGTCCATGTCGTTCTCGCCATTCACGGTGAAGAGATTGGAAGTGGCCGGCAGGCCGTTCATCTCGAAATTGCCATAACCGCCAGTGACGTTGACGAGCACGCCCGGCGCGGTGTAAGCAATGTTGGTGATGTCGCCGCCCGCCGAAGGAAGCTGGGTCAACTGCTGGGAAGTGAAATTGGTGTTCGAGCTCGGCTCGGTGTTCACCAGCGGCGCCTCCCCGGTAACCTCCACAGTCTGGGTCGACTGCCCGACGCTAAGCTGAAGATCGACGTTCGTGATAGATCCGACTGTGACTTCCGCGTTCTTCTCCGCCTTCTGAAACCCTTGCTGGCTGGCCGTTACCGAGTAGCGTCCCGGCTTCAAGAGACGGAACCTGTATTCCCCCGCGGAGTCGGTGACACTTGCCTGCGTAGAGCCAGTGTCCAGGCTTTTCAGGCTAACGGTCGCGGCCTGAATAATTCCGCCGCTGGCGTCTCTCACCACGCCGGCGATATCACCGGTGGTTAATGATTGAGCGGATACCAGTTGGGTTAAAAGAAACAAGCCCCCCAAGAGCCCCGATACTCTCCGATAGCATGCGTTCATTCTTGTCGCTCTCTCTCTCCTCAGACAGTTTTGCCGAATTGTTAGTGAAAATCCCCTAGGTGCGACTTCCCCGGTTTGGCTTATGTAGCAAGGCGCACATCGGCAATATGGGCAAGTCCAAGCACGTATAAAACCAATTGACCCGTACTCGTTAATCAATTGTTAAATAAGGATTTACAAATAATTAACCAGGTGGCTGAATACCGGATCAAGGTAGGGGAAAGGTTAGGAGCTCCGTCTGGCGGGAGTTATGGCGTTGTAAGGACTATGTTTGTCCTATTTATGGCAATTGGAATAGGCGAATTCAGTTTCGAGGAGACTCTAACCCGAAACTACCGAAAGGGCCAGGCGCTCTGTACGAAACAACACCTGGCCCATCCGGAGTTAACCGCAGTTCTTCAGAATTTTAGCTTGGCAGTCAGCACCATTACGCGGCCGGTGACCACCGAACCCTGGAAAGCGCCGTAAGCGCTCGTAGGCTCTTCGACCGTGCCATAAATCCCGCCCAAACCTCCCGACGCGACATTGGAATCCGGATCGGCGAAGTGCGCGTGATTGAGGATATTGAAAGCACTGGCGCCGATGGTTAATTTCACGCGCTCAGTGATATCGAAGTTCTTGAACAGCGCGGAATCGATGTTGAAATATCCCGGTCCGAACAAGGTGTTGCGCCCGATATTGCCGAATCCCGGCTCTGTGCCCGCCGGAAGGAACATCGCCGAAGTCAGGCAGTTGGCAGCCCCGTTCACCGCCGCGTTGCCGCAATAGTGCGGAACGGCCTGGATCGCTTCTGGCGTCAGCGACGCGTTTAACGTTCCTTCGAACAGATTGCCGAGCAAGCTGTCGGTAATGGTTTCAGGAACTCCCGAGCGGAGGAAAAGTTTGCTCGAGAAGGTCCATCCGCCCAAAGCGTAATTTAAGGCTTTGTTGCCGAGCTTCCAGGGCATATCCCACAGGAAATCGCCCTGCAGGCTGTTGCGGATGTCGTAATCCGAGTTGCCATAATCGAACCTGAGGTTGGGATTGACGAGATTCGTCGGATTGTTGTTGGCGAACGAGAACGGCAAACCCGAGCCTCCGTTGGAGACGTAGTCCAGGTCGTGGCTCCAGGTGTAATTCACTTGCCCCTGGAACCCATGCGAGAACGCGCGGCGGAACTGCACCGTCAAGCCGTCGTAGTTCGATATGCCATTGGTCTGCAGGCTGGTAACCGTGGTGAAACGCGGATCGGGTTGCACCGAGGGCAGTCCGGCGAATGTTCCGCCCAGCGCGGCGGCGTTGGGGAAGCCATTCTGCAGCATAAGATTGTACCCGTGATTGCCGGTGTAGGTGGCCACCGCGACGTTCTTATCGCCCACGCGCCGCTCCACTTCGAAGCTCCATTCGGCAAAGGTGGGGGTGTTGAGATGCGACGGGATGTCGAAATAGCCGAACGGGCTGAAACCGCCGGGAACGGAGTTGTTGAGCTGCGCCAGGGTTTGGCCGCCGAAGAATCCCGTCTTGAATGCCGTGAACTCGGCCAGTGCGTTCGCTGGCGCGCTCCCGGCCGCAGTCACCGGCCCCACTGAGGCGCCGTTGGCGATCGTCGCGCCGAATGGATAGGGCGCCTGATTGTACAGGTTCCCGATGAGGAATGCCGGCGGCAAGTCCGCAAACAGGCCGAAACCGCCGCGCAGGACCGTGTTGTTATCGCCCTTGGGACTCCACACGATGCCGACGCGCGGCTGTGGGACAACCGAATCCACCGCGTAGTAGGCGCTGGAAAGCCCCGTCTGGATCGACGAGTTGTAAGGAACATCGGCGCCCTTCTGGAAGCTCGAGGAATCGAAGGGAGCATTGAACCGCGAGAAGCAGTTATCGACGCACTGCGGGTTGCCGGTGCGGTCCAGCCGCAGGCCGAACGTGATCTTCAGGTTGGACATGGCCGCCCATTCGTCCTGCGCATACACGCCGATGTTGTAAAGCCGGCTGTGCGCCGTCGTGATGGAATCGAACTTCTGGAAGTAGTTGCTGAAATAGTTGGGGTCGGTGACACCTGTCGCGAAATCGGTGAGCGAATTGAAGGAATAGGCCCCGGTCGTGCCGGTGAGCAGGCCGAAGTCGCTCACCCGGTCGTAGCGGTAGTTTTCACCAACCTTGATATTGTGACGGCCGTGAGTGATCGATAAGTCGTCGATCAACTGGCCTTGCCCAACGTCCCGGCCTTGCGGGAAGACGCCCCAGTTCGAACCCATCGGGTAAAACCCGCCGCCGTTCGATCCGCCGTCGCCAAAGCTGAACTCCGTGGGGAACAACTGCTGCGACGCGCTGACGTTCGGGGGGCCGAAGTAGGCGCTGTACCACAGCACCGAGGCAATGGCACTGTTAACGATGGTCGGAGAAATCACGTACGTATAGTTGAGCGATCCATCCCACTCCGGCTGAATGCTCTGCTCGTTGAAAATCGGGCTGATCTGGTTCGTGGAGGTCGGCTGAAATCCGTCGTCGTGCTTCAGGCGGCCGTAGACCTTCTGCTTATCGGTGATGTTGTAATCGCCGCGGAACGTGTAGAGGTGTTCCTTATTGGTGTTGGACCCGGTCTGCGCCCAGGATTCGCCGCAAGGGACATTCACGCCAAACACGCCTCCATTAGGAGCTGGTGTGCCGGCGAAGCCGGTGATGCCGCAGCCCAGGTTCCCGTTGCCATCCTGGAGAGCGCCGGGGCCATTCGTAATCGGCACCGCCCGCGAAACGCCGGGAGCGCCGTTATAGATCTTGAAAGCGGTCTGATAAAGAGGCACCGCCGCCGCCGGCACATTAGCCAATGCGTATGCCTGCAACTGGGCGGACGGAATGGTTACCACCGCGGCCGCGGGGAGCGTATAGTACAGCCCTTCGGTATCGGCATAGAAGAACAGCTTGTCCTTCTTGATGGGACCGCCGAAGTCGGCCGCCCATTGGTTCGAAATCGCCTTCCCCTTTGGATTGCCGTAGGTGTTCTGAAAATAGTCGTTGGCGTTCAGCCGGTCGCCGTTCCAGTTCCAGGTCGCGTCCCCGTGAAAGCCGTTGGTGCCTGACTTCGTGATGTAGTTCACCTGCGCGCCCGCCTCGCGGCCATACTGCACGCTATAGGCATTCTGCACTACGGCGGCTTCCTGGACTTCGTTTGTGCCCAGCAGCAGGTTGCTGGCGCCCGAGTTGTTCAGGTTCAGGAAGGCGTCATTGTAGTCGTTGCCGTTAATGGTGAAGAGATTCGATACCGCCGGCAGTCCATGCGAGGTGAAGTTGCCGTACCCCATCCCGGTGCTCATCTCGACGCCCGGCGCGGTGAACGCGATAGTCGTCATATCGCCCCCCGCCGTGGGCAGCTCCTCCATTTGCTTCGATGTGAAGGTAGAACTGAGGTTCGCGTTGTCGGAGTTGAGCAACTCCGCGGTACCGGTGACTTCAATCGTTTGGCCAACCGTCTGAACTTTCGCCACCAAATCCAATGTCGCCGTTTGGCCTACCGAGACGGCCAGTTTCGCGGTGTCCGAAATCAAGCCCGCGGACGCGGCGGAAATCGTGTAATTTCCTGGCTTCAAAAGCGGAAAACGATACGCGCCGGTGGTGTCTGTTTGCACCGCCCGGCTCTCGCCGGAGTCTATGTTCTTCAGCGTGACGGTCGCCCCGGGAACCACGGCCCCCGTCGCATCTCTTACCGTTCCGGCAATATCGCCGGTTGTGATGTTTTGTCCAAAAGAGCTTAGGGAAGCTCCTGCCAGCAGCAGGGCAATGGCGCCAAGCCGCGAAAGGAAATGGCGTGTCCTCATAAATCTCCTCAGTTTTGGGTGGAATTACCGGGCAGCATCCCCGGGAATTTGTCTGCGTCGGGCTAGGCACGCCTACAACCAAAGGTTAGGAGACGGTTAACTATTGGTTAAATAGTGGCTTACCGGACGCTACTCAAAAGGGCTAAATCCCAATACCAATTAACAACGGCTCAGAGCATCAACCGGCTGATCCCCTCTACCGGCTGTAAGGACTAAAGTTATCTACTTTATGGGATTTGGAAAGCGTGAATTCACTTTTGGGGAGAACTACAAATGGGGGCCGGCTTAGGCAGACGGGAAATCGTGATGGTTTTAACGAAGTTAAAAACATCGAGTAGCCTTTTCGAGCTACTGCTAGATAGCCACTTAGTCATGGACCTAACCGAATCACGGGAGGATTCGTTGGTCGCGTTGAGTTGCAGGGTCTGCCTTTGGCCCCCCGAAAAAAAGGCCGCACCCCGCGAGGGAGTGCGGCCTTCGTGCATCGGATTGATCGCGGTCAGAAGGTGAGTTTGCCGGATAGTTGCACCACCCGGACAGAATTATCAAACCCGAGGAAAGATCCGTACGGGCTTGTAGTGGTGGCGACCGTGCTGCTGATGATGCCGGTCGATCCATCACCCAGCGTTGCGTCCGGGAACCCGAAGTTGGGGTGGTTCAACGCGTTGAACGCCTGAATTCCGACGCCGAGCTTGAACCGTTCCTTGAAGGCGAAGTATCGATACAGGTTCAAGTCCATGTCGAAGTAGTGCGGTCCGAACAAATTGTTACGCGTTGCCGGAGACCATTCGGTAAAGTACGGGATGGTGGAACTGTCGAGATACACGGAGGAGTTGATGCACGGTGTCGCCACTCCGGGGTCGCCGGCAGCCGCCGCGCCGCAACTCATCTGTCCCCAGCCCTTCCCCAACGGGGTGCCGAATATGGCGCCGCCGCCGTTCCCGAGCACCGAGTTGTAGCCGTCGGTGACGGTGAACGGAAGCCCGCTCCGCCAGAAGACCTTACCCGAAAACTCCCAGCCGTTCACGATGTGGCCCACCGCCGCGCTGGACGGATGGAAAGTCGGGTTGATCAGGAAATCCCCCACGAAACTGTGCCGGATGTCGTAGCTTCCGTTGCCGTAGTTGTCGACACGGAGGCCCAGCGGGTTGATTTGTCCACCGCCATCCTCAGCGCCTCCGCTGCCGAACAGGCAGCCGTTGGAGCACTCGTCGAGTTCGTGCGAGAACGTGTAGCTGAAGTGAGCCGTGACCCAATGAGCCATCCTCTTGGTTACGATGAAGCTCAAGCCGTTGTAGTTGCTCATGGCGCCGGACTGCAACTGGGTATAGATCAGGTAGTTCGGCACCGCCGGGCTGCTGGGAATCCCCGGCACGCCGGGATACAGCCCGTATTCGTCATAGGCGTTGGGCCAGGCGTTGGTGTAGGGAAGCCGTGTCGTGCTGTTGCCCGCGTAGTTCATCGAGAAAACCAGGTCGTTGCTCACCTGGCGCTGCAACTGCAAGCTCCATTCCCGCACCATCGGCGCATGAATGGTGCCTACGATGGACGTGACGCTCGGAGCGCTAAAGGTGGCGCCCAGGGCTTTCAGTGCGGTAGAGATCTGGCCGTAGGTCTCGTTTAGCGAGAATGCGTTCGCTGATGCCTGCCATACAGCCGCGCCGCCGGCGGGGTCGAACGGCAGAATTCCCGCCGAGGGCCGCACGCGGAGAGCCACCGCGACCGGCGGATTGCCCAAAAGGTCGTCCACGAGCCCGGCCGCGGGATTGTCATACGCCAGCATGAAACCACCGCTGACCACCGTCTTGTGGCCGCCGCCCGGAGACCAGCTGAACCCGATGCGCGGCGAATAGACCAGACTGTCCACCCCAGGATAAGCCTGGTGTTGGCCCGGCGTAATGTCGGCGGAGTACGGCACGCTGCCCGGATTGGAGCTGCTGAAGCTGGCCAGCGTCTTATAATCCCCTTTCATATTGGCGAAACAGTTGAACTGGCAGACCGGGTTGGAATTGTGTTCCACGCGAAATGCCAGGGTGAGCTTCACGTTCGACGCCACGCTCCAGTCGTCTTCGGCGTATACTCCAAGTCCCCACATTGCAATCGGAACATCGGCCGCCAGGTTGTCCGTCTTGCGGTACTGGTAGGCCAGGCCGTTGACAAAGTTTTGAAGGCCGTTTGATGTATAGCCGAAATAGACCCCGGGATTGTTGAAGAAGAAATTGTGGTCGCTCACGTCATACCGGCGGAAGTTCTCGCCGAACTTCAAGCTGTGGGCGCCGCGATTTAACGTAAAGTCGTCTATGAACTGGTACTGCGTGACATTGCGGCCCTGCGGGAAGTCGTACTGGGCATTGAACCCGGAAAAAGGCACCGTGCCCGACGTCACGACTCCGTACGGGAAGGTGCTCGCCACTTTCTGCGGATCCTGAGCGAACTGCGCCACGTAGTGGCTGAAAGCGGTGGTGAAGTTGTTGGTAGCCCGCGCGCTCAGCACCTGCGTTTCCCCTAACTGCATGTCGTAAGCCGGCTGGTTCGAGAGAGCGTCGAAGTTCGGGCTGATATGGTCGATGGTTGTGGGCTGCAACCCGTGGTCGCCCTTGTAACGGAAGAAGAGGTTGCCGTTCTGGCCCAGCTTCTGGTCGGCCCGGAAGGACAGGATCCATTCGGAACCTAGTGCGCTGCCGCTGGATTCGAACCTTTCCTCGCACGGCGTGGTGGCCCCGTTATACCCGGGAAGCGATACCGAGGTGCAGGAAGACGGTTGGCTCGAAACCGGAACCACCTGTGCGCTCGATATGCCAGGCGCGTTGTCCCATAGACCGAGCATCGTCTTATATGCGCTGGCTTCGGCCGGCTCTAGATTGGTAACGTTGGTGAGGACTGCATTGGCGAATGCCGGAGTGGGAACGGTCTCCGATCCCACGGTCGGCAGCACGAAACGCAACCCCTCGGTGTCGACAAAGAAGAACGTCTTGTCTTTCCGGACCGGGCCTCCGAAGCTCGCGGCCCACTGATTGGCGTTGGAGAAGGGCTTGGAGTCGCCATAGTAGTTATTGAACCAGTCGTTGGAGTTCATAACCCGGCCGTTCCACCAATATGCCGCGTTGCCGTGAAACTGATTGGTCCCGGACTTGGTCACGTAGGTCACCTGCGCTCCCGAGAGTTGACCGTACTGGCCCCCATACGGATTGGCGATAACCGTGGCCTCTTGCAATTCGTTCTGCCCAATGGTGAGGTTCGAGGCGCCCGAATTGTTGATGTTGAAGTACGGGTCCATGTCGTTCTCGCCGTTCACGGTGTAGAGGTTCGAAGTGGCCGGCAGCCCGTTGATCTGGAAATTGCCGTAACCGCCGGTGGTGTTGACTACCACTCCGGGTGCGGTATACGCGATGTTCGTGATGTCTCCGCCCGCCGAGGGCAACTGCGTCAGTTGCTGGGGCGTGAACGAGGTATTGGTGCTCGCCTCGGTATTCACCAGTGGCGCCTCGGCCGTGACCTCCACGGTCTGCGTGGATTGGCCGACCGTCAGGCTCATGTCGACCGTGGCGGCGTTTCCTACCACGACTTCGGTGGTCCGCTCCAGTTTCTGAAAACCGGCCGCGGCTGCCGTCACCGAGTAGCGTCCCGGTTTCAGCAGGAGGAATCGATATTCCCCAATGGCGCCGGTTTTTACCTCCTGCGTAGTGCCGGTATCCAGGCTCTTCAACGTGACGGTTGCGTTCTGAATGACCGCGTTACTCGAATCTCTTACCACGCCCGCGATTTCACCCGTAGTCAGCGACTGGGCGATCACTGCCTGGGCCAGTAAAAGGACCCCGATCAGCAGCCAGGAAATTCTGGTTCCCGCAATCTTCTTCATACTGTCTCCTCAAGAATTGGAAACTACAAACCGGGACATGCCGCGCCCCTCGAAGATGGGGCCGCGACCCACTTCCCACACAAAGCGACAATCAATCGAATATATATTACAGTATCACAGGTCTGAAACACTTAATTTTTTTGAACTACCAATGAAACCGGGTTGGCGGCTTGCAGAATCTGCCTCCTGGAATATTGGCCGTAACAGTACTTGTCTGCGCGTAAAACAAAGAGGGCTCTGAGCGAGAATTCGTAAAGAGTGCCATTCTACGCGGCCTTCTCGATTTTGTGAAAAGCGACGTATTGGGTGTTGGTGACGGCCATCCGCCTTACTTTCAA
>DATJMA010000151.1:0-13090 GCA_035509055.1 Bryobacteraceae bacterium | reverse complement strand
CTGACCGCCCATCCCACGATTTCCCGGTAATACTCAAAGCGGTCAAGATTGCCGAGCCATATGTTCTCCTCCGCCGTCGCGATCAGCACGACGTTCGGAACGTCGCAGGGGCCCAGACAGCCGCTGATTGTGAGCTGGATGTTTTTGAGGAGGCCAAGGCGCCGCCATTCCGTCTTGAGCCAGTCCACGGGTACTGCCGGCTTTCCCCGATCGGCCTGTCCGCAACAGCACCCGATGCAAATGGAAACCTGGCCGATCACCATGCGCTTCGTAGTCACGGGATGGCAGATACCGGTCATCGGGTGGCGAAACCGTCTTGGACAATATACCATGAGGGGGTATACTATCGAAAGAACTTGGGGAGGCGGCTTTTTGGCGCACATACTTCGAGACAAGAAAAAGATGCTAAATCGGGTCCGCCGCTTGCGCGGTCAGGTCGAATCCATTGAGCATGCGATTGAGCGGGAGGCAGACTGCTCGGAAATCCTGCACACGATTTCCGCATGCCGTGGCGCTTTCAATTCCCTGATGGCGGAAGTTCTGGACGGCCACATACGATTCCATGTAATGGATCCCGACCAAAATCCAACATCCGAGAAAGCCAGAGCCGCGCAGGAGTTGATCGACGTTTTGCGCTCCTACCTGAGGTAAGGTGCGCCAGGAGGGGAAGATGGCGGATCTGCGTTTGCAACGTCCGAATACCGAAAGAACCGGCGCTACGGCGTCCCGCAGCAAGACTGCGGCGAACTCCCAACACGATTCACACCATCATGGCAATGGCCGTAACGAGGATCACCACGATCACGAAGAGGGCTGGATTGAGTGGGCGCGCGTCGCGTTCGTTGCCGTCATCCTGATCCTTGTTTGGGCACGGGTGGTCCCCCACGTGGGGGCGATCGACATTCTGGCGCTTCTTGGCGTATTGGTCGGCGGCTATCCAATCTTCAGAGAAGCGATCGCCGATCTGTTGGAACGCCGTATGACCATGGAGCTTTCCATGACCATTGCGCTGGTGGCAGCCTCGGCCATTGGCGAGTTCTTCACGGCGCTGTTGATTACCGTCTTCGTCCTGATCGCAGAAATCCTGGAGGGCATGACGGTGGGACGCGGCCGGCGAGCCATCGCGGAGTTGCTGGATCTCTTGCCGGAAACTGCTGAGGTCAGATCAGCGGGGCAGGTCGCCGCGCGAAGCCTCTCCGAAGTACAGGCCGGTGACCTGGTGCTAGTGCGGCCCGGCGGTCGGATTCCGGTTGATGGCGTAGTCGCGGAAGGCCACTCCTTCGTCGATCAGGCGGCGATTACGGGCGAGTCCATGCCGGTAGAGAAAGTCACCGGTATGCCGGTATTCGCGGGGACCATCAACCAGTCGGGCGTGCTAGAAATCCGCGCGGAGAAGATCGGTCGCGACACAGCCTTTGGACGCATCATCGAGGCCGTCGAGCGAGCTGAGCGTTCCCGGGCGCCGATTCAGCGCACGGCCGATCACCTGGCAGGATACCTGGTCTATTTCGCTCTGGGTTGTGCGGTGCTGACATTTCTGGTTACCCGGGACACGCGCTCCACTATATCCGTGATTGTCGTTGCAGGCGCATGCGGGATTGCCGCCGGAACCCCACTTGCCATCTTGGGCGCGATTGGCCGCGCCGCCCGCAAGGGCGCCATTGTAAAGGGCGGGCTGTATCTTGAGGTGCTCGCTGCCGTGGACACCGTGGTGCTCGACAAGACCGGTACTCTCACGCTGGGGGTCCCGGAGATTTTCGACGTCCAGGTCTACAATGGCTACAATCCGAACGAAGTAATGCGCATCGCCGCCACTGCGGAGCGCTTTTCGGAGCATCCGCTCGCCAAGGCGATCGCCAAGCGGGCTTCCGATTGGTCCCTGCCGGTTGGGGAACCGGCCGCCTTTCAGTACTCGCCTGGTATGGGCATCGTGTGCCAAGTGGAGGGCCAGCGCACGCTTGTCGGCACGCGGGCTCTTCTGGAAAAGGATGGACTGCACGTTCCTGACGCTGGAAGCGGGTCGGAACATTTCTCGGAAGTGATGGTAGCCGCCGGAGGCCGCCTCCTGGGATCCCTCCGGATCGCCGATGTCCTCCGCTCCGAAGCAGCGGCGGCAGTGACGGAAATGCACAAGCTCGGCCTTCGCATTGTCCTCCTCACCGGCGACCGGAAGGAGATCGCCCATGCCACTGCCAAAGAGCTTGGCGTAGATGAGGTGCAGTCCGAGTTGCTTCCCGATCAGAAGGTGACGCGGATCCGTCAACTACGTGCGCAAGGGCGCACGGTGGCAATGGTCGGGGACGGAGTCAACGACGCACCGGCGCTGATGGAATCTAACGTCGGCATTGCCATGGGGTCTGGAACCGATGTGGCGCGGGAAAGTGCTTCCGTCGTCCTGCTGGGCAATGACCTGTTGCGGTTTGCCGAAGTGCTGAAGGTGGCGCGGCGTTGCCGCAAGATTATCATGGCGAACTTCGCGGGCACGCTGGCAGTGGATAGTGTCGGTGTGGGGCTGGCGGCATTCGGCTTGTTGAATCCCGTCCTGGCCGCTCTGATTCACGTGTCTTCAGAGTTGCTCTTTATCTTAAACTCGGCGCGGCTACTGCCGCGCGCGGTCGATGATGCGGGTAAGAAATCATAGACCGGGCTAACGGTCATGTTCGCACGACGCCCGGCTCTTCGGGAGCACGTTTTCGGGGACTAGTGGCCGGCAGCTCTCGAGATGTGGTTTACCGGAAAATTGCTGGCGATCACTCGGCCGTCTAACGCCCGAGGCTCTCGTTTGGCCGAGGACTGGTGACACCCTTATCGGATTAATCTGCGAGCCAACTCCGCATTCGCTTGTATACCTCGGGATGATCGAGCAGGTCCCAGTGGTTCAAGCCGTGACCGATCCATTGGTTGCGTGCAGCGAAGGCCAAGGTGAGGTTCGGATCCTCATGCCGGCCAAGTGCGCTGTCCACAGACACCAAACCGTCTCCGATGGTGTAATTGCGGTCAATGCTGGCCGCAACCGTGAAGCATCGTACCCGTTTGGGCAACGGTAGAGGTTTCCGGCGGTCAGGCGAGTGCCGAAAACGGTCACAACCTCTCCAATGCTCGTCCAGCAGGTAACCGTAGCGCAGATCGGTGATCCCGGCACTGCGGATACTCGCGATGCGCGCCAGAGGAGCGCTGTAGGGGCTCAGGCCTAATCCAACGTTGACCAGGTTCCCCAGACGTTCCAGTGCTGAGCCATGGTGAGGCGTACCCAGGAAGACGAGGTTTCGGACGCGCCCCGGCCAGCGGTGGCCCGCCGTCGTGCCGTATCGGTATGCGCTGCGGGATAAGAGCCCGCCGCTGCTATGGCCGACAATGGTTATGTCCCGCACCGGCATGGGCCACTCTTCGAGGAAAGTTTCGATCAGCTCGGCGAACCGGCGCCCGTTGGTCGAGATGTGCAAGCCACTGTTATAGTGCAGATGCACGGGTGTCCACCCGAGGTCCTCCGCCAGCGACGCGGCATGGTCGCCACCGCGCCGCGTCCACTGCAGGTCATTCATGCAGAGGCCATGCACCAGGATAAAAATCTTCCCGCCAGTCTGCGGGGTCGCGGCTTGGAGATCCTTCCGTTTTAGCGAAATGGGATGGCCGTGCCGTCGTAGACGCATCGGTATGGCGAGCGGGTTCTGAGTGGCGGCAAGATGATCGCCCAATATGCCGTTCACAGTCGCGAGCACCGCTTCGCGTTCCGGCGAACGTCGAGTTTCATCGGCGATTTCAGCCAAGGGAGTGAGAAGGGCGTCCATACCGTGGCCGACGAGTTTTGCGATTGCGCGCACCGGCGTATAAGCAACCAGGCCGGCGAGCGAGTTCCCGGAAATGCTCTGGTGCATCGCCTCGACAACCCCAGCCATGCCGGTAGTGGCGTCAACAACCAATCGGCTGAAACCCAAGACATCGGTGGGAGTCATGAGCGAACTAAGTTCCCCTTTGCTGCGTCCATTGTATACCGCGCTGCCAACGGGAAAAGGAGGTAAGGACACATCCGCGAGCACGCCGGTTTGTTCCAGCTTCAGACCTGTGCCACGGGCAAGCTAAGGGCGCGGCGGGTCGCTTCCAGGGTGGCTTTCAGCGAGTCCCTGGGCAGTTTGAGGATCATCGGCTCGATAATCCATGCCAGCGCGCTCGGCACATCGCGGGTCAAAGAGATTGCCCGGCACTCAATATAGGTGCAGTTTTCGCTTTCCTCAAAACGCCAGTAGGAATTAAGCCGCCAAAGGAAACCGTGTCCTGTATCGGGCGGCCGCACGTTCTCAGTCGGTTTGCCTGCGTCTTCCACCTCGGAAATCCGCGTCGTGCGGGAGTAGCAGGCCCATCGCATGGAGTTAGCAGGGAAGTAATGCACGTCGTGGTCCGTGTCGAGGATCACCGTAATGACCTTCTTCTTGCGCAAGCGCAGATAGATCTGGAAATCGTTTCCCTGGCGCCCGATCAACTTCGAGGCGATCACCTCGGGCTGGTAGATATTCTCGTGATTATCGTAATTCTGCAGAAGCGCCAGGGTCTTCTCGACCGTGGTGCCGGGAATACAGATGACGCCAATCCAGTCATGGATGAGGCCGTCCGGTACCTGAAGCGGCCGCTTGCCCGAACAGAGCTCCACAATGGTGGCGCCCTTCCGGAGCTGTGCAATTCGTTCGGCGCCGCCGTTCAGAAACTGCTCCTCTCCACGCAGCCTGTCTTCGACGGCAGCCTCGGCCGCGGCGATGTGCGTGGTATATGCCAGCAATGTCTCTGGCTTCAATTCGGCCTTCTCAGCGGGTTGCGTCATAAACGACTTCGTCCACGCCCAATTGAGGCGAGCCGGCACCAGTCCGACGCTTTAGCCGGATCGTGTAAATCCAGCGCAGTAAATCCAGTGTAGTTGAAAAAGAACCGCCGCGTAGCGTACTGTAAAAGCAGCGGCTCCATCTTTCGTTTCCCCCGGGTATTTCCCTCCAAGGAGATCGTCATGCCCAGCTTCCACTATCGAATTCTGGTCGTGGATAATGACGAACAGCTCAGACGTATGTTGACGCTTGTGCTTTCCAAAGCCGGATACGAGGTTCGCACGGCTAAGGACGGATTTGACGCCTTAGCACAGATGCGCCAGGGCGTGCCGGAATTGATGATTACCGATCTGAACATGCCCAATATGTCGGGGTTCGAATTGCTCTCGGTGGTGCGCCGCCGCTTTCCGCAGATCGAAGTCATCGTCATCACCGGGCATTTTATAGGCAGGGGTCATCCGGAAGGGTTGTTGGCAGACGCACTTTTCGATAAGGGCCAATTCTCGCCGCCGCAGCTACTAGACACCGTCCAGCAGCTGCTGGCGCAATCGCCCGTTCGGGCCTCTCACGCAAGACCGGACAAAGCTCCGGTTTGGATACCGCGTAACGGCGAATACTACGTGGTCACCTGCACTGAATGCTTGCGGTCGTTTTCGCTTCCTCTAGGTGAGCCCACCGATGTTGCCCGCGAGGCCACGTGCGTTCATTGCGGCAGCCAGGTTAGATTCATCCTGGAGCCGAAGGGCTGAAATGGCCACCCATCGGACGGTACAGATTGCACGGGCCGGCTTGGTCAGCCGGCACGGCAAGATAGAGAAGGTGCACTCGGCTTCAGACCGATGTTCAGGATCCGGCGATGTTGTTGCGATGGCGGGTCGATATCGGTTGGTCTGACGATTCTGCCGTTTGTCGAATCACGGATTTTAGGCGAAGAACCAACTCCTTGCCCATCGTCAACTCCGCCGGGTCTCCTTTGTAGCCAGGCATTTTCGGGTCGATGAACTCCCGACGGAACAGCTGATCCGATATCAGGGTGATTAGAAGCAAAAGCTCCTGTTGAGTGACTTCAAACTTGACGTTTTTCATAATCGTGGACGACGCAAGTCAACTGGCGAAGAATAACTCGCGCTTACAGTCCATGCGCACCATCTCTGACTACGGGGCGGAGCTCCTCGATCAGGCGACTGCAGCGTTGGGATCGCTCGGCAGTATCGCAGAGTTCGAAGCTGAAGCCGGCCACGGAACGGAAATCGGACGTAGGAGTGCGCTCGTTCAGGTGATTGATCAAAGCTGCCCGAATATCGTCGACGGCACGGATGTAGATCCAGGCTTGAGCGTTGGATAGACCATAGATACCTCCCCACGCCGGGGCGTTCTGCCTTATCGAGGCGGCCGTAAAGGAATAGCTGCTGCGTCTTGCAAAAGGCATTTGCCACCTTAGATTCCAAAGTCGCGCCAGGGCGATCTATGTTGCGTGTCGGCCGGCACTCCGGCCCGGTGGCGGGGCACCTTGCGGGTACCGGCGCGTTGTGCTTCGGCGAGCGCTTTGGTATCGGCGAAGGCCTGCACATCGGCGGCGGTGAGCACGTGCTCGCCCTCCCAACCTCGTTCGAGATCGGCCGTCAATTTGTTTCCGGAAAGAGTAGGACCTTCTTGAATGGCGACGCTATGGTCGCGGAAGACGGAAATATCCGCGGAGATCGAGACTTCCTTCGTCACCTGTCCGTCAATGCGAACGTCGAACCGATACACGCGGGAATTCTGTCTCTGGTCAAAGCCTAGATACCGGATCTCCACGAGTCCCCCCTTCCGGGCGATCGAGGATCGCCTCAATCTGTGGTCGCTAGATCTGCTGCCGGGTCAGATGCCGCAGCGTTTTCGATTGCTTCGATGTCGCGATCTGACTCACCTGTGATCCCGGCGGCCTTGCGTGCCTTGATTTCTTTGCGTTTGGCGGCCTTGTCCCTTTGGCGTTCCAACCGCCGCATTTCCTTCTGGCGCTTCTTGAAGGTCTCCATGGTGGTTTCCTCTTCGCAAGCCCGCGCGTGGCCGCCCTGCATGGAAAGCTACTGCCTTGGAGGGTATTACCAGCGCGGTTCGCGCCGTTGACGACCGAAACCGCCGCCGTTTCCGCGACCGCCGCCACCCTGGCCCTTGGGACGAGCTTCATTGACGTTCAGCGCGCGGCCTTCGAAATCCGCGCCGTTCAAGCCGGCGATGGCCCGATCGGCTTCCTCGGTGTTGCTCATTTCGACAAACGCAAAGCCGCGGGAGCGGCCGGTATCACGATCCGTCACCAGATTAACGCGATCAACTGTACCATACCGCTCAAACATGGCACGCACAGAGGAATCGGTAGCGGCAAAATCCAGATTGCCTACGAAAATATTCTTCACTTCTTAACTCTTTTCTGTCTTTCAATTGTGCGGGCAAGACGAGGCGGATCAGGACAGCCAAGTTCTGGCGGGACTTTTAAAAGGCACCTTAAGTGTACCACGGATTTAGAGCTCGAACCAGGAGCTATGTGACAGTGATATCGGCAAGATTTCGGCCAATTTGCCGGGAAACGCCAAAACCGCCGATTTTGCGGGCATAGCGGCCCGAGACGTCCTGCCTGCCGCAGCGACAGATCTACGCCGGGACGGGGACGCCCATCTTTGCGTACCAGGGCGTGGCGGTGCGGATGGCGTCGTTGACGGCGTTGATGTTGCGCACGCCTTCCCGTTGCAGCCAATCTTCCAGGGCTTTGGCCCCCTGCTTGGCATACACCGGAATGCCTTCCTTCCAGGTGGCGCGGCCGCACAGGACGCCGGAATAATCGGTGCCCGCTTCGCCGGCCATCTTCAGCGACTCGGTGAACTGCGCGTTGCCGACTCCGGCGCTGAGATAGATAAACGGCTTGGCGGCGACGGCGGCGGATTCGCGGAAGTGCTTGAGCGCTTCCTCGTGCGTGTAGGCCTTTTGCCCCTTATAGACGGAGGAGCCTTCCACGTATTCGGCATTGATGGGAATTTCCACCTTGAGCACGTCCACCATGTATTGGGGCTTGGAAAATTCGTCCATGCTTTTGCGCACGATTTCCGGCTTGACTTTGGCGTATTCCAGCCCCTTTTCGTCGCCGCCCTTTGGATCATAGCCGACGAATTCCAGGAAGAACGGAATCTGATGGGTCTCGCACTCCGCGCCGATGCGCTCGATGAAGGCGTGCTTGATGTCGTTGATGCCGGATTCTTCGTACGGGGTGTAATAGATGAGGATCTTGACCGCGTCCGCGCCCCAATCCACGATCCGCTTCACGGAAACATGCGGGAGCAGGTCGGGCAGGCGGCCGGGACGGGTATTGTCGTAGCCGCTGAGTTCATAGGCGAGCAGCAGGCCGGCGTTGCGGCTGCGCGCGCGGGCTGCTTCGAGACCGAATTCGGGGTCCAGCAGGATGGCGCTGGCGTGCGGAGTGAGCACGCGCGTCACCGCCGTTTTGAATTCGCTCATCATTTCCAACGTGATTTCTTTGACGTCCACGGAGCGCGCCGCGGCCAGCGACTTCTGCAGGCTGCCGCGTTGATCCATGGCAGCCGCGGCGATCACACCGCGCTCATTGGAGAGCGCCCTCATGCGCTTCAGTTTCCCTTCCGATATAGGCATACTCGACATTATATGCGCATCGGCCGGGTGTAGCCGGTCATTTCCAGATAGCCGGAGCCGCCCGATGTGCCGCTGTAGACTACGGCGCCTTCCCAATAATCGGGCGAATCCTTGCCCTCGCCAGCCAGTTCCTGACCGGCGAAAGCGGCGTCGCAGCGGAGGCCGATGTGCAGCGAAGGCACCTGGATGCTCCAGGAGACCGGGTAGCGCGCACCGGTCTTCGGGCTGGTCCAGAGAGCCTCGGGATGAAGGGTGAAATCGGTGCGGCGCAGATGGGTGGCGCGGCCGTCGCGGGCGATGAAGGTTCCGGCGGAATACGGATCGACGGAACCATCCATGCGGCGGATCTGGAACAGCATCAGCTCCGTGCCGTCGTCGAGCTGAACGCTGAACCAATCCCAGCCGCGCTGATCGGGATCGAGCTGATGCGTAAACCATTCGTGATCCATCCAGGCGAGGCCGGTGACGGCGGCGCCGTTGAACGTGCCTTCGACGGCCAGGCGGGGAAGGGAAACGTAATATGACGCTTTGCCCTCGCCGGCTGCCTTCTGGCTGACGCCGTTTTCACCATTGATCACAGGCGCGGTGAGGGGCGCGAGATGGAGGGTGAAGCGGACGTCATCGGCAATGGCGGAGAGTTCCTGACGGCCGGTCTCGAGCTTCCATCGGGCCTGCCAGTTGCCGTTCCAGACTCGAGCCTCCGCAAGGCTGGCGCCGGCGATGCCGGGACCGGCGCGGTTCAAACGGCGATAGGAGTGGAAGCGGCGGCCGTCGATATCGGTCCACGCCAGGTGTGCCAGGTACAAATCGCCCACGCGCCACACGGATGAGTTCTCCGCCGGTCCGCGGCGCTGGCCCTGCCGGAAAAATACCAGCTCGAATCCGTAGCGATGGCCGTCGGCCGCGCGCAGGTTGCCGGTGTAATACCACCATTCGGTGCGGAAGCCCGGATGGTCGAAATGATCGCGCGGAAACTGGTAGCGATAGCCGGGAAGGGCTTGCAGCCAAGCGAGCGCGAAGGCAAGGAGGTAGTGCAAACCATTTCATGATAGCGGGTGGAATCTCGGTACATTCCTGCTCATTGGCGGACTGCGGCGCGACCCTATAATGAAACCGAATGCGGCGGCTCGTCGTTGTAGCAGCGTTGTGGGCGAGTGCGGGAGCGGCTCTGGCTCAACCTGTTTCATACGTGCCGCGCCACATCGAGAAGATTCTGCCCGGGTGCGGGGACGCGACGAACGGCTGTTACCGCGTCGTGTTGGATTCCGTCGAGATCACGGGAGGCGTGGCAGCGGGCGTCCGTGACCGCATCAATCAGGCGATCGAGAACTACATCCAGTCGCCGGAACGGTACTTTGCGAAGTACGACGATCCGCGGGGCTCGAAATGGTGGCTGGAAAAGAAGGTGGAGATTCTGCGGGCGACGCCGCCGGTGATCGGCCTGCGATGTTTCGACTCGTCGTATAGCGGCGGCGCGCACCCGATCACCAACACGTCGTATCTCAATTTCAACGCCGCGACCGGGCAGCAGGTCCAGCTCTCCGACATCCTGCGGGAGGGGGCGATGCCCGAGTTGACGAAAGTCGCCGAGGTCTACTTCCGCCAAAAGCGCGATATCCCGCCCGGCGAAGACCTGAAGGCGGCCGGCTTCATTTTCTTCAAGGATGACCGGTTCGCGCTGAACGGCAACTTCGGTGTTGGTGAGCAATCGCTGTTCTTCACGTTCAATCCTTACGAAGTCGCGCCTTACGTCATGGGTCCCACCGAGTTCGAAATGCCGTTTTCCGCCATTCGCGCGCTGCTGCGTCCGGAGAGCGGGCTATAGCGGATCGGGCGAAAATTTCGCGATGCTACAATGCCTCGACATGAGGCGCATTTTCACCTCGCTTGCCCTGGCTCCGCTGTTCTGGTTCGTATGCGCCGCGGCTGCGCCGATGAGCGACCAGGTGGTGCGCTATAAAATTCAGGCGCAGCTCGATGCGGTTAAACACGCCGTCACCGGCGAGGAAACGCTTACCTGGCGGAACGAATCACAAGACGCGGTTGGCGAGCTGCGCTTCCATCTTTATCTGAACGCGTTTGCCAACGAGAAGAGCACATTCATCCGCGAATCGGGCGGGCAATTGCGCGGCGACCGGCTCTCGAAGAACGGCTGGGGCTGGATCGACGTGCACCGCATGCGGATCGAAGGAGGTCCGGACCTCACAAGCGCCATCCGCTTCATTCATCCCGACGACGACAACGCCGACGACCGCACGGTGATCGCGGTCCCGCTGCCCAAGCCGGTGCCGCCCGGCGGCAGCATCACGCTCCAGATCGGCTTCCTTTCGCAATTGCCCAAGGTGTACGCGCGCACCGGCTACCGCAACGACTTCCACATGGTTGGGCAGTGGTTTCCGAAGATCGGAGTCTATGAGAAGGCCGGAGACCGCTATGCCAAGACCGGCGGCTGGAACTGCCACCAGTTTCACGCCGACTCGGAGTTCTACGCCGATTACGGCGTCTACGACGTGACGCTGACGGTGCCGGACAACTACGTGGTGGGCGCTACGGGCGTCCGGCAGAGCGCGGTGGAAGACGCGGCCCGCCACACCAGGACTTATCGCTTTTACCAGGAAGACGTCCACGATTTCTCCTGGACGGCGTCGCCGCGCTTCGTGCGGCTGGAGCGCGAATTCGATCCTGCGCGGGAAGTGAAACCGGCCGAACTAGCCGGTGCGGCGAAGCTTCTCGGCCTACCGGAGGCTGCGCTGGCGCTGCGGCCGGTGCGGATGATCCTGCTTTTGCAACCGGAGCACGTGGCGCAGGCGGACCGGCATTTTCGCGCCGTGGCGAACGGCATCAAGTGGTTCGGGCTGTGGTACGGAGCGTATCCTTATCCCACCATCACGGTGGTCGACCCACCCTACGGCGCGGGCGGAGCCGGCGGCATGGAATATCCCACCCTGATCACCGCCGGCACGACCTGGTGGCCCGGCGCCAACGACGGCATGATCGAAGAGGTCACCGTTCACGAGTTCGGCCACCAGTATTGGTACGGCATGGTGGGCACGAACGAGTTCGAAGAGGCATGGCTGGATGAGGGGTTCAATACTTACTCCACCGGCAAGGTGCTGGACGCCGCTTACGGCCTTCGCGATCTCCCGATTCATCTCTACAACGTTCCGGTCGGCCGCCTGCTTGGGTTGCCGCGCATCGATTCGGATATCGAAAACCGGAGCGTTTACCTGTTCTATGGCAAGCACGACCCGGTGGTCCGCAACGCCTGGCAATTTTACGGCGAATCGGAATACGCCATCAATTCGTATTACCGGACGGGAACGCTGCTGCGCACCCTGGAGAATTACCTTGGTGCGCCGGTGATGGCACGGGTGATGCGCGCGTGGTTCGAGCGGTATCGCTTCCGCCATCCCGATTCGCTGGATTTCGAAAGACTGGTGAAGGAGGTTTCCGGGCGCGACATGACGTGGTTCTTCGACGAGTTTGTTTTCGGAACGAACGCGCTGGATTACCGGGTGGGCAGCGTGGACTGCCAGCCGGTGGAGACGAAGGCCGGATCGTACGTGGAGAACGGCAGGCGCAGGACGGAGACGGAGGACGATGCGGAGCGGGCCGACAAAGAGCGCGAGCGGAAAGGCGGGAAAGAGTACCGCATCGTGGTGCGGCTGGTGCGCGAGGGCGAAGCCGTCTTTCCGGTGGCAATGAAGATGACGCTCGAAAACGGCGAGACCGTGCGCGAGCAATGGGACGGGCGCGACCGGTGGATCCGGTACGAGTACACGAGGAAAGCGAAGGTGCGTTCGGTGGAGATCGACCCCGACCACAAGATACTGCTGGATACCAGCTTCGCGAACAATTCCTGGACGGCCCAAACCCAGTGGCTGCCACTGGCGAAATGGTCCTCCGACCTGCTTTTCTGGCTTCAGATGGTGCTGCCATGACGATCAATCGCGCACTCGGCGAAGGTGCGGGGCGGTTAAATGGCGCAATACGGGCTGTCTTTCTCTGCTATGCCGCGACCACGGCGGCGGCCTTGGTGGCCGTGATGGCGTTGATGACCGTGGCCTGGGAATCGCTCGGCCACAGCGCCTGGGCTGGGCGCATGCTGGCGAATTTCGATATCGAATGGGTGGCGGAGCTGGCGGCCCGATACGGAAGCATCGCGGCAATGCCGATGCTCTTCACCATTCTGCTTGTGCTCGCGCTGCTCGCCGTGGTCTGGCTGTTCCTGGTGGGCGGTGCGCTGGAAGTGCTCTGCGCGGGAGGCACGTCGTTTTCCGGTGGCTGCGGCAAGCATTTCTGGCGGCTGCTACGGCTGGCGTTGTGGAGCGGCATCTGCGCCATCATTCCATTCGCGGCCGGTGGCGCGCTGGGCGGGATTGGGGCCAAGGTGTGGGGTGGAGGCTCGATGGCCACGCCGCTGGTCTACTGGGGGTGGTTTCGCGATGCCGTGGTGATAGCCGGCCTGGGGCTGGTCAACCTGGCCTTCGATTACGCGGCTATCGCGATGGCGGTCGAAGGAAGGCGTCAATCGCTACGCGCGCTGGCGGATGCCTTCCGCCTGATCTGGCGCCGTCCGGCGAAGACGCTGGCGCTGTATGCCGTTTTGGGGCTGCTGCTGGCGCTGGCGATGGGAC
>DATJMA010000150.1:0-22620 GCA_035509055.1 Bryobacteraceae bacterium | reverse complement strand
CAGGATAGACCCTCACCGCGTCGTTTTGCAGCGTCACCGCGGTATGTGCCACGTAGAGCCCGCAATCTACCCAGTCCCCGTTGCAGCGGAGCGAATTGGTGATGATGGGCATGTGGCTGGTAATCCAGACAATAGTGCGCCGGCCGGGGAGTGTGGCCAGTTGGTTGGCCAGCATCTCCAGAGCGTGGTAGGTCCTCTTGGCGCGATCTTCGCGGTCGATCCCGGTGGGCTGTGCGCGGTTGGCGGCTTCGAATGCTTGATTCAGATCGGCCTCCAGGGTCCGCTGCGAGGATGCCGCGATCCCGCGAACCGGTAGCAGTTCGCCGCTCAAGTTCAGCAGATAAAGAAACGGCGCATCGCCCGGAGCGATTTGCGGAAGGGATTTCGCCAGAGTGTGCCAGGTATCCACACGGGTGGCGTCCGATTCATTCATCAGATCCAGGAGAATTGCGGTTTCCTGCGGCATTCCGCCGTTGGGACGATTCGCAAATTCGCCGGCTGCCAGAGGCTGCGAAGGTTCCACGGGCGGCCGAAAGAAAAAAATGGTCTCCGTTTTGCCCTGGTCGGTGATTTTGAAATCCGCGGCCGTCAGGTCCTTGACTGGCCGGCCGTGTGAATCCGTGGCAATCGGATATAGCCGCACCAGAAGCGGAGGCGCCGCGCTTTGGGCAGACAATCCCGAAACCGCCGCCAGCAGCAGGAGCAAAGCCCGCATACCGCCAATTATAAATCGGCCCCCGAAATCTTCCAATTGTATTCCTATTGGAATACAATCGGAGTATGGCAGACACCGAGAAGGTATCCTTCAACATCAGCGTCGTCGATCTCGGCAAGATCGATCTGCTCGTCGAACAGGGACATTACGCCAGCCGCACGGACTTCCTGGTGGCGTCGGTCCGCACCCAGCTGCTCACCCATACCGAAACGGTCCAGGAGCTTTTCCAGCGGCAAGCGCCGGTAGTGGGCGCCACGATTTACGGGCGCAAAGCGCTCGAGAAGCTGGTGGCCAAAGGCAAGCAGCTCGACATCCGCGTGGTCGGGCTGTGCATGTTTGCCAAGGACGTGACGCCGGAACTGGCGAAGGCCGCAGTTCACTCCATCAAAGTGCGCGGCTCCCTTCGCGCCAGCGCGGAGGTGAAGGAGGCGCTGCGCGATCGGATGGCGGAATAAAGTCCGCCTGCTAGCGCGCGATCCTGGCGTACATCGCGGCGAGTGCTTCAACGGAGAGCTGTTCGGCGCGCAGGCGCGCTTCCGGCCAGCCATCGACCCGGTCCTTGCCGTAAAACTCCGCCAGATTGTTGCGAATGGTTTTCCGCTTGTGAACGAACGAGCGCCCCACAAACTCGATCAAGCCCTCCCGATCGACACCCCAATCGCGACGGTGCGGCTCGAGAAGCACCACCGCGGAATCGACTTTCGGCGGCGGGTGGAACGCTCCCGGCTTCACCTCGAACAGCATCCGCGCAGTCGCGAATAGGGCGGTTTGGACCGTAAGAAAGCCGTAATCGCGCCCGCCGGGCTGCGCCACCAGCCGCTCGGCGACCTCTTTCTGGATGAGAAACACGGCGCGCGGGGCACTGCCGCGCAGGGTCTGCTTCAGAATCGGAGAGGTGATGTAGTACGGCAGATTGCCGGTGACGGGCGCCGCACCCCATTGCTCGAGATTCGTCTCCAGCACGTCCGCATGGACGATCGTCAGCCGCGGTTCGCCGGCGAACTTCTGTCGGAGATGTTCCACCAGCAACGGATCGAGTTCGATGGCTACCACGCGGGCGGCCCGGGCGAGTAGTTTTTCGGTGAGCGCGCCGCGCCCCGGGCCGATTTCGATTACCACTCCCGGCGGGGCAGGGCAGACGGCCGCGGCGATGCGTTCCAGAATGGAACTGCTAATGAGGAAATGTTGTCCGAGTTTCTGGCGCGACACCCGATTCCGCTATCCGCGGACCGTAGCGCTGCAGTGCGCGTATTTGCAGGGCAGCAGCCCCTGCCACACCTGAATGGTGCCCGAAGTACGGATCCCAAAGGTGGTGGCCGGCTCGAAGCGGCTGAACATGATGATGTCTTTCATCTCATCGGTAAGCTGGCCGCGCACCACCGACCAATCCGCCACCCGGCCGGATTCATCGATGGTGAGATTCACGATATTGACGTAATCCGAACTTGTCTGGTCCTGCGAAGCGAACACGGGGAAATCTTTGGCATCGTCGTCGACGCCCAAGTCCCAGGGAGTGGCAACCAGGCTGCCTTGTGGGGCAGTGGAGAAATCCTGCCCGCCCTGGCCGGTGGGATGCGAGAAACTGAGGCTCGGCACCATCAGGCCGAACAGCAAGAGCGTGGAGCACAAACCGCCGGTAATCGGCAGAGCCACCGGGCGCATCAGGTTTTGGAATGCCAGATCGAGGTTCGACGCGACATGCCGCACACGCTCGCGCATGCTGACCCGCGAAAGCTGCCGTTCCCGTTCGTGCGAGGCCAGGACGCTCAAGCGTGCCGCAAGCGGTTCCGGTACCGGCGCCTGCGCCATCCTTCGCAGGATCGCGCGCTGGGATTGTAAAGCTGCCAATTGCGTGCCGCACTCCCGGCAGATGCCGGCGTGCGCCACCACATTCTCCCGCTCCTCGTCCGGCAGCCGGCCGTCCAGGAGAAGGGAGATCAGTTCTTGCGCATTTTCACAGCTCATACCATCTACTCTGCCGTCTTCGGCACTAATCGCGGGGCCAGCCGGTCTTGCAGGCTCCCCGCGAGTTCTGCCCGCAAGGCTTCGCGGCCTCGCAGGATTCGGGACTTCACTGTCCCCAGCGAAACACCAAGTACCTCCGCGATTTCTTCGTAACTCATATCGGTGATGTCTCGCAGAACCACCGCTTCGCGGAAAATCGGACTCAACTTCGCAAGCGCCGCTTCGATCATGACGCGCTGCTCACGTTCAAAAGCCGCATCGAATGGCGAAAGGCACTCGTCGGGAATCACTTCCTTCCAATTGCGCGCCTCTTCCGGTTCGGAATCGAGCTCCACTTCCTTGCGGCGATGGCGGAAAAACCACCGGCGGGCATTGTGGGCCTCGTTCACGGTAATCCGGTAAATCCAGGTCTTCAGACTGCTCTGGCCGCGAAAAGCGCCGATATTGCGGAAGACCTTGAGAAAAACTTCCTGCACCACATCGGCCGATTCCGACGGGTCGTCCAGCAGCCGCAATGCCAGGGTGTAAACCGGCTGTTGGAAGCGGGCCAGCAACTCCTCGTAAGCTTGCGCGGCGCCTGTGCGGAGCGATTCTACCAGCCGAAGATCGTCGCTGTCGGCGCCTTCCAGAGCTTTAGGAGCGCTCAAGTCGAGAATCGAGGTTGCCACGTTCGGCCTCACAATTCAGCCTGATATCAAACTATCAGGAAAACCACGGCCTTGCAAAGCTATAGACACCGGCAGCGGGGGAAAAGTTCCCAGCCAGGTCCGGGCTGTTAACCTAGGAGTTTCATGCCCACCCTCCCAGCTCCAATCCTGACCCGGTTCGCTGCCGATATCTTTACCGCCGCGGGAGTCCCGGCAACCCGTGCCGATGCTGCCGCCGAAGCCCTGATCGCTTCCAACCTGCGGGGCGTCGATTCGCATGGCCTGCAGCTCCTACCCTTTTACATCGAACAAATCCTGGCCGGCGAGATGGACCCGAAAGCCGGCGGAACGGTCATCTCCGAGAGCGGCGGCTGTCTTGTCTTTGACGCGCAAAACGCATTGGGTCAATGGGTTGCGGAAACCTGCTGCGGCCACGCCATCCGTCTGGCCGCCGCCAACGGGGCGGGGATCGTGGTAGCGCGGGAATCCAACCATTTTGGCGCGGCGGCCTGGTGGGCGCAGAAAATGCGGGCCGCCGGACAAATCGGGCTGGTCTTCTGCAACGCTTCGCCCATCGTCCCGCCGTGGCAGGGCAGGGAAGGCCGCATCGGAACCAACCCCATCTGCATGTCGGTGCCCGGACCCTGGCTCCTGGATATGGCCACAACCACCGTCGCTGCCGGAAAGATTTTCAAAGCTTTCATCAACGGCAAGCCCGAAATCCCCGCCGGATGGGCTTTCGATTCCAGTGGTGTCCCCACCACCGATACCAGGGCCGCCTATCACCAGGGCATGCTGATGCCGCTCGGCGGGTATAAGGGCGCCGGACTCGGCTTGATGGTTGAGATTCTTTGCTCGGTGCTCGGCGGCGGCGCCATGGCCAACGACGTGGGCGGCATCCGCATTCGCGGGCGGAAGAATCGCTGCTCGCAGTGCTTCATCGCCATCGATATCGCGCGATTCATGCCGGTAGAAGAATTCACGTCGCGAATCGAGCAGTTAGTTGCGTTGATCAAGAGCACGCCCACTGCACCGGGGTACGACGAAGTTCTTGTTGCCGGCGACCCCGAATGGCGCACGGAGGCCGAACGCGTGCGGGATGGCATTCCGATCGAGCAGGGTAACTGGGACTTGCTGGTGAAGACGGCCGGGCGGGTCGAAGTCGCGGTGCCGGAGGTACGGTAGCTGAAGCCGGTGTGCCGCTGATGCGGTACACGGCGTCCTTCAACGCCCGGATTTTCTCGTACCGCTTCGCGAGCCGCGCGTCCACTTCTTTTTCCTCAATCCGCTCGGCTTACGTTTTACCCTCCCGCGCCGCACGCTTTGCCCTGCAGCACCGCAGCACGAAAACGGGCGTCCGAGCAGGGCAACCCTTTGTTTGATTGGTCCTCCAAGGCGGCTCGAACATCGGCCGAAGGCGGACGGACCGTGCCGGACGGAACGGCCGCAGCGAGATACCGCCCGTGGAGATGCATCGAGCGGCCGATCCGGCCTACTGGATCGTTCACCCTGCCACGATCGCGTACATTCGCTTGGGCAGGTGACTCCAGATCAAAATTATTCTCATGAAGAAACCCTGACGACCCTGTCCCTTTGGGGGTGGAACAGGGTCGCCAGGAAGCGATGTTCAGTACAATAGACGCTAGAGATGCTGGTTTCGATAGCCACCAAGCCGGAACGTCCCAAGTGGCTCCGCGCCCCGGCGCCCACCGGCGCCACGTACCGCGATGTGAAAGCGCTGGTGGACCGCCTGCGCCTGCACACGGTGTGCGAAAGCGCCGCCTGCCCCAACGTCGGCGAGTGCTGGAATCAGCGCGCCGCCACCTTCATGATGCTGGGCAACGTGTGTACGCGCCGCTGCGGATTTTGCGCGGTGCAGAAAGGCGCTCCGCTGCCGGTAGATTACAACGAGCCCGATCGCGTGGCGGAAGCCGTCGCGGCGCTGGGGCTGAACTTCGCTGTCATCACCAGTGTGAACCGCGATGACCGCGAGGATGGCGGCGCGGAAATTTTCGCCATGGTGATCCGAGCCATCCGCGCGCGCGTTCCAGGGTGCGGCGTCGAGGTGCTGGTGCCCGACTTCCAGGGCAGCCACGCCGCCGTCGAAATTGTCATGGAAGCGGCGCCCGACGTGTTCAATCACAACACCGAGACCGTACCGCGACTCTACCGGCAGGTCCGCCTGGGCGCGCGCTACGAGCGCTCCCTCGACGTGCTGGCGCATGCCAAGAAGATGTCGGCGGCGATTCCCGCGAAATCCGGCATCATGCTGGGATTGGGCGAACGCGAAGACGAAGTGCTGCAAGTGATGCGCGATCTGCGCGCGCACCACGTCGATATTCTCACGCTTGGCCAGTATCTGCGGCCTTCGCCAAAGCATCTGCCGATCGTGCGCTACGTGACCCCGGAGGAGTTCGGGGAATTCCAGCGCGCCGGGTATGAAATGGGATTCTCGCATGTGGAGTCGGGACCGCTGGTGCGGAGTTCCTACCACGCCTCCAACGCGGCTACTCCACGAACCCCAGCAACTGTTTGAGCTTGTGCTTGCGCGATACTTCCGCCGGCGAGCGGCCCGGACAACGCAGCCAGGCATCGAACATATTCCGGCTCATGCGATGCTCGGTGGCCGGTTCGCGCGATTCCACGGTGAATTCGTGCCGGCCCTGCGGGTCGTAATTGACGTATTCACAGCGGCGGAATCGCTCGATGGCGAGGCCGACGGCCTCATACAGGCTGCCCGCGTCCAGTTCGACCGCGTGCTCGAGCCCATCGACGTCGATGAACGACACCCGGCAGCGTTTCACGGCCTCTAGAATAACATATTCGCCTTTTGTTCGCCATCGGTCACGGAAGCCAGGCGCGCCGGCTCTCCGGGTGGCGCAGAAATGCCTCGGCCTGTGCGAACCCGCTTTCGACGCCGCGCCGGCGCGTAATCTCCACCTGCTTCGGATACCACTTGTCCGGCTGCTGCGAAATGTGCGCGTAGCACGCAGCGCGGCGCGCCCGTTCCACACCCGAAATGTCTACGTATTCATTGGGCGCGAACATGGTGGTGTCTTCGGCGACCTCATAGTAATAGAGCGCGAAGCTCCTGCCGGATTTCCACCAGGCGTCCAGAGTCAGCAGGGAAACGGCACGGTGATCGCGATGATGGTCGATGGGCCACTGGGTGAAAACGATGTCGGGCGCTTCCGAGGAAAGAAGGCGCGCGAAGCTCTCGTAATGCGCCGCGTCCACAATCGCGCGGCCGTCCACCTGATCGGCGAATGCGGCGCGGGCTTTCAAGATGCGGCAGGCGTTCTGCGCTTCGGCGGTGCGAATTTCCGCGCAGCGCGCCAGCGGAGCGGCGCCGCAGAATCCTTCGCCGCGATTCAGATAGAGGAGCATGGCCTGATGCCCGGCCGCGGTGTAGCGCGCAACCGTCCCGGCGCAACCGCACTCCGGGTCGCCCGGGTGTCCGCCGGCGACGATCACCTTGAGCGGCTTGGATTCGGCCGGCGCCAACAGCGGTCCGGCCACGGCGCACAGCCAGGTGCGGCGCGAAACCATCACAGGCTAAATTGTAATACCCCGCTCTGATCGCGATCGCACACTGGTTCCGGAAGTGCCCCGCGATATCCCGGAGGAGCCTATGAAAACTCTATTCATCCGGACCGCTGTTCTTACCGCTTGCCTGCTCCCGTTGGTTGCAGTGCCGCAGCCGTGCGCGGCGCAGGACGCCAACCGCGACACAATCATGACACCCACGGACGTGGGCACGGTAGTGGACCGCGTGGAAAAACAAACCGGCACGTTCAAGGACGAATTCGACCGCGCCGTTTCGCACAGCATGATCGACGGCAAACGTGTGGAGGAAGATTCCAAGCACCGGGCAGACGATTTGCACAATTCCGCCGCCAAATTGGGCGACATTTTTCACGATAAGCGCGACAAGAACAACCCGGAGGTGCGCAACCAGGTGGATCGCACGTTGAACGAAGCCAGCCAGTTGAACCAGGTGATGATGCAGTACCGCTTCACCGACCGGGTGCAGCGGGAATGGGGGCAGCTCCGCGCGGAACTGAACGGCCTCGCCGCCATGTACCAGCTTACGCCGCTGCCTGGAAAATAAAATCGCCGGGCGGCCGCCGCGGGTAGAATGAAGCAGATGTATCCCTCGGAGCTGCTCGACCATTTTCAGAATCCCCGAAATGTGGGCGAATTGACGGCGCCCGCGATCACGGTGGAAGTCTCCAATCCGGCGTGCGGCGATATTCTGCGCCTCGCGGTGCGATTCGAAGACGGGATCGCCCGCGAGGTCCGCTATAAGGTGCGCGGCTGTACGGCGAGCATCGCCGCGGGATCGGCATTGACCGAGTGGATTGCCGGTAAAACGCGCGCCGAACTCAGTGGATTTACCGCGAGCATAATCGACCAGACCGTGGGCGGATTGCCGGCGGAATCGAAGCACGCCGCGGCCTTATGCGCCGATGGCGTGAAGGCGTTGCTGCGCGCGGGCTAGATTTTCTCCGCGCGCAAACGATCGACCTCCAATGCCAGCGCGGCCAATTGGCGTCCGCATTCGTCTGCCGCGCCGTTCCTGGCACAGCGCTCGAGTTCCGCCAGAACGGTCGCGGCCGCCCGGGCGCCGACATTGGCGCACGCGCCTTTCGAGTAGTGCGCCAGAGTCGCGCACAGCTTCAGATCGGTCTGCTGGATGGCCAGATCGAGGAGCGGCAACTGCCGCTCCGTGTCGGTAATCAGCGCCGATAGAAGCTCCCGCATCAGGTCCTCGTCTTCGAGAGTCACATCGCGCAGTTGTACCCGGTCCAGCACCAGCGTCGTGTCGCTTGTCCCCACGATTCCAGTCTGCGCACGCGCGGCTGAACTTGGGAATCGGTAACGCGCCTGAATTGCGCGGGACTTGGACCTTATCTTCGGCGGTTCAAGCCGAATTCGAAGGAGCTCTTGATCGGATGGAGATTGCCATCGAGTGTGGCGCTCACGATGAATGCGGGGGACTGCGGCGTTCCGAAGCGAAGATCGAGAACCTGGACAGTGGTGCCGTTTTCGATTTCCGCTGAGGGAGCCACGCGCCACAGGGGGTACTGCGAGAAGCGCAGGAATTCCTCAAAGGCGGGCAAACGGGCGGCGGCGTCGATTGCCGGTCCGGGCGTGGGCTTGCGGTAAATTGTGGCGCGCAAGGGGTCGAACTCGCCCAGAAGATTGACGTCGTCCACGGCGTAGAAATCGGCCGTTTCGACCACGCCTTTCCAGTTCCAGGGGTTCGCCGGACCGGGAACGGCGAGCGTCCGGACGGGCGCCGCATCGTCGTAGATGCGCGATTCGAGTTCGTTGATCGCGCGCGCGTGCAGGACTCCGCGGCCGCCGCAGTAAAGCACCAGGAAGATCAGCGCCACCCAAGCGAATCCGCGGCCATGAAGGGGCTGGCCGGTATCGTGGGAGGCGATTTCCGAACCCACCAGCCGCGCCAGAAACGGTGCCGCGATGGCGATCAGGAAAACCGCCCATATCCAGAGATCGTAAATGTTCAGCAGATCGAGGCGTAGCCAGCGCGCCGAGAACGGCAGGAGCAGCCGGATGCCGTACACATTGGTCCAGTCGAGCAGCAGATGCGTGGCCACCGCGATGAGCGCGGCCCAAAAAGCGCCCCCCCAGCGGATCTTCTGCTTACCCGAGAAAGCCCAGACCAGGGCGACCGTCCCGATGGCCATCACCGGCATGGCGGCGATGGAATGCGTAAGGTGGCGGTGGTAATGCAGGTAGTTCAGTGAGCCGCCGGCGGCGGTGACGATGTCGATATCGGGGGCATTGGCAGCCAGCAGAAGGATCGGGGTGGCGAGCGGCGTCCAGCGTTTGAGGCCGATGCGGCTGAGAAACAGCCCGGTCGCGGTGTGGGTCAGGGGGTCCATGGGCTCCGAATCGAACCCATATTTTCGCTCTTGACATCCATCACGGATTGCAATATTATGATTGCATATTGCAATAAAGCAATGGCAATGCTTGTCCCCACCGGTGACCGCGGCCGCACCCTGGCAAGTCGGTCACCGGTTTTTTGTGCCTGGTAAAGATCCTGGCTCGGGCTGAACAAAAATTGCCCGCCCCACTATCGCAAGCTCTGCACGGCTTTCGTCTTTGGTAGCTCTTCCTGCGTGCCTGCAAGGGCAATAATGCGCCACGGACCCGTCCATGGCGTCACGCCGGCGTAGGCCACGCCCGGATCGCTGGGCTTGTCCGGGAGGTGCGTCTCCAGAATGTTGGCCCCGTTCGGAACCAGCCACATCGCCGGGAATCCCGCCACGCCGCTTTCGAAAATGCCGATCCAGCCACCTGCCGGCTCTCGCTCTTCGTATGGCAGAGCGCTCTTGGGCGGCCGGTCTGCCTGCCAGGCAAAGCGGAACTCCGTCACTTCATCCTCGATTAACAAGTCGAGCAGCGGATATTGCTGGGGAAGCAGGTAGCGCAACGCCACGCCATCGTTGTAGACACGAATTTCGAGATCGATGCGCCGTCCGGTGGTGCTGTTCTGGAGGTAGTCGGCAAACAACCCGTTATAGCCGTCGCCGGCAGACGCCTTCGACTCGCTCAGCCCGACATTCTCTCCCAGCAGCGGCTCCTGAAAATGGATATCCAGCCCGATACACGAAGTGTCGATCAGTAATTTCCCGTCGCGGCGAATCTGGTAGGCCAAGCTATTGAGTTGATTGCCCGGAGGCAGCGTGGTGAAGAGGCGAAACTCCAGCCGGCCGTCCGGAGAGGCCACTGTCCGATCGTCCTGCGCGTGCGCCGCTCCCGCCGCGAGCGGGAGCAGGCACAGCAGGAATTTGCAAGCCTTCATCCTTACGCCCAGCTGAAGCCGGAATCGGAGAAGGGAAGTGAGCGCACCCTCTTGCCGCAGGCGTTATAGATGGCGTTGGCCACGGCGGGCAGAATCGGCGGCAACGCCGGCTCGCCCAGACCCGTCGGCCCATACGTGGTTTTCAGATAATGCACTTCGATTTCCGGCGGTGCCTGCGCCAGCCGCATCATACCGTGCTGATGGTAATTGGTCTGCTGCACGCGGCCTTTCTCGATGGTGATCTTCTGGTTCATCAGTTCGCTCATGCCATCGATCACGCCGCCTTGCACGATGTTATCGGCGCCGCTCGGATTGATAATCTGGTGTCCCACGTCGGCGGCGACCCAGATCTTATTGACCTTCACCTTGTGCGAATTGGGGCTGGGAGACGTGACTGTCACTTCCGCTACTTCCGCGAAGTAGCCCTGGTGGCTGAAATGGAAACCCATGCCCATGGCCGTGCCTTTGGGGAATGTCTTCTGGCCCCAGCCGGATTTTTCGGCCGCGAGTTGCAGCACGCCCTTCATGCGCTCGGCATTCACGCCCTGCGGAGGCGGAGTACCGGCCGGAACCGCCGGCGCCTGATTGAGCAGGTCCATGCGGAACTGATAGGTATCCTTGCCCGCGGCTTCCGCCAGTTCGTCGAGGAAGGAATGGATCACGAACGCGATGGCATTGCTTGTGGGCGCCCGGAGTGCTCCGGTGCGCAGTCCCAGCGGCTGCACCGAAGAGCCCATCGCATAATTGGCCACGAAGCGCTGCGGGAATTCGAACGCGCCGATGGCGCCCGCCCCGACGAACTTTTCGCCTTCGCCGTAACTGATGAAGTGGTCCTGCCAGGCGACGATCTTGCCTGAAGCGTCGAGCCCCGCCTTCAGATACTGAAAGCCGCCGGGACGGTAGTAATCGTGTTCCATATCGTCTTCGCGCGACCACAGCAGTTTCACCGGAACGCCGGCCTGCTTGGCAATAACGGCGGCTTCAATCATGTAGTCGTTCGTGAGGCGCCGGCCGAATCCGCCGCCGCCCCGTGTCATGTGCAGGATGACATCGTTGGCCTCGAGGCCCAGAGCCTCCGCCACCTGGCGCCGGCCGCGCCCCGGCTGCTGGCTGTCGGTCCAGATCTCCATCTTGCCGTCGTGGAAGTGCGCCGTGGCGCCTTGCGGTTCGAGCGGCGCGTGCGAAATGAATGGATAAGCGTAGGCCGCTTCCACCACCTTGTGGGCGCTCTTGAATGCCGCTTCCACATCGCCGTCCTGGCGCAAGGTGCGCTGCGGAGGCTGCTTGCCCATCTCGGCGGCGCGCTGGGCGAATACCGCGCTGCTCCCGGAAGCCGCGGCGCCTTCGTCCCACTGGACTTTCAGCGATCGCCGCGCCTGGTTGGCGTGCCACCACGTCTCGGCAAGGATGGCGACCCCGTCCACCAAGTCGGGATAAGCCAGCGGTATACCCTGGAAATCGGGCCCCTTCACCACGAACGCCTGCTTCACGCCGGGCAGCCTCTTCACTTCTTCGAGATTGGCGCTGACCACGCGTCCGCCGAGCACCGGGCAGCGCTCGAATGACGCATGCAGCATCCCCGGCAGCTTCATATCGATGGTGAAGATCGGTTTGCCGGTGACGATCTCGTGAAGATCGATCTGCGTCTGGCTATGGCCGACGATCTTATATTCGGACGGGTCCTTGAGCTTGAGCGATTCCAGATTGGGAGCGGGCAACGAGGCCACCTTCGAAGTCAGCTCGCCATAGCCCAGCGATTTGCCCTGGTGCATCACATGGCCGGACGACGTGGTGCAATCCGATTCCGGCACGTTCCAGGTCTTCGCCGCGGCGGTGATGAACAGCGCGCGTCCCGCCGCGCCCACCTGGCGCATGGGGTTGAAATTGATCGGCGTCGCGGTGCTGCCGCCGGCGCTCTGCATGGCGTATTTCGACTCGTCGAAATCCGCCTGCTCGATGCGGCACTGCTTCCAATCCACATCGAGTTCCTCGGCGATCAGCATGGGCAGCATAGTCTTCACGCCCTGGCCGAGCTCGGGATTTTTGGCCATGATGGTCACCGTGCCATCGGGCGCCACTTTGATGTAATTGTGCGGAGCGGGTGGAGGCCCCGGCATGCCGCGGCCTTGAGCCCTGGCCGGATGTTCGGTGGTAAGGCCGAACATCACCCCGCCACCTGCCAGCAAACTGATCTTCAGAAAGGAACGGCGTTCGAGTACGGATTTTTCGTCGGTGTGTTTCATCGTCGGCCTCCTTATTGCTGATTCCGTTGCCCTGCGCCCGCTCCGGCGCTATGGGTGGATGTTCCGGTATGGGCCAATGCAGCAGCCTTGTGGACCGCGGCCCGAATTCGAAGATACGTTCCGCAGCGGCACAGATTGCCGTTCATCGCGGTATCGATGTCCTTGTCTGTGGGATGCGGGTTTTTGGCCAGCAACGCCGCCGCCGACATCATCTGTCCCGCCTGGCAATAGCCGCACTGCGGCACGTCGATTTCTTCCCAGGCCAGTTGTACCGGATGGGTGCCATCCGGAGAAAGTCCTTCGAGCGTGGTGATCGGCTGGTCCTTCACCATCGCCAATGTCGTAAGGCAGGCGCGCACGGGCTGGCCACCGAGGTGGACCGTGCAGGCGCCGCATTGTCCGATGCCGCAGCCATACTTGGTGCCGCGGAGATCGAGGATGTCTCGCAGAGCCCAGAGCAGGGGCATATCGGCCGGTGCGTCCACCGTGCTGGTATGTCCGTTCACGTTGAGTTTAAAGGCCATAGAGTTCTCCGGATACGGGTATTTTATACCATTTGGGTCCACATTGAATTGGAGATAGCGCCCAGGCAGCTCCCGGAGCCAGCCGCCGAGACTCCAGGGGGAACGCCCCTCACGCTTCGACCCCCGCCGGCGTCTTGTCAAGCCGTCGTCACGCTAAACTGGATTTTTGACCGTCCGTAGTCCTGTTTTTCGCAAGCTTCTGCTGGCGGCGGCGTTGTTGATCGCTGTCGCCCTGGGAACCGCCGATTTCCTGCTCACCCGCTATACCGCCGATCGCGAACGCACGCTGGCGCGGCAGGAACTGGCCCAATCCCTGCGCCTGATTGCGCCCACCGTAACCGCGCTCGCCCCGCAAGAATTGCAGAAGTGGGCCGAACAGACCGATCCCAAGATTCATTCCCGTGTCACCGTGATCGACAGCGCCGGGGTGGTGCTGGCGGATTCGCGCCACGATCCGGAAACCATGGAAAATCACCGCGAACGGCCGGAAGTCCGCGCCGCCCTGGCGGGACGCACCGAATGGTCCGTGCGGCATAGCGCCACGCTCGATATCGACTTCCTCTATTACGCCGCGCCTGTGAACCTTCCCGGGCAGCCCGGCGCCGTTCTGCGGCTGGCGATACCGCTCGAACAGGTGGCGGCGGCGATCGCGGCGGTTCGCATCCTGATTCTTAAAGCTTCGGGAATCGCTTTCCTCATCGCTCTCGCCATCGCCTATGCCATTGCCCGCAACGTCACCGGCCGGATCCGGCGCATGGAAGCTTACGCCACCGAATTGGTGAACGCCGATTATTCCGGCACGCTATCGGCGGAAGCCGACGACGAATTGGGCTCGCTGGCGCGCTCCCTGCGCGCCATGGCCGACCATTTTCGCCAAATGCTCGCGCGCCTGGCGCAGGAATCGGTGCGCCGCGAGGCCATCCTGAGCGACATGGTGGAGGGCGTGCTCGCGGTCGACCACAATTTGCGCATCACCTTCTACAACGACGCGTTTGCCCGCGCCATCCATGCCCGCGCGCAGCTGCCCGAGGGGCTTTCGGTATTGCAGGTGATCCGCGATCCCGAACTGCGCAAATTGCTGGAGGGGGTGATCGCTGGCCAGACGACCGCCCGCCAGCGCATCTCTCCGCTCCATGCCGACGGTCACATTTTCGAAGTGCAAGCCGCGCCGCTGAACGAGCAGGGAAGCATCGGAGCCATCGCCACGTTTCACGACATTACCGAGCTGGAACGCCTGGAGCGCGTGCGCAAGGATTTCGTGGCCAACATTTCCCACGAACTGCGAACCCCGCTCGCGGCCATTCAGGGGTATGCCGAGACGCTGCTCGATGGCGCGCTGGAAGATCCGGCGAACAATCGAAAATTCCTGGAAATCATTACCGCCCATACCGTCCGGCTGACCAATCTGGCGTCCGATCTGCTCATGCTTTCGGAGATTGAAGCCGAACGGGCCACGGTGCCGACGGAAAGGCTTTCGGCCGTCGAGTTAGCGCAAAGCGCGCTGCAAATGGTCGAAACGCAAGCGCGGGAGCGGCACGTGCGGGCTTGTCTCGGGGATACTGCGGACGCCTACATATCCGGCCAGAAGGGACGGCTGGAGCGCGCCCTGGCGAATCTCCTGTTGAACGGCATCAACTACAATTATCCCGGCGGCGAAGTGCGCATCGATATCCGCCAGATTGATTCCAGCGTGCGGATTTCCGTCGCGGACGACGGGATCGGTATCGCGCCGGAGGACATCCCGCGCATCTTCGAACGGTTCTACCGCGTGGACAAGGCGCGTTCGCGGCAAACCGGAGGGACCGGGCTGGGATTGTCGATTGTCCGCAACACCGTGGAACGCGCCGGCGGATCGGTATCGGTGGAAAGTGCGCCCGAGAAGGGCTCGGTTTTCACGCTGTCCTTTCCGGCGGCGTAGTGAGCCCCACATTGCCGAATGATTACAAACCGATTACGATGGAGTTCTTCTCCCGACGCTGGAATCCTATGAATCTGCTTCCCCGCGACGACAAGTTTCACGCCTATTTCCTGAAACAGGTGGATATTATTTCGCAGGCCGCGCACGTACTGCTGGAAGGCGTGCGCGTCGGCAATTCCCGGCTGGCCGGCGCCGCCACCGAGATCAGCGTCCTGGAAAACCGCGGGGACGAAGTGATCCACGCCATTTTTCAGCGCCTCAATCAGACCTTTATCACGCCGCTCGACCCGGAAGATATCCACAACATTTCGAGCGCGCTCGATAATGTGCTCGACGGAATCGAGGATACCGCTCACCGCCTGGTGTCGTACGAGATCGCGACGATTCCGCACGACATGGTGGAACTGGCGAACATCGTGAATTCCTGCGCCATCGCGGCCAAACGCGCGTTTGAAGCGTTGGAGCACAAGGGACCGCTGCTCGAGCACTGCATCGAAATCAATCGCCTGGAGAACGAAGGCGACCTGATCAGCCGGGCCGCCGTCGCCGACCTCTTTCACAAGCAAAAGGATCCCATCACTCTCATTAAGCTCAAGGAAGTCTACGAGTTCTTCGAGAACACCATCGATCGTTTCGAAGACGTCGCCGATGTGCTGCAAAACGTCGCTGTGAAGAACAGCTAACGCATGACGGTCTTCGAACTGGCGGTATTGATCATTGCGATCGCCCTGGTGTTCGACTACATCAATGGCTTTCACGATGCCGCCAACTCCATCGCTACCATCGTGGCCACGCGCGTCCTGACGCCGTTGCAGGCCGTGATTTGGGCCGCGTTCTTCAACTTCGTCGCGGCATTCGTTTTCGGCACGGCAGTGGCCCGCACCGTCGGCAGAGGATTCGTGGATCTCCGCCTGGTGACCCCGCAGGTAATTCTGTGCGGCATCGCCGGCGCCATCATCTGGGATCTCCTTACCTGGTGGCTGGGCCTTCCGACCAGTTCGTCGCACGCGTTGATTGGCGGCTATGCCGGGGCCGCCATTGCGCATGCCGGGGCGGTGCGCGGATTCGACCGCAGCTTCGATGCCCTGCGCGTGCCGGGCGGCGGCGAATGGCCGCTCACCCTCGCGTTCATTTTCCTGGCGCCTCTCATTGGCATGATCGCCGCTTACCTAATGATGGTCCTGGTCTATTGGCTTTTCCGCGACACCAGCCCGGCGAAAATGGACGTCTACTTTCGCAAGCTCCAGTTGCTTTCCGCCGCCTCGTTCAGTCTTTCGCACGGATCGAACGACGCCCAGAAGACCGCGGGATTGATCACCGGCGTGCTCTTCACCTCGCACCTGATTTCGGCCTTCGAAATCCCCAAGTGGGTGCTGCTCGCGTCCTACACCGCAATTGCCATGGGAACCTTGAGCGGCGGCTGGCGGATCGTGCGAACCATGGGCGCGCGCCTCACGCGCCTCAAGCCGCGCAGCGGATTTTGCGCGGAAACCGGCGCCGCGGGCGCGGTCCTGCTGGCGACCCATTTGGGGCTGCCGGTATCGACCACGCACGCCATTGCCGGGGCCATAGTGGGGGTCGGCAGCATCAATCGGCTGAAGGCCGTGCGATGGGGAATCGCCACGAATATCGTGAGCGCGTGGGTGCTCACGATTCCCGCGGCCGGCATCATCGCGTGGCTGGCCTATTGGGCGCTTCGGCTGGCTGGGGGAACTTAGATTCTCCGGCAGCATCTTGGATCGGCCCTTCGGCCCCCGGCGACTGCGCGATCCGGGTGCCTATACCAGCCGCCCCAACAGGCCCCGCCATCGGGTTGGAGATCCGGCTCTTCCCGTAGGTCCTAACTCCCGATTGGCAACTGGCCGAAGCTTCGAATGGCTAAATCCGGTAAATCCCGGATGGAACCCGGCTGGAAACTAACTTATAACTGTGAGATCACATACGAAGGAGCTTGGAGTGGTGCATAGAGGGCAGATTTTCCGGGCAACGGCTCCGGTCTGGGTTTTCACCATGTTGTCATCCCCCATCCTGTTCGCGCAGAATCCTGCGCCGGCGCAGACAGGGTCGGGTCAGTCGGCCTCGGCCTCGCCTCACCTTCCCAGGTTGGGCCTGGCCGTCGTTGTGGGCACTACTGGCCCGGGGATCGAGGTAGCCACGGCGGTAGCGCGAAAAACCAACATCCGCGGAGGCTTCAACTATTTCGATTACAGCCTGAGCGGCACCAACAATAACATCACTTACAGCGGGAAAATTCGCCTCGAATCGGCTGAAATTCTGCTCGACCAGTACCTCGCCGGTCCGCTTCATATCAGTGCCGGAGCGATGGTTTATAACGGCTTTCAGGCAAGCGGAACCCTGAGCGTACCCGGCGGACAGAATTTCACTCTGAACCATGTAAGCTACTACAGCTCCGCGTCCGATCCGGTCAACGGGACGGGCCTGATTACCGCCCGCAAAGTCGCGCCGGAAGTGCTGTTCGGGCTCGGTAATATATTGCCCCGCGGGGCGCGTCATTTCGGCGTCAACCTGGACTTGGGCGTCGCCTTCCAGGGGTCGGCCAATGCCACCCTGAATTTCGGGGGCAGCACCTGTCTGACGCCGTCGGGAGGCTGCCTGCCGATCTCCTCCGACCCATCGGTGCAGTCTAACGTCCAGGCGCAACAAGGCAAGCTCAATCACAGTCTGAACCCTTACTGGTTCTACCCGGTTCTGCGAATCTCTTTCGGATCCAAGCTGTAAAACGGCCGGCATTCGAAGCGCGCGTCATCCATGCGTTCCGGCGCGATGACCGCCGGCCTAACTGGCTCCGCAGCCGAGATTCAGCGCCGCGTTCATCACAATTTGGACATCCGTCACGTTGACGGCGCCCTTGCCGGTAAGGTCGTTGTACGCCGCAAACATGCCCAGAGCTTGATTGATGATCGACTGAATGTCGGCCACACTGGTCTGCGAATCGCCAGTGACGTTGCAGCCCCCCTCCTGGGTCACGGAAACGGTCTGGCCCGCGACCGCCATGGTTCCCGAGCGCCGGCCGCCGGTATTGGCCGCCACCGAGTAGGCCACGCTCTGGCTGCCCGTACCGGTATTGGCCGAGTCGATCGCGATCCACGGCGCATTGGCCGCCGCGGTCCAGCCGCAGCTCGACGCTATGGCGTTGACCGCCAGGGTGGCTCCGGCCACGCCGGAGGAAGGGACGAATACGTTCTGCGGGGCAACCGCGGTGGAGCACGTCCCGGCAGCCTGGTTCACCGACACGCCTATCCCGGCTACCCAGATCAGCCCGGTTCGCGGCGCTAAGGTCAAATTCGGACCGGCGTTGAAACTCTCGACTGAACCGCCTGCGGGGGGACCGGCGGCGATCCAGTCCGAATCGCTTACCGCCATCCAACTGCATCCGTTTCCGCTGGCTTGTACCGCGATACTTGATGTACCGCCCGCAGCCGTCACGTTTTGAGCCGAGCCGCCGCCCAGCGAGTAGGCGCACCCCGCCGTCGGGGTAGCGGTGGCGACCAGCTCACGGACGTTGTTGAGGCCGGAATCGGCTATGAATACGTTGCCGTTCGCGTCCGCGGCGATTTGGGAAGGATAAATCGCCTCGACGTTCGCGGCCGGCCCGCCGTCGCCGTTAAGCCAATTGCCGCTGCCGGCCGCCACCGTCTGGATGATTCCTTGTGGCGTAACCGCGCGGATGCGGTAATTGAAGAAGTCCGCGATCAAGAGATTGCCGGAGCTGTCGATCGTTACCGCGGAAGGATTGTTTAGAGCCGCGGAGATGGCCGGGCCGCCATCCCCGGACGATCCGCTGCTGCCGTTGCCCGCGATGGTCTCGATCACTCCTTGCGAATTGACTACGCGGATCCGATTATTGCCCGCATCCGCGATGTAAAGGTTTGCGGATGAGTCGATGGCGATGCCCGCCGGCTGGCTGAGCCCTGCCATCGTCGCCGGGCCGCCATCGCCGCTGAAACCACTGGCGCCCCCCGCCACAGTCCCGATGATCCCTTGCGGCGTCACCATGCGCACTCGATTGTTGAAGGCATCCGCGATGAAGAGGTTGCCCGAACCATCGACAGCCACTGCGAAGGGATTCAACTGCGCGGCCGTCGCCGGGCCGCCGTCGCCGCTGAAGACGAGGGCCCCATTGCCGGCCACCGTGGTGATGATGCCTTCGGGAGTCACTTTGCGGACGCGATTGTTGCCGGAGTCGGCAATATACAGGCTGCCCGACGAATCTACCGCCAGACCGCAGTTCCAGGCGAGGAGGTTGAGTTGGGCCGATACCGCCGGCCCGCCGTCTCCCGCAAACCCGGCTGTGCCAGTACCGGCGATAGTGGCAATATCGCCCTGTGGATCGATCCGGCGCACGCGATTGTTCAACGCGTCTGCAATGTAGAGATTGCCCAGGCTATCCACGGCGATCCCGGCGGGATGATTGAGGGATGCGAACATGGCAGCGCCTCCGTCCCCGCCGAAGCCCTGAATACCCAGTCCGGCAACCGTGGCGATGAGATAACTGGGAGTCTGAGCCGAAAGAGGAACCAGCGCAGCCAGCAGAAACAATCCCCGCAGCGGTCTCCCGCAGCGCCATTGTCCTGAACGGCATTCCCGTCTCACATCGTACTTATCGGACGCGAGCGAAAGTGTTTTAGGGTTTATCCGATGCTTTCACTCCTGGAAGCCGGACCGCATTCAAGTTCTCGCCCTCCAATCGGCATTTATATACAATCGGCATTTATATACTTGACTCACCCGCATTTCCGGTGTTGACTGGTTCTGTGGGTGAGTCAGCTACAGAATTCGAGCCGAAGACGATGGTTGAGGCCATCCGGTACTTCTCCGATCCGGCAACCTGCGTTCAGTACCTTGCAGATCGACGTTGGCCGGATGGCCCGGTTTGCCCGAAATGCGGCGGCAGCCATCATTCATTTCTAGCCACCCGTTTCCTGTGGAAGTGTAAAGCGTGCAAAAAGCAGTTCTCCGTGAAGGTCGGGACGATTTTCGAGGATTCGCCGCTTGGCTTGGAGAAGTGGCTTCCGGCTGTTTGGCTTCTGTTCACCCGGCGCACTGGCATCAGTTCGGTGGAGTTGTCCAAGGCAATCGGTGTCACTCAAAAGACCGCATGGTTCATGGCGCATCGAATCCGCTGTGCGTCCCGGACTGGCAGTTTCAACAAGGCGGCGGGACAGGTCGAAGCTGACGAGACTTTCATCGGCCAAAAAGCCCGGAACATGCACAAGCACATCCGGGCACGCAAGATCACCGGGACCGGCGGCAAGGACAAGACGGTGGTTGGCGTCATGGAACGTGGCGGTGCCGTTCGGGCGACGGTAGTAGAGAGCCGGAAGAAAAAGCCCCTTCAGCAATTGGTCACGGACCATGTTGAACCGGGCGCAGAACTGTTCACCGACGCCTTGAAATCGTACGAAGGTCTGGACGGCGAGTATGTTTAGATCGTTGACCACGCGTAGAGTATGTCAATGGCCATGGAGAACTTCTGGAGCCACTTGAAGCGCACGATCTATGGAACTTACATTTTCGTGACGCCGATACATATCTTCCGTTATGGACTTGCAGATGTTCCGCTTCAACAACCGGGATATGAGCGACGATCTGCGATTCCGACTATCCTTGCGTAACGTTAGTGGACGGCGGTTGACGTACAAAGAACTGACTGGCAAAACGCTACATACTCATAGAAAGGAAACGTAATTCCAGCATGGTTCCAAAACTGTATCGAATATCTGGTCCTTGGTCTGGAACATTATTTCTATCTTCCCGTCCTCGTGGCGGCGATTGGCTTGAAGATGAAGTCATCGGGTGGCGGCGCTTTGGAATTGATACCGTGGTTTCCCTCTTGACGCAGGACGAGGAATACGAACTAGACTTGGCGCATGAATCGTCTGACGCCCTGAAGCATGCCATGGCTTTCGTGTCCTATCCCATTGCGGACAGGAGCATTCCAGCCGACGCATCTACGCTCTCCACGTTGCTCGAAAACATTCAACGGGATCTACGCCAAGGCAAGAATGTTCTGGTTCATTGCCGTCAGGGGATCGGACGAACCGGGTTGATCGCAGCCTCGTTACTCGTTCGAGAAGGCATGGACCCAGAAGCGGCCATTCAAGAAGTTTCCAGAGTCCGTGGCGTTCCCGTACCAGAGACGCACGAACAGGAAAGCTGCATTTATGAAATTGCGGCGAACGTCAAATGAAACCATTGAAGGCACTACGTCCCAATCTGATTAAAAGTAAGCTGGACGTGTTCAATAAGATGAGCACCGATGACTTGAAGAAGTCGCTGGTCCCTGGACAGCCTGAACGCACGACCCGATGGAACGATCTTGGACGGCCACCACCGGGTTCATGTTCTCAGAAGCCGTGGTGAAGACGTAGATAGCTTGCCAAGAGACGTTATGCCGAAGACCTTCTTGGAATTTCGAGATGAGACGCAAGGCAGCGGCCAAGCCGGAACCTCAGAGCGCCAAAGGGGAAGAGATAAATAGTGCGGTGCTGACTTTTGCCCAATTCGTTACCGATCTCCGCATTTCAGCACGATCCTGTAAAAGCACGATTATGGCGGCGATTGCGGCGCCGCTACCAGAGCGCATCTGCACGGTAAGGGTTTCACTGACTTTGAGGCGCACCCACCACGGACATTTTTTCCTGGGGAACGGCAAGCCGAAAGTGTGGCACAAGAACGATCCCGTTCTGAAAGGAACTGTTTATTCTTCCAGCGGCCATGCCCGATCACACTATGCTCACGGACACTCCTGCTGGTGCAACGAGCCAGAATTCAAGTCAGAGCGTTCTTTGCGGCCTTCCCGTGCCTTCTGAACTTCTTTGATCTTGGTTTCGATCTTCTGAAGTTCATCCTTTTTCACCGCCAGTAGTGCCGTCAGGAATTGCCTCGAATCCGCAAGACGAGGCGGCAACGCTATCGGTATGGGCTTCCTGGGCACGCTCCCATTTTACCGCTGGCCGGGTCGGGTAGTGTGGGTGAGTCAAGTATATACATGCCCTCCAATCGCCTGGCGGTGCCCGGAATCGGGCGTCTGGGACCTCCCTGCTGGGTTTTCTGTACGGTCTCTTTGCGGGAAGCCGCATCAAGTCTCGACAGGATTCCCTCATGAGACGTTTGGTTGCAAAATGGAGAAAGTCAAGAGGCAGATTACTGGCGTCCGGTTCCGAGGAAACAGCGTTCTTCACGAGCCGGTATAGTATTGAATTGTAATTATCGTCATATGGCTGGCGCCCCAACTCGAACCGGAAAAAGAAGCCGCCTCAGCGGCATCTATCACTCCGCTTGTCACGGAGCCGAAAGGACGGTTCTGGAGGGACAGCTCTTTCCGCTTTGCGGACGCTGCGATAAGGACACAAGCTGGATTTTCGTCGGCAATGTCAGGCCGCCAAGCTATCAATCCGTCGCCCTGGATCGCTCTCCGACTTCAAGTAAAGTAGCGTAGAATTTGAGCTTTAGATTGGCGTCTGTTGAATTTTTCCGCAAACCCGTCGTCTCTGCCAACTCCAATCGTGTTACCGTTAAAAAATAACAGTATAATTTGGAACTTTCGCCGGTCACGCGATAACCGTTCCGCCTGGAAATTCGCCTCTTCAGTTTAAAAGAGCTATATATCCACCGGGTTCTGGAAACCTGCGAGGATGAAAAATGTCATCATTAACCAGTAGTGCACCTGTGCCCGCTCCCCAGCCCGAGGCGCCGAGACCATCCATTGTTCCCGCGCCGGCGCCGGGAAAACATCATCCGGTCCGC
>DATJMA010000149.1:0-155958 GCA_035509055.1 Bryobacteraceae bacterium | reverse complement strand
ACAAAGGCCTCTATCGCAAAATCAAGGAGGAACTGCCCGCCGAAGAATATACCGTCCCCATCGGCCAGGCCAAAATCGTCCGCGAAGGCCGCGACCTCACCATCGTGACGTACGGGTCGATGGTCTGGGTCGCGCTCGAAGCCGCCGATAAGCTCGCCGAAGAAGGTGCCGCGGTGGAAATCGTCGATCTCCGTACGCTCGTCCCGCTCGACCGCGATACCGTCTGCCGGAGCGTGCGCAAGACCAGCAAAGTGCTGCTGCTGCATGAGGACACGCGCACCGGCGGCATGGCCGGTGAACTTGCCGCCACCATCACCGAAAATATCTGGGAATTTCTCGACGGCCCGATCCTTCGCGTCACCGCTCCCGACACTCCCGTTCCATACAGCCCGCCCCTCGAAGAAGCTTTTCTCCCCAACTGCGATAAAGTCGTCGAAAAGGCGCGCTGGCTGTGGCACTACTGAAGATTGAGCCGGAAGCCAGGAACCGGAAGCCGGAAGGAACGGCGCCCTCCGTGCGCTCCGGTGTTGAATTCGTTTGTTTGTTTTTCTCTGTGTCTCTGTGCCTCCGTGGTGAATCGTTCGTTCCGTGTCGTGCCCATGTCTAACCCCATCGAAGTCGCCGGTCTGAAAAAGCGCTACGGCTCTCTCGAAGCCGTCAAAGGCCTCGATTTCGAGGTTTGCGCAGGCGAAGTCTTCGGCCTTCTCGGACCCAACGGCGCCGGCAAAACCACCACCGTCGAAATCCTCGAGGGACTCCGCCCACGCACCGGGGGACGCGTTTCCGTCCTTGGTTGCGACCCCGAAATCCAGACTCGGGAGCTCAAAGATCGTGTCGGCGTCTGCCTGCAATCCACGCGCCTCCAGGACAAACTCAAGGTCCGCGAGGCCATCGAGCTTTTCGCCGCGCTCTATACTCGCGGCGTCAATTCCACCCAACTTCTCAAGCGCCTGCAACTCTGGGAGAAACGCGAAGCCCATTACTCCACCCTTTCCGGCGGACAAAAGCAGCGCCTCGCGCTCGCCCTCGCCCTGCTCAACGACCCGCAAGTGCTCTTTCTCGATGAGCCTTCCGCCGGTCTCGACCCGCAGGCGCGCCTCGAAATCCATCAACTGGTCTCCGACCTGCGAGCCGAGAAGCGCACCATTCTCCTCACCACCCACTACATTGAGGAAGCCGAAAAATTATGCGATCGCGTGGCCATCGTCGACGAGGGCCGCATTGTCGCCATGGGCACGCCGCGCCAGATTCAGGAGCGCACCCTGGCGCATTCCACTATCGAGATCGAATGTGACCATCCCGTCCCCGCGGGCGACCTCCCCAAATGGTCAAACGCCCAAAAAACTTCGCTCGACGAGCGCCGGATGAACATTTCCGTAGTCTCCACGCACCCTGCGCGCACCATCGTCGAAATGGTGAAGTGGCTCGATGAAACCGGCCTCGAACTGGCCGACATCCACATCAAACGGCCCACCCTCGAAGATGCCTTCATCGAGCTCACTGGAAAGAGCCTGCGCGAATGAGAGCCTACCTCGCCTTGTTCCGGAGCAACATGCGGCTCACCGCCCGCGACCGCGGCGTGCTGTTTTTCAATTACCTCTTCCCGCTGATTTTCTTCTTCGCGTTCGCCGAAATGTTTCACGCGGGCACCGGCCAGGGGATCGCCTATTTCGTGGGCACCGTCCTCACCATGGGCATCATGGGCAACGGACTCTGGGGCGCCGGCATGCGCAGCGTGCAGGATCGTGAAGCCAACATTCTCCGCCGCTTCAAAGTGACGCCGATCTCGCCCCTGCCCATCCTGGCGGCCTCCATGGCAAGCGGTCTGTTGCTGTATCTTCCCGTGATCGCCCTCATCGCCGGGCTCGCGCACATCATTTACGGCATGCCGATGCCCCGGCACTGGATTTCTCTCGTCCTGATGGCGTCGCTCGGCGTATGCGCGTTTCGCGCGCTGGGCCTGATCCTCGCCGCCGTCACCAACACCATGGCGGAAGCCAATATCCTCATCCAGGTGCTGTACATGCCCATGCTCTTTCTGAGCGGCACCACGATTCCATCGTCCATTCTGCCTGCCTGGGCGCAGACGGTGGGGGAGTTCATGCCGGCTACGTACCTGGTCACCGGCTTCCAGGGCATTTTCTTCCGCAATCAGAACCTGTTCAGCAATGCCGCGGCCGTGGGCGCGCTGGTGCTCACCACCGCCATGGGCCTGTTTCTCGCTGTGAAGCTCTTCCGGTGGGAAAAGGAAGAGAAACTCGCGCCCCGCAACAAGCTCTGGGTTGCGGGCGTGCTGGCGCCCTTCCTGATCATGGGATGCTGGCGCTCCTACACCAAGGAACACATCGGCGAGAATGCCTCGATTATGCGCGACCTCCAGCGTTCCGGCGCATTCCTGATCAAAAATACCCGCGTCTTCCTAGGCGATGGCACGGTCAAAGAGAACGCCAGTGTCCTGGTACACGACGGCAAAATCGTCGATATCTATGACGGCGACATTCCCGACACGGGCCGGCTTCGCCCCGATATCGTCGAGGGCTCGGGCAAGACGCTGCTGCCCGGCCTCATCGACGTGCACGTGCACCTCTCGTCGCCGGGAGGCATGTCGGCGCCGGACGGCGATTTCGACGTCGACAAATCCATGGCGCGCGACGATGCCGCGCTGCTCTACAGCGGCGTGACAGCCGCGCGTAGCACCGGCGATGGCCTCGATTCCTCCCTCAAGCTCCGCGGCCGGATCGCCAACGGCAGCAAGCTCGGCGCCCAGCTCTTCATCTGCGGCCCCATGTTCACCACCGAAGGCGGCCACGGCACCGAATTCGTCCAATACGTTCCCAAAATGATGCAGGACCAGGTGAAGGCACAGTTGGTCCGCGTGCCCCAGACCGCCGCCGAAGCACGACAGCAGGTGGACGAACTGAAACAGCGCGGCGTGGATGGCATCAAGGCCATCCTCGAATCCGGCTTCGGCGCGGGCATGCTTTACAACCGCATGGACGTGGCCGTATTTCAGGCCGTCGCCGCCGAAGCCCGCGCGCGCAATCTCCCCCTGGCTGTCCACACCGGCGACCCGCGCGACGTTACCGACGCCGTGGACGCCGGCGCGAGTTCCATCGAACACGGCTCCTGGCGCGGCCCGATTCCCGGCGATGTGCTCGCCAAAATGGCCCACGATGGCATCTATCTCGATCCCACGCTCGGCGTCGCGGAAGCCTACGCGCAGTATTTCGCCGGCAAGAGCGACGCGCTCGATAATTCATTGGTCGAGCAGACCGTTTCCGCGAACGTTCTGAAAGCCACGCGCGATTTCGTCCTCGGCGGCAAGGCCGCGGACCCCGCCAAAGCCGCCATTTTCGACAAGGCGTTCGAGCAGGCCCGCGAGAACCTGCTCCGTGCCTGGAAAGCTGGGGTGCCGCTGGTGATGGGCACCGACTCCGGCAATCCGCTGGTCTTCCCCGGCCCCTCGATGCACCATGAACTCAAGCTCTGGGTCGCGGCCGGCATCCCCCCGGCGGTTGCGCTCCAGGCAGCCACCGGCAACGCCGCCGCGCTTGTGCGCGCGGCCAACCACATCGGCGGAATCCGCAAGGGAATGGACGCCGATCTGTTGCTGGTGGATGGCAATCCGCTCCAGGATATCGGCGCCACCGAACGGATCTCTCTCGTCGTCTTCAAAGGCGAACGGCTGAACCGCCCCGATCTGTTCGATCAGAAGTAAAACCAACCACTCCCTGGCGGTCGAAAAAGTGCGCCAGCATGCGGTCTGGGCGCCATCACGTCAGCGTCCGCCTGATTTCCGCCTCCACCAATTCCGGTGCTTCCATCGGGATGTAATGGTTGCGGTCGGAAAGGAAGATTTCCTGCCCGCGGGGAAAACCGGAAGCGACCTCCGGTCCGGTGGGCGACGCGTTCAGATCGAGCTGTGCGCTTTGCATCGTGGTGCCCGCACGCAGCACCTTCACGGGTATCTCCACCCTCGGTATTCCGCCGTAAAGATCGTTCTCGGGAGCATTACAGCGCGCGTAAATCGCCGCTTCCACCTCCGGCGGACAAGCCAGCACGAAAGCATCGCCGTCCGGCCGCAAGCCGAAGTCGCAATAGTTCCGAAGCGCTTCCGGCCGCCATGCCGAAAACGGCAGGCGGGCCCGAAAGCGTTGGAACATCTCTTCCGCCGATGCGAAGCGATTGCGGCGCCGCGCTATATACGCGGAGTCGGGTGGTGGCGCATGGTAAGCTTCACGCGCCATGATCACCGGATCCACCAGCACCAGCGCGCCGAAAATGGTGGAGTCCGCGATCGCCGCGGAAACCAGCGAATGGCCGCCCATGGAATGGCCGATGCCGATGGCGCCGCGAAGGTCGAAGTGGCGCGCCACCGCCAGCACATCCTGCGCGAAGTGCGGCCATGGAATCGGTGGCGCGGGAATGCTGCTGCGGCCATGGCCGCGGAATTCCATCGCCAGAACGCGCCGTCCGGAAAAGCGCCGCGCGATTTCGTCCCAACAGCGTCCGTGAAAGCCGGTGGCGTGCGCGAACAGCAGAACCGGCGGATCGCCGGGCCAGTCCCACACCGCTATCTGCAGTTCGCCGTGTGGAACGAGAGTAAGGGCGGGGGCTGCCACGCTACACATCCACCGTCCGCCGCTCGACATACTCGCAGAGGTGGTGATAAAGCCGGAGAGGGACCCGCTGGATGGGCGGAGCATGGCGCGCCGGTTCGAACTGCCCAGCCACCTTGCGCGACGTGCCGGAAGTGCTCCATCCCGGCAGCCCGCCTCCCGCATCCCCGGACGCCTCCACCTGGCGCGCGAAGACCGTCTGGAACCGGCAGTCATTGCTCCCTGCGGTCGGCACGCCCGGATCTTCGGAAAAGCCGATAACCCCGAATGCGCGCCGCCCGCGCGGAAATCGCGCCACCAACTCGCCGGCGCCATGCCTGGCGTCCGCGGTGCCGGCGAGCACCTCGGCGGACGCCCCCGGATAGTCGCGCAAGGACATGAGGTCTGCCTGATTATAGCTTTTGCTTCGGGCTCCGATGATCAAGCCGCAGCCGGTCCCAACTCCCATCGGCCAGCCAGCCGCCATCCACGCGGAGTTCCATGCCGTTGACGAACCCGCTCAACGCTGGATCGGCGAGGAATGCAATGGCCTCCGCAATCTCCTTGGGCCGGGCGAACCGGGCCATGGGCACGCGATTCTCAATATCCGCATCGCTGTAGAATCCGCCTGCCTGGTCGGCTTCGTCCATCTCGGTTTTCACCCAGCCGGGGCAGACCGCGTTCACGCGGATACCGCGGCCACCCCATTCCGACGCCAGCGTCCTGGTGAGCCCGATGAGTCCGTGTTTGCTGGCGTTGTACGCCGAGCGATCGCCGATGCCCGAAAGCCCGGCGACCGAAGCGACATTGATGATCGCACCTTCGCCGCGCGCCAGCATCATTTTGCCGAAAGCGCGGCACGTCAGAAACGGCCCGGTGAGGTTGACCTCGAGGACGCGCCGCCACTCGTTCGCGCCGGTCTCTTCGGCCGGCCGGATGAAGCTGATGCCGGCGTTGTTCACCAGCACGTCGATCCGGCCGAAGTGCTGTTGTACAGCCGACGCCATGCGCGCCACGTCGCTCTCGCTCGAAACGTCGCCCAGCGTCTCCATGGCATCGGCCCCGAGCGCGCGCACGCTCGCCAGCGTCGCCTCGGCCGGGCGAATATCGTTCAGCGCGAGCGCATACCCTTTGGCCGCCAGCACTTCGGCGGTTTGCCGCCCGATTCCCTGACCGGAGCCGGTGACCATGGCGACTCGTCTTTGATTCATGTTCTATAGCTTACAGGACGCGCTAAACTGTTGTATTCTTTCAGCTCCGAAATTTGTTGTAAGATAAAACATAATGCGGATTGCGGATATCCGTGCGACCACGGTTACGGTCCCACTGGAAGCGCCTTTGCGGCACGCCAACGGTTGTCATTGGGGACGCTTCGTGCGCACCATCGTGGAGGTCGAGACCGATAACGGAATCGTCGGGCTCGGCGAGATGGGCGGTGGCGGAGAATCGGCGGAAGCGGTGTTCCGCAGCATGAAAGCGTACCTCGTGGGGCACGATCCGTCGCGTCTCGAGGAAATGCGCTTCCTCATCGCCAATCCCACGGCATCGCTTTACAACAACCGCACGCAGGTGCTCGCCGCGCTCGAATTCGCCTGCCTCGATATCCTGGGGCAGTCGTGGGGCGTGCCGGTCTGCGACATTCTCGGCGGGCGATTGCGCGATCGCGTTCCCTTCGCGGCTTACTGCTTCTTCCGCTATGCCAATCCCCGGACCGGCGAAGGCGAAATCCGCACCATCGATCAGGTGCTTGCCAACGCCGCCTGCCTCAAGCGCCGGTTCGGATTCACTTCGCACAAGATGAAGGCGGGCGTCTTCCATCCCGATTACGAACTGGAAGCGTACCGGGCGCTGGCGCAAAAATTCCCCGCCGATAACGTTCGCTTCGATCCCAACGGTGTCTGGTCCACCGAGCAGGCGATCCGCTTCGGACAGGCCATCGAGGGACTGCGAAACGATTATCTGGAAGATCCGGTATTCGGCTTGAACGGCATGCGGCGCACGCGGCAGATGGTGCGCGTGCCGCTGGCGACCAACACGGTCGTGGTGAATTTCGAGCAACTGGCGGCCAACGCGCTCGATCCGGCAGTGGACGTGATCCTGCTCGATACCACGTTTTGGGGCGGGATCCGCGCCTGCGTGAAGGCGGCGGCGGTTTGCGAAACGTTCCAGACCGGCGTGGCGGTCCATTCTTCGGGCGAACTCGGCATCCAGCTGGCGACGATGCTGCACTTGGGAGCGGTGATCCCGAATCTGTCCTTTGCCGCCGACGCGCACTATCACCACCTCACCGGCGACATTATCGAGGGCGGCCCGATGCAGTACGAGAACGGCGCCATCCGGGTGCCGGACGGACCGGGCTTGGGCGTGCGCCTGAATCGAGACAAACTCCGGGAGTATCATGAACTTTACGAACGCCTGGGCGGCTATCCCTACGATCAGGATCCCGGGCGCCCGGGATGGACTCCGATTGTGCCGAACGACCGCTGGGCCGATCCAACGGACGGCCGCTCGCCGGCGATTCCCTACTGAGAGATGCCATGGTTGACTACGCGTTGATGAATCAGTGCCTCTACGAGGGCAAGGCCAAGGAAGTCGAACAGATGACCATCGACGCGTTGGCTCTCGGGCGTCCGGTTCAGGAGATTCTAAACGAGGGCTTGATCGCCGGAATGAGCGTCGTGGGCGAGGATTTCAAACACAACGTCCTCTACGTGCCGGAGGTGCTCATCGCGGCCCGCGCCATGAAGGCCGGGATGGCGGTGCTCAAACCGCTGCTGAGCGCACGCAAGGATGGCGCGGACCGGACGGGCACGGTGCTCATGGGAACGGTGCGCGGCGATCTGCACGATATCGGCAAAAACCTGGTCTCCATGATGGCGGAAGGCGCCGGATTCGAAGTGCACGATATCGGCGTGGACCAGAGCGTGGATAAATTCATGGCGGCGGCCGAGAAGTGCCATCCCGATATCATCGGCATGAGTGCGCTGTTAACCACCACCATGACCTATATGAAAACCGTCATCGATGGATTCCAGGCGGCGGGGTTCGGGCGCATCAAGATGGCGGTGGGCGGCGCGCCCATCAGCCAGATGTTCGCCGAGGAGATCGGTGCGGACGGGTATGGGCAGAATGCCTCCGCCGCGGTGGATCTGTTCCTGAGGCTGATGGTGGAAGTACGAAAGAGTCCGCCAGTCGCAGAAAGCTCGCTCACCAGCGGCGACGACTGAACGCCCGGCGAAGGCCCGGTGGTCTGGTTTTTCCCCGCGGTTCTCTGCCATTCTGCGTGAGAAATCTCTATATGGTTGCTAACGATCTGAGCATTGAGGACCGGGTTGCCGTGGTGATCGGTGGCACTTCCGGAATTGGACGGGCGTTGGCCCTGGGATTGGCGCGGCATGGGGCGCACGTGGTCGCCACCGGAAGGCGGGCGAAAGAAGTCGATGCGACCGCAAGCGAGATTGAAGCGCTGGGACGCCGGACGGTCCGGTGTACGGCGGACGCGCGCCAGCGCGAAACGATCGATAAGCTGCGCGACGCGGTGCTGGCGCAATTCGGGCAGGTCGATATCCTGATCAATGCGGCGGGATATACCTTCAAAGAGCCGACGGTGACCGTGGACGAGGTGCGGTTTTCAGCCCTCATGGATACCCATTTGATGAGCGTGTTACGCGCCTGCCAGTCGTTCTTCGATTTGCTGGTGGCGAGCCGGCACGGAAGGATCATTAATATCGCGTCGCTCGGTTCGTTCCTGGCTTTTTACCAGGTGGCGGCATATTGCGCGGCAAAGACCGCGATCCTCTCGCTCACGCGCAGCCTGGCTTGCGAGTGGGCGGAGTATGGGATCGCCGTCAACGCCATTGCTCCCGGAGTGTTCCCGACGGAGCTCAACCGCAACCTGATCATGGATACGGCGCGCGGGCAGGAGATCCTGATGCGCACCCCCATGAAGCGATTTGGCAATCCCGAAGAACTCGTCGGACTGGCCGTGCTGCTCTCGTCCGACGCGGTGAGCTTCCTCACCGGACAGTGCATCGCAGTGGATGGAGGCTACCTGGCCTCGGGTGTGAATTCGTAGGAGGTTCCATGTCGAAACTCGCCTGGCTTTCGGTGCTGGCTTGCGCGGCGGCGCTGCACGCCGAGACCGGATACGATGCCTGGCTGCGCTACGCGCCGCTCGAAGGTGCGGCGCTCGACCAATACCGGCAGGCGGTGCCGGCAGTGGTATCGCTGCTCGACGCATCTCCGGTGGCCATGAGCGCGCAGGCGGAGATCGTGCGCGGCATCAAGGGTATGCTGGGGCGAACCCTGCGCGAAGAATCTTCGATCCCCAGGGAGAATGCAATCGTCATCGGCATGGCCGGCGAAGTCCGCGGTCTCCTTCCCGCCATCGATCTGGCGCCGGACGCCTTCTGGTTGCGCGGCGTCACCCGGGGTCAGCTGCATTTCCTGGTAATGACCGCGTCCAACGACCGTGGTCTGCTCTATGGCGCGTTCGCTTTGCTGCGCAAGATCGCCATGGGCGAAAGTCTCGAAAATCTGGACCAGCGCGAGACGCCGCGTGCGCCGGCCCGGTGGGTCGATCAGTGGGACCGGCTTAACGGCACCATCGAACGCGGCTACGGCGGCAATTCCATCTTCTGGGAAAACGATCATGCGCGCCACGATCTCACGCGCGCGAGCGATTATGCGCGCCTGCTGGCTTCCATCGGCATCAATGCCTGCTCCATCAACGACGTGAATGCAGATCCGCGCCTGCTGACACCCGAGTACGCCCCGGAAATTGCGCGGATCGCCGGCGCCATGCGGCCTTGGGGCGTGCGGACGGCAATTTCGGTGGATTTCGGGAGCCCGCAAACCGTGGGGAAGCTGGATACCTTCGACCCCTTGGACCAGAAAGTGGCCGCGTGGTGGAAGGCGCGGATCGATGCGCTTTATGCTGCCGTTCCCGATCTTGCCGGGATCGTGCTGAAGGCGGATTCGGAGGGGCGCGTGGGACCGTCGGCATATCATCGAACGCACGCCGATGCCGCCAACGTGGTGGCGCGCGCGCTGGCGCCGCACGGCGGCCTGCTCTTCTACCGCGGGTTTGTTTACGACCATCACATGGACTGGAACAACCCCAAAAACGATCGCGCGCGCGCGGCTTACGATAATTTCCACGGGCTCGACGGGCAGTTCGACGCCAACGTGATCATCCAAATTAAGAACGGCCCCATCGATTTTCAGGTGCGCGAGCCGGCGTCGCCGTTGTTCGCCGGCCTCGAGAAGACCAGCGAAGCCATCGAGTTGCAGGTAACGCAGGAATATTTCGGGCAGGCTAAGCACACCGTTTTTCTGGTGCCGTGCTGGAAGGAGACGCTCGATTTCCAGATGGGCCATGCCGCGGTGAAGGCGCTGGTGCATGGCTTCGTCGGAGTGGTCAATGCGGGGTTGGACGAAAACTGGTTCGGCAATCATCTCTCGCAAGCCAATCTTTATGGCTTCGGACGGCTGGCGTGGAATCCCGATCTGACTTCGCAGAAAATCGCCGGCGAATGGACGCGGCAGGCCTTTGGGCCGAATCCCAAGGTGGACCAGACCGTCGCGCAAATTCTACTGACTTCCTGGCGAACGTACGAGAACTACACCGGGCCGCTCGGGTTGCAGACGCTCACCGACATTACCGGCAATCACTACGGCGTGAACGTGGAAGCGTCCGAGCGCAACGGCTGGGGACAGTGGCATCGCGCCGACGAACACGGCGTGGGCATGGATCGCACCGTGGCGACGGGGACCGGATATATCGGACAATACCCCAAAGCCGAGGCGGAACGGTTCGAATCGCTGGCGACGTGCCCGGACGACTTGCTGCTGTTCTTTCATCACGTGCCATACACCTACAAGCTGCATTCCGGCAAGACCGTGATTCAATATATTTACGACTCGCACTACGAGGGCGCGGACGAGGTCGCGCGCTATGTCGAGGAGTGGAAATCGCTGCGCGGACTGATCGATGACGAGCGCTATCAGGCGGTGCTCGCGCAGCTCGGCTACCAGGCGGGGCAGGCGGTGGTGTGGCGGGACGCGGTGACCACCTGGTTCTATCGCGAATCGCAGATTCCCGATGCCAGGGGCCGGGTCGACCACTATCCCGGGCGCGTGGAGGCGGAGTCGATGACGCTCACGGGTTACACCATACGCGACATTTCCACGCCCAGTCCGGGCCGGGGCAACGGTCGGCCGGTCGTGACTCCGGCGGAGGACGCTTCCGGAGGGAAGGTGGTGGCGTGCCCCGCCGGAACGGCCTCCTGCACGGCGGCGACGAAGTTCACAGGGCTGCCGGGATGGTACAAGCTGCATGTGGAATACTTCGATCAGGCGAACGGCGCGTCGCAATACCGGGTTTTCGTGAACGCCCAGTTGGTGGATGAATGGCATGCCGATCTGCGGCTGCCTTCTGTGAGGCTTGACTCCACCACATCCACGAGGCGGACCATCGCGGGAATCGCGCTTCGTCCTGGCGACGAGATTCGCATCGAGGGCACGCCGGACGGCGGTGAGGCCGCGGCCCTCGATTATCTGGAAGTGGTAGGCCAATAAAGTTAAACCGGGCGTCGGTGGCCGTGCCCCAGCACAATCTCCATCGCCTTCGCGACATCTGCCGCCCGATCGTCGGGGACGCAGGCTTGCTCCGCCCCGTAGCCGGTCAATACCTGGATCGTTCTTACGCCCGCGCGCTTTCCGCATTCCACGTCGTCCGCCTTGTCGCCTACCATGTAGGAGCGCGCCAAGTCGAGACCGAATTCCGCCGCCGCTTCCAGCAACATTCCGGGTTCGGGCTTGCGCCGGGACGATGGCGTTCCCGGCGCGTCCGGACAGAAATAAGAGGCGTCGACAAGACCCGCGCCGATCTGAGCCAGCAACTCCGCCTGGACCGCGCGATACTGCTCCTCGGTGATGATCCCCCGCCCGATGCCGCTCTGGTTGCTGACGATGAAGATGCGGAAGCCCGCGTCTTTCAACCGCCGCAGTCCTTCGGCGACACCAGGGTATAGGCGAACCTGGCCCGGGTCCCCGCAATAATGCACCTCTTCCATGAGGGTGCCGTCGCGATCGAAAAATACCGCGGGAGAGCGCATCAGGATCGCAGGCTCGCCTGCAATTCCGCGGGCGTGACGGTAGCGGTACCGAGTTTGCCGACGGCGATTCCGCTGGCGCGGTTGGCCAATTCGGCGGCTTCCATGGGGCTGGCCGCGGCGGCGAGCCCCAGCGTGAAAACCGCGATGGCGGTATCACCCGCGCCCGAAACGTCGAATACCTCCTTGGCGTGCGTGGGCAGGTGGACCGGCAGCATATCGTCCGCGAGCAACAACATGCCGTGCTCGCCGAGAGTGATGAGCAGATTTTCCGCCTGCCAGCGCCGGCGCAGGCGGCGTCCCACCTCGATCAGCGTTTGGTCCTCGAGCACCGGCGTTACCGGTTCGGAAGGCGGCATTCCAGCCGCCAGGAAGGCTTCCAGGCGATTGGGTTTGACGGCCGTCACGCCGGACCAATCGAGCGTGGTGTGCGGATGCGGGTCGACCGTCAGGATCTTGCCGTGCGCGCTGGCGCTGCGGCAGAGATGATCGGCCAGAGCTTGCGTGACGAAGCCTTTCCCGTAGTCGGCCACTATGATGGCGTCGACGGATGGCGCGATGCGGTCGATCTGTTCGATGGCGCGGGCCAGTGCCGGTCCGGTTACGCCCGATTTGCGCTCGCGGTCTACGCGGACTACCTGCTGGTTGCGGGCGATGACTCGGGTTTTGCGGATAGTGGAGAACGCCGGATCGCGCTCGACGGCTGCGGTGTCGATGCCGGCTTCGGCCAGCAGACCGAGCAGTTGATCGCCGGCCGCGTCCGCTCCCGTGAGCCCCATGATGGAGACGTGAGTGGTGAATTCGCGCAAATTGCGCGCCACGTTGGCGGCTCCGCCGGGATAATACGATTCGCCCGTCACGTCCACGATGGGAACAGGGGCTTCGGGCGAAATGCGCGAGACGTTTCCCCAGATGAATTCGTCCAGCATGAGGTCGCCGGCCACCAGGATCCGGCGGGTGGCAAATCCGGCCGCAAACCCGGCCAATCTGGCGCGAATTTCAGCCTGCATGCGAGGAGGAGATTTCGGACGCGGCTTCCCCGCGGACAAGGGAAGTCGGCACGCCGGCCGGTTTGCGGCCCACGGCGATCAGAGAAAGCCCCGGCCAAGGCATCATCCAATCTAGCCGCCGCCACAGCCAAACCGTCTTGTCGAAGATTTTCAGGACGAACTTATTGATGTGGCGCGCGCTGAAGATCTTACCGTAGGCCCACCACGGGGGCGCGCCAGCGCGGTTGATATCGTAAATTCTTTCGCTGCCAAAGCCGGACGATTCGAGAAGGTGCTTCAAATCGGCCTTGCTGAAGCGGCGTTTGTGGCCCAGGCTGCGGTCTAGGCTGCCGTAGAGCGCCGGACCGCGCGGCACCAGCACAATCAGATTGCCGCCCGGCTTGAGCGTGGCGCGCAGGGACGCGACTACGCGCTCGGGTTCGTCCAGGTATTCGAGGACGTTCAGGCACAGCACGGTGTCGAAAACCCCTTCCAGCCCCGCGAGATCCTCGGGCGATTCGGGATCGAGCCGCTGCACGGTGACGTTCGGCGTGCGCAGGAAGCGATTGTGCAGGGCGTGTAGGTGTAGGGCGTCCCTTTCGGCCGCGACATAGAGGGTGCGGCGCGACATCAGCCGCCCGGCGATATTGCCGATGCCCGCACCTATTTCGAGCACCGAATCGCCGACATCCGGGCGCAGTTTTTGCGCCAGCCAGCTCAGGTACTGCGGTGTCCCGGTGAGGTTGTTGAGCACGCCACGGCCATATGGCGCGGAATAGAGGTCGTCGATCAGCCAGAATTTCACGATCACGGCGAGCGCCTTGATGCCGTCCTTCCAGCCGATCTTTTTGCCCTCTTCGTAGGTGCGGCCGTGGTAGCTGATGGGCACTTCGTAGATGCGCAGTTTCCGCTTGGCCGATTTCATGACGATTTCAGGTTCGAAACCGAACCGGTCGGAGCGAATGGGGATGCTCTTCAGCAAATCGGTGCGGAAAACTTTGTAGCAGGTCTCCATGTCCGTGAGATTGAGATTGCAGAACATGTTGGAGACGAGCGTGAGCCCCTTGTTGATCATGGAATGCCAAAAGGGCAGGATGCGGGTCTGCTCGCCGGCCATGTAGCGCGATCCGAAAACTGCGTCGGCGTGGCCATCGAGCAGCGGGCGCAGGAGGCGCGAGTACTCGGAGGGGTCGTATTCGAGATCGGCGTCCTGAATCAGCGAGAAATCGCCCGTGGCTTTCTGAATGGCGGTTCGGACGGCGGCGCCTTTGCCCGCGTTCTTTTCATGTTTGTAAAGGCTAATTTGTGGAAAACCGGCGGCCATGCGCTCGAGAATCGCGTACGTGCCGTCGGTCGAGCAATCGTCCACGATCACCAGTTCCCGCTCCATGCTTTCGGGCAAGCGCGCGGTCAGCACCAGCGAAATACATCGCTCCACCACCGTGCGTTCGTTGTAAACCGGCATGAGGATCGACAGCTTCATGATTTTAAACAGCTTAGCAGAACTCGCCGGTAAACTTCAAAGTTCCGGATGGTACACTGAGGCTTGCGCATCGCCTTACTGCAGGTGGACCCGACGCCCGGCGATCTGGACGGCAACGCCAGCCGGATTCTGCGCGCGGCATCCCAGGCCCGGGAGCAGAACCCCGATCTGCTGGTAACGTCGGAACTTGCGCTCATGGGCTACCTTCCCCGCGACCTCTTGATGAGCCAAGGTTTCGTGCGCCGGGCGGGCGAAAAACTGGCCGCCATGGCGTGCGATTTCTGCGGTAGCGCGCCGCTGCTGGTCGGCGCCGCCACGCTCAACCCCGCGCCCATCGGACGTCCACTTTTCAATAGCGCCGTCCTCCTTCGGGATGGCGCGGTGGGGCCGGCATTTCACAAAATGCTGCTGCCTACCTACGACGTTTTTGACGAAGATCGCTATTTCGAGGCCGCGGCCGAGCCGCAAATTCTCCAACTCGGGGCGTGGAAACTGGGCATCAGCATCTGCGAGGATGTCTGGAACGACCGCGATTTCTGGGAACGGCCGCGCTACCACCGCGATCCCATCGAAGTGCTGGCGCAAGCCGGCGCGCAGGCCATCATCAACCTTTCGGCATCGCCGTTCACCGTCGGCAAGCAGCTTCTGCGCGAGCGGATGTTGAGTCACATGGCGCGGAAATACCAGCTACCGATGGTGATCGTGGGGCAGGTGGGCGGCGACGACGACCTGATTTTCGACGGACACAGCGCCGCGTTCGATGCCGGCGGCGGCATGTTTGCCCGCGCCCGCGGATTCGTGGAAGATGTGATCGTGGTGGACCTCGCGGCGCGCACCGGAACCATCGCGGCCGAGGATTTCGAGCCGGAGGCCGAAATCTGGTCGGCGCTGGTGCTCGGAGTGCGCGATTACGCCCGCAAGACACATTTTGGCCGGGTGCTGCTCGGACTTTCGGGGGGCATCGATTCGGCGCTCACGGCGGCGATTGCCGTGGAGGCGATGGGCGCGGAAAACGTCCTCGGCGTGTTGATGCCCTCGAAGTATTCGAGCGCGGGAAGCGTCGACGATTCGGCCGAACTGGCGCGCAATCTGGGAATTGGCACCGTCACCCTGCCGATTTCGCAAATTATGGCGTCGTACGACACGGTGCTCGCCGGCACATTCCACGGACGCGAGCCGGATGTCACCGAGGAAAATATTCAGTCGCGCATACGCGGCAGTCTTCTGATGGCGCTTTCGAATAAGTTCGGCTCGCTGCTGCTGACGACCGGGAATAAGTCGGAAATTTCGGTCGGTTACTGCACGTTATATGGCGATATGAACGGCGGGCTGGCTGTGATCGCGGATTTACCGAAGATGATGGTGTACCGGGTGGCGCGCTGGCGCAACCGGCGAAGGGGGGACATCCCGGAAGCGATTCTGACCAAGGCGCCTTCGGCCGAATTGCGGCCGGGGCAGACAGACCAGGACAGTCTCCCGCCCTACGACCTGCTGGATCAGATTCTGGAGTTGCACGTCGAGCAGTCGAAATCCGCCGAAGAGATTATCGCTCGCGGATTCGACGAGGCGACGGTCCGCCGCGTGGTGAAGCTGGTGCGGAACGCGGAATTCAAGCGCAAGCAGGCGGCTCCGGGACTGAAGGTGACGTCGCGCGCATTTGGCACCGGCTGGCGGATGCCGATCGCGCGCGGTGGGTAAATCGTCTCTCGAGGCTTGGCCGCGGCCCGGCGGGCCGGAACCCGTTACCATATCCTCATGGACCCGCTCCTTCGCTGGCGCTCCGAATTTCCGATTCTTGCGCACACCACCTACATGATCAGCCATTCGCTCGGAGCTATGCCCGCGCGCGCGGCGCAATCGGTCGAGGAGTACACCGGCGCGTGGGCGACCCGCGGAATCCGCGCCTGGGAAGAAGGCTGGTGGGAAATGCCTATCACCGTGGGCAACCTGGTGGGCCGCATTATTGGCGCGGGCGAAGGCGAAGTGGTGATGCATCAGAATGTCGCCGTCTGCCAGTCGATCGTGACAGGCTGCTTCGATTGGTCCGGGCGCCGCAACAAGCTCGTCACCGACGGCCTCAACTTCCCGTCGAACGATTACATCTACCACGGGCTGGCCCGGCAGGGCGCACGAATCGTCTCCGTGCCGTCGCCGGACGGGTTCACGCTGCCGGTGGATGTCGTGGCCGATGCCATCGATGAAGAGACGCAGCTGGTTTCGGTCTCGCACGTGGCGTTCCGCAGTTCGTATTTGCAGGATCTTGCGCCGATTGTCGCGAAGGCGCACCGGGTGGGCGCGATGGTGTTTGCCGATCTATACCAGTCCGCCGGAACCGTGCCGGTAGATGTGCGCGCGCTGGGGCTCGATTTCGCCACTGGGGGATCGGTGAAGTGGCTCTGCGGCGGACCCGGCGCCGGCTACCTCTATGTGCGCCGCGAACTCTGGCCCACGCTGCAGCCTGCCGCCACCGGGTGGGTGGCGCATGAGCAGCCCTTTGCATTCGCCGGCGGCCCTATCCGGTATGCCAACGACGCCTTCCGCTTCCTGAACGGAACACCCAACGTGCCGGCCCTCTATTCGGCGCGCTCGGGCTACGAGATCGTAAATGAGATCGGCGTAACCGCGATTCGCGAGAAATCGCTGCGCCAGACCGCGCGCTTGATCGAACTCGCTGACGAGCACGGCCTGCGCGTCAATACCTGCCGTGACCCGCGGAAGCGGGGCGGCGTGGTAACCATCGATGTGCCGGACGGGTTCGAGGTCACCCGCGAACTCGCGCGGCGCGAGATTCTGGTGGATTACCGCCCGGCGGCGGGAATTCGCGTCGCGCCGCATTTCTATACCACGGACGAAGAACTGGATCGCACCGTCACGGAAATGGCCGCCATTGCCAGAACGCGCGTTGCCTGACTTTGGGCTGCCACATGCTCCGCGGAAGTTCGGTGGTTATGGTGCGGATTTTCTCGGCTCTTCTCGCAGTCATACCCGTTTTTGCAGCTCAGCCCGGCCTGCGCGACTTTCAACAAATCGATGCCAATGTTTATCGCGGGAGGCAGCCCGGCCCGCAGGGATACCTCACGCTCGCCCGGATGGGCATTAAGACCGTGATCGATCTCCGCGGTGGCGCGATTCACATGCCGCACGAAAGGCGGCTGGTAGAGAGTGCCGGTCTGCGATATGTGGAGGAACGCTTCTCCGGAATTTTTGCCCCCCAAGACCGGCAGATCGCCAAAGTGCTGGCCGTGATGATGGACCCATCCGATACGCCGGTGTTCGTTCACTGCCGGCGCGGCGCCGACCGCGTAGGCACACTCATCGCGTGTTACCGTATGGTGCGCGATGGCTGGACCAATCGGCAGGCGTTCGCGGAGGCTCGCGGGATGCATTTCAGCCCGCTCGAAGTGCTGATGCGTAGATACATCGAACATTTCGACCCGGCGCGGCTGAAATTACCTTCTCCTGCCACCGCCGCCAATGGCCATCTGCTCCAGTGAGCGGGACGCTGCGCGGTGCAAATCTTTGCCGGTTCCGTCGGCCTGCTATTCATCATGGCCGTCTTGTCGATGGGATACACCGCGGAAAAGGTGGTGTGCTTCACGTTTCCGGCCTCCCGCGGCTCTTCCCTGTTGTGGAAGGCGATTTGCACGCATGAGGTGTGAGGAAGAGGGGCCATATGAAATACACAATGGCATCCGGAGCGGCCGCGTTGTTGGTATTGGGAGCATTCCTGCCGCGCGCCTCCGCGCAATTGCCCAATATCGATATGGTGCAAGTGTCCTTACCCTATGAAGTGATTGCCGGCGATAAGACCCTGCCGCCGGGCGACTACACCATCGAGCAACTGCCCACCGATGACGATTCGCCGGTTCTCATGATCTCCAACTCTGCGGGGCTGAAAGTTCGAACCATGGCGATGACCTCGCGCGCGCTCGATCTCCAAAGCCCGCGGCAATCCACCGTAAGTTTGCTCCACGTCGGCAAGAAATTCTATCTCGACCAGGTTTGGGTGGAAGGCAATCCTTATGGCTACGTGATTGCGCTACCGCAGCGGTTGAGGAGGCAGGCTAAGGACCTGGAGCCGGTGGTGCTCCCGGCGCGCACCGGCCAGTAAGAAAGCCGTGCTCAGACTACCTACGGCTGCGGCCCGTTATAGCAGAACGCGGCAGCACCCAGACGTTTGGCGTCCGCCTCATTCCAGACCACGTCGGACGCTTCGTGCCCCGCGCCCAGGTGTACAGCTTCCTCGGCGATGTAGTGATTGCGCGGGAAGCACGCGATCCAGATCGGCCCGGGAGTGTGCCTGGCGAAAGCGATGAGCTGCTCGGTGGGCGCCGCGCGGACCACGAACTGGCGGCGCTTTTTGGTCCACAGGTAGGCCGTATTGTGTACGAGCACGACCGCCGCCACCGCGACAACGACAGTGCGGCGCGTTCCCGCGCGGGCTTGCCACCAGGCGGCTGCCAATCCCACGAGCATGGCCAGACCGGCGCTCGCCAGATAAGTCTGGCGGCTGGGAATGCGCGTCGAGTAGGTGAGGAAACTGTAAGGCGCGAGACTGATACCGATCCACCCCGCCGCGGTTAGAGCGGATCGCCTCAGCGCCCGGTCCTTCGCCAGAAGGATCGCGGGAACCGCTGCCGCTCCCCAAATCCACAAGAGGCGCAGATAACTCTGCGGCCAGGTGATCCAGAAGGGCGCGTGGAGACTGAAACTGCCGTCGGAAAAGCGGAAGGAAACGTCGCGCGAGGCCACTACGGAAGCGATGGCGAATCCTCCCAAGGCGAGGTACGGCACCAGGCGCCAGGGTTTGCGGGAATCGGTTAACAGGAACAGCGGTAAAAATACCACGGCCGATTCCTTGGAGAGCAGAGCCAGGGCAAAAAGCGCCCATCCGGCTACCCGGCTTCGCCAGTTCCCGTCCCGGAGCCAGCACCAGAGCGCTCCCATGCCGAATAGGAATTGCAGAAGCTCGTTGATGGCGGAAAACCACATCACGGCTTCCTGATGGCCTTCCGCGACGGCGAAAAACGCCGCTGTCCAGAGCGCCGCGGCGCGCATTCGCGGCCATGCCAGGCAGATTCCATACAGGAGCCAGGTATTCGCAATGTGCAGGAAGAGGCTCACCAGGCGGTAAACCACTGGCGTGAGTTTGGCGGCGTGCCAGAGGGCGCACATGATCCAGAGGCTCGTGGCGCGCAGCCGGAAAACCGGATTGTGGAATAGCTCCGCCAGTTCGGCTGGTGACCCTAACTGCTGCGACAGCAATAGATTGGGATAGTCGTCCTCGAGCAGCGGGATGGTCAGGGAGGGAGCGTATGCCAGAAAGGCGGCCAGAGCCAACAGGGTCAGCGCCAGCTTATGAGGCAGAGCCCGGGTCTCGTGCATTAGCTTTCAGTGTACGACTGACGAAATCTGCTGCCGGAATATGGGCAAAAGTGTACCGCCCGCTTGTGGTTGCAGCTCATTCTGGGCGAATTTGCGGGTTGGCAACCACCGTGCTATCACTTCACGCGGTTATGCTCAAAATCACGCTGCACGATAGCGCCGGGGAACTCCGCTTGCGCCTGGAAGGCCGCCTCTCGGGCGCGTGGGTTGGCGAATTGCGCCAGTGCTGGCTAACCGCGCTATCCACCACTCAGGGCCGCAAGACGGTGTTGGACCTGGGCGAAGTGGATTATGTGGATGCGGAAGGTCAGTCGCTGCTGGTCGAAATGTTCCAACACGGCGTCTCGCTCCAGGCGGTCACCCCACTGATTCGCGAGTTGGTTCAGGAGATTGAGCACGGCGAGCGGTGTGCTACGGTTGAAGGAGCCCGGGCCCAACGTTCCGATGTCCTCGACTCAAACCACGCAGTCGCACCCCACCGGCGCGCGCTATGAGACGTTGCTGGAAGTGGCCGAATCGATTGCGGCCCACCGCCAGCTCTCGACCCTGTTTGCCGATTTGAGCCGGTGTCTCCGGCGGCTGGTTTCATTCGACTTCATCAGCCTTACGCTGCTCGATGCCAAGGCCAACGTCTTCCGCTTGCACATCCTCCAGACGGATCGCGAAGTGGTGGGCGACAGGACCATGGAAACCCCTTTCGAGGAGAGCCCGACGGGCGAAGCGCTGCGCACGCGGCGGCCATTTTGCGTCTCGAACCTGGCGGAGGCGGCGCAATTTCCCTTACTCGAGAACCTGCTGCGCGCCAACGGTGTCCTTTCATATTGTGTGCTGCCGCTCATGACGGCGCAGCGCGATTTGGGTGGTTTGGCATTCGGCTCCCTGGCGGCGAATGCCTATTCGGCGGCGGATGTGGAATTTATGCAGCAGGTGGCGCGGCAGGTGGCGGTGGCCGTGGACAACGCGCTCAATTACGAAGCCGCGCGGGCTTATGAGGACCAACTGAAGCGCGAACGCGACCGCCTGGGCGCGCTGCTCGAAATCAACAACGCGGTTGTCACGTGTCTTTCGCCGAAGCCGCTGTTCCACCGGATTTCGGCGGCGCTGCGCCGTAGCTTCGCGTTGGATTACGCCAGCCTGCTGATCTACGACGCCGAGATTTCCGCGCTCCGCCTGCAAACCGCCGACCTTCCGAACGGGGTGGGCGCGATTCGCGAGAATGCCATCGTTCCCCTGGACGATACCGTAGCCGGATACGTGTTTCGAACGCGGGAAGGCCGCATCTTCAGCGTGGCGCAGACCGCCGCAATCTCGCAAGCTACAGCCGACATCATGGCTCAGGAGGGTCTGCGAACGATTTGTTCGGTGCCGATCGTCTCTCACGGCAATGCGTTGGGCACTCTGAATCTGGGCTCGCGCCAGGACGGCTTTTTCACCGCTGGCGACCTGCAGTTTTTCGAGCAGGCCGCGGACCAGGTAGCGATTGCGCTGGAAAATGCGCTTTCGTTCCAGCGCATCGAGGAGTTGAACGCCCGCCTGGCGGAAGAGAAGGTCTATCTTGAGGACGAAATCCGCACCGATAACCGCTTCGAGGAGATCGTGGGCCAGAGCCGCGTCCTGAAGGCGGTCCTCAAACAGGTGGAGACGGTGGCGCCGACGGATTCGACGGTGTTGGTTTACGGCGAGACGGGCACGGGAAAAGAACTGCTGGCGCGCGCCATTCACGAGCTGAGCGCGCGGCGGCAAGGCACGTTCGTGAAGCTGAATTGCGCCGCCATCCCCACCGGGCTGCTGGAAAGCGAAATGTTCGGCCACGAAAAGGGCGCCTTCACGGGCGCCATCGCGCAGAGGATCGGGCGGTTCGAACTGGCGCACCGCGGCACCATGTTCCTCGATGAAGTGGGCGAGATTCCGCTGGAGTTGCAGACCAAACTGCTGCGCGTGCTGCAGGAGCGGGAATTCGAACGGCTGGGCAGCTCGCGCACCATCCGCACCGATGCGCGCCTGGTAGCGGCTACCAATCGCGACCTGGCAGGCATGGTCGAAGAACGGCTATTTCGCGCCGATCTCTACTATCGGCTCAACGTTTTCCCCATCACGGTGCCGCCGCTGCGCGATCGCCGTGAGGACATTCCGCTGCTGGTGCGCTATTTCGTGCAACAGTACGCGCGGCGGATGAACCGGCGCATCACCAACATCCCGGCGGACGCCATGCAGGCGATGACGCGCTATCAATGGCCGGGCAACATTCGCGAGTTGCAGAATTTCGTCGAACGCGCGGTGATTGTCTCGCCGGGGCCGGCGTTGCAGGCTCCGGTGCGGGAGCTCAAGGGTCCCAAGAGCGCGGTTTCCCCGAGCGCCGTGACGCTGGCTGACGCCGAAAGCGAAGCCATCCAGCGGGCGTTGCGGGAATCGGGCGGACGGGTGGGTGGACCGCAAGGCGCGGCGGCGAAGCTCGGCATGAAGCGGACCACCTTACAGGCGAAGATGCGGAAACTCGGGATCCAAACGAAGGGCTGAGAAGCCCGCCGGGTGGAGGCCGCCGCTCAAGTTGAGCGGTGGATCGCTCGCTTTCTTCTTTCGAATCAGTGAAAGCTGCATCTTCGCGGCGCTTATATAAGCGGTGAAGAAGTCGATTTCGAGTTTTCGGAGAAACGCTCGGAGTGCGTCTATGCCGCGCGGCGGCTTTCGCGGACGTCCACAATCACCGATGTCGTGATGGCGGCATTGGTAGGGGGAGCGAATTCCAGGCACATGCCGCGGCCGATATAACGCTCCTTTAACATCGAGCCGCCCCAGGTGGAACCGTGAATATTCACCAGAACCGGTTGCGGACAAAAGACCGGATGGCCTGAAATGAGCGCCTGTCCGGAGCCCTGGTACTCGAGAGTGTAGGCGCGATTCTGCGTCAGCACTTCCAGCACGGTCCCGGGAACGACATCCCGCAGGTGTACTCCCCCTTCGATTTCGGATTGCACGATGCGGTCGTTGACGGCGTCGCAAAGGTGCGGGCTGGGGATGAAAAATTGCGGGTTTTCCGAGATTCCGGTCACGCTGAGTACCTTATCGGCCCGAATTGGGCCAAAATTCTGCTACGGCCATTTTGCCACAGGCGGCAACGGGCTGGATAGGCGGTGAACACTGCCTTTTGGGGGTATGGTGCGGAATTTGGTGCGGGGATCGGCCGCGGCGCTACTACCAAGGGTCGTATATGATACAGTGACCTTATTTGAAATTTACGTCACAAGTGTCACGGGGGTTGGAGAGGAAAAAGTCTATATGCGTGTAACGAGTAGGTCCCATGCCCGGCCCACGGTCCTGATAATAGCCATGGCTAGCATGGGCTTTTCAGGAACGTTGGCGGCGCAGGGCGGGCGAGGCGCAACTCCCCCGGCACCGCTGATCAATCAAAGTACGGATCCCCGGCTGCACGGATTCGAGTTCCGGTCCATCGGACCCGCGGTGATGATGGGCCGCGTGGACGATATCGTGGGCTCGGAGCAGGATCCGATGACCATGTACATCGGCTTCGCGACCGGTGGATTGTGGAGATCCACCGACGGCGGGATTCACTGGAAGTCGATGTTCGACCAGATGGAGAACGAATCGATCGGCTCCGTGGCGATCGCGCCCTCCGATAAGAACGTGGTTTACGTGGGGAAGGGCGAAGGCAACAACCGGCAAAGCTCCTCGATCGGCGACGGCGTGTGGGGAACCACCGACGGCGGCGAGCATTGGAGCTATCTGGGTCTCAAAGAAACGCAGTCGATTCAGCGCGTGGTGGTGGACCCGAAGGATCCCAAAATCTGCTTCGTGGCGGCCGTGGGACATCTGTTCGGCCCCAACAAAGAGCGCGGTCTGTATCGCACCAAGGACGGCGGAAAGACCTGGCAGCAGGTGAAGTACATCGACGAAAACACCGGTTTCACGGATGTGGCGATCGATCCTTCCAACGGCAGGAATGTTTACGCGGCTTCTTACGAGCGGCGGCGCACGTGGTGGGGCTTCAACGGTGGCGGAGCGAACAGCGCGCTCTGGAAATCCAGCGACGGCGGCGATACGTGGACCAAACTGGATGGGGCGGGATGGCCGCATCCTAAGGATGGTCTCTACGGCCGCATCGCACTGGCGATTTTCCGCGCCAAGCCCTCGACGATTTTCGCGCAGGTGGAAGCCGGCGCGAGCGGCGGCACCGGCTCGGGCACGGGCGCCGACGGCGGACCGGCTCGCGGCGGCCGCGGAGGGTTCGGAGGCGGCGGGGAAACGCCGGCTGCCGAAACCGGAGCGGCCGGCGGCGCGGGCAATGAAGGGCGTGGCGGACGCGGCGGCGCCGGCGGCGGTGGTGGTGGCGGCGCGGAAGCCGGACAGGGTAGCTGTACACCGGCGCCGGGCAGCCTTCAGTTTGGCGGCGGCGGACGGGGTGGACGCCCCATGCCCCCCAATCCCGAGGGCAGCGGCATCTTCCGCTCCGACGACGGCGGCAAGACGTGGAATTTCGTCAGCAACTGCGACGACCGGCCGATGTACTTCAGCCAGATCCGCGTCGACCCGATGGATGTGAACAAGATCTTCACGGGCGGCAACCCCGGCCGCATTTCGCACGACGGCGGCAAGACCTGGACCAACATGGCCGGCTCGCATACCGACTACCACGCCATCTGGATCAATCCGAAAGATCCGCGGCAAGTGTGGATTGGACATGACGGCGGTTTCGACAGCAGCAACGACGGCGGCGTGACGTGGGATTACCACAACGACATCGCGGTGGGCCAGTTCTACCAGGTGTCTGCCGACATGCGGCGGCCCTATTGGGTCTGCGGCGGCTTGCAGGATAACAATGCGTGGTGCGGTCCGAGCGCCCTGCGTTCGAACGGCGGCGGCGGTGGAGGCGGCGGCGCCGGGACAGGCTACAACGGCGGCCCGGTGAATACCGACTGGTATACCGTGGCAGGCGGCGACGGCTTCTATACGAGGCAGGATCCCACGGATTGGGCAATCGTCTATGGCGAATCGCAGGACGGCAACATGAGCCGCCACGATTTGCGCAACGGCACGCAAAAGAGCATCAAGCCCAACACCGGGCCAAGGCGCCCCCAGGGCGGCACGCAGGCAGCGGAGGGCGCAAATCCCGAAGCGGCGGGCGGACGCGGCGGCGGACGCGGTGGAGCGCCTAACGTGCTGAACGTGCCGGCGAACGCCGAAGAGCTCCGCTTCTACTGGAACGCGCCGATGGAGATCTCGCCGCACAATCCGGCGAAAATCTACATGGGGGCGCAGTACTTCTTCAAGTCGGACGATCGCGGCGACACGTGGTGGATGAATCCCACCGATCTGAGCAAGAACGTGAACCGCTGGGGAGCCGAGCAGGAGATCATGGGCGTCTCCGGCGAAAAGCCCATGGTGGAGAAGCACGACGGCTATTCCACCAGTTCGCTGATCACGCAGATTCGCGAATCTCCTTCCCGCCCCGGCATTATCTGGGTGGGTACCGACGACGGCAACCTGCAGGTCAGCAAGGACGATGGCGAGACGTTCACCAACGTCATCGGCAATATCCACGGCAGCTTCGTGGCGCCGCACGGATTTGTCCAGATTGCGCGCATCGAGCCGTCGCACTTCGACCCCGCTACGGCTTACGTGGCGCTGGATGCCCATCGCTATGACGATTGGCACCCCTACCTCTTCAAGACCACAGACTACGGCCAGACGTGGACCAACGTCACCGCGAACCTGCCAGAAATGGGCAACATCGAAGCGCTTCGCGAGGACTACGACAATCCCGACCTGCTCTTCGTGGGCACGGAGTTCGGGTTGTTCGTGACGCTCGATGGCTGCAAGACGTTTGAAAAGTTCATGAACGACCTTCCCAGCGTGCGCGTGGACGATATTCTGATCCATCCGCGCGACCGGGACCTGATTGTGGCGACCCACGGGCGTTCCATCTGGATCATGGACGATATCTCGCCTCTCGAACACATGAAGCCAATGGACGAATCCACCAGCCTGGTCTTGTTCAATCCCCGGGCGGCGATCGAATGGAAGAACGATTCTTCGCAGTCGCGTTCCATCACCAATCGCGATTTCAAGGGGCAAAATCCGCAGGGCGGCACGGCAATCCGCATTTGGTCGAAGGCGGACGTGCCCGGGGCGAAGATCGAGTTCATGCAGAATGACCCGGAACATCCGGGGCAGCTCAAGATGGTCAGCGAAATCGAGCCGTGTTCCGAAAAGGTCCGGGTTGGTTGTGTCGATATCAAAGCTGGCATGAACTCCATCCAGTGGAACCTGATGAAGCCGGCTCCTCCGAACGCGGGACGGGGCGGCCGAAACGGCGGCGGTGGCGGCAATGCCGGCGGTGAGACTCGGGCTACGGGCGCTACGACCGCGAATAACGGCCGCGGCGGCGATGTGGCGGAGGGTGCTCCGGTGCAGTTCGGCGGGCGCGGCGGGCAGGCCAACGGCCGCGTTCCGTTCGTCGCCGGCGGCCGCGGCGGCGGATTCGGCGGATTCGGTGGGGCAGCCAACGGCGGTCCGGTCGAACCGGGCAGCTATGTGGTGCGCTTGACGGCCGGCGACAAGACGTACACGTCGTCGGTAGTGGTGCTCGAAGATATCTGGATGCGGCCGCAGTAAGCCGCATTCGGAAAGGAAGTACCGGCCCGGAGCGCGAAAACGCTCCGGGCTTTTTCATGGCCAACGTGCAGATTTTCGGAGTCAGGAATTCATCGGCGACGCGGGCGGCGGAGCGGTTCTTCAAAGAGCGGCGCGTGCCCGTCCAGATGGTCGATCTGAAGAGGAAGGCCATCGCGCCGGGCGAAATCCGCCGGTTTGTGGAGCGCTTCGGCTGGGACGGCTTGCTCGCTACCGAGGGCAAGGCCTACATCGATGGCGGTCTGAAATATCTGCAGCTCTCCGAGGCGGAACTCATGGAGCGCATCGGGCGGGAGCCATTGCTGCTGCGGCTGCCGCTGGTTCGCGCCGGCAAACTGGTCAGCGCCGGCCAGGACGAGGAGTCCTGGAAGGCGATGCTGGCCGCGCCGTGATCGCTACGCCTGCACGCCGATACTGCGGAGGAAGTCGGCGTCCTCTTCCTCGAAAGTATTCTTCAGGGCCGGAAGGACGCGATCGAGGGAATAATTCGCGCTGGGGCATTCGCGCCAGCAATCGGTCAACGGCTTGGTGACGTAAACCACCTTTTGACAATTGGTGCACCACCAGTGAATGACCAGGCTGTGATCGTCGGTGAAGCCGACCTCGGCGATATGATCGGGGACTTCGCCACATTGGCAGTGCAGGGATAAGTGCCGGTAGTTCATTTTGGTTATCACGTCCTTACATACCTGTTATCCAATGGGAAGGGTATTTGGGGCCAGTGCCAGATGTGCCACCGGGGTACTGCGGTGGGTTTTAGTATTTCGGTCTAGTACGAAACGGCTAATTTCTGTCAAATTCAATCAAAACAATGGAATCGGGACTGACCCAGTGCGCCGTGTAGTGCCGGTCTTCCATGTGCTCCGTGACCCATTGCGTCAAATCGGTAGGCATCGAAGCCAGAAAAAAGATGCGCGCGCGGCCGTTGAGCGCGCCGTCGAGCAGCCGGTCCGTCTGGGCTTTCGCGGCGGCGTCCAGTTTGTAAGGCAGCGGATACCAGCGATTGGAGATGGGATAGATTTGGAGCGGCGCGTAGAGGTAGCTGTTGGCGCCGGTGGAGTCCTGCCAATCGAGAGAGTTCGACTCCACGAATCCGCTGGCGACGACGACGGGAACGTTGCCCGGTGGATCGATGCGCGAGATCTCGTGCGCCGGTTCCCTCCAGCTACCCAGCGAAGGTCCGCGCCAGTGATGGCTGGCGGCGGCGAGAATCGAAAAGCCGGCGAAGATCCCGAGGACGGCGGCCTGCGAGGTGTAAAGCCGCGCGCGGGCGAAATAGCTCGCGGCGAGCAGGACCATTCCCGCGACGATATAGATGACGTAGCGTTCGACGAGCATTCCGTAGCCGCGCAGCTCCGACGCCGCGAACAACTCCACGGGACCGCTGAACATCCAGAAGGCGGCCGCGAGAGACAGGTAGCGCCAGCGCCGAAGCGGGGAGGCGAGCTGATCGCCCAGGATCAATTGCACCGTGAGCACAGCGAGGAACGCGCTGATCACGAAGCGCGGCGGCAGAAGAATTCCGATAAACGTGTCGATATTCGGCATGTCGGCGAACGACAGCGCGTGGCCGGCGGACTGCAGCGCGAGGAATTGTCCGCGCAGAGGCAGCCACGCAGCCGCGATCAGAATGGCCGAGCCGCCAAGCGCCAGCCACGGCAGCTTGTGCCCGCTGAACCGCCATACCGCGAGGTAGGCCGCGGGCACCACGAAGAAAGCGGCGAACAGAAAGTGCCAGTACGGAATCAGGATGGCGCTGGCGACGAACAACAGCCAGGCCCAGACTCGCTTTTCGGAGAGCCAGATGTGCAGGCCATACATCAGGCCGAGGCAGGCGGCCAGCGCCAGTCCGTACGGACGTGCCTCCGTGGCGCGGCTGATAATATCCTTGTCGCTCACGAACATGACCAGCGCGAGCCATGCCGCATTTCGTCCGAACCATGCGTCCGCCAGGCGGAAGACCAGAAATGCCGCGGTCAACATGGCCAGAAAAGCCGGAATCCGCAGCCAGAGTTCCATGTGCTTTCCCGGTCCGAAGTAAAACCAGGAGCAGAGGGCCGCGAACAGCGGTGAAGTACCGGGCGAAGCCGATGCCGCCGCCCATGCGTTATGCCAACCGCGGTGCGCCTGCCACCAGGTGAAGCTCTCGTCGAGCCAAAGACCGCCAAAGAGAATCGGAACCCATTCCACCAGGAATACGAATGCCGTCAATGAGAAGGCAATCCCGCCGAAATAGCGCCGGGCGATGCCGTCCCATCTCTGGAGCAGCGGGGTTGACGGCGATTCGGCCGTGTCGTTCCACTCGGAAGTCATGGAATGACGCTCGCCCTACGGGAATCCCGCTGGCAGCTCGCGGGACATGCCTGCGGTCCGCGCTGCACGAGTACATTGCGACGGTGTGGAGGGAGCCACGCCGTATAGCTGATTTGCGACTCGACCGGACCCAATTTGGGATCGCGGGATAAAACCACGTACTGGCACGGATCGATCGCCGGCGTCCATTCGAAGAACCAGAAACCGATGGGCCGCGATTTGAGGGCGGGACTCGGGTCGTCGATCAGCGTTCCCTGCGCCAATAGTTGCGTGTCGCCGTCGTATTCGTATCCGGCGGTCAGGCAGCGGCGCGGGATGTCCTGGCCGGTGACCCAATTGGCCGCGGCGAGGCGGGCGCGGTCAGTGGCGAAGAGATCGTGGGTGGTGGCAGCGCCGAATGCGGCAAACAGCGCCGCCACCACCCATCCGGCCGTGGCGGGAATACGGATGGACGATTTCTGCCAGAACCAGGCAGCCAGCAAGGCGGGAAAGGCGATCACCGCCGCCACATAACGGTCGAAGTTCGAAAACGTGAGGCTTCTCACCACGAGAACTCCCGCATAGGCGAGGAGGAACGGCAGACAAGCCAGCGCGAGAACGAGAATTGGGCTGCGGCGGTGCCAACCGGCGGCTAGCGCCCCACGAATGGAGTGGCGGCGATCGTAGAGATATTGGCCGAGGAATCCCGCGGCTGCCGCGGCGCTGGCACACACCAGGAGGCCGAGCAGAATCTGGACTGCCGGGGGAATTACCATCGGCTTCGATCCCCACGTATCTTCGCTCGGGTAGAGTGGACCGAAGGCGGTGAACAGATTTCCCAGCCAGGGAGCTTCCATGAGGTGAGGGCGATAGAGGGCCAGGGCGCCACAGAGCGCGGTGAACGCGCCCGCGCCCAGCAGCACGTTCCGCCGCAGCGCCGCGGCGCCCGCGAGAAACAGCACCAGCACCGGGAGCATCAGCAGGAGCGCGGTACGGCCGATCTGTATGGTCTCCTGGGCAAGTTTTTTGGGAATTCCCCAGCCGTGCGCGTTTACCAGTTCGAGGGTATTGGGGCGAATTCCCGGCTGCGCCGTGTGCCACTTCAGCGCCACCGCGGACATCGCGACCGCCGCGGCGAGGATCGCCAGGGCGCCGGCGCGGAAATTGCCGTCGCGCCAGCGCAGGCACGCCACCGCGGCGATCATGCCGGGTGCCGCCGCCCAAAAGATTTCGCGGTTCATTCCCGCCAGGATTCCCGCCGCGGCAGCCGCGCCCAGCCAACCCAGGGAACGGTTGGCGTGCTCCGATTGCGCGCCGCGCAGCGCGCACCAGGCTGCCAGCAGCGTCAACATGGTTGCCGGCATATCGGTGGAAAACGAAACTCCCAAGGGCACTGCCGTGGGCGAAAGCGCAGCGCTCAAGCTCACCAGCGAAGCTAGCGCCGGCGTGAGCCCGATCCGCCGGCCGAGCATCCAAACCAGTACCGCGCTGCCGATCCAGAATGGCAGGACGGCCAGGCGCAGCGCCAGATAGGAAAACCCGAACAGCCGGATCACCGCGCCGCCCAGAATCGTGAGCGGCACACCCATCGGCTGGGTCCAGCCATCGTACGTAATGTGGCCGGTCGCGGCGTAGCGCTGGGCCATGCGCACGTAGGCCCAATCGTCGTTGAAGCCGCCATTGAGCACCGGGTAAACCAGAATGGCAGTAAGTGCGATCACTAACACGCAAGCTATTAGCCATGCGGCTGAAGAATACTTGCCCATAAATAACGCTTTGAGTATAAGAAAGGGCTTATCCGGTTAGCCGTCGATTATCGTACGGAAGAACGATCTGGCCTATGGTTTGGTGCGGCGGTTCACCGACCCGCGTGCGAGTCTTACTCTAAGGTTTGTTCTAGTGGAGCAAAGACCAACCGCCGCATGGAAAGCTGCGTTCATTGTGCTGTTGATTTTGGAGTGGGCTCCGATCGGGCTGCTGCATCATTTCCCTTCGCAGGATGGCCCTTCGCACCTCTACAATGCGGCGGTGATGGCGAACCGGACCAGCCAGCCGGTTTACCGGGAATATTACGTGGTGCGGCCAACCCCGGCGGGCAACCTCCTGTTTCAAGTGCTGCTGGCGGGAGCGATTCGCCTGGTTCCGGCTCATCTGATCGAGCCGCTGCTTCTCACCACTTACCTGATTGTGTTCGCCCTGGCATTCCTGTCGCTGCTCCAGGCGGTTACTCCGCAGTATTGGCCGTTTTCGCTGTTTGCGTTCCTATTTGCCGCGAGCAATTTCTTTCAGACGGGTTTCTGGAACTTCATGTTCAGCATCCCGCTGGCCCTTCTGGCGCTGCGCTATTATGTTCGCGGAAAAGCGCGGCCCTCGGTCGTTTGGTATGCGGTTCTCACGCTGTGGGGACTGGCGATCTACGAAATGCACATGGCCTCGTGGATGGTGTTCGCGATCGCCATCGCCATCTTCAGCGCCGCCGATCTGCTCGAGCGGCCGCGGGGACGTCCGTGGATGCCGCTTATGACCTTGCTGCCGCCGCTCGCGCTGACGCTGGCTTTTGTGGCTGGATCGGGGTACCGTTCGGTGCGTTCCGACCGGCTGCCGGAGACGCTGGCGAGCCGCGCCACCCCGCTGGCGGCGCTCTCGTTTTTCCGGTCGCTGAGCAATGCCGACCTCTTCTTCACCGGTGCGTTCGCCCTGCTGGTGCTGGGGATGTTCGCCATGGCGCTGCGGCGCCGTTCGCGCGCGGAAAATCGTTGGCTACGATTCCAGCCGGCGGATGCCTGGCTGGCCGTCGCGATCGGCTGCGCCGCGGCTTCCGTGCTGGCGCCCAGCGCCGCGAGCGGAGTCTTCATCCGTCACCGGCTGGCATTCTACGCGTGGCTTTTCCTGGTGGTATGGCTCTCGACGCAGCCGTGGCGGGCGGCATGGCTGCGAGTCTGCGGTGCGGCGGTCTTCCTGCTGGCGGCGCTTCCGTTTTTGTGGCGTGTTCCGGAATACCGTCGATGGGACCGCGACATCGATGAGTTCATGACCGCCGGCCCCAACCTCCCTTCCGGCTCGACCGTGCTGGCGTTAGATATGCAGGACACCTGGCATCGCGTGAATCCCCTGTTACATGCGGTGGATCTGTTCGCCCCCAAACCGTTTGTCGATCTGCGCAACTATGAGGCTGCGACGGCCTACTTCCCCACGCAATTCCGGCCTGAGTTGAATCCCTTCCTCTCGCTAGGCACGCTGGATGAACTTCAGCACATTCCTCCGGTCTTTCATCTGGCGCAATACGAGGAGCGAACGCACACGAGCGTCGAATATCTGCTCTTTTACGGGCGTAGCGCCGAGGCGTTTCCTGAGAGGGGTTTATACGCGAAGGATCTGAGTCGCTACAGACTCATCTTCGTTTCCGAGCCGGACCATATCGCGCGGCTGTATGCGGCGATTCGCTAGCGCCAGGCGTTATTGGATCTGCCGGATGCATTCGGGGCGCGGGCCGCGGCGCAGGACGTCGCGCAGACCGAGGGCGTTACCCCAGAGACGGCGGCGACGCTCCGCTCGCGGAATGCCCCGGCGCGCGATCAGACAACCCAGGACATTGCCGGTGAGAGAGCGGGCGCAGATGCGCAGCGAGGGATACCAGGCTTGCGATCCTTTTTGCCAAAGATACAGCGGATTGACCAGTTGGGCATAGCCCAACCGCACGGCCGAAATGCGCGACGCCCCGGTGCGGAGGTGCACCAGCAGGCATTGAGGAACGATCATCAGACAGCCGAATTGCTTGCAGCGGACGCTGAAATCGAAATCTTCGTACAGTGCGTAGAGGCTCAGGCGTTCATCAAAGCGGACCTGCTCGGCAACGGTTTTGCGGACGGTCATATCGAAGCCGGAGAGCGCAAAGCAGGACCGCGGTGGCGCGTGATCTCCCGCCGGCGTGCGCAGGAGGCGCATGGCTTCTTCGCGCGCAATCTCACCGGTCAGGGTCCCATCGGCGAGCGGATTGCCAGACACGCCGACCACTTCCGGATGCAGGGATAAATACGAACGGCAGTGGAACAGGTAATCCGGTTGAAGCTCGATATCGTCGTCGAAAAAGCTGACTAGCGTACAATCGGCGCGGAGGTTGTCGATGGCGGTGTTCCGCTGGCAGGTGGAACCCTTCGGCCCGGCGATTACGCGAACCCCGGAGATGCTCAAAGTGGCCGTCAGCACGTCGCGTCCAGGATCCACCACGGACAACAAAATCTCGTCCGGCGGGCACGCTTGCCGGGCGAGACTGGCGACCGTCTCATGGAGAACCGAGGCCCGGTTGGTGGAAGGGATGATGGCCGTCAGCATCGTCTGTCTGCATGCGCGGGCGATGCGGCGAACGTGCAGCGCACACCTGCCAGCATATCGGAGGGGGAAAAAGAAGGAAGGTTGATTCGGTACAGTCGCTTGTCTTTGGGTCTTTTTGCGTACGGCACAAATCTGGAAAGCCGGCCCGCCAGGGAGGAGCGATAGCGGAACAATTTTCGAATTGCCTCCCGGAAACGGGGAGGCCGCCGGGATCATGGTTAGGAGATTCACGGTTCCCTACCCGGGTTGCCCGGTTTCGGGAATCGCCCAGCGATCTGGCACGCGGCAGCGCCTCCGCGGCACTATAATCGTTCTGATGCTTTTTCGGGAGGATCCGTCGTTGTCCTTCTTGCGGCTCCTCGTCTGCGCCATTGACCACCGCTTGATTAGGGTCCGCGACTTGCAGCAACTGGCGAACGCGTCCCACGAGCTGAATCCCATGTCGTTGGCGAGCGGAGAGGGAGCCAGCGAGAACCGGTTTGCCTTAACTGAGGCATTTGAGGCCCTGCTTCGTCCCGGTATGGCACTCGACTGGCCCAGGATCGCGGCTGAAGCGCAAAACCTTGCAGCAGAGCTGGTACGCCATGACGAGAATGCCAATAGGAACCGCTACGACACACGATGGATGGAGCTCGGGGAAAAGTACGAATCCTTCAATTATGTGCGCTGGGCCGACTGCTGGTCGCGCCGCGATTTGGAATCGGTCCTGGAGTTCTTCGGTGAAGACGCGCGGTATACCGACAGCGTGCGAGGATACGAGGCGCGCGGCAAGGCGCAATTGAGATCGCTCTTCGCGCGGCTATTTCATGCATTTGACGGTAAGATGGCGATCACGCAAGCGCGCTTTGACTGGGAGGAAGCCGAATACGAACTGGAGTGGGTCCAAACCGGGTCGAGGATACCGGGTTTTGCCAAGGACCCCGGCGGCGGACAATTGGACGGCAAGTGCAACCTCCGTCTGAAGACGGGAAAAATCGCCACCTGCGTTGATTCTCCAAACCTCGGGAGCCTGAAACCGATCGCGCTCCAATCGCCGGTCTCGAACGAGCCCGCTCTTACAGCAGGCATGAACGAAGCGGTGGTTACGTCGCGAGAGGTAGTGCTGATGAAGCCCGTCAAATTCAAGAGGAGCGGCGAAGCCAAACGAAGGGAAGACCGGTGATTCGGGATGAAGAGCAGGAAGTTTTGCGGGCGCTCCAGGAGTGGGCCTTCAGCCATCCGCAAAAAGACCGGCCGTTCCTGATCTTCATGGGGAGAAGCTTCACCCCGGTGGAATATTACTACGAGGTGGTGGAGAACGAAGAATTCCGCGCCGCGCTGTTCCAGTTTCTCGAGGAGCAGGCTGAACGATCGAAGGAGAGGCCGATCGATATGATTGTGCGTGCGATCGAGGCCAACCGCTTATGAGCAAGTCGTCGGTTCTGATCATAGCGACGAATTACGATGCCGGCTCGCACTATACGTTTCAGTGGGCGAGTGACCTGCAGGCAGAGTTGGCCACGATGGACCACACATCGATTCTTCTCGATGCAGGCGCGCTCTGCCGGGCGGGAACCACTTTGGCCGATGCGGTTGCCAGCGCCGATTACGTGGTCTTTTTCGGCCACGGATTTGCTGACGAGCTGACGGCGCTGCCGGCGGGCTCCGGTGGGAAAACCGTACCGCTCGTCAACGGGTCGAATATGGGTGTGCTTGCCGGACGGAAAGTTTTTGCCGGGTGCTGCCATTCGTTGGCGAAACTGGGCCGGACCTATGCCAAACAGTTTTCCGCCGAATACGTGGGATACGATAACGTCTTTGCTTTCGAGACGGCCAATCACCACTATTTCAGGGATATTGTCAATAACGCGGTAGTCGACTTCGTGAAAGGGGCGTCCGGGCAGACGGTAGCCGCAAATCTCCAGAAAGCCTGGGCAGGATTGCGCGATGCCTTCGCGGGCGGAGGGATTTTGCAGTACCGCCCGAACGCGTTTGCGGCCGCGCAATACGCGGAGGACAATCGCAAGCGCATCGGTTACGCACCATGACGGAAGCGCGGTCAAATTCCGGCCGGAGGAGAAACAATGAGCGGAACTGACGAACTGGTCGATCTGGTCAGCCGGATGGAAGTGGCCCTGGCTATGGTCGCGGGACGAACAAAGAAAGATAAACTCGGCATCGAGCTGCAACGAGCGGAACTGCACCTCAAAGTAGCCACGAAAAAGACGGCGAAGGCAGGCGGCAAGCTGGAATTCGGCGTCTCGATCGATGTCTCTTCGGAGAAGGAGTGGTCCAAAGCACACACCTTCATCCTTGCCCTTACGCCGAAAGCCAAGATCGCATTGGGGAAGGACGAGAGCGAGGAACTAGCCGATGCCATTATCGAGATCGCTTCCGCTATCAAGCAGCTCGAGAAAACGGTGGCGGGTAATTTCAATGCCTCGGAGGCGACCGTGTCCATCGAGGTCGAACGAAGCACGGATGGCAAACTCCAGGTGGTGGCCGGCGGCGGCGGCAAATCTGTCAACGCGCACACGCTGAAGCTCACGTTTCGGCCAAGCGCGGCGTAATGGTAAAGGGTTGTTCCTGGAAAGGATTGGGAAAGGTGACTGGGGCGGCGATACGGACAAGGCCGGTACTGGCGTGTGGCCGGGTTGGGCGTGGTGCGAAGCGGCTCCTATCCAGGCCACCTGGTGCGTATTGGACACCAAACCGGCACCACTGGCATAGTTGTGATGTTGGCCCTGTAACTGTTTGAAAGGAAAGTGGCTGGGACGCAGGGATTCGAACCCCGATACGCAGATCCAGAGTCTGCAGTCTTACCGTTAGACGACGTCCCAACGTTTGTGACAACGCTATTTTAGCAGACGCCTAACGGGCGAATCCATATCGCGCGCTCATAGTAAACTGGAAGCTCAGCATGAAGAAGTGGTTGCGGCTGGGCCTCGCGCTCGCGCTGGGCGCCTCCTGCGGCTGGGCGGTCGACTGGAAAGCGCGCTATCCCAAACCAGAAGGCTACGTCAGCGACTTCGCCCACGTCATCGACGCCGCCAGCAAAAATCAAATCGAAACGTACGCCGCCGGCGTCGAACGTGCCACCGGCGTCCGGATGGACTTCGTCACTATCCCTTCGCTTGAGATGGAGCCCGTGGACGACGTGTCCAGCAGCATCTTCCGCGCTTGGGGCACAGGCGACCGGGGAACCGGCAACGGCATCCTGCTTCTGCTGTCCGTCGCGGAACACCGAATCGATATCCAGGAGGGTCGCGGGATCGGATCGATGCTGCCTGCGACGCTGGACGACGATGTCCTGAGTGAAATGCGTCCGGCCTTGCGGAGGGACGATGCCGGTGATGCGCTGATCGCGGCCGCCGCGACCGTCGGCATGGCGGTCGGACGTGCCAAACACGTGCATATCGCCACCCGTCTGCCTCATCGCCGCTATCTGCCCGCGATCTGGGACCGCTTAAACTGGATGCTGGTGGTTGGTGTGCTCGCGCTGGTCTGGCTGATCTCGCGCGCGCCCGGACCGCGCGCGAACGCCGGCGCATGGGGCGTTCTTCCCTGGATATTTTTCGGCAATCGCGATGGGAGATCGAGTTATGGGGCGCGCGGCAGCGGCGGTTTCGGGGGATTCGATTCCGGCGACGGGTTCGGCGGATTTGGCGGCGCCGATTCGGGCGCCGGCGGGGTGTCGAGCGACTGGTAACGGCTATCTATGGATCCGGTAGTGCAACAGCTCGTTGAAAAACTTCAGAAGGCTTACGGGGATCGCCTTGTCTCCGCGGTGCTCTACGGTTCGGCGGCCGCCGCCGACCGCCAGGAGGGATTCTCCGATTACAACGTGCTCTGCGTTTTGAGCCGCGTCACTCCGCGGGAATTAAGCGACGGCGAAGCGGTTTTCCGCTGGTGGCGCGAACGCGGGAGCCCGTCTCCTCTGCTGCTCAGTGAAGCGGAACTGGCTGCTTCCACAGATTGTTTCGTCATCGAATTCCAGGACATGAAGAGGCAGCACCAGTTGCTCGCCGGCAAAGACCTGATCTCCAATCTTGCGGTGGATGACCGCCACTATCGCTCGCAGGTAGAGCACGATTTGCGTGCCAAGGTGCTGCGCTTGCGCCAGAAAGCATCCGGCATGCTTTCCGATTCCGGCCTGCTTCTGCGCCTGCTGCTCGATTCCGTCTCGACTTTTTGCGTGCTCTTTCGCCACGCCCTGATCCTTCATGCCGCCGGCGCGCCGGCAACCAAGCGGGAAGTGATCGCGCGGGCGAGCCAGCAGTTCGGCTTCGATCCGCAGCCGTTTGAAACGTTACTGGCGGTCCGTGAAGGGAAATTGAAGACGCGCGATGCGGATCCCACGGCACTGTTGGGGCCATATCTGGAAGCCATCTCCGTAGTGATCGCCGCAGTCGATCGCCTGGAAAGCTGATTCCGCCTTGAAATACGCGCTCATCGCCGTCGGTGCCGCGGCCCTGCTGGTGTTGGCAGGGGTCAAGTACAGCGATGTGCGCGGCCGCCTGCTGGCGAGGCGCGCTGAAATCAATGCGCGCTGGAACGGTGTCGAGAGCGCCATGCAAACGCGGGCCGACCTGATCTTTGGACTGGTCGCGCCCATGAAGGGCTTATCGGAGAGCAGCAAGGACGTCGTCGGCAAGATCGCCGAGGCGCGTGCGCTCCTCGCCGCGAGCCGCGCCCCGCGCGAAAAAATGGCTGCCTACGACCGCTTGAGCGACGCCATCTCGCGTTTGCCGGTGGTATTGCAGGATGAGCGGCGGCTCCGCCCCGGAGCGGCGCTCGCCCATCTGCCGGACGATGTCTCCAACACCGAGAATCAAGTCAATATGGCGCGCCAGCGGTATAACGAGGCGCTCGAAAACTACAACACCGCATTGCAGCTTTTTCCCTATAACATCGTGGCTTCCCTGTCCGGCTTAACCCGCGACGACGCGTACTTTCAGACGGGAACAGGCGACGGGCGAGGGGCAAAAATGTAATTCTAAAATCAACTTCTATGAGTCAAAACTTTGCGAACTACATCAACGGCGAATGGGTCTCCGGGACGAAGACTTTCGAAAATCGCAATCCCGCAAACACCGATGAACTGATCGGCGCGTTTACCAAGGGCAGTGCGCAGGACATGCGCGACGCCGCCGCGGCGGCGGCCGGCGCTTTGCCGGGGTGGTCGTCTATGACCGGACCGGCGCGCGGAAATATTCTCTACAAAGCGGCCGATATTCTCGACCGCAAATTCGATTCCGTGGCCGCCGATATGACGCGCGAGGAAGGCAAAACTTTTCCCGAAGCGAAGGGCGAAGTTCGCCGCTCCATCAACATTTTGCGTTATTTCGCGGGTGAAGGCTCGCGCATGCCGGGAATGCTGGTGCCTTCGGAGCGCGATCGCGTCCACATGTTCGCCCTTCGCAAACCCATCGGGGTGGTCGGGCTCGTCACGCCGTGGAATTTCCCGAGCGCCATTCCGGCATGGAAACTGGCGCCCGCGCTGATCTGCGGCAATACGGTCGTGCTGAAGCCGGCATCGGCGGCGCCGCTGAGCGCCTGGCGCATTGTCGAAGCGCTTCATGAGGCGGGCATTCCGAAAGGCGTGGTCAACTTCGTGGCCGGGCCGGGCGGAGAATTGGGAGAAGCCATGCTCGCCGCGCCGCCCTTGAAAGCCGTTTCCTTCACCGGTTCGTGCGAGATCGGCCAATGGCTGCACGGGGAGGCGTCGAGGCGGCGACTGCGCATCCAGCTTGAAATGGGCGGCAAGAATCCCACGATCGTGCTCGCCGACGCCGATTTCAACAGCGCCGTGGAGAACGTCGTCAATGCCGCGTTCTTCTCCACGGGCCAGAAATGCACGGCTACCAGCCGCGCCATCGTGGAAGAGACGATCTACGATCGGTTCGTCGCGGCCGTCGTGGAGCGCACCAGGAGGTTGAAAGTCGGCGACGGAATGCAAACCGGCATCGAGATCGGCCCGTGCGTGGACCAGGCGCAGATGGAGACGGTGCTCCGCTACATCGCCATCGCCCGCAAAGAACATGGCGAACCGGTGTGCGGCGGTTCGCGGCTGAGCGACGGTGCGCTCGCCAAGGGCTACTTCGTCGCCCCCACGGTGTTCGCGGGAGTCGAAGAATCGCACACCATTGCCAAGGAGGAGATTTTCGGGCCGGTGCTGGCCATCATGCGCGCCAAGGATTTTGAAGATGCCATGCGTATCGCCAACAACATCCCCTTCGGACTTTCGTCTTCTATTCAGACCACCAATCTCTCGCGAACATTCGAGTACATCTACCGTGCCGAGGCGGGACTGCTGACCGTCAATCTGCCCAGCGCGGGCGTGGAGTATCAACTTCCGTTCGGAGGCAGCAAGGATTCCAGCTTCGGGCCCAAAGAGCAGGGACCCGCGGCGATGGAGTTTTATAGCGACTACAAGACTGTCTATCTGAAATACTGAAATGGCGGACGTGGAGCGATTGGTACAACTGGCGGCCGGGCTCGGATTGCCCGGCCATGAGCGTCATATCTTCCTGTGCTGCGACCAGACCAAGCCGAAGTGCTGTGAAAAGGAACTTGGCCTGGAGGCTTGGGACTATTTGAAACGGCGGCTCGCAGAACTGGGATTGCTCGACCGTGTGAACCGCACTAAAGCTAATTGCCTGCGCATCTGCGAGCAGGGGCCGATTGCGGTAGTGTATCCCGATGGCGTGTGGTACCATTCGGCGACTCCGCCGGTACTAGAGCGCATTATTCAGGAACACTTTATCGGCGGCCGGGTGGTGGAAGAGTATGCGTTCGGAACTTTTATGCGGGAACCTCGTAATGACTCGTAGGATGCAAAGCTTAAGGATAGTGCCTTTTGCCCTCCTGGCGGCGTCTGCCGTTTTCTGCCAGCAGCCGGCGCCGCGTTCCGAATTTGAAGTAGCTTCGGTGAAACCCTCGCCCCCGGTTCAGGAAGGGAATCTCAATGTGGGTGTGCACATTGACGGCGCCATGGTGCGATGCAACTTCCTCACGCTCATCAACTACCTGGACATGGCGTACGACGTGAAGGACTACCAAATCATCGGCCCGGACTGGCTGGTCACCGAGCATTTCGACATCGTCGGCAAGCGGCCCGAGGGAGTCGAGGGCGAGAAAGCGCTGCGCGGCATGGTGGCGTCGCTGCTCGAAGACCGGTTCAAGATGGTGATGCACCGCGAAACCCGGGAATTGCCGGCATACGCCCTGGTGGTGGGAAAAGGCGGCCTGAAGATCAAGGAAGTGCCGCCGGACGCCGACGGCGGGGATAACTCAAAAGTCGATGTCAATGTCACGGGCGGGGGCCGGGGTGGCACGGTCGTCGACCTCGGCGGCGGGTCGTCCATCAGCTATGGACTGAACAAACTCGAGGCTCACAAGGTCAGCTTTGCTCTGGTTGTGGATTCGCTGGCGAAGTTCCTCGATCGCCCCGTGGTGGATGAGACGGGGCTCGCCGGCCGCTACAATTTCACCTTGGAATACTCCGTCGACGAACTCCGCAATCTGGTCCGGGCGTCCGGCGCCGATGCCAGCCGGATTCCCGATTTCGGCGGCGACCAGGTTTCCATTTTCACCTCGGTGGAATCGATCGGGCTCAAGCTGGAGCCGCGGAAAACCTCGGTGCCGGTGATCGTGATCGATAGCATTCAGAAAACGCCGACGGCGAACTGAACCGGCAACCGTCCCTGGCGGCCGCAACCCGGGTCGTTCGGGCGACTTTATTTCACCATCAGCGAGTACGCCCCAGTAGTGTCGTGCTTGGAAAATATCTGCAGGTAGTATCTCTGGTTGGCTTCCACCTTCATCTGCTGGTGAATCGTGTCTCCCGGCGATTTGGGGTCGGGGGCGAAGCCGGCACTGTGCAGGTCGGGAGCGAACATTCCCAAACCGAGTTCCAATGTGCTGTTGTGCGGTAGCACATCGATATTCAAGGTGCCGCCGGCCGAGCTGACAAAAGAATAAAAATCGGTGTCGTCGGTATCCATGATATTGGCGTCGACATTCTGCCCGGGGACGATGCGCGCCGCGGTAAGAATCGTGTCATTGGGCTCGTAGACATCGTACGCGTGCAGCGCGCTCACCGATAGAGCGTAAGCCCCGCTGCTCCCGGAGACTCCATCCACCTGAACATAGAACAGGGTATTGGGAGGCGGCGAGAAGTCGAAACGCACGGATGATCCCGCTCCGGTCGCTTCCTTGAGGCCGGTGACCAGGTTTTCGTTCTCGTCGTAAATCCGTAGCCGCGGGATCAACGTCGGCGACTGATTGACCACCGATATCGATACCCGGTCGCGCGGCGGCCGCGGGGTGATGAACCAGAAGGAATCGACATCTCCCAGCGACGGGCTTATGGATGCCTGAACCGGCTTTTCCAGCCAGACGGCATTGGCTTGCGAATTGTCGTTGTTGGGCTCCAGTTCCGTGGAACTGGCGTCGGCCGATTCGTTGCGGTTCATCTTTTTGAGGTTTTCGCGGACGGGGGCATAATCGTGATCGCGTGCCAGCGCGTCGCGAAAGGCCCGCAAGGCGTGAGGCCCGTCTTTGAGCCTTCCGTACAGGACTCCGAGGTCGTTGAACACCGCGGGGACGGGAATCTGCTTTGCCGCCGTCTCGAGAATGATGGAAGCGCTGCTGTAATTTCCCTGGCGCATCAGTTCGGTGGCCCGGTCGAACTGCGCTTCCGCCGCGGGGTCGAGCGGCTTTCCCGTGAATGTCCGGTACTCTGCTTCGATCCGGTTCGTGTCGGTGACATACCCGGCGAGGGTTTCGTCCCGGTTCTGGGAACCAAACAGCCAGTGCCAGACCAAGGGAGCCAGGACCACAAAAGCCGCCAGCGGGACCAACCACCAGTGTCGAATCAGAAAAGGCCGCCGGCGGTGACGGTATGCACGCTTCGGAACGTCGCTAGCGGCCGGCCGCAAGCCGTTTTCTTTCCCGATTTCGGACATGAATGTGGGCTCTGCTACAATCCTAATTCTATGCGCTCTGGGCGCGCCCGGGAGAGTGTGAAATGCCTGAGACTGGCGGTTCTGGCGTGCGGTCTGACACTCACCGCCCTGGCGCAAAAGCAAAAAAAAGAAGAGAACCAGGTATTGCAGCTGCCCAAAGAACTGCCTTCCGTGGTGGAAGGCGACACCCGCCGCCTGGCCTTTTATGTCACGCCGCTGGAATCCAAGGGATTGCTCAGCCGGCAGGTGCGCGACGCCATCGGCGCCCTCACGCATGAAGCCAAAGGCGAGACCATCCTGAAGATTCGCGCTTTTGTGGCGGGTTCGGGCGATGCCCGGCGCGTCCGCGACATCGTGAGCGAGGTCTTCACCGAGCACAAGCAGCCCTTGCCGGTTCTCAGTCTGATACAAGCCGGTGCACTACCCGAGGGAGCTCAGGTGGTGTTCGAAGCCATCGCGGAATCCCGTAAGGAGGTCAATCCGCAAGGCCTGGCATTTATTTCCGTGCAAAACAAAGAGACCGCAGACCCTACCGCACCTGTGGCGCCGCTGGCAGATCAATCGCTCGCCGCGCTCGGCATCGCGCTAAAGGCTGCCGGTTCGGAAGCCGCCGGCGTGGTGCGCGTCTCGTGCTTTCTGAGTTCACTGGACGACCTCGCTGCCATTCGCAGGCTGGTGGGCCAGGCTTACCCGAACGCCGCCGCCGATTACGTCCAGGCCGAACGGGCTTCGGTGCATGGCATGGCAGCCTGCGAAGCCGTGGCAAGATTACAGCACGACCCCGGCAAACCGCTGGCGATGGTGAATCCGATGGGACTTCCGGCGGTCCCCGGAGCGTCCCAGGTCGCTCTGGTGACATCCTTGAAAGCCCTGCTCACGGGAACTCAGGTCTCCTTCGGTTTCGAGGATAAGGATGCGCGCCTGGCGTTCCAGCGGGTTGGGAAGGCGCTCGAACAGTCCGGCGCTTCCCTTCATGATGTGGCATTCGCCCATTTCTATCCCCTGGCTGCCGGGCTTGCCAGCCAGATCCAAAAGGTGCGCGGCGACTTCTTCGACCCCGCCCGCCCTCCCGCTACTTCGCTGATGCTGTTCGAAGGCCTTCCCTCCATGGACGCGGGATTTGCCATCGACGTCGTGGCCGTGAAATAAGCCGCCCCGCGGGGTAAAATAGACCCAACGCAGGTTTTTAACCATGAACCGCTTACCGGTGGCTACTTTGCTTTGCGGGCTTTGTCTTGCGATTCCCGCCGCGACTCAACAAACGGAATCCAAGGGGACGCAGCCTCCCGCGGCACCGCCGCCCCCTACCGCGCCGCCTGCCAAGACTCAATCCGGCACGGTGCCGTCCTTCACGGGCGGAACCCAGGAAATCATCGTGCCCGTAACCGTGACCGATAAGACGGGCCGCTATCTTTCCAATCTCAAGGAGACTGATTTCCGCATCGAAGACGAGGGCCTCCCGCAAAAGATTACGTACTTCTATCACGATTCGCCCGGTATCCGGCAGCGTACCGTGATCGGCTTTCTGGTGGATCTCAGCAGCGGCATGCACAGCCAATGGGAGAAGTTCCAGGACGCCATCAAACAGATGATCTGGGGTTTGATGCCATACGACCCGAACTATACCGGATATCTGGTGGGGTACAGCACCACCGCCGAAGTGAAAGTGGACACCACGTCCGATCCCGACAAGCTCACCGACGCGGTGGATCGTATGAAGCCGGGCGGCGGTTCCGCTCTTTACAATGCCATTTATAAGGCCTGCACCGACCGTAAACTGGTGCCCGGGGAGCCATACCAGCCGCGCCGCATCATTATCGTCATCGGTGACGGCCACGACACGGCCAGCGATTACACTCTCGACCAGGTGATCGAACTGGCGCAGAAAAATCTGGTGACCGTGTTTGGCGTCAGCACCCTGTCATTCGGAGCTGCCGCCGACGAATCGGATAACCTGGAACGGATCGCGCGCGAGACCGGCGGACACGTGGAGTATCCTCTGCTCGACCCGTATGGCAACACAGTTTCGGGCTATCTCTCCACCCCGTCCGACGACGGCAACTATGCCCTGCATGTGGGAACCGGCGGATATACCGCGGTCATCGCTGCGGCGATCAACAAGTCGGTGATGGATCTACAAGGCGAGATCAGCACACAGTACATTCTGCGCTACGTGCCGCATATCGATCCGGCTACCGCATTTAAGGATAAACGGCGGATTAAAGTGGATATCACCAGCCTGCCAGCGGGTTCGGTGAAAGTGCAGGCGCGGCAGTATTATTACGCCAACACGGGCCTGCCCTCCCCAGTGCAGTAGAGTCGCTAATCAGACCGTGGTGTCAGTCGATGTCACGCAGGTCCGCCCTTGGTCATGCGCGTTACGTTCCAGATAGAGTAGTGCCTGCTTAGTCATTTCCGCGATGAGTGAGTCCGGGTGCCGCATCAGCAATAGCAGGGTGCGTACCCACACCAACTCGCCAGGATCGATGCCGATCACCGCGACCGTTTTCGCCACCGCATTCCTCCTATTTACTCTTCGGCCGGATCCAAAGTTCTTGTGCCGCGTGATCGATCGGCCGCTTCACGATTTCTGCCGGAGGGTCGATAAGCAGGGTACGGGAAGTTATCGGGAAAAATCCCCACCAGGGTCCGATAATCTGCCGGAGGAGCATGGTATGGACGTCAATTCACTGAGCCGGATTACGCAGGGATTACCCACGTCGGCCACACCTGTCAGTACGGATAATGCCACGCAGAATCGCCAGGTGGTGCAGGCGGTGAAGGCGCTGAACAAGTCGGAAATGTTCGGCAGCGACAACGGTTTGGAGTTTCAGAAGGACCCGGGCACGAAACGCTGGGTGGTCAAAGTGGTGAACCGGACCACCGGAGATGTGGTTTCCCAGATTCCGCCGGAATACGTTCTTCGACTGGCGGAAGGCCTCAAGCAAACCGCCTAGCGCCCGATAAGTTCGGTGGAGAGAATCGAATGTGGCGCAACGCGCATGAAACTTACCTGGAAGAACGAATCCTGTCGGCCGACCCCGTTGAACTAGTCCACATGTTGTACCAGGCGGCCATCACAGCGGTTGCCGACGCGCGGCACCACTTGGCCGAACAACGAATTCTGGAGCGCGCCCGCTCGATCAGCAAGACCTGCGACATCCTGATGGAGCTGAACACGTCGCTCGATTTCGAACGGGGCGGAGAGTTCAGCCTGCGGCTATCCCATTTGTACGGCTATCTTTACCGCCGGCTAGTGGAGGCCAATGTGAGTCAAAAAGATGAGCCTCTGGCGGAAGTTGCCGGGCTCCTTCACACCCTCATGGAAGGGTGGGAGGGTGCCAAAGCCGGTCTCCAACCGCAGACCCCGCGTGAAAACCTCTGGATGGCGCCCGCCTTCGCGGAGCCAGAGTTCGCAAGCGCCTCTGGCAGTTGGAGTTTGTAAAAAAAGCTGCGCTCCGACGCCATCCGGTAACCTGTCCTGAGTGGCGATATCCTTGCCAGCCAAAACCCATACTCCGCGGCTTGCGTAAGCGCCGGGAAATCCCAATCTTCCTGAAATTCGTCCGACGGATGGTGATAGTGATTGGCGCCATGCTCCGGCCGGTCGTCCGGCGACTTCGAGAGTCAAACCGTGCGGCGACGTGCCGCGCGAGCGGATACACCGTCGTCCGTGGCGCCCGGGATCACCACATCCTTCGCCCGTCCCCCGGAACTGCGGGCTGTATCTCCATACTCGGCCGTCTCGTTGATGTGGCGAATGATTGGGCCGCGGGCGCCGCGGCGCAGCGCGTCTTCACACTCGTAGACATAGCGGCCGTAGAAAGTGAGTGCGCGGCCAACGAAGAATTTCGGGTCGTTGGATGGAGGCTCATTGGTAAAGACGAGCAGCAGTTGGCCATTGACATCGAGGCCCTTGAAATCGTCGAATTTGAATTCCCGGCGCGGCGATGCCGTGGCCGGCGAATACCGCCTGCACCTCGAATCGTGTGTCCGTCTGCCGGGACTGGCTGACGCCCACGGAATCGTCGAGCCATTTGAAATTCAAAGTTTGACCACCGGCCGCCGCGGCGAGGGTAGCCTCGGGCTGAGTCTCGATGCCGGCCAGTTTTCTGGGAACAGGCGCCATGATCGCCCGCCGGTTTGGCGGTTGGCGCTCGCAAGTTCGAACTGAGTGGCGAGGTGTCGCGATCGATCCCGCTACCGGGTATAGACGTGAATTTTTCGTGTTAGAGCTTATCGCATGGCGTCAGGCACCATGATGGACCCCTAAGAGGCGAGGTGGTGGAAAACGGCCAGCTCGTGTGGTGCTTTCCAACCAACAACCCAGAATCTTTCGGACACTGCCGCGCTCGCTTGGTGTGGAAATCTTCCATGAATGAACGCGCCGCGGGCCGTCGCCGAAAATTAGCGAAACTTTCCACGCTCCGCAGCCATAATCATATGCAGGAGCAATTTTGCGAACATGAGATCGGCGCGATGGTTGATATTGTTGGCGGCGACGGGGTCGATTTACGCCCAACTTCCCTCCAATTGGGACACGAGCGGAAACGGCATGCTGAACGGGACATACTATTTCCGCCAGGTGGTCTATACCGTCGGGGACGGGTCGGCTGACCTGGGCGATGCCGCCGCCGTCTATGGCGAGATCACTTTCAACGGAAATGGAACCTACACATTTTCGGGCGCTGGATCGAATGGCGGCGTCGTGATCGTGGATGCCACGCAAGGCGCGGGCGCCCTGCCGGCCGGCAGCGGCACTTATGCCATCGGCGCCGGCGGCTATGGCTACATCGATAGTCCAGCAGCCAGCGGAGACGCGGTTTTCGGCGTGGTTTCAGCGAGTGGCGTGTTCGTCGGCAGCAGCACCGACAATTCGTACGGGTATAACGACATGTTTATCGCGGCTAAGATCGCGAACCCCGCATTCACCAACTCGAACTTTACCGGTTCCTGGACATTCTCGGATTTCGACCCGAACGTCAACATCTCAGACCTGGAATATTACGGCGTGACACCCGCGACCAATATGCTGAATATGGTTTTCACTGCCAGTCCGGACGGTAGCGGGCACTTCAATTCGGGCCCAGTGAAAGGTTATTCAAGCGGTGTGAGCACGCCGTTCACGCAGACGCCCACCGGCCTGCCGTACCTTTTCAGCAATGGTGCCGCCGTAGTGACATTTCCGTCCAATGGCAACTATATTTACGGGCAAAAGTATTTCTATTTTTCTCCCGACGGGACTTTTGCATTCGGCGGCGCACCCAACGGCTACGACATGATCGTCGGGGTGAAAACCACCTCCACGCCACAGCTTTCGGGCTTTTACTATCAAGCGGGCATGGATTCATTTGTGGATGAGTCCGGGGGGGATCTGGACACCTGGTTCGGTGCGGTTGAGGTCTACCCTGCCTCTCAGGGACAAACGCTTGTGGGTCACCAACGCGTGAACGATTTCGGCGGTGTGGTAAATGAGCAGTACGGCGCGATGTTATACGATTACACCTATACCAATGCGGTTGCGCTGAGCGGAAATACCTCCACTGCCGGCACCACGGCATTCATCGCCGGCGACGGCGGGCAGGTTCTGATCACTGCGGGGCTCGAAGGAAGCATGGCGATCAGCGTGGTGTTGCAAGCCCCCACTGCGACCAGCGGCACGGGCGTGTATTTGTACCCCCAGGGGGTTTTGAACGCCGCCAGCTATGCGCCCTTTACTGCGCGAATTGCACCCGGCGAGTTGCTGACGCTGTACGGTTCGAACCTGGCGTCAACCAGCCAATCGGTAGTCGGTGGAACTGCGGCTCCCACATCGCTTGCCGGTGTACAAGTGACGATTGGCGGCTATCCGGCCCCGATTTTTTCGGTGGTCGCCCCTTCGCAGGTCTCCGTAATCGTGCCGTATGAGGTCCAACCAGGATCGGTGGCCGGAATTCAGTTGACCAACGCGATGGGCACATCGAACACCGTGACACAAATTGTGAGCAATACCGCGCCGGGCGTGTTCACCCAAACTCCCAATGGCCTCACCTACGGGGAAATCCAGCACTTGGGCATCGGGAACTCGGTGTCGCCGGTGGCATCTTCCGTCAGCGACGGCAACCCGGCGGTGGAGGGCGAGACCCTCGCGGCGTACCTGACCGGGCTTGGCACGGTGACAACCGGAATTACGGATGGAGCCCTGGGACCATCCACCGCGAGTGGCGACCCAACTACGAACACCATCGCCGTGGACTTCAGTCAGACGGCGGTGGGAACGACCGATTACGCCGGCTTGGCGCCGGGCTTCGCCGGTCTATACCAGCTCAACTTCGCCATTCCAGCAACGGGAATCACCGTCGGTCCCAATTATTTCGATATCGAAGGCTACGGGCCGGCACCGGCCGCTTCTGGCACCACGGGCGAGGTCCCCGATTCGTACATGCAATATCTGCTGCTGCCGATTCAGGCGACCCCGTCGGACACCGTCGCGTCCAGTTTTGCGGCCCACAAGCTATCGCGCGCGCGGAAGATCTCTCCCGCCGGCCGCATTCCGGTGCACAGAGTCTTCTCTCCCGCCAAGGCCGGCACGGCGAACTGAGCGCTGATATATACTGATCCCCAAGGAGCACCGGGATGTCTGATGTCAGCCGCCGCCGTTTCCTGGGGACGGGCCTGATGGCCCCATTGATTGTTCACGCCAACGACAAGTCGGGAAATCAGCGGCCTGTTCTTGGCACGGGTGACCACGTCTACGAGGCATACCACGATTGGGGCGAACTGCCGGCCTCCATCCAGTACGGCAACACTCACGGGGTGGTCGAAGATTCGCAGGGCAGAATCTACGTGCACCACACCGTCGGATCCACCAGCGAGAGTTCGGACTCGATGGTGGTGTTCGATGCGAAAGGGAAGTTCGTCAAGTCGTGGGGCAAGGAGTTCAAAGGCGGCGCTCACGGCTTGTACATCCGGCGCGAAGGCAGCACCGAATTCCTCTACCTCTGCGACACCAGGCGCGGCCTGGTGGTGAAAGCCACGCTCGACGGCGAAGAGGTCTTCACGCTCGGCTATCCCGACAAGTCGGAAGCATACCGGCCAGATGCCGGCGGTAAGCTCCCCAAGTACAGCCCCACGAATCTCGCCGTGGCGCCCAACGGCGACCTGTACGTGGGCGATGGCTATGGCTCGAGCTACATCAATCAGTACAATTCCAAAGGCGAGTATCTGCGGACCTTCGGCGGCAAGGGCAAGGAAGCCGGCAAGCTCGATTGCCCGCACGGCATCGCAGTCGATATGCGGACCGGTTCACCCATACTGACCGTTGCCGACCGCGCCAACAATCGCATTCAGCGGTTCACGCTCGCGGGCGAGCACTTGGATTTCATCTCCGGCACCAACCTGCCATGCCACTTCAACTATTTCCGCAACGGCGATGTGGTAGTGCCGGATTTAGGCGCGCGTGTGACGCTGATGGACCGTAATAACCAGGTAATCGAGCAGTTGGGTGACGATTCCGCGAGCAAGTGGCAGGACACGCGCAAACTCTCGCGCGACAAATTCACTCCCGGTAAATTCGTCTGCCCGCACAGCGCCTGCTTCGACCACGAAGGCAACATTTTCGTGGTGGAGTGGGTGGAAGTGGGACGCGTCACCAAGTTGAAGAAGGTGGCGTAGAGGGACCAGTAGTTTGCCGCGGTCATCTCCGCAATACGCTGCCGCGCGCTTGAAGTGGAGGGCAAGTTGGGGATGTCGGAGGCGGCGGCGAAGACCATCCGGCCGCGCACATGCCGTCCAGCCGGTCACCGCGGTGCCGAGCGAGTATTCGCCATGGAAAAAACGGCCGCACCCTAGACCAGCATCTTCTGCACCACCTCCCCGCTCACGTCCGTCAAGCGGAAATCGCGACCCATGTGGTGGTACGTCAGCCGCGTGTGTTCGAGACCCAGGCAGTGCAGGATCGTGGCCTGCAAATCATGTACGTGGACTCTATCCTCCACGATGTTCATGCAGAGATCGTCGGTCTTGCCGACGACCTGTCCGCCCTTGATGCCGCCGCCGGCGAGAAACAAGCTGTACGCCAGGGGATGATGATCGCGCCCGGCGTTGTTCACGTCGCGCGGGTCGCGAATTTCCACCATCGGAGTGCGGCCGAACTCCCCGCCCCATACCACCAGCGTGCTGTCGAGCAAGCCGTGCCGCTTGAGATCTTTAATGAGCGCCGCCGTCGGCAGGTCGGCCATATCGCAGTTCTTCTTGAGCTTACGATTGAGGTCGGAGTGGTCGTCCCAGCTCGCATGGGTGAGCATTACAAAACGCACACCGCGTTCCACCATCCGCCGCGCGAGGAGGCAGTTGATAGCGAATTGGGAAGCCGACTTCGGATCGTGAATTCCATACAGGGCCAGCGTCTCCGGCGATTCCTTGGAGAAATCCAGCAGTTCCGGCGCAGCCGCCTGCATGCGGAAACCCAGTTCGTACGACGCAATCCGCGATGCAATTTCGACATCGCCGGTCTGCGCTTGGTGCTCTTCGTTCAAATCCTTGAGCGTGTCCAGCGACGCGCGCTGCATCGGCGTGGTGACGCCGGGCGGGTTTGAAAGGTAGAGTACGGGATCGCCCGAGCTGCGAAAGACCACCCCCTGATACGTCGAGGGCAGAAATCCGCTCGACCAGTTAGCCGTTCCCGCGCTCGTCCCCACGCCCGAACCGAGCACCACGAACCCCGGCAGATTTTGCGATTCGCTGCCCAATCCATACAGCACCCATGCGCCCATGGTCGGACGCCCCACCTGAATGCTGCCGCCGAAGAGCAGCAGTTGCCCGGGATGGTGGTTGAAGGCGTCGGTGTACATCGAGCGCACCAGGCATAGATCGTCGGCGCACGAGCCGATGTGCGGGATGTAGTCTGAAAATTCGATGCCGCTTTGGCCGTACGGCTGGAAGGTGCGCGGGCTGGCCAGCACGGCTGCGTTGGGCTTGGTGAAGGCCAGCCGCAGGTTCTTGGTCATTTCGGGCGGCAGAGGCTTGCCGTTCCATTTGGCGAGGTCCGGCTTGGGGTCGAAGAGGTCGAGCTGGCTCGGTCCGCCTTCCATGAACATGAAGATGACGTTCTTGGCTTTGGCGGGGAAGTGCGGCTTGCGCGGCGCCAGCGGGTTGACTTCGGCCGCGGCGCGTCCCTCGCGCTCCAGCAACTGCGCCAGCGCGATGATGCCGATTCCTCCGGCGCACTGCTCGAAAAAGCCGCGCCGCGTCTGAATTCTGCGAAACTGCTCGCGATCCATAGTCATTCCCTCGTGATGAATTCGTCCAGGTTGAGCATTACCCGGCTCAACTCCACCCACGCCGCCGCATCGACCTGCGGCAGGCCATCGATGCGGTTCGGAAAGAGAGCCGCCACGGCTTTTTGGTCCTGCCCGAGGTGCTCTTTCGCCTGCGCGAAGTACCGCTCCAGCCGCTCGCGCTCGCGCGTCGAAGGGTCGCGCCCCAGTGTCACCAGGAACGCGTAGTTCAGCCGGTCCGGGAAAGAATCGCCGCCCTCGCGCATCACGCGCAGAGCCAAGCCCTGCGCCGCTTCGAAGAACACCGAGTCGTTCATGAGGTTCAGGGCCTGGAGCGGCGTATCGGTGCGCTCGCGGCGCGTGCAGGAAAGCTCGGCGCTGGGCGCGTCGAAATTCATGAGCTGTGGATAAGGCGACGTGCGCTGGAAATGGATGTACATGCCGCGGCGATAGCGATCGGGGCCGGTGCTCTCCACCCACTTCACCGATCCCGCGTAGGAAAGCTCGGCCACGCCTTTGGGTTGCGGCGGCTTTACGCTTCGCCCTCCGATGCGCAAATCGAGCAATTCCGCGTCCGAAAGCGCTTCGTCGCGAATCAGCTCCGCCGGCAGCCGCAGCGCAGACTGCCGCGCCACCAGCGTGTTATCGGGATCGCGCGCCTCGAGTTCCGGCCGCGCGTTCGACGACTGGCGGTACGCCGCCGAGGTCACGATGGTCCGGATCACCTGCTTCATGCTCCAGCCGCGCGCCACGAACTCCGATGCCAGCCAGTCGAGCAGTTGCGGATTGGCGGGCCGGTCGCCTTGCGTGCCGAAATCCTCCGACGTGTGAACGATGCCGCGGCCGAACAATTCCTGCCAGAAGCGGTTCACGGCCACGCGCGCGGTAAGCGGGTTGTCAGGCTCTACGAGCCAGCGCGCCATGCGGAGCCGCGGGGGCTCCGGTCCGCCGGGCAGCGGAGGCAATACCGCGAGCGTGTCCGGATGCACCTCCGCGCCGTGCTCGCGCCAATCGCCCTTGATGTGCACGTACGTCTGGCGCGGCGTATCGCTTTCCATCAGCACTGGCGCGTAACTGATCTGCGGCGCCGAAGCGCGTAGTTCGTTAAGCCTGGTGCGCAGTTCGCCCAGCTTTAGGCTTTCACAATATGTTTTGGGGAAGAGATTGCCGCAAGAGCCGATCAGTGTGTCCGTCATCGCCGTCCGCTGCACTTCGCTGCGTCTGGCGGGGTCGGTGTAGAGTACCTTTTTGGCGTTATCGACGGTGTGGGTGAACTCGCCATAGGCGAAATCCCAATCTTCATGCTCGCCTTTATGCTCGTTGGCGTAGCGCAGCTTGTTTTCCCAATCGGCCTGCACTTCGGGAATCTTGTATTCGTCGAGCAGTTGCTGCCGCTTCCGCTCGTATTCCGGCCGCGCCTCCATCCATGGGCCGATTTCGCCGGCGAGCGGCGCGGGAACGTCCACCTCGTCTTCGGTATTGAAGAAAGCCGCGAGCTGGTAAAACTCCTTTTGGCTGATTGGATCGTATTTGTGGTCGTGGCACTGCGCGCATCCGACGGTGAGCCCCAGCCAGACCGTCCCCAAGGTCGCCGCGCGGTCGAGCACCTGCTCATCGCGGAACTGCTCGGGGTCCGTGCCACCCTCGCGATTCGTGAGGGTATTGCGATTGAATCCGGTGGCCACCAGCATTTCCTGGTTGCGATGCGGCAGCAGGTCGCCTGCAAGTTGCTCGATCGTGAACTCGTCGAAGGGCAGGTCGCGATTGAACGCCTCGATCACCCACTGGCGATAACGCCACGCCCAGGGGCGTGTGCGGTCTTTTTCATAGCCGTCGCTATCGGCATAGCGCGCCAGGTCGAGCCAGTAGCGGCCCCATTTTTCGCCATAATGGGGCGAGGCAAGCAGCCGGTCCACGGCGCGCTCGTAGGCATCGGAGCGATTGTCGCGAATGAAATCGCGCACTTCCTCTGGCGAGGGCGGAAGTCCGGTGAGGTCCAGACTCAGGCGGCGGATGAGGGTCGCTTTCGTTGCTTCCGGCGACGGTGCAATGCCTTCCGATTCCAGCTTGGCCAGTACAAAATCGTCGATCGCATTGCGCGGCCAGGCGCGATCGCTTACAGCAGGCAATTCGGGCCGCACGATTTTCTGGAATGCCCAATGGGAAGGCCGTGGCGCCGCAATGGGCGCCGGGCCATCGAGCCATTCCACGCCCTGGTCGATCCAGGCTCGCAGGAGTCCGACTTCCGCCGCGGTCAGGCGCGTGCCCGCCGGCGGCATCACCTTCTTGTCTGGCGACGCATTGGCCACCAGCAGGATCAGGCGGCTGCCGGCGCTATTGCCCGGAACAATCACCGCGCCCGATTTGCCGCCCTTGAGCGCGGCGGACTTCTGATCGAGCCGTAAGCCGCTCATTGCCTGCCGCGGACCGTGGCACATGTAGCAGTGGTTCTCGAGCAGCGGTGCGATATCCCGCGAGTAATCGACTTTCACCGCGGCGGCCGGAGGCAAATCGTCCGCCGCCAGCAACAGGGGAATCAACGAGGCCCAGGACAGCGCCCGCACGCACCCTCGTAACATTTCTAAATTATATGCCCGCCGTCCACCGAATTCTGTGGCGGTGCAGCGGATCTCCAGATTCACGGTCGTTCCGACACCGGCGGCAACGCGAGTTCGGGGCGCAAAATAATCCTTGACTTGTATTAGTGAACTAGTACATTATGGATTTGGATGAATAACAACCGATCCCCATCCCGCAAAAACTTTGAGTTCCGGTTGGATCCCGCCAGCGGCGTCCCGGTTTACCGGCAACTCATCGATCAAATTACCGGGGGAATGGCGGCGGGCGCTCTGGCTGCCGGGCATCAGTTGCCCACGGTGCGGCAAGTGGCGGTGGATCTTTCGATCAATCCGAACACGGTGGCAAGGGCTTACCGCGAGCTGGAAATTCGCGGCGTGCTGGAAACCCAACAGGGCACCGGTACTTTCATCAGCCACCAGAACGTGAAGCGCGACGACCTGGAGCGCGAGCGTCAACTCGCCCAACTCGTGGCGGATTTCGTGGCGCGAGCCGGCGCTTCGGGCTTCACCATAGAAGACTTGCTGGAGCAACTTGGCGAACGGCAAAACGGCACCGAGAAGACAAGGAGATGAACAGATGTGGCCGGATCAGAACCAACTGCGTTTGAGCAGTGTCGGAGTATCGTTGTTTGTGTTTTTCCTCGCGGCCGGCGCGGTCGCCAGCGCCACCACGCACCTCCAGGCGCCGGTGATCGCGGGAGCGCTCGTGGGCCTGTATTTTCTTTTTTCCATCCGCATCGCGGACCAGTGGGAAAAGGTAGCGGTGCTGCGCTTCGGACGCTTCACCGGCTTGCGCGGGCCGGGCGTTTTCCACATGGTCCCGATCGTCGATCGCTTGAGCCGGTTCGTCGATCAGCGCGTGCGCGTGGCCAACGTCTCGGCCGAATCGACGCTCACGCGCGACACCGTGCCCGTGAACGTGGACGCCATTGTCTTCTGGATGGTCTGGAATCCGGAAAAGGCAATCCTCGAAGTGCAGGACTTTTCCCAGGCCATCAACCTGAGCGCACAGACCGCGTTGCGCGAGTCCATCGGCCGGCACGAACTGCACCAGATGGTGGCCGAGCGCGAAATGCTCGGCAAGGAGCTCCAACGCATTCTCGACGAGAAAACCACAGCATGGGGCATAACCGTGCAGTCGGTCGAAATTCGCGATGTGCAGATTCCGCAGGCGCTCCAGGACGCCATGTCGCGCGAGGCCCAGGCGGAACGCGAGCGGCGCGCTCGCACCATCCTGGGTCTGGCCGAAACCGAGATCGCCGAAAAGTTCGGAAAGGCGGCGCTCACCTACCAGGACAACCCCGTGGCGCTCCATCTGCGCGCCATGAACATGCTCTACGAGGCCATCAAGGAACGCGGCTCGATGGTGATTGTGCCGTCGTCCGCGGTGGAAACCATGGGGCTCGGCGGTTCGCTGGCCACGGCCGCGCTCGCCGGAGTAAAGCCGGCGCCAGCGTAAATGCCGGCGTTTCGAGTGGCCGGTTGCGATTACCGAAATAGATCGGCCACCCGCAACGCGAGCTTGCCGGCATCGACGTCGGTTCGATTGCAGAGCACCACGATGGTCAGCTTCTCGCCGGTGAACCGCTCGATAACCGTGCTGAATCCCCGGGTGCTGCCCGAGTGCCACATACGCGGCCGTCCGTTGTAGGGGTCGAGAAACCAGCCGAAGCCGTACGCCACCGGCTTTCCCGGATTGAGATTGTCGCCGCCCGGCACGGAAGGCCAGTGTGTCTGCGAGCCATCCGCCAGCCGGACCGGCGTCAGCGCCGGCGTCATCTCACTTTCCGGCAGGAGCGTGTGCTTCTCCAGCGCTTCGTCCCACTTGGCGAGATCTTCCAGGTTCGAGTAAACCCCGCCATCGCCCAGCGTGGCCGACGTGGAACTCTGATCGGTTTCCGCAAAACTCTCGCCTCGCTTGGTGTGCCCGAACGCGCGATTGGGCACCTCGTTTTTTCCGTTGATGTACGCCAGCGTATGGTCCATGTGCAGGGGCGCGAAGATCCGGCGGTGCAGGAAGTCGCCGAACGGCATGCCCGATACCTTCGCCACGATCAGCCCGAGCACCACGTATCCCGAGTTGCTGTAATCCCAACTCGTTCCCGCCGCGAATTTCGGCTGGCTCTGGTTCTCCAGCAGCGCCAGCACTTCGTCATCCCGAATCTGGTGCGTCTCGCTCCACGGGCTGCCCCCCATCAGGTCCTCATAGTCCGGCAGGCCTCCGGTGTGCGTCAGCAGATGCCGCACCGTGATGGCGCGGCCATACTCCGGAAACCCCGGGAAAATTTCGGTCAGCGGATCGTCATAGCGCAGCTTGCCGTCGTGTACCAGCAGCATGATCGCGATGGCGGTGAACTGCTTGGTGAACGACGCCAGGCGGAAATCGGTGTTCGCGCCGATCGGCGCCAGCGTCCGCAGATCGCGCACCCCGTACCCGCGCTCGAACACGGTTTTCCCATCCTGGCGCACCAGCACCGCGCATCCCGGCGACTTCGCGCCCGCCAGCGGGGAGAAAATGGCGTCGATGCGCGACAGGTCTGCCCCCGTCGCACCTCCAGCGGCAATCAAAAAGCCGGCTAAAATTCGCAGCCTCACCATACGGCATTGTACTGGACCTGCGTTATCCTCGTGAGGAAAGGATACCCAGTGAAAACATCCCTCATCATCGCGGCGCTCGTCGCTGCTGCTGCCGCTCTAGCCGCAACCAAGCCGGGACTCACCGAGTCGGCAACCATCGCCGGCAAGAACATTTCGATCAAGTACTCTTCACCCGCGGTAAACGGACGCGAAGGCAAGCTGTTCGGCAAGGATGGCCGCATCGGCCAGGACCCGAATTATCCCGTGTGGCGGGCCGGCGCAAATGAAGCCACCGCCCTCCATACCGACGCCGACCTCGATCTCGGCGGCCTCAACGTTCCCAAGGGCGACTACACCCTGTTCGTCGATCTCGCCAATCCGGCCAGTTGGGAACTCATCGTCAACAAGCAGACCGGGCAGCCGGGGCTGGAGTATCACAAGGATCAGGACCTCGGCCGCGTCAAAATGAAGATGGCCAAACCGAAATCGATGGTGGAGCAGCTCAAGTACACCATCACGCCGCTCGGCGGAAATAAGGGCAAGCTCGAACTGGCCTGGGAAGACGTGGACGCCTCCGTCAATTTCAGCGTGAAGTAGCGCCATGCCGGAATCGCGCAGGCAGTTTCTGGGCGGCGTGCCGGTAGCACTGATCGCTGCTGCCGCAGCGTGCCGGAAAAGCACGCCAGTGGCATCCGAACCTACCGCCGGTACGCCGCCCGCGTTCGGCACCGCGCCCGAGGCCGGTCCGCCGGTTTCCACCGCGGCGTTCGCCGAGGCCGAAAAGCTCGTGCAATTCGAGATGACGCCGGCTGATCGAAAGATGGCCGCCGAAAGTTGGCGCCGCACGCTGGCGCCAGTCTACGAGCGCCGCGCCGGTCCCAAGAAAGTTACGATCGAAGAGTCCGTCGCACCGGCCACGCTCTGGGACCCGGTGCTGCCTGGTGTTTCCAGTGGACCTGATCGCGACCGCTTCATTCGCTCCAAAATCGATTCCGGTCCGCTCCCCGCCACGGATGCCGATATCGCCTTCGCCCCGCTGGCACACCTTTCGCGCTGGATTGAAACGCGCCAACTCACCTCCGAGCGCCTCACCAACATTTATCTCGACCGTCTCCAGCGCTTCGACCCCAAGCTGCGCTGCGTGATCACGTTGACGCGCGAAGTGGCGCTACAGCAGGCGAAATCCGCCGATGCCGAAATCGCCGCCGGCAAGTACCGCAGTCCACTGCATGGCGTTCCATTTGGCGTCAAAGACCTTCTCGACACCGCCGGCATCGCCACCACCTGGGGCGCCGAACCGTATCGCAATCGCGTCCCGTCCGCGGATGCCGCCGTGGTAGCGCGCCTGCGCAACGCGGGCGCGGTGCTGGTCGCCAAGCTAAGCCTCGGCGCGCTGGCGCTCAACGACATCTGGTTCGGCGGCCAGACCATGAACCCGTGGTTGCTCGAAGAAGGCGCGTCGGGGTCGAGCGCCGGGCCGGGCGCCGCCACCGCCGCGGGACTGGTGGGATTCTCCATCGGCAGCGAGACCGGCGGCAGCATCGTCTCGCCGAGCATGCGCTGCGGCATTACCGGCTTGCGCCCCACCTTCGGCCGTGTGCCCCGCACGGGAGCCATGACGCTCTGCTGGTCGCTCGACAAACTCGGGCCGATGACCCGCGGCGTGGAAGACGGCCTGCTTGTGCTGCAGGCGATTTCCGGCCCCGATGCGGGTGACCTCGGCAGCGTGGCGAGCCATCTCGATTTCGATGCCGCCGCGCCCGTCGCCGGGCTGCGCGTGGGATATTTTCCCGCGTGGATGAAAGAAGCTCCCGCCACCGATGTGGACCGCGCCGCGCTCGAAACCTGTAAGAAGGTCGGCCTCGTCCCCGTCGAAGTTTTACTGCCCGATTGGTCTTACGACTCGCTCCAGTTGATTCTCTTTGCCGAGGCCGCGGCTTCTTTCGAAGACCTCACGCTCTCCGGCGGGCTGGCGCAACTCAAGGCACAGGTGCCCGACGCCTGGCCGAACCTCTTCCGCCAGGCGCGCTTCCTCTCGGCCGTCGATTTCGTGCAGGCCGACCGCCTGCGTCGCAAAGTGGCGCAGGAGATGGCGCGTATCTTTTCGCAAGTCGACCTGCTGCTGGTGCCCTCGCTGCGCGACGAAATGCTCACGCTGAGTAATTTCACCGGCCATCCGTCGCTGACCTTGCGCGCCGGCTTCGTCGAAGTCTCGGAAGCGCGCAGCGATTGGGCGCCCGATCCTGCGCATCCGCTGCCGAAATTCTCCCCGCCACGCCGCGTACCGCATGGCGTCACGCTGCTCGGGCGCTTGTTCGAAGAAGGCACAGTAGGGCGCGCCGGCATGGCGCTGGAACGCGAGTTCAATGTCGCTCACGAACGTCCGCCCGGATTCTAAGGCCGCCGGATCGCCTCCACCGCCTTGGCGAATTCCGTTGGCGAATGCACGAGGAGGGTCTTGCCTTTCAGTCGCGACACCAGCAAGTCGATCGGGTCGGAGACTTCCGGGTTGGTCAGCTCATCAGGTTGCCAATCGGGCGTCTGCCTGATGCCGGACTGCCTGTTGAGGCTGAAGTTGTCCGGCGCGCCGTAGTCGATCGGCTCTGCCGTAAGCCGGTATTGTTGATAGAAAAATCGCGGCCGGGAACCCTTCTCATCTTCGAGGAAATGGACCCGGCATCTTGTCCAGAGGCCCAACCCGCGGCCCTAGAAACAGCACGATATCGGACGGTTCCTGCGAGCGAAACTCGCCCTTCACCAGATTCGCCAGCAACCCCCACTTGCTCTGCATTACGTACCCGGCTTGAAATCGCAAGCCGAAATTGAGCTCGGCCTTCGAGGAATCCACGTCGCATCGGAAGGCATTTTCGTCCGGCGTTGTTTGGAGGAGCTTCTGCACGGTGGGAATTTCACCCGGCGAAGCGACGGTCTGTGCGGAGGCTGCCCAGGCGGACAACACCGCGATCACAAGCTGGCGCATCGGCTTGAGCTGATTCTAGCCCCGGCCGCCACTTACCGCTTCATGGATCGGTACCGTCGAATCAGGCTATTCGTCGAGCTGTCGTGCGCGAGCGCCGTTTCGGTCCCGCTCTCCAGTTCCGGCACGATTTTCTGCGCCAGCACCTTCCCCAACTCCACACCCCACTGATCGAACGAATTGATCTGCCACACCGTACCCTGCACGAAAACCGAGTGCTCGTACAGCGCCACCAGTTTGCCCAGTATCTCCGGCGTTAGCTTGGCGGCGAGAATGGTATTGGTCGGCCGGTTGCCTTCGAACACGCGGTGCGGCGCCAGCCAGTCCGGCGTTTTCTCGGCCTTCACCTGCTCGACTGTCTTGCCAAAAGCCAGCGCCTCCGTCTGCGCGAACACATTCGCCATCAGCAGATCGTGGTGCCGTCCCAGCGGATTAAGCGTCTCCGCGAAGGCCAGAAAATCGCACGGAATCAGCCGCGTCCCCTGGTGGATCAACTGGTAGAACGAATGCTGGCCGTTGGTCCCCGGCTCGCCCCAGTAAATCGGGCCGGTTTGGTAGTTCACCGTCGCGCCGTCGAGTGTTACGTGCTTGCCGTTGCTCTCCATGGTAAGCTGCTGGAGATACGCCGGGAAGCGCTTCAGATATTGCTCGTACGGCAGCACCGCCACCGTCTCGGCGCCGAAAAAGTCGGCATACCAGACGCCCAGCATGCCCATCAGCACCGGCAGATTGCGCTCGAAAGGCGTGGCGCGGAAATGCTCGTCCATCTGGTGGAAGCCGTCGAGCATCGCGCGATAATTCTCCGGCCCGATCGCCAGCATCGTCGAAAGACCGATCGCCGACTCCATGGAATACCGCCCGCCAACCCAATCCCAGAAGCCGAACATGTTGTCCGTATCGATGCCAAACTCCGCCACCCCCTTGGCGTTCGTCGATACCGCCACGAAGTGTTTCGCCACCGATTTCGGGTCGCCGCCGAGCGCACGCACCGACCACTCGCGCGCTGTGTGCGCGTTGGTCATGGTCTCCAGCGTGGTGAACGTCTTCGAGGAAATGATGAACAGCGTTTCAGCCGCGTCCAGATTCTGCACCGCTTCCGCGAAATCCGTGCCGTCCACATTCGAAACGAAGCGGAATGTCATTTCGCGATCGCTATAATGCCGCAGTGCTTCGTACGCCATCACCGGACCAAGGTCGGACCCGCCGATCCCAACATTGATCACGTTGCGAATCCGCTTGCCCGTAGCGCCTTTCCACGCGCCGCTGCGCACGCGCCCGGAAAACGCCGCCATCTTGTCGAGTACGGCGTGTACCTCGGGTACGACATTCACGCCATCCACCAGGATGGTCGCGTCTGCAGGCGCGCGCAGCGCTACGTGCAGCACCGCGCGCTTCTCCGTGACATTGATCTTGTCGCCGCGGAACATCGCGTCCATTCGCTGCCGCAGCCCGGATTCCTCGGCGAGCGCCATCAGCAGCTTCAACGTTTCATCGGTGATGCGGTTCTTGGAGTAATCGAGAAAGATTCCCGAGCCCTCGGCAATCAATCGCTCGCCGCGCTTCGGGTCCTCCGCGAAAAGATCGCGCAGGTGCAATCCGCGAATCTTCTGATAATGTCCTTCGAGCGCCTTCCACGCTGTCCGCTTCGTGAGCGGCGCTACGGTTTCGCCCGTAACGCCGGAAGTGGTCGCCATATCGATTCCTTTCGGGTTGGTTTAATGCGCCACGGCGGTCTTGAGTGCGGCGCTCTTGGTGACAATTACCTGCAGCAGCTCATTCCACGACTGCACGAACGATTTCGCGCCGTCGTCCTGCAACTGCGCGGCCAGCGCGTCGATATCGATCCCCGCGCGCACAAATTTTGCCAGCATCGATTCGCATTCGCCTCCATCGGTCGCCATCGAAGCGCCGATATTGCCGTGATCGTGGAGAGCTTTCAGCGTGTTTTCCGGCATCGTATTCACTGTAAATGGCGATGCCAGCGCTTCGATGTACAGAACGTCGGAAGCCTTCGGATCTTTCGTGCCCGTGCTGGCCCACAGCAGCCGTTGCGGGCGCGCTCCGAAATTGAACGCGCGCTGCCACTGCGCCGATCCGAGCAGCGAGCGATACGCCTTGTAAATCCGTCCGGCGACCGCGATGCCCAGCTTGTTTTTCAGATCCTCCGGCACCTTCGACGCCACCGCGCCATCCCAACGGCTGATAAATACCGACGCCACCGATGCCACCACGGGATTCAGCCCCGCTTCAATTCGCCGCTCGACCCCGCGCATGTATGCCTCTGCGGCGGCCACGTATTGATTGGCCGAGAACAGCAGCGTCACGTTTACCGGTACGCCCGCGAAAATGGCTTCCTCGATTGCCGGCAGACCTTCCTTGGTGCCGGGTATTTTTATGAACACATTCGGCTCACCGGCACGCGCGTGCAGATCTTTGGCGGCCGCCAGCGTGCTCGCGGTATCGTACGCCAGCAGCGGCGACACTTCGAGCGAAACGAACCCGTCCACGCCGTCGGTCCGATCGTGAACCTTGCGGAAAAGCTGGGCGGCTCGGGAAAGATCCTCCACCGCGAGTTCGAAGAAAAGATCCTCGCCCGATTTCCCGGACTTCACTTTTTGGAGAATCGCCGAGTCGTAGTCTGCGCTATTTTTGATGGCGTGATCGAAAATCGTGGGATTCGATGTAAGCCCCGTCACCGAGAGCTCGTCTATGTAATGCGCGAGCGTGCCGCTGTCCAGCATCTTGCGCGTGATGTTGTCGAGCCAGATACTCTGGCCCAGGTCGTGTAATGCCTTGGTAGCTTTCATCAAATCCATCCCTCCTCGTCTTCTTAATTGTATGGAGTTTTCGCGCGGCCCGAAAGGTTCGAAATATATGTGAGGCCGCGCACGCTGTATTATCGCACCGCGAGTGAATTCAAAAACTCCCGGGCCACCTGAGGGACAGGCCGGTGCAGGCCCTCCACCTGCTGATTGAGCCGCCGCATCGTTTCTGTCGTCAACCGGCCCGATAGTTGCTCCATCGCCGCCCGCAAAGCCGGATACCGCTCCAGCGTCTCTTCCCGCGCCACCACGGCGCAGTCGTATGGCGGAAAATAATGCCGGTCGTCGCGGAGAATCGCCACGTCGCGCACCGCCGCCTGCCCGTCGGTGGAATTGGCCGCGATCATGTCCACTTTGCGGCCGTCGAGTGCCGTATAAAGCAGGCCGAGATCCATCGTCACCGGCTGGCCGTCGAGCCGCAAATCGTACGCCTTCATCAATCCCGGAAGGCCGTCGGCGCGATTCTGAAATTCCGCGCCGACTCCCAGGCGCCATGCCTGAGCCTGCGCCGCGTCGGAAAGCGTCGCCAGATGTTCGGAACGTGCCTTCTCACCACGCACGATCATGGCAAAGGTATTGTTAAACCCCAGCGGAGAAAGCCAATCGAGCTTCCAGCGCTTGCGATACGCCTCGCGCACCTGGTTCAGAACCGCGGCCGAATCCTTTTCCGGCGCCCGTTTCAAAACCGCCGTCAACGCCGTGCCCGTGTATTCCGGGTAAAGATCGATCGATCCGCGCACGAGCGCTTCGTGCACCAGGAGCGTGCCTCCCAGATTGAGATAGCGTTCCACGGGAACGTGCATCTGCCGCTCGATCTGCTGCGCCAGGATCTCGCCCAGAATCACCTGCTCGGTGAAATTCTTCGACCCCACCACGATCGTCCGCTGCCCTCCGCACGAAGCCAGCAGGAGCGCGCTCAGGCAGGCGACAGTTTTCGCTCGATCCATTCCAGCCCTTCATCCGCCGCCAGCGCCATCGCCGCGGCCGGCAGCGCTCCTGCCAGCAGCGCCTGCTTATCCATCATGGCAATGCCGCGTACCAGGAACACGCCCAACCCTCCCGCCCCGATGAACGCCGCGATAGTGGCCGTCCCGATGGTGGTCACAGTCGCAATCCGAAGTCCCCCCACAATCGAAGGCGCCGCCAGCGGCAACTCCACCTGCCACAGAATCTGCCGCGGCGTCATCCCCATGGCCAGCGCCGATTCGCGCACGGCCGGGTCTACCCCGAGGATGCCGGTAAGCGTGTTGCGCACGATCGGGAGGAGCGCGTAAAGCGTCAGTGCCACAATCGCGGTGTGTTCCCCGATGCCGATGAACGGCAGCAGAAAGCCGAACAGCGCCAGGCTCGGAACGGTCTGCGCGACGTTGGTGAATCCCAGCACCCACCGCCGGGCTGATGGCCGCCGCGCCAGCATCACCGCGGCCGGAAGCGACATCGCCGCGGCTATTGAGATCGTGATGCCCACCAGCCGCAAATGTTGGAGCGAGAGCGAAACTATCTCCGACCACAGGCTGGGGTTCAATTTGCTCTCCCGTTGTCTGCCAGGCTGGCGAGAAACGCGCGCGCTTCGGGAATTCGCGCCGCCAGAAAGTCGGCCGGTGTGGCAGTCAATTCGACCGACCCATCGTGAAGCAGCGCGATCCGCGACGCCAGCAGCAGCGCTTCTCGCACGTCGTGCGTCACGAACAGCGCCGTCTTCCGCACGGTGCGGCGCAGGGCGAGAAACTCCCGCTGCAATTCGTACCGCGTGATCGGATCAAGCGACGCGAATGGCTCATCGAACAGCAGCAGCGGCGGATCGGCGCCCAATGCCCGTGCAATCCCCACGCGCTGCCGTTGCCCGCCCGAAAGCTCGCGCGGGTACCGGTGGCGAAACTCCGCGGGTGGCAATCCCACAGTATCGAGCAGTGTTTCCACGCGCGCCGTCACTCGCTCCGGCTCCCATTTCGCGAGCCGGGGCACCAGCCCGACATTGGCTTCGACGGTCCAGTGTGGGAACAGCCCGGCGTCCTGGATGACATACCCCATCCGGCGGCGCATGGCGACCTGGTCCCATTCCGCCGTCGCGCGCCCTTCGAATCGGATCTCGCCTGAAGACGCCGGCACGAGTCCGTTCACCGTTTTGAGCAGCGTCGTTTTTCCCGATCCGCTGCGCCCGAGCAGAACGACCGTCTCGCCCTCCTCGACGCTAAGGTTGATGCGGCGCAGGACCGGCCGCCCGCCGAGTTCGCACGAGAGATCGCGGATTTCGAGGATGGGGGAAGGCACGGTCAGCGTCATTGTACAACTTGCTTGCCAGGGTCGCGCGGCTTTCGGAAGAGCCGTAAGAGCTCGCCCCGAATTGCACCGCCAAAAGCGGACCGGCAGGGTGCAGTCTCCAGGAATGCCTTTTTGGTCGGTATCGGATTCGGTTGCCGCGGTATTTTTCTTTGTTCCCCGCTCACCGCGATCGCTAACCAAAGAGAGCTTGGATCCCGGCGATTTCTTCGCGATAGTTGAGCAAATGGCAAAACGCGAATATTTGGGTGAGTTCGAGTTGATGGTGATGTTAGCCCTCCTACGCCTCGGTCACCGGGGCTATGGCGTCGAGGTTTCCCGGGAGATCGAGCGACGATGTCGCCGGGGAGTTTTAGTGGGCAGCCTTTACGCGACGTTAGAAAGACTGGAATCGTCAGGTCTGGTCAGTTCCGCGCTTGGAGAGTCCACACCCGAGCGTGGCGGGCGGGCCAAACGATACTTCCAGGTTACGGCTGAAGGGCTGGCCAAGGTTCGAGACTCTCAGAGGGCCTTGTGTAACATGTGGGACGGGCTCTCGCTCGAGGCCGTGCGATGAGGGCGTTAAAACCGCCGGCCCTGGCGAACTGGTTACTGGCCGCGACCGTGTCCAACGCTTGGAGCGACTCGCTCGCGGGCGATCTGTTCGAGGAGTACCACCGGCGCGGATCCACAACCTGGTATTGGCGTCAGGTCTTGGCGATCGTCGGACAGGGGGTCCTGAGGGATGTCAGGAACCACTGGCCACTGGCGATTCGGACGCTGGCGGTGGCGTTGGGGTCCATGGTCATCCTGCAGAGGCTGCACCTTGCAACTCGGCTTTTGCGTGGCACGCCCAATATCGTCGGCCCCGTGCCTTATCTTCTAATCGAGGCGGCGTTGGAACCGTTTCTAATCTGTGCGCCCGCCGGTTTGGCCGTCGCTCTGACTCACAGAAGGAATCCGGCAACGATGGTCTTGGTGTATGCGCTGGCCCTTTCGATCTTTCTCCTCTGTGTCTGCGCAGAACGTGCTCAGTGGACTTTGGCATGTGCCCTTTACTGCGAGTCGGCGATCTTTGCTGTGGCGGGAGCCTTGACCGGGGGGCTTGGATGCGCGAGGGCTCTACTGCCACGCGACTGAGCATTGGGCCAAACGGCAGTCGAGCTGGCATGGGCAGAACTCCGTCGCTTCCAACCCAGTGGTGCGCGCCCGAGGCGCGAACCTGGTCAGTTTTCGGAGGGCCGCTCTATGTGATCGATTACGACGACCTGCACCGGTCCGTTCTCGAGGACCAGCTTGAGGCCGAGCTGTTCCTGCAGAGCGACGGCCAACGCGGGTGCGCCTCCGTCGTCCCCGCCGCCTCCAATGTTGCCATTCGGGCTGGCTGTGAACCTCAGCGTAAAGTTGAACCTCCCGTCGAGGCCGGTCCTATCCACAACCAGGCGTTTGTCGATCCGCAGCAATGGAGATCGAGCGAACTCCTCAACCGTGACCGCAGTCGCCTTTACTTCAATTCCTGGTCCATTTTGGACGAACGATAGTTGGCTCTTCTCGTCGTCGCGAGCTCGCTCTAATTTGCTCCCAGCGTTCGCGACGATCAGCACATACCGCGGTATCTCCCTGTTCTCGACATGCGCCCTGAACTTGAAGCGATCCGCAAGCAGAGATTGTTCCATCAATGCCACCTGTTCCTGCTGCCGTGCGGAACTCATCTTCTGGATCGCGGCATAACGCGCATCATCTATCTTCCCAGTCACCTCATGGCGCTCAGACTCACTCTGAATCCAATCCGGGCCACCGACGACCCTGTTGCTTTCGGGCGGAAGCCCATATGCCGCCTCGACAAGCAACTCAATCTGGCCATTGAAATGAACCCGCTCACTGACCGGAGGTGCCGCCCCAGTCGGAACCACCTTGGTCCTCGGAGGGCTGCCTGAACCCGCGGCAGAGATGATGACGCCAGGTCCCAGGAGTTTAATCGAGGCCACCTCGAATGAAGGCATGGGGTCGTTTGGCTCGAGCAACTGAGCACTCAAGGAAAACTCGAATAGTAACCATGCCGACAGTGTGGCGGCACTCGTGGCACAGAATATTCGCTTGTGGCCCTTTGGCATTTTCGACTCAGATTGAGGCCTCCGCTCAAGCCTTTCAAAATGGCCGGCCGGTTCGGTTGTCCCCCGACGAAGAGTATATCGAAGAGCTTCGCGGCCTGGACGAGGATAAGAGCCCGGTGTTGTGTTCGCCGGCGACCTGCCGCCGGTGTCCGGCAAGTGGTCCGAAGAGAGCGTCGTTCCCCGCCTGTTGACCGGGCGCTTCTCAATCACAAATCGGGCCGACCCCACTTCTGTTACCGCCACCCAACCAGCGCAGATCCCAACCCAGCCCCCCTTTACAACGCTGGTATAATCGTAGATGGATGGTTTTGCCCCGCCCGCGCAAGCGGGTTGTCGAAGGTCCGAGTCCCTTCCGTCGGCACGTCCCTTCCTGTCCCGTAAATTCCCCAGTATGGAGGTTTCCAACACCCAATCAATGAAAGCCAGTGTGCGTATCAGTAAAGGCGTGGAAAGCCTGTTCGGCACTCGCGATGAAAATATCCGGCTGATCGAATCGGGCTTGTCGGTACACACTCAACTCGTCGATAACAGCCTCGAAATCGAAGGCGAACCTTCCAACGTCTCCCGCGCGGAAAGCATTCTCGAAGATTACAACTCGCTCATGCGGGAAGGGTTTGTCTTCAATAACGGAGACCTGAACAGCTACCTGCGCGTTGTGGCGTTCGATCCCGAAGTGTCCCTGCGCGCACTCGTGAACAGCGGAAAACAGCGCAGCTTCGGCAAGAAAATCCTGACACCGAAAACCGTCAACCAGCGCCGGTATCTCGAAGCCATGGAGCGCAACGACCTGGTCTTCGGAATCGGCCCCGCCGGCACCGGCAAAACCTATCTCGCCGTCGCCATGGCGGTTTCCGCGCTGCTCTCGAAACAGGTGTCGCGCATCATTCTCACGCGTCCCGCCGTCGAAGCCGGCGAACGCCTGGGATTCCTCCCCGGAACGTTGCAGGAGAAGGTCGATCCCTACCTCCGCCCGCTCTACGACGCGCTCTACGAGATGCTGGACAATGAGCGCGTGGAGAAATTGCTGGAACGTAACGTCATCGAGGTGGCGCCCCTCGCCTTCATGCGCGGGCGCACCCTCAACGACAGCTTCATCATTCTCGACGAGGCGCAGAACACTACCTGCGAGCAGATGAAAATGGTAATCACGCGCCAGGGTTTCAACTCCAAGATGGTGGTGAACGGCGATATCACCCAGATCGATCTGCCTGCCGGACGCCGCAGCGGCTTGGTCGACGCGGTCGACGTCCTCAAGGGCGTCGAGGGCATCAGCTTCGTGCAGTTCGATGAGCGGGACGTGGTGCGCCACACGCTGGTGCAGCGTATCGTGAAAGCCTACGAGCGGTACAACGAGAGCATCGGCGCGGGACGGCAGCTCAGCCTGAAGCTGGTGGAACCGGAAGCGCCCGCCGCGGAAGTACCCGCCGCCAGCGCTCCGCAAGCCTGAGCCGCCGTATGTCCTCACCCGAAGGTAGTACCGTCGTTTTTCGCCGCACGCCACCCGACTTCCGCCGCCGCGCCATCGAACGTTTCGCGCTCCGCCTTCAACGGGAGGTCGCCAAGGGAGAGCCGTTCGGTTGCCTCATCACCGGCGACGTCGAGTTGCGCCGCCTGAATCACCAATTCCGCGGTCTGGATTATCCCACCGACGTGCTTTCCTTTCCATCCGCCGCCCCCGCCGAACATCTCGGCGATCTTGCCATCTCCCTCGGGCGCGCGCGCAGGCAGGCGCGGCAATTCGGTCACCGCGTCGAGCGCGAGGTCGAAATCCTGATGCTGCACGGCCTCCTGCACCTGCTCGGCTTCGACCACGAAAAGGACCGCGGGCAGATGGCCCGCGCCGAAAAACGCTGGCGCACGCACCTCGGCCTCTCCGCCGGGTTGATTGAACGAGGGCGCGCATGATGGCGGTTATTATTCCCGTCACGCTCCTGGCGATTGTGCTGCTGGTGATCGTCACCTCCGTGCAGCAGCTCTACCTGGAGAGCATGCGCCTGCGCCCGCGCGATCTGCCTTCGGTCAAATTCTTTAAGGAAACATTAGAAGACCGCATCGGCATGAAGACCGAGGCGGGCATGGAAACCTTCTCGGTCATTAAGCACTCTCTGCTGGTGGTCACCGGTGTGCTGTGCCTGGCTTGGTCCGCCGATGGGTTGCCGTGGTCGTGGCCCTCCCTGGGCGAGGGCGTATTGTCGGCGTGGCTCGTCATGATGGGCGCCTCCTACGCGGTGCCGCAGTTGCTCTATCGGCGCACGACCGCGCGATGGATGCTGCGCTTCGTCGCGATCTTTCGCGCCATGGCGGTGATTGCCAAGCCAATCGTCGCGCTCCTCGATTTCTTCCAATCGCTCGTCGAGCTCACCGACGATACTTCAAAGCCCGAAGAAGAACCCACACCCGCCGAAAACATCGAAGCCTTGATCTCCGCCGGCACCGAAGAGGGCCTCATCGAAGAGGACGACCGCAAGTTGATGCAGGGCGTGTTGGAGTTCGGCGACAAGATTGTCCGCGAAGTCATGACCCCGCGTCCGAACATGGTCTCCATCGCCGCCGATGCCACCCTCGACGAACTCCGCCAGTTGGTGATCAACGAGCAATATTCGCGTATTCCGGTCTTCGAACACAACATCGATCAGATGATCGGCTTCGTGCACGTGCGCGACATGTTCGAGCTCGAAGAGGAGGAACGCGCCAACCGTAAGGTCCGCGAACTGCTCCGTCCGGTGAAATTCGTGCCCGAAACCAAGCCGGTGAACGATCTCATGCGCCAGATGCAGCAGGAGAATACACACCTCGTGATCGTAGTCGATGAATACGGCAATACCGCCGGTCTTGCCACTATGGAAGATCTGCTGGAAGTCATCATCGGCGAGATCCGCGACGAGCACGAGCCGGATAGCGACATGGTTGACGATGGCCACGGCGGCTATATCGTCTCCGGCAGCTTCGAACTGGATCGCATCGCCGGCCTCTTCGACACCTTCCATCGCGAGGAAGACATCGAATCCAGCACCGTCGGCGGTCTCGTGAGCGAATGGATGGGCCATGTCCCCAAGCCCGGAGAATGGGCCGACCGCGACGGGGTGCGCGTCGAGGTCCTGGCCAGTGATGAATTTCGCGTCGAACGCGTGCGTATTAGCAAGTCTCAGACGGTAGCCCATGAGTAAATTCAAATCGGGGTTCGTATCGCTGGTTGGGCGTCCGAACGCCGGGAAGTCCACGCTGCTGAATGCCCTCGTCGGGCAAAAAGTGGCCATCGTAGCCGATAAGCCGCAAACCACGCGGACATCCATCCAGGGTGTGATGACGTTGCCGGACGCGCAGATCGTCTTCATCGATACCCCCGGCATCCACAAGGCCGATTCGCAGCTCAACAAGCGCCTGATGGACACCGTGCGGGCGTCGCTCGAAGAGCGCGACCTGCTCCTGTTCCTGGTAGACGCGACACGCGCCTTCACGCCCGAAGACCGGCGCGCGCTCGATCTCGTCACCAGGATCGGAACGCCCGTCGTCCTGGTGCTGACCAAGCTCGATCTTCTGCCCGACAAGAGCAAACTCCTGCCGCTGATCGAGCAGTACAAGGAATTGCACGCCTTCGCCGACTATGTGCCGGTCTCGGCGCCCAAACGCATCGGGCTCGGCGAGTTGCAAAAGGCGATCCTCGACCGTCTGCCCGAAGGCCCGGCATACTTCCCGTCCGACCACGTCACCGACCAGCCGGAGCGCTTCCTGGCCTCCGAACTTGTGCGCGAAAAGGTATTGCAGGTGACGCGGCAGGAAGTGCCCCACTCCGTCGCCGTGATGATCGATCGCTGGGAGGAAACGCCGTCCATCACGCGTATCTATGCCACCATTCGCGTGGAGCGTCCGGGGCAAAAGGCGATCGTCATCGGCAAGAAAGGCGCCGTGCTGGTCAAAATCGGCACCCTGGCGCGCCTCGAAATGGAAAAACTGCTCGGCGTGAAAATCTATCTCGATCTGCATGTTCGCGTACAGCCGGGCTGGCGCGAAGAGGCAGCCTTCCTCGATGCGCTCGACTGGCGTACAATGGCCGTAAAAGATGATTCTTAAAACTTGTGCTTCCTTGATGGCGCTTATTCTGATGGTGGGCGCCGTTCTGGCCGCCGATAAGCCGGTTTCGGACGACGCGATCTACGATAAAGTGCGCATCGCCTTGGCCAGTGACATCGACGTGAAGGGCGGCAACCTCAAAGTGGATGTGAAGGACGGCGTGGTCACGCTCGCAGGGGACGTGGAGAGCCAGGCCCAGAAGGACAAGGCCACCCGCATCGCCAAAAAAGTTAAGGGTGTCAAAAAAGTCACCAATAATATAGAAGTCAAAATGCGGTAAATGCCGGCCTTGCTTCGCATCGGTATCGCCGCAACGGTCTTTGCCTCGGCCGGAGCCGCGCTCGCGCCCGCTCAGGATTTCTCCCAGATCACCATCGAAATCATTGGCAAGAACTTTGACTTCACCGAGGGGCCGGCGTGGTCGAAAGACGGATTTCTCGTTTTCAGCGACACCGTCAGCGGCAAGCTCTGGAAGTGGACGCCGGGCATCGACGCCACGGTTTTTCGTGAGCCGTCCAACGGCGCCAGCGGCAATGCATTCGACAGCCAGGGCCGCCTTTATACCTGCGAAATACAGGGCCGGCGCATCACCCGCACAAACATGAAGGATGGACACATTGACGTGCTCGTCGATCAATGGGAAGGCAAGAAACTGAACGCCCCTTGCGATCTCGCCGTCGGCAAAGGCGACCATGTCTATTTCACCGACCCGGCGTTCGGCAGCCAGCAGGACCATCGCGAACTCGATTTCTACGGCGTATACCACCTGCCTCCAAAAGGTCCGCTGAAGCTGGTGGCAAAGCCCGTCGGCCGTCCGCACGGTGTCGCGATTTCACCCAACGGACGCGTGCTCTATGTCACCAACGCCGATGAGCGGAACGTGCGCGCCTACGATATTGACCGCAATGGCGACACTTCGGGCGAGCGCGTGCTGGTGGCAAAGACCAGCGGCATTCCGGGCGGCTTGAAAGTCAACGAGAAGGGCGAACTCTACGTGGCCACCACCAGGGGAATCGCCATTTATACCCCCGATGGCAAGCCGGTTCACTTCATCGAAATGCGCGACCGCCCATCCGACTGCGTCTTCGACCCCCAGGGGTCGTGGCTCTACGTCACCGCCCGCAGTTTCCTCTATCGCATCCGCCTGGACGCAAAGCAATGACCCGCCCCTCAAACAGGGGTCGGCGATCCTGCTCGCAGCCGGCTTTCAGCCGGCCGCTTCCACACAGTCAGCCGCTCGCTTCCAAACCAACGGTAGTGCGCAAAATCCTCGCGTACCCTAAGGATTGTCCCAGTGGCGCGCGCTCCGGCGCGGAGCTCCCCTGGGATCGCCTTTCTCCGCTTCCCGGCGCCTCGGCGGTGAGCCACATTCATGCCATTTGAAGACGATCGCCGCTACCCCAAACGCCCCATCGTCGGCGTGGGCGCCCTCATCTTCCGCCGCGACCGCATCCTCATGGCGCAGCGCGGCAAGGAACCGCTGAAGGGCTGGTGGTCGCTGCCCGGTGGAGCTCTCGAGGTCGGCGAACGGCTGGCTGAGGGCATATGCCGCGAAGTCCGCGAAGAAACCGGGCTCGAAGTCCGGCCCCTGGGAGTTCTGGAGATTTTCGAGCGTATCATGCGCGACCCGGGCGGCGCCGCCGAGTACCACTACGTGCTCATCGACTACATCTGCCGCATCATCGGCGGCGAGCTCCGCGCCGGCGACGATGTCGCCGTGGTGGAATGGGTGCGCCGCCGCGATCTGCCCGAATTGCAAATCACCGAAGGAACGCTCTCCGTGATTGAAAAAGGTTTCCGCGAACGGCGAAGATATAGATGAGGCCGTTCCCTTTTTGAACACCAGCGCCGATGTACTCGAATTCGAAGCCTTGCGGCAGGTTGTGGGCCGCTATTTGTCCAGCGCGCCCGCCCGGCGCGAGCTCGAAAACCTCCAGCCGCATTCCAGCCGCGCCCTGCTCGAAGAGGATCTCGCCGAAGCGGCGGAAGCCATCGAGTACCTGCGGCTGGCCGCCCGTCCGCAGCCCGCGGCGCGGGGCGCGGCCATCCGCGTGGATTTCGCCGGCCTGCCCGATACCGAAGCCATCATCCACAAGCTGCGCATTGAAGGCGCGGGGCTCGAGCCCAAGGAAATCTTCGCCGTTTTTGCCCTCCTCGATCGTGCCGCCGACGCCAAATCCGTGCTCACCGCCGCCGCCGAGCGCTTTCCGCGCCTCGGCCGCCGCGCCCAGACCATCGGCGATTTCCGCGCCCTGCTGAAAGACCTCGAAGGCAAAATCCTCCCCGATGGCACCGTCGCCGATCATGCCAGCGTCGCGCTCGCCCGCCTGCGCCGCGACATCGAACGCCAGAAGCGCTCCATCCAGGAATCGCTCGAACGATTTCTGCGCTCGCACCGCGAGGAAGGCGTCCTCCAGGAGGAGTTCGTCACCATCCGCAACGAGCGCTTCGTGGTGCCCATTATCGCCGGTCAGCGCCGCAAGCTCGATGGCGTCATCCACGGCGCCAGCGCCAGCGGCGCCACCCTCTTCGTCGAGCCCATCGAGACCATCGACCTGAATAACGAACTCGTCCGCCTCACCGAAGAAGAGATGCGCGAGGTTTTTCGCATCCTGGTGGAAATTACCGGCCGCCTGCGCGGCTATGGCGATTCCATCCGCCAGACGCTGATCACCATGGCGCGGCTCGAGCTCATTTTCGCCAAGGCGCGCTTCGCCGCCGAATTCGGCTGCACCATCCCCAAATTTGGCGGCCGCCTCCTGCTGCGCGATGCGCGCCATCCGCTCCTCCAGGACGTCATGCGCAAACGGCGCCAGGAAGTGGTGCCCATCAGTCTGGAGCTCAGTCCGGACCGCCGCACTCTGCTGATCAGCGGGCCGAACACCGGTGGCAAAACCGTCAGCCTGAAAACCGTCGGACTGCTCAGCCTGATGGCGCACTCGGCCATTCCGGTGCCCGCCGCCGAGGCTGAATTCCCGCTATTCACGCAGGTGCTGGCCGATATCGGCGATTATCAGTCCATTCAGGAAAACCTCAGCACCTTTTCCGCCCACATGGGCAAGATCCGCGAAATGGCGCTCGACGTGACTCCGGATTCGCTCGTTCTTCTCGATGAACTCGGTTCGGCCACCGATCCCGAAGAAGGCGGCGCGCTCGGAGTAGCGATCGTGGAGCACTTTCGCGCGGCGGGAGCGTTCACCCTCGTTTCCACCCACCTGATGGCGCTCAAAATCTACGGCGCTTCCACCGAGGGTGTGGTCAACGGGTCTATGGGGTTCGACGATGCCACCTTCGAGCCCACTTATCGCCTGCAACTCGGCCTGCCCGGCAAATCCGCCGGACTCGAAATCGCCACCCGCCTCGGCATGCCCGAAGACATCATGCTCCGCGCCCGGCGCTCCATGAGCGATCGCGAGCGTGACGTGACCCGTTTCCTCGCCGAACTGCATCGCCGCATCGAAGAGACGGCGTCGCTCGAACAGAAGCTGCGCGATCAGCTCGCCGCGGCCGAACGCCATGACAAGGAACTGGCGCGCGAATGGGAAAAGCGCGAGACGGCGAAACTGAAGGAACTCGAGCGGCGCACCGATCAGGCCTTGGCGAAATTCGAGGAGCAGGCGCAGGAAACGATCGATAAGATCGGGCAAGGCGCCGATAAGCGAAAAGCTGAGCAGGACGCCCAGCGGCGGGTGTCGAAAGCCAAACGCGAGCTGCGCGAAGATTTCTCCACCACCGTGCTCTCCACGCAGGACGATTCCCGGCAGGATCGCATTCAGCCGCTCCGGATCGAAGAAGGTGCGCGCGTCCGCTTGCGGGACATCCGCGATCCCGCCACGGTGCGGCGGAAGCTTTCCAACGGCCGCATCGAAGTCGAGGCCGGATTCATGAAGATGCAGGTCTCCGAGGATGATGTGATCGAGGTTCTGCCCGCGGCAGGCGCAGCCGCGACCAAACTACCGCGCAACGTCAGCTACAAACCGGCTCCGGAACTCACGCCCGTGCACCAGGAGATTAACGTCATCGGCCAGCACGTGGAAGAGGCACGCGATGCCGTGGACGAATTCCTCGATCGCGCGGTGATGGCAACCGCCAGCCGCGTGCGCATCGTGCACGGCCACGGAATGGGAGTGCTCAAGCGGACCATCGCCGAATTGCTGGCACGGCATCCGCACGTGGCTAAGTTCTACCCGGCTCCGCAGCAGGAAGGCGGCGCCGGAGCGACGATTGTCGAATTGCGGGAATAGCCGCCGCTGTCATCGCTGCCAGTGGCAGAAGCACAATCGCCGCCGGCGGGTAGGGCACATGTTCCAGGCGGAATCCCAGAAATGACAACGGGCTCAGCACGACCAACCCCGCCGCGCGGTGCGCGCGCGATGCCTTATCGCGCATCAGCATGAGTCCGACCGGCAGCAGTAGAATCGCGTCGGCAATAAAAGCGTGATAGCTGATGAGCAAGCCGCTCAGCAACGCCGCCGCCAGCCCGACCGTGAATTTAGCCCGCCACATTACAAAAGTGGCCGCCAGCAGGACCGCGCCCGCGGCCGCGGCCATCAGTCCCGAACCGTGCGGATAGCCCGATAGCAAACCGTTGAGGTTGGGCATCAGGCCGTAGCTCGGCGTGCTGGTGGGCAGGCGCAGCATGTGAAGGTAGTCGATGGGCCAGCGCCAGCCCTGTACTGCGAATGAGGCGGCCAGCAGGACCACGCCCCCAGTCACCGCGCCGGCGCCGAAGCGCCACAAACGGCGCGTCAGAATCAGCAGGGGCAGCGTCAGAAAAAGGTGCAACTTGATGGAGCACAGCGCCAGCACGCATCCCGCGGCGAAATGGCGTCCACGGAAAAACAACGCCATCGAGATCGTCAGTGCGGCCAGCACCAGCGTGACGTCCTGCCCCATGACGAAGCAGTTCGCCAGCGGAAGACTCCAGCAGCAGGCGATGAGCCTCACCCATCTCGGTTGTCCCGGCCAGAAAGCCAGGAACACCAGAAACGCCGCGAAAGAGATCGCCTGCCAGACCCAGTAGGCACTCCTGTACGGTAGCCGCCGAAGCGGCGAAACCAGCGCGGCGTAGTAAGGAAACCTCTGGTACATCATGAATTGCGGGCTGTCGCCGAGAGGGAATTGGGTTCGTTTCACAGTTGCCACGTCATATAAGCCGGGCGACCCCGCCAGGACGGCGCCGGTATAGGTACATGCAAAATCGTTATTGGCGCGGGCGAAGAAGAAGGGAAAGAAAGGGTGCCACAAATAGACGTTCAATGCCAACCCGCCGAGGCAGGCGAGCACGATCGGAATCCGACGGCGCCACACGCCTCCAAGTATTCCAGGAACCCCCGGTCCCATCGAGTCCCCGATGGATATCAGTCCACAATTACATAAGTCTTACAATGAGTTGGCTTTGCCCCTGCTATCGTGGAATTCGTCACTCAGAGGATTTCGTGAACAAAGAACCTGTCGTCCTTCTAGACCGGACCGGCTTGAACTGGCCCACCGCTACCGTTCTCGTTTTGGTTCATATTGGCGCCCTGGCGGCATTTTTTTTCTTTAGCTGGAAAGCGATTGCCATCACCGCCTTCCTGTATTGGGTGGCCACCGGGCTTGGAATCAGCATGGGTTATCACCGGCTGCACACCCACCGCTCCTACAAAGTACCCCGCTGGATGGAGCACTTCTTCGCGCTCTGCGGAACGCTGACCCTCGAGGGCGGCCCGATTTTCTGGACGGCGATTCACCGCATTCACCACCAGCGGTCCGACCAGGCTGGCGACCCCCACTCCCCGCGCGAAGGCGCTTGGTGGGCGCACGTCGGCTGGATCCTCGTGGGCGAGACTAAACACAACAACACCAAGCTGTTAGCGAAATACGCGCCGGATCTGGCCAAAGACCCGTTCTACGTCTGGTTGAACAATTATCACTGGTTGCCCAACGTGGTGCTCGGGGTAATTCTGTTCCTGGCCGGAGGTCTGCCCTTGCTCCTCTGGGCGGGCTTTTTCCGCGTCGTGTTCGGACTTCACGCCACCTGGCTCGTCAATTCGGCCACCCACATGTGGGGCGGACGCCGCTTCGCCACGCGTGACGATTCCCGGAATAATTGGTGGGTTGCGCTGATCTCCTTCGGCGAGGGTTGGCACAATAACCACCACGCGCATCCCACCTCCGCCCGGCACGGCTTGGCCTGGTACGAGTTCGACCCCTCCTGGCTCCAGATCAAGTTACTGAAACGGCTCGGTTTGGCGAAATCCATCCAGGTGGCAACCGTCAAGACCGAACTGATCGAGCAAGAAGCGGCGTAGCTCACGGGACGCGCCGCGAATAATCGCGCTCGATCCGCCGGTACAGCTCCCTCGATTCGTCGATTCGGCCCCGGTAATTGCCCAACATCTCCGCCACGGCGGATAGACCATCGAAATCGGCGTCGCCTTCCGCGTGGATGAGGAAATCGAAAGTTGGGGTATCTCCCAAAATTCGGATGTTGGTTTGCCCGGTTTCCAGATAGTGCTTCAGGTCTCTTTCTATTTCCGCGACAGACTTACCGTAAACCTCGCAAAAAGCCTGCCGCGATTCCCCAGTCTGAAGCGCAGCCAGCAACGCCCGAAATTTGGCTTCGTATCGCGGGTCGAGCACCAGCATGTGCGCCAGAAGCCAGCTTTCCGCGTAAGCCGGGTCCACCAGGTCCGCCTGGCTGAAAATCGGCGATTCTGCGTCCGCCGAGATCAGGCGCTCCAGTTCGATCCAGTGATCTTCGCGTAAAGATTGCAGCCGGCTGGGGATGAAGCGGCCGATTTCCGTCTCTCGACCGGACCGGCTCTCCTGGAGGTTCGAATAGAGCTCTGCCAACCCCTCGTTGAGCCACGTCGGCAACCGTAACCCGCTCTGCGACATGACGAGATGCACGTATTCGTGGGCGGCAGCCCGACTCTCCACCCGGGAGCCATCCAGCACCACGAAATCGCGGCGCCTGCCCGGGAGAAAAAAACCGACCGAGCGGCTGATAGGGGCATAAGCCTGGAATTCGTCGCGCGATCCGAAAGCGATGATACAGACCGGCTTCTCCCGTTCGTCGCGCGCATCGCCGCGCCATTCGAGAACCGGCTGGAGAACCGCTCGCAAGCGCTCCAGGCGATAGATGATGCCTCGTCCGGCGTCCTCATCCGTAGTCGTATAGAGTTCGAAATGCGGGCTGGCGAACTTAGTCCAGGACGAACGTTCCGCCGCGCCTGATCCGGTGGCGAAACAGCAAACCAGGGCCGCGACCGCGAGATGCCTCACGATAGCTTATCGGCAGGAACTTATAGAAATTCTACCCGCCGGCGATTGCGCCCACCAGCAGCAGCGGCTCCGATCCGTCCGTCACCGCGTCCGGGAGTTGCGTATCCGTCATGTCGTGCGACCAATCCTCTCCGCACACGAAAAAGCGCACGAAAGGCCGCCGCTCGCGCGTCACATGATCGCGAATCGTGCCGCACAGCATGGGGTACCGCGCCTCCATGGCATCGAGGACCGAAGCGATGGTCGCCCGGCCCTCTACTTCCACGGTCACTTCGCTGTCGACTTTCGCCAGCGTCCGCAAGTGCGCCGGCAGCACCACACGGATCATGCGAGGGTCTGCACTTCCACCGACAATACCGCCGGCAGATCGTGAACGATGGCGTTCCAACTGTCCCCGCCGTCCGCCGATCCGTACACCTGACCGCCGGTGGTGCCGAAATAGATGCCGCACGAATCGAGCGCATCGACGGCCATGGCATCGCGCAGCACGTTCACGTAGCAATCGCGCTGTGGGAGCCCCTTTTCCAACGCTTCCCACTCCCCGCCGCCGGTGCGGCTGCGAAAAACGCGCAGCTTTCCATCCGGCGGATAGTGTTCGGAGTCGCTCTTGATCGGCACTACGAAGATGGTGTCGGGCTCATGCGCGTGAACATCGATGACGAAACCGAAATCGGACGGCAGGTTGCCGCTTACTTCGTGCCAGGAATCGCCCGCGTTGTCGCTGCGCATCACGTCCCAATGTTTCTGCATGAAAAGGATGCCGGGGCGGGCCCGGTGCATGGCCACGTGGTGTACGCAATGGCCCACCTCGGCGGTCGGGTTGGGCATGAAATTCGACACCAGGCCCTGATTGATCGGCTTCCAGGTGACGCCGCCATCGTCCGTGCGGAATGCGCCCGCCGCGGAGATCGCGATGAAGATTCGCTGCGGATCGATGGGGTCGAGGATGATGGTGTGCAGGCACATCCCGCCCGCTCCCGGCTGCCAGTGCGGACCGGTTCCGTGGCCGCGCAGGCCGGGGAGTTCGTGCCACGATTTGCCGCCGTCCGTGGTGCGGAATATGGCGGCGTCTTCCACGCCGGCGTAGACCGTGTCGGGATCCGTGAGCGAGGGCTCCAGGTGCCATACACGCTTGAACTCCCACGGGTGCGGCGTGCCGTCGTACCACTGATGGGTGCCGGGCGTGCCTTCGTAGACAAACTTGTTGTCCACCGGCTCCCAGGTCTTGCCGCCATCGCTTGAGCGCTGGATCAATTGCCCGAACCAGCCCGTCGACTGCGAAGCGTAAATACGATTCGGATCGGCCGGCGAAGCCTTCATATGGTAGATTTCCCAGCCTCCGAAGAACGGGCCGCTTACCTCCCACCGCTGGCGTTTGCCGTCGGAGCTGAGGATGAACGCGCCTTTCTTCGTACCTGCTAATACGCGTACTCCGCTCATTGTTGGGGCCCCTCGCAGTTCACCATCCAGGGAATTCCGAAGCGGTCGGTCAGCATGCCGAACTTGGCCGCCCAGAAGGTTTGCTGAAGCGGCATCTGGATGCTGCCCCCTTCCGCCAGACCGTTGAAAATGCGCTCCGCTTCGTTGGTGTCTTTGAGGCCGATGCTCATACAGAAGCGTTTGGCCGGCCCGTCGCCTCCGTGCGGTGAATCGGCGCCCATGATTTCGTTCTGATCGGTCACCAGGCGGGCGTGCATGATTTTTTGTCCCCAATCGGGCGGAGCCTGGCCGGCGGCCGGCGTGCCTTCATAGCGAAAAAGTCCTTCGATTTTGCCGCCGAGAACCTTCTGGTAGAGGTTAAATGCCTCTTCGCACTGCCCGTTAAAATTCAGATAAGCGCTAATCTGCATGGTACTTGCTCCCTCATTCGAGAATTCCGCCTTTGCGGCGATTTGTTTATATTTTGTCCGGCCTTCTTCAATGCCCCACCGCGCTTAGGAAACGCGGGCCGTTGCACACGTGCCTCCAGGTGGGGGGCACTGAATACACCAAATCAGGACGTCACTCCTGCCACCGGAATATTCGGGATCTCGAGCACCGGCCGGATTTCCACCGTGCCTTTGCGCGCCCCGGGAATTCGTCCCGCGATGTCGATGGCTTCATCGAGATTCTTCGCGCTCACCAAATAGTAACCGCCCAGATATTCGCGCGTTTCGGCATAGGGGCCGTCGGTGACCAGGCGTTTGCCGTCGCGCACGCGAACGCTGGTCGCCGTGGCGATAGGCTGTAGGGGCGCGGTAGCCAGAAATTGCCCATTGGCGTTCAAATCGTGTGCCAGTTGCGTCGATTCCAGGTAGCAAATCTGCCGCTCGTCGTCCGTCATGGCATTCTCCGCCATGTAGATCAAAAGCATGTATTTCATTCTCATCCCCTCCGTCTCTAAGTCGAACGGCCGAGCGCCAAATCGACATGCCCATTAAGAGAATTTTACAATTTTTATATGGGGCAAAAAGCCGCCGCCGCGGTGGAGGACCTTTACCGGTCGGATTGGGGCCGGATTGTAGCTGCGCTAATCCGCCTGGTGGGCGATTTCGATCTGGCGGAAGAATCGGCGCAGGAAGCCTTTGCCGCCGCCGTGGAGCAGTGGGGCCGGGAGGGGATACCGGAATATCCGCGCGCCTGGGTGATTCAGACCGCGCGCCACAAAGCCATCGACCGTATTCGACGCCGTGCGCGATCGCAAGAGAAGCTGGAACAGCATGCCGCCGAGGGATTCATCGAAACCATCCAGGAGCCCGACTTCGACAATCGTGAGATTCCGGACGACCGGCTACGCCTGATTTTCACGTGCTGCCACCCGGCGCTCGCACTGGAAGCCCAGGTGCCTCTTACGCTGCGCACGCTCTGCGGCCTGGAAACCGGCGAAATCGCGCGCGCTTTTCTGGTTCCTGACGCCACCATGGCACAAAGGCTGGTGCGCGCCAAACGCAAGATCACGGCGGCGGGGATTCCTTATCGGGTGCCGGAGACCAGCGAAATGGCCGACCGCCTGGATGCCGTTCTGGCGGTGATCTACCTGGTTTTCAACGAGGGCTACGCGGCCACCGCCGGAACCCTGGTGCGCGCCGATTTGTGCGCCGAGGCGATCCGCCTGGCGCGGTTGGTGCGTGCCTTAACAGCGCCCAATCCGGCGCCGGAAGTTACCGGGTTGCTGGCCCTGATGCTCCTGCAAGATGCGCGGCGCGCGGCGCGCCTGGATTCCTTGGACAGGGTGGTCGTGCTCGAGGAGCAAGACCGCGGTTTGTGGAACCGCGCGCAGATTGCCGAAGCCCTGCCGATGGTGGAACAGGCGTTGCGCGGCGGATCGGGGCCATACGCGGTACAGGCGGCGATTGCCGCGCTGCACTCGACCGCCGCCAGCGCCCGGGAAACCGACTGGCCACAGATTCTGAGTTTGTACGATTTGCTGGAGCGGCTCTCGCCCTCCGCGGTGGTGTCGCTGAATCGAGCCGTAGCCGTGGCCATGGTGCACGGGCCGAAGGCCGGCATCGAAATCATCGATTCCCTGGCGGCGGATTTGGACGGCTATCATCTGTTCCATGCCGCGCGCGCCGATCTGCTGCGGCGTTCGGGTTCCTTCGGCGACGCGGCGGAAAGCTACCGCAAGGCGCTGGCGCTGGCAACCAACGAAAGCGAGCGGCAATACCTGGAGCGGCGGCTGAACCAGGTGGGCGCGGTGGCGGGTTACAGTCCCGCGCCGTAGAAGGGGATAGCCGCGCCGGTAATTTCGGCCGCCTCGTCCGATGCCAGGTATACCGCCAATGCCGCAATCTTTTGCGGCGAGACCCACTTGGAACGATCGGCTTCGGGATCGGCGCGGCGATTGGCGTCAGTATCGATGGTGCCGGGAAGAATCGCGTTGGCCGTGATCCCCAACTTGCGATTTTCCAGCGCGGCGGTTTTCACAAGCGAGACCAGCGCGGCTTTCGTCGCGCTATAGGCCGAAATATTCGCCGCCGGTTCGACGCCGGCGCGGCTGCCGATGGCGATGATCCGGCCGTGCTCCTGTTTTCGCATCACCGGGAGCACCGCGCGCAGGATGTTCACCGCCACGCGGAGGTTCAGAGTGAGCATGGATTCCCAGGTAGCATCGTCGGTATCGTGAATGGGTGCGCCCCCGGCAAATCCGCCGGCGGTATGCACAAGGGCGTCGATTTTCCCAAATTTATCGAGAGTGTCGGCCACCAGGTGGGCGGCGTCTTGCGCGCTTGTCAGGTCGGCGGGGATGGCTTCGAATTTCGGATGGAGGAAAGATTTGCCATCGATTCGCCGGCTGGTGCCGGCAACCGTTGCACCGGCATTGAGAAAGGCTGCGACGACGGAGGTTCCCAGCCCGCCGTTCGCGCCGGTAATCAGGACTACCTGGTTTTCCATGGCGTGTTCCATTATAAGACGAACTCCCGCCGCTTAATCTTCTACCAGCACTTAGACGCGATGAAGCGCCGGGACTCTGGCGCGTCCAAAACCAGGATTCGACGCGGTAACTATTTTCGGCGGTCCAGGTAATTGTTAGCGGCGGGCGGCGAAGCGCCATGCTTTTTTACAGCGCCATTTGCGCCCTGATTTTGGCCTGCGCGGCGCGGGAGGCGGCGCGGGGCATAGCTGAATTTGCGGAAAGCGTCCGCCGGGCCGAAGCTTGAGCGCTCGCGGGGCGACTTAGCCTTTGGCCGTTTCTATCTTAGTCGAGGCTCAGAAAACCATCGAGCAGCATGGCTGGTCCCGGGGTGTGGCTGCCGCGGTCCTGGATGAGCGGGATTGAGGCGGCTTCGTTTTATAGACGGTCCCTCTCGATTTTCGGGCGCAGGCGGACCCGAGCAGCAGAGTGCTTGGTCTGACGCTCGCCAGTCTCGCAAGTGCCTATGGAGACGGCGGGCAGCCGGAAACCGGGCTCTCCCTCCCGGAAGCGGCGCTTCCGCGACCCTGGAAGCGCCTGGGGAGGGTTATACCAGCAGCGTAGTTACAACGCAGCGGCGGCACTTTATTACCGCCGCCTGACCCTTCGGATGACGAGTTATGGCGAGGCCGGCCCGAGTTCGCAGGCCGCTGAAAAGCGCTATCGCCTGTTTGCCTGGAAAATCGGGGCCGGATAGCCTGCGATTCATTTCCATGCCGCCAGCCACTTCGGCAGCGCGGCGATCAGGTCCCGCATTACGCGGACGGTGTTTTCCTGGAACAGCGCCAAATTCCCTTGCGCTTCCGCCTTGCCGGTGCTGACGAGATCGGTGACGCCGCGCAGAATCAGCAGCGGTACGCCATTTTTATGGGCCACCCAGGCGATCGCGCCCGATTCCCAATCGACCACCGTGGGATGGTAGCGCGGGTCTATTTCGCGCAGCCCGGCAGCCGTCAAATCGCGGTCGGCCGAGTACATGGTCGCCTTCAATGCGGGGGTGGGAAAGCGCGCAGGCAGCGGAAGCGTGGTGGAGTATGCATCGATCGCCTCCTGCGAATCGCCCATCGCCTCGGCGATATCGTAGATCACCACTCGATCCACCGCCACGATCGCAAAGCGGTGAATGCGCCCCTCGACCCCGCCGCACGTACCGAGATTAACCAGCCGCGCGGGATGGAACCGGTCGATGACAGATTGCGTGGACGCCGCGGCCGCCACTTTGCCCCACCCCCCGTGAAAGAACAGCACGCGTTCCGGCCCGGCGTTGGCGAAGAAGTACTCGCCGGAAGGCGAAGTCTGCTCCTGCGCCGAGGGGAAGAGCGGCTTGACGGCGTGCCATTCGGCATTTGCCGAAATGAGGACGGCGATGAGAAGCGCGGCTTGCATTCTTACAGCTTGAATTCGGCGTGCACCACTTCGTCGTCGAGCGAATGCTTGAGCGCGAACCCCAGCTTATCCAAAATCCGCATCACACCGCGATTGTCGGGCAAAATGTCGGCCACCACCCGTGAGAGCCCATCGTCGGCCGCAACTGCCAGCAGGCGCGAGAGAAGCTCCCGGCCCAAACCCCGTCCCTGCCAGTTGTCGCTAATGAGAACCGCGATCTCGGCCTCCCGCGTGCCGTGAATCTTCATCAGCCGGCCTACGCCAAGAATCTCGCTATCGCCGCTGTGGGGATTTCGCCGCACGGCCACCAGCGCCATTTCCCGGTCGTAATCGATAAAGCAAATACGCGTCAGCCGCTCGTGCGTGGTGCGCTGCTCCAGATTCATGATGTGGAAGTAGCGCAGGTACACGCTCCGTTCGGAGAGCGTTTCGTGAAAGCGGACCATCAGCGGCTCGTCTTCCGGCCGGATCGGCCGCATAGTCACTTGTCCGCCATCCTTCATGGTCCACGGCGCCACGTATTGCGATGGATAAGCCCGCACGGCGGTTTGCGGAATCTGGTCTCGCGTGACTTCCGGTCCGTGCACCACCACCCGCGCATCGAGGGCGATTAATCCTTCGGGAGAAGCCAGCAGCGGGTTGATGTCTATTTCCTTGATCCAACCCTGCTCGGCCACCAGCGAGCTGAAGCGCACCACCAGATTTTCGAGCGCCACGAGGTCCACCGGTTTGCGGCCGCGGACGCCCTTCAGCGCCTTGTAAACTCTGGTCTGCTCCATCATGCGCCGCGCCAGCGTGGTGTTCAACGGCGGCAGGCCCAGCGAGCGGTCTTTGAACACTTCCACCAACTGGCCGCCGGTGCCGAAAAGCAAGACCGGCCCGAATTGCGGATCGAGACTCGATCCCACGATCAATTCGTAGGCATCTTTCAGCTTGATCATGGGCTGAACCGTAACGCCCAGAAAGTGTCCGGCGCCCGCGTTCGCCGCGACCGAGGCCTGAATTGCTCCGAACGCGCGCCTCACCGTTCCGGCATCGCCGAGATTCAACTGCACGCCGCCGACGTCCGTCTTGTGCGTGATGGTCTCCGAGTACAGCTTCAAAACCACGGGATAGCCGATTTCGTTCGCCGCTGCCACCGCCGAATCGGCATCGCCGGCAACGATGGTCTTCGCGGTTGGAATGCCATAGGCAGCCAGCACCTGCTTGGACTCGACCTCGGTGAGCACCGTCCGCCCGTCCCCGCGCGATTTCTGAACGATCTGTTGTACCAATTCGCGATTCGGACTCCAATCGGCCGATTCCTCCGCGATCGAAGGCGTTTCGTACAGCGACTTCAGGTTGTAGCTGTACTTCCACATGTAATTGAAGGCGCGCGCGGCGGTATCGGGGTATGGGAAGGTCGGAATGTTGGCGCGGTTGAGGATGGCTTCGCCCGCGGCGACATCCACCCCGCCCATCCAGCTTGCCAGCACGGGCTTGCCCTCCTGCCTGGCATGGGGTTTGAGTTGCTCGGCGATTTGCGTTGGGTCGGTCATGGCCTGCGGCGTGAGAATCACCAGCATGCCGTCGCTGTTGGCATCGCCGGCGGCGATTTGCAGGGCTTTGGCGTAGCGCTCCGGCGAGGCGTCGCCGATGATGTCGACAGGGTTGTTGTGGCTCCAGGTGGCCGGCAGCACGGCATTGTACGCTTCCATGGAAGCTGGCGTAAGCTCTGCCAATTCGCCCCCGCCCATAATGAGCGCGTCGGCGGCCAAGACACCGGGGCCGCCGGCGTTGGTGAGGATGGTGAGGCGCGGTCCGCGCGGGCTGGGCTGCTTGGAGAGAACTTCGGCCATGTAAAACAGGTCGGCGATATTGTTGACGCGCAGCACGCCGCTGCGGCGAAACGCGGCTTCCAGCACCTCGTCGCTGCCGGTGAGAGAGCCGGTGTGCGATGCCGCGGCTTTGGCCGCGCCGGCTGTGCGGCCAGGCTTGATCACGATGATCGGCTTGTTCAGCGCTACTTCGCGCGCCGCCGAGAGGAAAGCGCGGGCATTGCCGATGCTTTCCATGTAAATCACGATGGAACGCGTCTTCGGATCGTTGCCCAGGTAATAGATCAGGTCGCCCCAGCCGACGTCCACCATCGATCCGATGGACACAAATGCGCTGAAGCCTACCATCTCCTTGAGGCTCCAATCGAGCACGGCGGTGCAAAGCGCGCCGCTCTGGCTGATGAAGCCGACCGACCCGGGGCGCGCGATGGTGGTGGAGAAGGTGGCGTTCAACCCGGAAAGCGGGCTCATCACACCGAGACAGTTGGGGCCGATGACGCGAATGCCGGCCGCCCGCGCCTCGCGCAGCAACTGGTTCTCGAGCTCGGCCCCCTCAGCCCCGATTTCCTTGAACCCCGCTGAGATCACCACCGCGCCCTGAACGCCGTTTTCCCCGCATTCCCGAATGATCCCCGGAATCGAATGGGGCGGCGTGACAATCACCGCCAGATCGACTTCCTCCGGAATGTCCGATATCGATTGGTAGGCCTTCACACCCAGCACGCTGGGACGTTTCGGATTTACTGGATAGACGGTGCCGCCGAAGGGGCTGGTCACCAGGTTCCACATCAGGGTTCTTCCGACCGTATTGGCGGTTTCGGTGGCGCCTATCACGGCTACGTTTTTAGGCGAAAAGAAGACGTCCAGGGGCTGATGCCCAGGACGCCGCAGTTTCTTACGGTTGTTCTTGGCTAACTGCATGGTCGTTGTCCGCCTTGGTTCCGAACGCGGCCTGGTTCAGTGCTTCGACCACGTCCAGCACGTTGAGCCCGTTTTTGCGCGCCACGGTTTCGATATCGCAATCGTCGCATGGAGCGCGGAAGTGCAATTCCTCGAAGACCGGAATGGTTTTCGGATGACGTCGTTTCACGTCACGGATGATCGTGTCGCGGCGGATGAACTGGTCGAATCGAAACATGGGCGTTTCCTTGGATCGAGAGTAGCATGCATGTCGTCGTCCAGACGCATGAGATTTGTTTTCAGTCGCGTAGTGACGCCGATCAACGGAGGTGGGTGATTTCACCCACCCGATTGGCGATGGCTGGGAATCGATGGGCGGCAGCCGCGCGTCAGATAATTATGGAGCATGAACTTACCATCTCGGCATGTTCAGGCATGGGCACTCAACCCGCGGACGAACCTTTCCACGTCATGGCGGACCTCCCGATCGGCTCTTTCGAGGACAACGGCTATCCCCCTTTGATCGCCGGGAAGTTGTGCGAAGTGCCCGCGCGCCTGATTAAGGACGTTCAGGCCGGGGGCGCGGTTCGCGTGGAATTGGGCGGACAGACGTACCGCTTCGATGTTCTCCATGCCGACGGAACGTTCCGGCTCACCAAAGACAGCAGTGCGCTGACTTTTTGACGCACCCCGACGCACCGCAAGCGAAGCGGAACGATCGCCAATCAATCGGCAAAATCGTCTCAGCCAGAGGCGCTAGGCGGCGCCGTGCTTTATTAAGGGAAGAGACGGCTCGAGATCGCGCAGGACGCGCTCCAGTTCCGATTCCTGAACGGGCTTCGCCAGCACGTACTGATTGTAGCCCTCGAAGTTCGACGCAAGTTCCGCATCGTAGCCGTCGGATAGGAGGATGAACCCGCCCACACGGCTTCGCATCCGCTCGGCGAGTTCCACCCAGTTCAGACCCGGGGCGTGCACGGAACAAAACGCGGCGTCGATTTTGATGCGCTGCGCCAGTTCGAGACCGATGTCGGCATTGGAAACCGGAACTACGCGGTAGCCACGACCCGCGAGTAGCGCCATCAATTGTCTTTGTGCCGCATCGTCCGGCTCGATAACCAGGGCCGTCATGCCGCGTGTGAAGTCGTTCGAACCGGACTGCGGCGGTGCGAATGGAGTGCGTTCGCGGGCCGTAGTGAGCGGCAACTCCACCTCGAAGCGTGGATCGGCATGGCCTTTTTCGATCAGGCGCACTTCGCCGCCATGGCCGGCCACCACGCTGCGAGTTACTCCCAAAACCGCGGCTGTCTCTTCGGGCTTCCGCGAGGCTGGATGCCCGGTATACGCCACTTCCACCACCAGCCGTTTACCGAGGACGCTGGTGCGAACCGTGATCACTTTCTGGGCAGCGCTTGCCAACGACTGTTCAGCGTGAACCAGCAGATTGAGGAATACCTGCTCCAGTTGCCCCTGCGAACCCAATACATACAGCGGCTCCTGCGCAATCAGATCGCGGACCTTGATTCCCGAAGCCTTGTGGTCGCCCTCGCGAAATTCAATCAGGTTATGGAGCAACGCCGTGACGGAAACCGGGCGGGCTTCCACCTGTTCCGCGGCGAACGAAACCAGCCGCGCCACCATCGCGGCAGCCCGCTGCGCTTCGGCCGCAATCGCCGCAACCTCCCGCTCGGCGCCGAACCCACGCGCCTTTTCGAGGGCGCGCCGGGCGAGATCGGAAATCGAGGCCAGGGGTGTTTGCAGCTCGTTGACCACTCCCGAAATCAGGCGGCCGACGGCCGCCAGTTTCTCGGTGCGGAATAACTGCTCCTGTACCGAACGCTGGTCGAGCAGCCGGAAAGCCACACCCACCTGGTTGGCGACATGTTGCGCCAGCGCCTGTTCGTCCACCGTGAAATCGTGGGCTCGATCCTGACTAAGTTCCAACACTCCCGTCACCTCGCCTTGCGTCAACAGCGGGACAAACAGCAAGCTCTTGGGAGCGCGCTCGCCGTTACCGGGCGCCATGGGAAAAGGACTTCGGTCGATATCGGGGATTACCAGCAGAGTCCGATAGTGGAAGCAGGCGACGGCGCCGGCCTCCGTACCGCCCGGCGGCGAGGTCAGGGAAATGGACGCCGATGCCAGGTTCTCCGCGGCCACCGAATCGAGCGTCTTAGTTGTGCGGTTATATACATAAAGGTGAACGCGGGTGACGCCAAGAACCGCAGTAAGCGATTCACTTACTCGTTTGAGCACGGTTTCCGCGGAGGCAGCGCTCAAAATCTCCTCGCCCAGGCTATAGGTGTTTCGCAAGCGTTCGCGCTGGCGGCGGCGCCGCCGCTCCCGGCTCCACAGAAAGAAACTGATCGACAACAGGACGGCCAGGCCGAAGGCCAGCATCAGCGGTTGTAGAAGCCAATCAATATTTTGTGGGAACATGGATCGGCCGGCGGCGTGTGCCGGTAGACCCAAAATCGCCACCAGCAACGCACCCAAACAGACGTTGCTCATCGCGCCCTTTGTTGGGCCTTTAGCCATGCGTCTATATTTCCGTTGCAAAAATTATCCGCCATCGCGTCCGCACCCGGCAAGTTAACATAAGTAGTAGCTATCCCGAGTACCCGCATTCCAGCAGCCTTGGCTGCCTCCACTCCGGTGATCGAATCTTCCACCACGATACAGTTTTCCGGCGGGGTGTGGAGTAACTCCGCGGCCCGTAGATAGATTTCAGGGTGAGGCTTGGGATGGGTTACCTGGTGGCCGTCCACCACCACGCGGAAATAGCCTCGCAGGCCCGCGCGGTCCAACACAAAATTTACATTTTCCGGTTCGGCGTTGGTAGCTATTGCCATGGGGACGCTGCCGTGCCGATCGAGAAAATCACGGATTCCCGGAACCAGGACCTCCTCGATCCGGCTCGCCAACATTTCCCGATAGAGCTTCTCTTTAGCTGCCCCTCGCGCCGCAATCTCGGCTTCCGGGAGGCCCGTGCCGAAAAAATCGCGGACGATCTGGTCGTTGCGCCGTCCATACATCCGTTCCAGCATGGCAGGAGTGGTTTCCACGCCGTAGCGCCGGCTGAATGCGCTCCAGGACTCGCGATGCAGCGGATTGGAATCCAGGATGACCCCATCCATGTCGAAAATCAGAGCGAGGCCATCGGCCAGGGGAGCCGCGTTGGTATCTGAGTGGGGCACTACTCGACGACCGGTCCTTCCTCTAAATTGGTGTCTAGCCAAGCGAGGTAAGAAGCGGCGCCGTCCACCACCGGAAGCGCCAGCACTTCGGGCACCTCGTAGGAATGCGCGCTCTCGATGGCGGTTCGGAGTTCCTCAAACAGCCGGCGCGACGATTTGATCAACAGCAGCCATTCCTCCGACGATTCCACCGCTCCGTTCCACCGGTAAATGCTTCTGACACGCGGCAAAATGCTGACGCAAGCCGCCAGGCGGCGATCGACCAGCAAGCGGGCGAGACGCCCGGCTTCATCTTCGTTGGCGCAGGTACTCAACACAACAATCTTATCTGTCATTTTCCTGGTTCGCGATGGTACTATTATGTTCCAGGCCGTCTTTGCGACAAAAAGGTGCGATGAGAACCAGGTTCCGCCGGTGGGCATTCGGAGTGGCGTTTATGGGTGTGGTGGTCTATGCCGCGGTGACGCTCGCCGGTCCGCACGGCGTTCGCGCGTGGAAAGAAAAAGAGCACCTGATTCAGGAAATGCGCAAGAAGAACGCCGACGACGCGCGCCAGATTGAGCGCATCAAAGAACACATCAAGCGCCTGGACGGCAACCCCGAGGAGCAGGAGCGCGAAATCCGCGAACGCGATAAACTCGTCCGCCCCGACGAGACGGTATTCATCACCGGCGATCCTGCAAAACAGGAGTGACGGGCAGTCACTTTCGCGCACTTGAGGGTGGGTTGGATTTCTGGTCGACTAACCACATGGTGCTACGGCGCTCGTCCACCGCGGCAGAGCGTATTTGTGTCGAGCCATTGCGTTTGCTAGCTTTGGCGTAGATGACGCCGTCCGTGCCCGAGCCACTCAGCAACACCATCGAGACGCTTTACCGGTCGGAATCGGGCCGGGTTCTGGCGACGCTGGTGCGCATCCTCGGAGATCTGGATCTCGCCGAAGAGGCCATGCACGAGGCATTCGCCGCCGCGCTGGAATTCTGGTCTCAGACCGGCATTCCGGACAAGCCGCGCCCCTGGTTGATTTCAACCGCGCGTTTCAAGGCGATCGACGCGATCCGCCGGCGCGCGCGCTTCAACGGGGCACAGAGGGATCTGGTTGCCCACATGGAATCGCGTGTCGACGACGCTCCCGGCGGAAAAGAAGAGACCGGAGATGAAGAGATCGAGGACGATCGTCTCCGGCTGATCTTCACCTGCTGCCATCCCGCTCTGCCTCCGGAGGGACAGGTTGCGCTCACCCTCCGCGAAATCTGCGGCCTGACCACGGAGGAGATCGCCCGCGCATTTCTCGTGACGCCGGCGGCGCTCGCCCAAAGGATTGTACGCGCCAAAGCCAAGATTCGGGAGACACCGATTCCATACGAAGTTCCGGCCCCGCACGATTTGCCGGAGCGTCTGAACGCCGTGCTTCAAGTCGTCTATCTCGTCTTCAACGAGGGCTATTCGGCCGCCGCGGGAACTGAGGTAACGCGCGCCGAACTGACCGGCGAGGCGATTCGATTGGGCCGGTTGCTGGCCGAACTCCAGCCGGAGCCGGATGCCATTGGTCTGCTTTCCCTGATGCTGCTGCAGGATTCCCGTCGCGCTGCCAGAACCTCTCCGGCCGGCGAACTGATTTTGCTGGAGCACCAGGACCGCTCGCTCTGGAACCGCGACCAGATCTCGGAAGGAGCGGCACTGGTGAAAAAAGCCCTCCAGTCCCGCCGCTTCGGCGCCTACACACTGCAGGCGGCGATTGCCGCCGTTCATGCGGAGGCGGAGTCGGCCGCCGCGACGAACTGGCGCCGGATTGTTGGGCTTTACGATCAGTTGGTGCGGATTCAGCCTTCGCCGGTTGTCCATCTCAATCGCGCCGTGGCCATTGCCATGTGCGACGGCCCGGAAGCCGGCCTCGCCCAGGTTGACGCCTTGTTGGACCGCGGCGAATTGGCAAACTACTACCTGGCGCATGCCGCCCGGGCAGATATGTGCCGACGGCTCGGCAGGACGGCCGAGGCCCGGGCCTCTTACGGGAAAGCCTTGGCGCTGACCCAACAGGAGCCGGAGCGGCGGTTCCTCGAAGAGCGGATTCGGCAGCTGAAATTAAAAATTTGAGCCGGCTGTCGATTTTCGGTTTTCCCGGCGACTATATGCAGACGAAGAGCTACGGCTCTGCGAATAGAAGCGAACAAGGAGAGAATTCATGCCACAGTATTTGATCTGCAACTACATCCCCGACGATTTCGACCCATCCACCATAACCGAAGCGATGATCGAAGAGATCCACGCGCTCAACCGCGAAATGATTGCTGCCGGCGCCAGGAAATTCGCCTGCGGCATTTCCCCAGCCGCCAACGCGAAGACCCTGCGAAAGCGGCCCGACGGCCAGGTCGTTGTCACCGACGGACCGTACACCGAGACCAAGGAACACATGGGCGGATTCTGGATACTCGAAGCCGCCGATCTGAACGAAGCGCTTGCCTGGGCGAAGAAGGCTGCCATCGCCTGCGAGGTGCCCGGCGAGGTCCGCGAGCTTCTTTTCTACCCGGCTCCGCAACCCGAACCCGGACGAAGCGAGTGAACCTCTCGACGCGAGGAGAAGAACCATGAAATACGTCTGCCTGGGCTATTACGACAAAGAAAAATTCGACGGTATGACCGACGGCGATCGAATCGCTATGTTCGACCGCTGTTTCGAATACGACGACCATCTTCGCGCCAACGGGAACTGGGCTGGCGGAGAAGCGCTCCAGCCTGCGGAAACCGCGTTGACCATTTACCGGAAGAACGGCAAAGTGGCGACCACCGACGGCCCCTACACGGAAACCAAGGAACAACTCGGCGGCATCCTCGTGCTCGAGGCCAGGGACATGAATCATGCGGTCGAGCTCATGGCGCAGCATCCGGCGCTGACGTACGGCAACATTTTCGAGATTCGGCCGGCGGGGGACCTGAACGAAATGATCAAGGCAAGTGAGCAGAGGCGGGGAAAGAACACGGCGCGCGGAACACGGTTCCCCTAAGTCACCGGCGGATGGCCGCCGGTTTCCTTGGTCGCCTTTTTTCGTGCCCAAACGCCGGCGCGGGTGCCGCTGGCAGGGGCAAATCAGTCCGGCGCAAGGTTAACTTCTTTCGTTCCAGAGCCAGCCAGCTCCCGACTCCTGGCTCCACCCTACAGCACTTCTTCCGACCAGTTCTCCAGCACATGCTTCACTTTCGTCATGAACTGATCGGCCAGCGCGCCGTCGATGAGCCGATGGTCGAAGCTGAGCGAAAGGTGGCAGATGGAGCGAATGGCGATGGCGTCGTCGATCACCACCGGTGTCTTGTCCACCGTGCCCACGCCCATAATGGCAACTTGCGGCTGATTGATCACCGGCGTGCCGACCAGGCTGCCGAAGCTTCCGAAATTGGTGATGGAGAAAGTTCCGCCCACGACTTCATCGGGCTTGAGCTGGCGGGACCGGGCGCGCGTGGCAAGATCGACCACCGATCGCTGCAAACCGAGAATGTTCTTCTCGTCGGCGTTGCGGATCACGGGAACGATCAGGCCGTTTTCCAGCGCGACCGCGATCCCGATATTAATCTCGTTATGGTAAACGATGTTATTGCCGTCGAGCGAGGCGTTGAGGAGCGGAAACTGGCGCAGCGCGGCAACCGATGCGCGCGCGACGAACGGCAGATAGGTGAGCGAAAACCCGTAGTTGCTCTGGAACTGCTCCTTGAATCTTGCGCGTAGCCTGGCGACTTTCGTCATATCCACGCGATGCACGGTGGTGACGTGCGCCGAAGTGCGCTTCGACAGCACCATATGCTCGGCAATCTTGAGGCGCATGGTGCTCATGGGCTCGATGCGCGTCTTCGCCTGGCCGCCGGGTGCCTGATACGGAATGGATGGCGCGGCGGGCGGAGGAGCCTGCACCGGCGCGGGCGCAGCCGGCTGTGTCATGGGAGCGGCAGCCGGCGCCGCGGTTTGGGCGATGTGAACTTCCAGATCCTGCTTGGAGATGCGCCCTCCGGCCCCGGTGCCGCGAACTTTGCTGAGATCGATATTGTGTTCGCGCGCCATCTTGCGGACCAGCGGGGAAAGCGGTCCGGTGGGCTCGGCGGGCGGCTGTTCCACGGGAAGTGCGGCGGCGGGTGGCGGCGCGGACACCGGTGAGGGCTCCGGCTCCGCCGGTTCGGCCTTCGGAGGCGCGGGAGCTGCCGCGGCTGGCGCAGCGGATTTGGCGGCGGCTCCTCCGGCCCCATCGATGCGCGCCACGACCGTATTAATGCCCACGGTCTTCCCTTCTTCCACCAGCACTTCGGTCAGAGTTCCGGCGGCGGGCGAAGGAATTTCGGTATCGACTTTATCGGTGGAGATTTCGAACAGAGGTTCGTCGCGTTCCACGCGCTCGCCGGGCTTCTTCAGCCACTTGGTGAGCGTACCTTCGACTATGCTTTCGCCCATCTGGGGCATCACTACGTCGGTCATGGATCAGTTCTCTCTTTCGGCTGCGAGGGCAGGGGCCTCAAACAGCATCTCGCAATCAAAGTTGCGGCCAAAGTGTGCGGCCAGCGATCGGGAAACTTCTTCCAGCGTAGCGCGGACGCCGAGCTGCGCCATAGAGGTCACGGGCTTGGTTAATCCGCAGGGAACGATGTATTGAAAATAGCTCAAATCGGTGAAGACATTCAGTGCCAGACCGTGCGAAGTGACCCAGCGGCTGATGTGCACTCCGATGGCGGCGATTTTGCGATCGCCCACCCACACCCCGGTCAATTTGGGAATGCGGCCGGCCTCGATGCCATAATCGGCCACGGTATCGATGATGGTCTGCTCGATGGTACGGACGAAAGCGCCCACGTCGCGCTTCCACTCGCGGAGATCGAGAATGGGGTAGGCGACAAGCTGGCCCGGGCCGTGATACGTCACGTCGCCGCCGCGGTCGGTTGGGTAAAACGAAATTCCCGCGCGCTCCATGATGGCGGGGCTGGCAAGCAGGTTTTCATAATGGCCATTCCGGCCGAGCGTGATGACGGGAGAGTGTTCGAGCAGCAAAAGCTGGTCGGAAATCGTGCCGGCCTTGCGCTCGGCGGTCAACTCCTGCTGCAATGCGAGCGCGGGGCCGTAGGCGATGCGTCCGAGTTCGCGCACCTGGCACTTACGCATTGATCGAAAGCCCGTAGACGGCGTTGAACGCCTCGCCCATAGCTTCGTAAAGGGTGGGGTGGGCGTGGATGGTCTGCATCATGAGTTCGACGGTGGCTTCCGATTCCATGGCGGTGACCGCCTCGCCGATGAGCTCGAATGCCTCCGGTCCGATGATGTGGACGCCAAGAATTTCGCCATACTTTTCGTCGGCCACTACCTTGATGAAGCCTTCGTGATGGCCCAGAATGGTGGCGCGGCTGTCGCCGGCGAAGGGAAAACGGCCGATTTTGACCTGGTAGCCCGCCGCGCGCGCCTGTGCTTCCGTGAGTCCCACGCTGCCGATGCCCGGCTCGGTATAAGTGCAGCCGGGAATGCGATTTTTGTGGATCGGCATGGCCGGCTTTCCGGCCATGTGCGCCACGGCGATCATCCCCTCGCGGGTCGCCACGTGGGCGAGTTGTGGAGTGCCGGCCACCACGTCGCCGATGGCGTAAATTCCCGGCTCGGCGGTCTGCTGGTTCCGGTCGGTCTTGATAAATCCGCGATCCAGCTCGACTTTCGTGTTTTCCAGGCCGATCTTGTCGACATTGGGCTTGCGGCCGACCGCGATCAGCAGTTTCTCGACTTCGAGTTCCTCTTCCTTCCCCTCTTTGGTGATCAGGGTCAGTTTCACGCTGCTTCCGGTCTTACGGATGTTGGCTGCTTTGGCGCCGGTTTCCACGCGAATTTTCTGCTTGCGAAAATTGCGCTCGAGCTCTTTGGAAATATCTTCGTCTTCCACCGGCACGATGCGCGGAAGCATCTCGATGACCGTCACGTCCGTGCCGAAGCGCTTGAAAATCGAAGCAAATTCCACGCCCACCGCGCCCGCCCCGATGATGCCAAGGCTCTTGGGAACCGCGGTCAGGTTTAAAATCTCGATGTTGGTGAGGATGAATTCGGGGTCGGGCTCGAGTCCCGGCAACATGCGGGCTTCCGATCCGGTGGCGATGATGATGTTCTTCGCTTCCAACGTCTGCACGCCGGAATGCGACCTCACTTCCACTTTTCCGCCGCCCTTCAACGTGGCGTAACCCGTCACTCGCTCGACTTTGGCGCGCTTAAGCAAAAATTCGACGCCCTTGGAATGCTTGGTGACGATGCCGTCCTTGCGGTCCTTCACCTTGGGATAATCCAGTCGCGGATTCTCGCACTGAATACCTTCGGCATCGGAATGGACGAATCGCTCCCAGACATCGGCTGTCTGAAGGAGGCTCTTGGTGGGGATGCATCCCACCAAAAGGCAGGTGCCGCCCAAACGGGGCTGTTTTTCAATGAGCGCTGTTTTTAATCCGTACTGGCCGGCGCGTATGGCTGCGGAGTAGCCGCCGGGACCACTCCCGATCACAATCAGGTCGTAAGGCACTTTTTTCATTCTACCCATGTCACCGGGTGTCGGGCCGGTGCGTCTACCATAAAGATATGAAACGGCTGTTATTAGTTCTGATGCTGGCGGCCAGTCCGGGATTCGGGCAGACTTCCCAGCCGGCTCAGAAAAAGCCCGCGCCGGCCGCAGTGGATGGACGCTGGCCCATCGAAAGCTTGAAAGTGCAGGGCAATCATAACTATACCGTGCAACAGGTGCTGACAATCGCGGCTTTAAAGGTCGGGCAGGTGGTGGGGCGGACTGAGTTCGACGCTGCGCGCGACCGGCTGCTGGCTTCGGGCGCATTCGACACGGTAAGTTACAGCTTCGCACCGGAAGCGGGCACACGGGGGTTTGTGGCCACTTTTCAGGTAACCGAAATCGAGCAGGTTTATCCTGTCCAGTTCGACGACCTGCACGTTTCGGAGCGCGATCTCACCGCCACTCTGAAGGCCAAGGACCCCATCTTTGCCAATGGCAAGCTGCCCGCATCGCAGCCGGTGTTCCAGCGCTACCAGAAATGGGTGGAAGAATATCTGGCTGCCAGAGGGACCAAAGTAAAGATCATCGGGGGGGTGATTCCCGGGCGCCCGGGAGAATGGGTGATCAGCTTCCACCCCGATATTCCGCTGCCGGCGGTAGCGCTCATTTTCTTCAAGGGCAACCAGGTGGTTCCCGAGTCGAAATTGCAGGACGCGATGCAGCCGGCCATCGGCATGCCTTATACCGAAGACCGTTTCCGCGAGGCGCTTAATGCCGCGGTTCGGCCGATCTATGAAACCAGCGGCCGCGTGCGGGTGGCCTTTCCCTCTATCAAGACGGCGCCGGATCCGGACAAAGAGATCAAGGGGTTACGTGTAACGGTGACCGTGGAAGAGGGCGAGCCTTACAAACTCCGCAAGGTGAGCATCGATGGCCCGACGCCGCTGAAGCCCGAAGAACTGATTGCGGCGGGTGCGTTCAAGACCAACCAGGTCGCGAATTTCGACCAGATCGGCGACGGTGTCGACCGCATCAAGAAAATGCTGAAACACGCCGGCTACATGAATTCCGATATCACCACCCGGCGGTCGATCGACGACGATAAGCGCATGGTCGATTTGACGCTGTGGGTGGATGCCGGCACGCAGTTCACCATGCGGAAGCTTACGGTCGTGGGACTGGATCTGGAGGGCGAGGCGGAAATCACCCGCATCTGGACGATGAAGCCGGGCAAGCCGTTCAATCCGGATTATCCCGATATGTTCCTGCGAACGGTGCGGGAAGAAGGCCTGTTCGACAATCTGGGTAAGACCAAGGCGGACGTCAAGATCAACGACCAGGATCATACCGCCGACGTAACGCTGACGTTCGGCGGAGCGCCGAACCAGCCCACGGGGCGCGGACGCGGCGGACGGGGACGCGGGGGTTATTAGTGAACCCGCTGGGGGCGGCGGTTCACGCGAAAATCGACGAACAAATCGAACGGACGATTCACTTGTTGGGGCTCGTTCGGGAGCCGGAATGGGCACCCAAGATTCCGGGAGCGTGGACGCTCGGACAGTTGCTGGGACATTTTCTGGATTGCCTCGCGGGAGTTTGCGCAGTGCTCCACGCGGCGCACCCGCGAGAACTGGAGCACTTCGCCGAACTCCAGGCGCTGCCGGTGAACTTCGCTTGCGGGGTGATGGAAGCACGGGAGCGCATCGAGGTTTATCGCGCGAAGATCTCCGAGGGCTTTGGAATCCTCGGGGACGAAGACCTGGATCGCCGCCTGCCCACCGTCTTCGTTCCCGCCGGCGAATCGATTCTTACCCTGCTGCTCGGCAACCTGGAGCACATCGTCAATCACAAATGTCAGCTTTTTCTGTATCTCAAGCTAGCCGGCGCGACGGTGGGCACGGCGGATCTGTACCAGTTTCGCCGCCAGCAGGCCTAGCGCGGCGCTGACCGGGACTACGGCCATGTGCCAGACGATGACGTGGGCGGTCTGGAAATTCGGGCAATGCAATTCGAGCATGACAACGCCCGCGAGGCCGGCAAGCGTGCCCGCCGCGAGCCCGGCGCCGGCTAGATTGACGACGAACCCGCGATGGAGGAGCCACCAGGCGGCGAGCCCGACGGGGATCGCGGTGATGACCCCCGCACTGAGGCACGCCAGACCCGGCGCGACAAACGGGCCGCTCAGGGGATCGCGGAAGAGGATCGCGAAAAGGGCCACCAACGACGCGCAGGCGATGCCAAAAAGGGTCAACGGGGCTTCGCGCGCCTTGCTGCCGGGCGTCATTGCGCCAATCGTCAACACCGTGGCTCGGGCGATGAGGATCGGAATGGCCGCCAGGATCAGGATCTGCGGCCCGCTCATCGCCGCGAATCCATGAAGGCCCAGCTTGGCAGCGACGATCACGGAAATCGCCAGGGCGGCAAGGTAGAGAAGCAGTTCGAGCGCGCGCGCCGACGGCAGCGGGCGGACCGGACGCATGCCCGGCTGGATCGATCCGGCGATGCGATCGAGCAAAGCGGGATCGGGACCGGGACGGGCATCGGCGGCTTTTTTCAGGATGTCGTCGATCTCGCCGTCTCTCACGACCGACCTCCCATTCTGCCCAGACGCTCGCGCAGTTTCTCGTAAGCGCGGAAGGCCTTCTGCTTCACCGATCCGATGCTCGAAGACGTGGCGCGCGCCACTTCCTCCAGCGACATCCCGGCTATCTTCAGCATTTCGACCACTTCGCGCTGGCTCGGCGGCAGCGGCGCGAGCAATTCTTCCACCGTCATTGCGGCGGCGTGCGCGCCGTGCGGCGCGGGAATCTCGGGCGTTTCGTCGAGGCTGGTCTCGCGGGCCGAGGTGCGGCCGGCCTTGCGATAGTGGTCCACGCGGATATGGCGCGCGATGGCGTAGAGCCAGGGTAACACCGGCTCGCCCGGCCGGTAGGTGTGGCGCACTTCGTGGATGCGGAGCCAGGTCTCCTGAAGCAAGTCGTCAGCGGATGCGCGGCTCGTGAACTGCACGGCAAAAAAACGGTGAATGCGCGGGCTCAGGCGATCGATGAGAGCTGTGGCGGCGGTGAAATCACCTTCTTGATATCGAGCCATCAGCGCTTCCAGTTCGCCGTCAGGGTGCATAAGGGAAAAGCTGCTCACCCAATTATTACCATCATCGGCTGTGCCGGCTCCTTTTGACGATTTGTAACACCTGCTGAAAGAGCGTACGTTTCGCCACGCAAGAAAGTTACGGTGCGGCGTAACTTTCGTCCGGTTTCCGGCGAAGACTCTGGCAACGGCGGTCGCGGGGACAATGCGAACGCCGAATTTCATTGCTCAGGAGAACAGGATGCAGATACGCCACTTTTTCAGAATACTCGCGCCTCTGGTGGGCGCGGCAAGCGCCGCTTTTGCGGCCATGGACACCAATGCGCTGGTGGTCACGGCGTCGAATGCGGCCAATAACCAGTTGCTGGTATACAATACCGCCGGGAAACTCGTGCAGACACTTTCCACCCAGGGCCAGGGAGGCGTCAGTGGCAACTCCGGCGGAATCGAGGTGAACGGAGACCTGGTCGCCGCCGTGAACTACGGCTCCAATAACGTGACGTTATTCCAACGGGCCGGCAGCGGCTTGCACCTGGTGCAAGTAATCCCCACGGTGGCCAAGCCTGTCAGCGTGGCGTTCGGAAACGATCACCTCTACGTGCTGGGCGCCACCGAAGTGGAATCGCACTGGATGTTTGGACCGTTTGCCAATACCGGCGCCGATGGATCGGCGAAACTGCTGGTGGCGGATGGCTCGGCCGCGCAGGTGGTGGTGGCGGACGGCCAGCTTTTGATTACCGAAAAGAGCAATCAGGTCGAAACCGTGGCGCTCGCTTCCGACGGCCAGATTGACGGCGCGGCGACGGCGGTAAAGAATATTCCCGCGAACGTCAACACGCCGTTCGGCAGCGTGGCGCGGGGCAACGACATTTATGTCACCATTGCGCATGCCAATGAGATCAGCCTGGTCCGCGACGGCGCCGTGCTGACCACCGCTCCGTCCGGCACGCAGATGGCGCCATGCTGGCTGACGCTCGAAGGCCCGTTTTTGTTTTCCAGCAATTCGCCCAGCATGAGCATTTCGCGCTATGCGGTCTACGGCCAGAAGATCGTACAAGACGCGGCGGTGGCGGCGACGCTGAATGGCGACCCGACGGACATCGCATTTGCCGGCGGGATGATCGCGGTAATCGACGGCAACGGGCCGGTGACGCACCTGTCGATGTTCTCCGTGGACGAGGACGGCAACCTCACGCTGCTGCAGCCGGCGGACACCATCAACGGCGCCGCCAACGGCGTGGGTATCGTGCGTAGCGCGGATCAATTCTAACCGCGGAATCAAAAACGGAAGCGCGCCGCGAGTTGGACTTCGCGCGGCGCCTGCGCGCTGACGATCTGGCCAAACGACGCGCTGCTGATGTTGCCGTTGACGGAGGCCGGTCCGAAGAATTGCGCGTGATTGAAGACGTTGAACGCTTCCACGCGCAATTCAACCGAGCGGGAGTCGGCCAGTTGCACCGTCTTGTGCAGGGCCATATCGAAATTCGCCATGCCGGGGCCGTAGAAGAAACGGCGGTCGGCAGTCCCGAGTTGGCCGAGCGGCGGCAGACTGAATAGCGCCGTATTGAACGCCGGCCGGCCACTGCGCGGGTCGCGATTGACGGCAAGGTTGCCGGGCGTGTAATCCGGCGTATCGACGCCATTGTTGTTGATGCCGTTGGGAATGGTGCCGAGCAGCGACGTGTCGTTGTTGTTGAAGAGCGTGACGGGGAGTCCGGTGGTGAAACGCGCCACGCCGGAGAGCGACCAACCGCTCACCTTCCCCAGCGGCAGTTTCCAATCGTAGCTGGCCACCAGGTTCTGGCGCAGATCGAAGGCGGAGGGTGCGCGGCTGAGGCTCGGATTGAGCGGATTGACGGCTTCCGCGAGGCTCGAAGACTCGTCCATCGATTTGCCGAAGCTATAAGCGAGTTGCAGGTCCAGGCCGCGCCCACTGTGGCGCAGGGAGAGATCGAAGGCGCTGTAAGCGGAATTGCCAATGGTCTTCTGATAAGTGACGGCGGCGAAATCCGGACCGAACGGGCCGCGCGTGCCCTGGATGGTCTGTCCCGCGGAAGTCACATACGTGCCGCTTTCACCGAACGGCCCGCAGGTCGGGGTGCCGGGCATGACGTCCTTTGGCTGGCTCAAGCTTAGGCAAAGCGCGGGATTGCCGGGATTGGCCGAAATCAAAACCAGCAAGTGATGCGCCTGGGCGCCGTTATAACTCGCGGTGAGCAAGGTGTCGCGGGCCACCTGGCGCTCGATGGCGAAAGCGTAGCTGTCGGTGTACGGCGTGAGGTTGCCGCGATCGAACGACGGCACGCCGGTGATCGGCAGGTATGGCGACCAATTGACGGAACTGTTGGGATTCGAAGCGGACGCGGCCGACGAGGGGATTGGCTCCGGAAAGCGCTGCCCGACACTCTGCCCGCTCGATGCGGTCACGAACGGCGAGGTAAAGAGCGGCGGCGCGACGCTGTCGTAATCGTAGCCGTAGGGCGGATTGGCGCTCATGATGCCGGCCGAAAGCCCTTCGATCGCGGTGTAGAACATGCCGTAACTCGCGCGAACGGCGGTCTTGGTATCGGGCGACCAGGCGATTCCGGCGCGCGGCGCGAAGTTGCTGTAGCGGGCGGGCGCGAGCGAGCCGGGAACTCCGGGATCGCCGGGAAACACCAGGCCGGCGGGCGCGCCGGGATAGACCACCGATTGTTGCCCGGGCACGAGCGTCTGCAACTGGTTGAATTTTTCGCTCCACGGGGGCAGCAGGTCCCAGCGCAAACCGTAGTTGAGAGTCAGCTTGGGAGAGATTTGAAAAGTATCCTGCGCGAAGACGCCGGCATAATGGTTGCGCAGATAGAAAGCGCGCGAGTCGGCCTGATTGTAACTGCTGGCAATTCCCAGAAGGAAATCGGCAAAGTCGGAGCCGGTTTCCGTCCCCTGAAAGAGAAACGAGCCATTGTAAACCGCGTCGGGATTGATGTTGACCTGGTCGAGATGCACGCTCGCGCCGAATTTCATCGTGTGGCGGCCGAGCGCCCTCGAGAAGTTGTCCGACCACTGATAGGTATTGTTGGCCTGGGCGGCGCCGGTGGTATCTACGCCGATCGTGAAATCGTTGAAATTGACGTTCTCGATGCCTTCGATGCGCGGGTCAAGCGCGACGATCGAGGCCTGGCCGGACGGATTGACAAAGCCTTGCGAGACCAGCGAGGGCCCCACGCCGCCGGCCGGCTGGCCCACGTCGTTGGCCGAGCGCAGGTATCCCAGCCGCAGCTCATTTACAGCCGCCGGTCCGAAGGTGGTGGTCAGCGAAAGCGTGGCCAGCTGCGCGCGACCGGTCGAAAGGGCGTTGAACCCGGGAACGGTGGCGCCGCCCTGGGCGGTCGGATAAGGATTATTGAGGGTGTAATCGTCGGCGAAGTAATACCCTGCGAAAATGCCGAACCTCGCGGTGCCGTCGATTCGGATCGCGGCCTTGTCGTCGCGAAGCGCGTCGTTTTGAGCGGACGTGGAGAAGATGCCGGCGCCGTGATTGGGTGCGGGAATGAACGGCAGCAGCGCTTTCGAGGGTGCGGACCAGGCGCGCTGCGGAATCTGCGCGCCCGGGAATACGCACTGCGCTGCGGTCACGCAGGCCGCTGTGTAATATGGCTCTCCCGGGTTGACGGTATAGCCGAGTTTTTGCGAAAGTTGATCGGCCCAATACTGGCCGTTCACGCTACCCGTGAGCGAACTTGCGACATCGGAGAGATTACCCGCACGGTCCTCGACCGACGGCACGGAAATCAGCCCCGTATCGACCCCTTGAGTCATCCGCGTGCCTTGATAATCGGCGAAGTAGAACAACTTGTCCTTGCGAACGGCGCCGCCGATCGTTCCACCAAACTGGTTCCGGACGTACTCCGCGCGATCCGGCGCGAAGAAGTTGCGGGCGTCGAGCGCGGTGTTCCGCAGGTATTCGAAAACGCTTCCGTGCAACTGATTTGCACCTGAGCGGGTGGTCACGAGCACCTGGCCGCCGCTGAAATTGCCGTATTCGGCGTTGAAATTGCCCGTCAGCACGTGCAGTTCCTGAATGGAGTCGAGGTTGGGCACGATGGCCGCGCCCATGTTGAAATCCTCCTGGGCCGCGGCGCCGTTCACGCTGAAACCGTTGGCGGTCTCGCGCTGGCCGCTCACCGAGAGATTGCCGGGGTCGAGATCGCCCGAAGGCGGCGCGCTGGTGCACCCTGCCATCACGACCGCGTTGGGCTGTTGCGAACTGGCGGGCATGACACCCGGCTGGAGCGCGAGCAGATCGGTGAAACTGCGGCCGTTGACCGGAATCGCCGCCATTTTCGCCGCCGTCAGAGTGCCGCCGGATTGCGTATCGAACGTCTGTACTGCGGCGGCGGAATCCGTGACGGTGACCGTGTCGCTGACGGCTGCGACCGTCATGGCGATGTCCAGCCGGCGGGTTTCGCCGGCTGCGATCTCGAACGCAGGCTTGGCGTACGGATTGAATCCCGCACGCACGGCCTCGACGGTATAGCGGCCGGCGGGAAGTTCATCGAACGAGTAGCTTCCGTCTGCCGCCGACGTAATCCGGCGGATCGCGCCGGTATCCGTGCTGCGTAGCGTAATAGCCGCCGCCGGGATCGCGGCGCCGGTCGGATCGGATACGGCGCCGGCCACATTGGCGCCGTTCGCGGCGCACAGGGGAGCAGTCAGGAGGAGAGCAAAAAGGAGGCGGTTCACCATGGCATCCTCAAAAGCTCATTTGATCTCACTTGCAACTCATTGTCAACTAGAATCTATAAACAAGCTCTTTAACTATTAAATATGGTGGATCGCGGCGTCTTCCCGCCCGCTCCCACCCCTGGGAGCACTTTTTCGCTCCGGTACTGAATTTTCAAGTCGATATGACCCGCGGACGCGCAATTCCACGGTCGTGAACCGTTCGCCACAGCCGGGCAAGCGGAGCGCGTATCGCTGGGACGATTCGGGAGGGTCGGGGGACGCTTATTGCTCCCTGGCGCTTGTGCCGAACTTGCTGCAGGGAGCGGCGAAGACTCCCCAGCCCGTGGCCATCCGCATTCTCCCGGGTTCTCCCGGATAAGAACCGCTCGGGCGATTGTTAAATCGGCGGGCGCCCGGCGGTGCCAGGGAGTAACATGTGCTTTCACACGGCTCCAGGAGAGCCGGCGCATGAAACTCCATCGCGTTTTACCGTTCGTGGTGCTGATCGCCCTGATGGGCCAGGAACAGACTCCCAAGTACCGCAATCCCAATCTCGCCATCGAAGATCGCGTCGCCGATCTCCTTTCCCGCATGACGCTCGAAGAGAAGGTCCACGAACTCGTGAGCGGCAGCGAATTGCAAGCCGATGTGATCGACCCCACCGGCACTTATACCAGCGAAACCGCGCGCGCCGCGTTCCGGCAGTGGGACAACCCCGATTTTGCGCTGACGCCGAGGCAATCGGCCATCCTGCGCAATGCCGCGCAACGCTACCTGCGCGAAAAGACGCGGCTCGGCATTCCGGCATTATTCATGGGCGAGGCCCTGCACGGGTTCATGGAATATCACAGCACCAGTTTTCCGCAGGCATTGGGACTGGCGAGCACGTGGGACCCGGACCTGGTCCACCGGGTCTTCAGCGCCGCGGGCGATGAGGCCGGCTCGCGGGGCGCCGGGCAGGTATTTACGCCGGTGCTCGATATCGCGCGCGATCCGCGCTGGGGGCGGACGGAAGAAACCTACGGCGAAGATCCTTACCTGGCGTCCCGCATGGGTGTGGCGGCGATTACGGGCTTGCAGGGCGATTCGTGGCTCATCGACCGTCACCACGTAATGGCCACCGCCAAGCACTTCGCGGTGCACGGCCAGCCCGAAGGCGGCACCAACACCGCGCCGGGCAATTATTCCGAGCACATCATCCGCGAGAATTTTCTGGTGCCGTTTCAGGCCGCCGTCGAGGAGGCGCGCGTGGGAAGCGTGATGGCATCCTACAACGAAATCGACGGCATCCCCGCGCACGCAAACCACTGGCTCCTGGACAAGGTGCTGCGCCAGGAATGGGGTTTTCGCGGATATATCACGTCCGACGACTACGGCATCCAGATGCTCGTCAACACGCACCATGTGGCGGCCAACAAAGCGGAAGCGGCGCGCCAGGCGCTCGCCGCGGGCGTCGATTACGACCTCTCCGACGGCACCGCGTATCGCACATTAGTCCAGCAGGTGCAGCAGGGAGCGGTGCCGATCGCGGAAGTGGACCGCGCCGCCGCGCGCGTGCTCACCGCGAAGTTCCGCCTCGGCCTGTTCGACAATCCTTATGTCGACCCCGACAAGGCCGAGCAGATCACCGGCAGCGAGGAGCACCGCAAGCTGGCGGAAAAAGCTGCCGAGGAAGTGATGGTGCTGCTGAAGAACGAAAAGAACACCCTGCCGCTCGATCTCGACAAGTTGAAGACGATCGCCGTCATCGGGCCGAACGCCGCCGACGTGCACCTGGGTGGCTACAGCCGCGAACCGGCGCACGGCGTAAGCGTGCTGGATGGCATCCGCGCGCGGGTTGGCACGAAGGCCAACGTCGTCTACGCGGAGGGTTGCAGGATCACCACCGCGCGGCCGGGATTCCGGGGATGGTTCGACGACAACGTGAAGCTGGCCGATCCCAAAGCGCAGGAAGAATCGGTGCGCGCCGCGGCCGACGCGGCTAAAAAGGCGGACGTCGCGATCGTGGTGGTCGGCGAAAACGAAAGCACCAATCGTGAGGCATGGTCGGAAACCCACTTGGGAGATCGCGATTCGCTCGATCTGCTGGGCGCGCAGAACAGCCTGGTGCAGGCGGTGGTGGAAACCGGAACACCCACAGTCGTCTTCCTGCTCAACGGCCGTCCACTCTCCATCAATTACATCGCCGGGCACGTGCCGGCGATCGTCGAGGGCTGGTACCTGGGGCAGGAAGGTGGAACGGCGGCGGCGCGCGTTCTCTTCGGCGACGTCAATCCCGGCGGCAAACTGCCCATCTCCTTCCCGCATTCGGTGGGCGATCTGCCCGATTTCTATAATCGGAAGCCGTCCACCGACCGCAGCTACGCCTTCGGCGACAAGAAGCCGCTTTATCCGTTCGGCTATGGCCTAAGCTATACCTCCTTCAAATTCGACAACCTGAAAGTCGCGCCGGCGAGCATCGTTACCGGAGGTACGGCGAAAGTCACGGTCGATGTCTCGAACACCGGATCGCGCGAGGGCGATGAAGTGCCGCAGTTGTACGTCCACCAGCGTGTAGCGTCGGTCACGCGTCCGCTGATGGAGTTGCAAGCCTTCCAGCGGATCACGTTGAAGCCCGGCGAGAAGCGCACGGTGGAGTTCACGGTAACGTCGGCCATGCTTTCCATGCTGGACGTGGACATGCACAAGGTGGTCGAACCGGGGATCTTCGACATCATGGTGGGGCCGAGTTCCGATCGAACCACATCGGTGAAGCTGGCCGTAACGGGCGTCCACGGCGAAACCGGCATGCCGCTGCCGCTGCCTCCGCCGAAGGGCTCCGAGAGCGGCGTGGTCAGCAACTTCGACGATCTGAAGGTGAGCGCGAATTACGGGTCCTGGATGGCTGCGTCCGACGGTCTGAACGGCGGCAAATCGACGGCTAATATCGCGGCGGTCGAGCCTGGCGCCAACGGCACCAAGGGCGCGCTCAAGGTCAGCGGCGAACTGATTCCCGGCTCGGGCTTCCTCTTCGGGGGTGTGATGTTCTCGCCGGGCGGGACGGGCGGCGGTCCGCCCGAAACCGTGAACCTGTCGGCTAAAAAGACCATCAGTTTCTGGGCCAGGGGCGATGGCAAGCCGTGCATCGTGGCGGTGACCACCGAATCCAACCAGGGGAGCATGCCCAAGATGCAGTTCTTCACGCCCGGCGCCGAATGGAAGCAGTACAGCTTTCCATTTACCGCCTTCGGAACCGACGGTTCCGATATCGACCAACTGATTTTCGCGCGCGGGCAATCGCCGGGAAAATTCGAATTCGAGCTCGATGAAGTGGAGATCAAATAGCGGCCGCACCCGTGCCCCGCAGAGCCGACCGGTCCGCGGGATCGGTTTCTGATTTTTGGTGTTGCAGGCATTACAGTTACCAGCGAGCGGCCGATCCCGGGACCGGCCGCCCGGTGAATCCATCGCCCATCATGGGATGATGGAGGTTCGTCCCATCCATGTCCGACCCCATCGCATTACCCGCCCCCGTACTCATTCATATCGCCCAACAGGTAAACGTTCCGCTCCAGGGCGCGCACGCCGTCATCGAATTGATCGATGGCGGCGCCACCGTGCCGTTCATCGCGCGCTATCGCAAGGAAGCGACCGGCAACCTGGATGAAGTGAAGGTCCGCGACCTCCAGGAGAAGCTGGAATATTTCCGCGAACTCGAAGAGCGCCGGAAAACCGTCCTCGATACGATCGCGGAGCAGGGCAAACTCACGCCCGAACTCGCCGCGCGCATCCACGCCGTGCTGGAAAAGAACGAGCTGGAGGATCTTTATCTGCCCTACAAGCCGAAGCGCCGCACCAAAGCGTCGATCGCGCGTGAGAAGGGACTCGAACCACTGGCGCAATACCTCTGGGACCAGGCCGGCACGCAATCCCTCGCCGGATTGGCCGCGGCTTTCGTGAATGCGGAAAAAGGCGTGGCCTCGGCCAACGAGGCGCTCGAAGGCGCACGCCACATTGTGGCCGAGATGGTGAGCGAGAACGCGGCTTTCCGCAAGGAAATCCGCGCCATGATGATGGCCGATGGCCTGGTGGCGAGCCGCGCCATCGAAGGCGTGCCCGACCCCGAGGGCAAATTTCAGATGTACGCGCAGTTTAGCGAGCCTGCCAGCAAGATTCCTTCGCATCGCATGCTGGCGATACGGCGCGGGGCCAAGGAAGGCATCCTGAGCTTCGAAATCCAGATGGACCGCGTCAGGCCGCTCGCGTGGCTGCGCTCGCAGGTGGTGCGGGCGCCCGGCGACTGGGTGCCGCACCTCGAAAAAGCCATCGAAGACTCCTACGATCGCCTGCTCGACCCCTCCATTCAGACCGAAGTACGTCTGGAATTGAAAGACCGCTCCGATGAAGAGGCCATCAAGGTCTTCCGCGAGAATCTGGAGAATCTGCTGCTCTCGCCGCCCGCGGGAATGCTCACGGTGTTGGCGATCGACCCCGGCATTCGCACCGGATGCAAGCTGGCGGTGGTGGACGATACCGGCCGGTTCCTCGAACACTCGGTAATTTATCCTTTCGAACCGAAGAACGACCTGGCTGGGGCGCGCCAAACCCTGGCTTCCCTCATCGCGCGCCATAACGTGCAGGCCATCGCCATCGGAAACGGGACGGCATCGCGCGAGTCAGCAGCTTTCGTGCAGGATTTCCTGCGCGAGGCCAATCTGGCGAAGATCTTCAGCGTCACGGTGAGCGAGTCGGGCGCGTCGGTGTATTCCGCCTCGGAAATCGCGCGGCAGGAATTTCCGAATCTCGATCTGACGGTTCGCGGCGCCATTTCCATCGCGCGGCGTCTGCAGGATCCGCTCGCCGAGCTGGTGAAGGTCGATCCCAAATCCATCGGCGTCGGCCAGTATCAGCACGACGTCGATCAGCGGCGCCTCAAGCAGAGCCTCGAAGCCACCGTGGAATCGTGCGTCAACCGCGTGGGTGTGGATTTAAACACGGCATCTTGGGCGCTGCTACGGTATGTGGCCGGGATTTCAGAGCGGGTGGCCCAGAAAGTTGTGGCGCATCGCGACGAGAAGGGCCGCTTCCGGTCGCGGGCCGAGCTGCGCGAGGTATCGGGGTTCGGACCGAAAACCTTCGAGCAGGCGGCGGGATTTCTGCGCATTCGCGGCGGCGATAACCCGCTCGACATCACCGCCGTACATCCCGAATCTTACCCGGTGGTGGAAAAAATCGCGGCGTCTTTGGGAGTTCCGGTGAAGGACCTCATCGGCCGGCCCGATCTCATCGAACAGGTGAAACTGGAAGGCTTCCGCACCGAGACCGTCGGGATGTACACTCTGGGCGATATTCGCGAGGAACTGCGCAAGCCCGGCCGCGACCCGCGCGAGCAGTTCGTGGCGCCGAAATGGCGCGAGGACGTGCGGGAGATTGCCGACCTGAATCCGGGAATGACGCTCGAAGGCGTGGTAACCAACGTCACGCGTTTCGGCGCATTCGTGGACGTCGGCGTGCACCAGGATGGGCTGGTGCACGTGAGCCAGCTCGCCAACCGCTTCGTGAAGGATCCGGGCGAGGTCGTGAAGGTGGGGCAAATTGTGAAGGTGCAGGTAATCACCGCGGACCCGAAGGCCAAGCGCATCGCTCTCTCCATGAAAGCCGTGGAGGCCGCCGCCCCCGAGCCCCAGCGCAAGAACTTTCGGCCCGCGCCTCCGCCAAAACCCAGTTTTGAGCATTCGGTGGCGGCGCTGGCCGATAAGTTCAAGAGACGGTAGCGCCCGAACGCTTATAATAGGACCGTGCGGCCGGATGCTACCGCGGGCCCTCCCCTCCCGGTGGAGCGCTTTTTCCAGTTTTCCCTGCTTGGCCTGCTGGCCAGCGGCTACCTGGCGGTTGCCGGGTCCGCGTACCTCGACCTTCCGACCATGGTTCTTACCGGCGCCGGAATTCTCTTGCGCGCCCTGATGGTGGCGGGCGTGGTGCGGCTGAATATCTCCGAGCGTGCGGCGACCGTGGCCGCCCTTGTCTATTCGGCATTTTTCGCCGCCGATTATTTCCTGCTTTCCCGCGATTTGCTGACGGCCGCGGTGCACCTGGTTTTTTTCCTGGCGGTTCTGCGCATCCTCACCGCCAGCAGCAATCGCGACAACCTTTACATCGCCGTGATCGCGTTTCTGGAACTGCTGGCCGCCGCTATTCTTTCCATCAATTTCAATTTCTTCCTTTGCCTGGCGCTGTTCCTGCTCTTCGCCATCGCCGCACTTTCGAGCGGCGAAATCCTCCGCTCCATGCGCAAGGCTCCGGCTACTTCGCGCGCCGGATTGAAGCATTTTTATCCGCGTCTCGCCCTGCTCGCGACATGGATGGCGCTGGGCATCCTGACTCTCACCGCCGGCATGTTTTTCCTTCTGCCGCGCACCGCCGATGCCGCCCTGTCTTCGCTCACTTCGCGCCAGATTCGCGTGCCCGGCTATTCGGAACATGTGACCCTGGGCGATATCGGGGAGTTCAAAGTCAGCTCGCGCGCCGTCATGCACGTGCAGATATACGGCAATCAGTCGATGGGCTCGGCGAAATGGCGCGGCGACGTGCTGGGCGATTTCGATGGGTGGACGTGGTCGCGCGGCCGCGGAATCGCGGGCGGGCGCGGCGAGATGGCGTCCGATGGCCACATCTCGCTCGGCGCCCATGCCGGCCCGCAACGCAGTTATCGCGTGGAGTTTACCGATCTCGACTCGCGAACCCTGTTCTTCGCCGGCACGCCGGAAACAGTCGACGGCTTGCCTGAAGGAACCACCGTGGAACCAGCCACGGGATGCTTCCGCCTCCCGCAAACGCCGCCATCGGGCTTCCGCTATGACGCCTTCGCCGTACTGGAGGAACCGCCGGAAACCGCCACGGCAATCTACCCTCCACCGGTTCTCGATTCCATGCACCGCGAGCAGTACCTGCGGCTGCCGGACCTGGACCCGCGGATCGCCGGACTGGCCGAATCGATGACCGCCGGCGCAGTAAGTGACCTGGCCCGCGCGCGCGCCATCGAACAGGGGCTGCGCACCGGCTACGGCTATACCCTCGAGTTGCCGCGGAAACAGGTGAAGGACCCGCTGGCCGATTTTCTGTTTGTCCGCCGGAGAGGCCACTGCGAGTATTTTGCATCGGCTATGGCCGTGATGTTGCGGACGCTGGGAATTCCGTCGCGGCTGGCCACGGGCTTTCAGCTGGGCGAGTACAATCCCATTTCCGACCTCTGGGTAGTGCGTGCTTCCGATGCCCATAGTTGGGTGGAAGCGTGGCTTCCGGGCCATGGTTGGGCCACGTTCGACCCCACGCCCCCCGATTTTTCGTCGCACTCGCTTTCGGTATTCTCGAAATTCGGTTTGTACCTGGACGCCGCCGAAACCTTCTGGCAGCAGTGGGTGGTGGGCTACGATCCCCACCACCAGGGAACGCTGGCGGATCGCATCCAGCAGGCGGTGCGCCGGCTGGGCATGGGGTGGTCCGACTCGCTGGCGGGCGCCGGGTCGCGGCTGGTGGCGCGCGGCCTGAGTTGGATCGAGCGGTTCGGTCTGGAAGCGCTGGCGGGCTTGTTGATGATCGGCTTGGCCTGGGAGCGCGGACCCAAGCTGTGGCGCTCATTCCGCGAACGCCGGCGCGTGGAGCGGGTTCGGCGCGGCGAGGTCAGCGGTGCCGATGCCACGCTGCTGTACGAGCGCATGTTGCAGGTCCTGCGGCGCCAGGGGTACCAGAAACCGGTCTGGTTCACGCCCATGGAATTCGCGCGGTCTCTTCCGGCGACACCTTTCGGCCGGCGGGTGGAGCAGTTTACCGCGGCTTACAATGACGTGCGCTACGGTGGACGCTCCGAAGCGGCGCCGCGAATGTCGGAACTGCTGGACGAATTGGAACGGCCGGGAAAGGCGTGATGGTTTCGGGCCGCTGAGCGAAGGATGCGGCTCGGCGGGGCCTCTTCAGCGGCATCGAGAGGGCAGCGGTTCCCTTCGACGGCCGCGCTGCGGCCCGGCCGCATCTCTGCACTCCCGCCGTACTGCTTCACTCCGGCCGCCTCGCTTCGTTCGGCCCGGCCGCATCTCTGCACTCCGGCCGTACCGCTTCACTCCGGCCGCCCCGCTTCGTTCGGCCCGGCCGCAGCGCTTCAACCCGGCCGAACTTCGCTCATCAGTGCCAGCAGATTGCGGTCGGGATCCCGGAAAAAGGCCATCCACAGCTCGTGATCGGGCATGCGCGCGATCAGATGAGGTTCGCGCTCAAACACCACTCCGCGCTCCGCTAGGATTGCGTGCGCCTGCCGGATATCCGCGACTTTGAAATACAGTACCGAGCTGTAGTGTTCGCCGGGTTTTTCGGAAGCGCTCAGCATCAGGCGAATGCCGCTGCACGCGAAGAATGCCATGTTCGGCACCTGAAATAGCAGCGTCATCCCGAGCACGTCGCGATAAAACACGATCCCGCGCTCAACATCGGTAGCGGTTAGGCCGATCTGGCCAATCGTGGACAAGCCAAACGGTGCGGTCGCGGCGGGAGATTCCATGCGGTTCCTTTCGGAGATCCATCATACCCCCAAAAAGGTAGGTGTCCGGGCTCGTGGACCCATCCTAAGGATATAGACCAATCGAGCCGATAAGTATCTAGCAGGCACATGATCCGTCTGACACGCCTTAACCATGTACCAATGGTGCTGAACTCCGACCTGATCGAACACATCGATGTCACGCCGGACACGGTCATTACGTTGACCACCGGGCAGATTCTGAGGGTGCGGGAGACTGCCGAGGAGGTCGTGGAACGGATCGTGGAATTCCGCCGCAGGATATTTGCGGGGCCGTCGGAAACCCCGCCATTCGTCGAATTGCCGGAGGAACTGGACTGATCATTCATGCCTGCCGCGCCTCTTAAAACCGTCCCAAGATCCGCCGCACCGCCGTCCAAGCAGTCTAAACCGTCAGGGATGAGACCGGATTTTGCCACCTTCGGCGGCATCGCCGTGGCCTTCGCCGGAATCCTCGGCGGATTACTGGTCGAGAAGGGCAGCTTGCAGGATGTGGCGCAGATGACTGCCGCCATGATCGTTCTCGGCGGAACGCTGGGGGCCGTCCTGGTAACCACTCCGCTCCCGGTGTTTCTGAGTGCGTGCAAAAGTCTGGGTGGGGCATTCTTCGAAACCGGCGACTCTACCGCGGCCACAGTCGATTCGTTAATTCGCTACGCCACGGTAGCCCGCAAAAACGGCATCGTCAGCCTGGAAATGGAGGCCGCCGCGATTCAGGACCCATTCTTACGCAAAGCTTTGAACCTCGCGGTGGATGGGACCGACCTTCAGGAGCTCCGCAAGATGATGGAGCTGGACAATAATCTGGCCGAACTCGCCGGCGAAGCCAATGCCAGAGTCTGGGAGGCCGCCGGTGGATATGCGCCTACCATCGGGATCATCGGCGCGGTGATGGGTCTCATTCAGGTGATGAAGAACCTCGAAGATATCAAGGCAGTCGGCCACGGGATTGCGGTGGCTTTCGTGGCTACCGTTTACGGGGTCGGATCGGCCAACATCTTCTTTCTGCCGGTGGCCAACAAGCTGAGGGGGCGGATGCGCGCCGCCGCCGTAATCAGGGATTTGATTCTCGAGGGCGTAATGGGAATTGTCGAGGGGTTGAACCCCACGCTGTTGCGTCTGAAACTCGAAGCTTACAACCTGGATTCCCGCCGGCCGGCCAAAGCTAAGCCATCTAAAACCGCCGCCAATCCGGCGCCATCCGGTCAACCGGCGGAAGGGAGGTAGGGTTCGGGATGCAACGCAAACCGCAGGCGCCCCATGAAAATCACGAACGCTGGCTGGTGTCTTACGCCGATTTTATTACGCTGCTATTCGCTTTCTTCGTGGTGATGTTCGCTTCCACACAAGCGGACAAGAGCAAAGCCCGCGCGGTGTCGGAGTCGGTGAAGGACGCTCTCGAACATGGTCAGTTCAGCAATACGCTTTCCACGGTTTTAGGCCGCGGCAAACATGAAAATAGCCGTCCGGCCGCCAATCCCGAGCGGGCCAAAGTATCGGATAATCTCCCGCCCCAAAAGGGGCCGCTCCCACCGCCGGCCGACCTGGCGAAATCCCTGGCAACGCTCCAACGCGGGTTGGGCTCCCAAGTGAAGGCGGGCGAGATCGGGCTGAAACTCGAGGGGCGTGGGCTGGTGGTCAGCCTGCGGGAAGCCACGTTCTTCGCTTCCGGAGACGACACCATTTCGCCCGGCAGCGAACCGATTCTGGCCAAGATCGCCGCCGAGGTCCAGGATTTCGGAAATCCGATACGGCTGGAGGGTCATACCGATTCACAGCCGATCCACAATTCCCGTTTTCGCAGCAATTGGGAGCTGTCCGTCGCGCGCAGCATTGCCATGCTGGAGCTTCTGGAACGGAAATTCGGCATCGCTCCGGAGCGGCTTTCGGTAGCCGGCTATGCTGAGAATGCTCCCGTGGAGAGCAACGATACCGAAGAAGGACGGGCCCGAAACCGGCGCGTGGATCTGGTGATTCTTTCGGACGACGCCATGCGATCGGAGCCGGCGCGCTGAACGCCGCCCGGCGAAATCGCTATAGGCTGGCACTGACCGACGGAGGTGGCGGAGCGGACCGGGCGCCGTATTGCCTGGCGGCGTGGATTCGATCGAGCCGGGTTTGCGCGTGCGCGCGCGCACACAGCGCCGAGCGTTTCGCCCAGGCGAGGAATTCGCCGGCTTCCGCCATGCGTGCGGGCGTGCAAGTGCCGCGGCCGATCTCGTCCAGGAGGCCCGCGGCGTAAGCCTCCCAGAGCCGCACCACCGCGGCCCAGTCGCCTGCCGCCACGGCTTTGCGCATTTCGCCGGTGCGCCCAATTTCCATCTCAGTATCCATTGGCGAACATTTCGTTGCTCGTTTGTTCGGCCTGAAACACGCTGTTCATATAGTTGTATTGCTGCTGCATGAGCTCAATCGAGGCGTCGGCTTGCGCCATCTGGTTGGTCAGAGTGGTTTGGAGTTGGCTGACATCGTCCTGTTTCTGGGTGATGGTGTTGCCCAGGGCGGTGACCTCCGACTGCAAGCTCGATTGTCCCGTCGTCAGCAACCCGGTAGTGGTGTCCAGGACGTTGTTCATGGCATTGGTCGCGGTTTCGAGGAATCCGCCCCCCGTCGCGGACCCGAGAAACGCGATCACGCCCGCGGAATTTCCCAAGTCGGTAGACATCATCGTTAGCGGACTATAGGTGAGCGTCCCGTCATCGTTCAAGGTAAATCCGAGGTCGGCCATGCAGATCGAACCGGAAGCCGAACTGAAGTACGTGGACATCTGCGAGAGCGACTGCGAAAGGCTATAGACGATGCTTTGACCTTGCAGGGGACCACCTCCATCGCCGTACTGTTTGGCTAATTCCGCCACCGCGGCGTTGTAGGCATCCGCGAAATTAGAGAGAGCCGTGCTCAGAGTGGATGCCGATTGCGTCACCGTGACATCGGTGCTGCCCGTGGCGGTCAGGGTAAGGGTAGTGCCGGCCGCGATCTGGACCTGCGGCGACGTACTCGAAACCATCGTGCCCGAGTTGTCCACCTCGTACTCCGCCCGTGACCCCGCCGGACCCTGATTCTGGAGATTGAAAGAAGTGCTTCGAATGAGCTGGGGGCTATCGCCGCTCCCAGTGTTATCCACTAGTTGAAGGCGATAATCGGGGGCGCCGGCCGTGCCCACGTCCACAACGGTAGCGGTGACCGGACTTCCCGACAAGGCGTTGATCGCGGCGGCAACTCCGCTGGCGCTATTGTCGTCGACGGTAAAAGTCTGCGTATTGCCGCCCACCGTGAGTGTGTATTGGGTGGCATTTCCGGTTGGATCCGGCGTCGGATCCCAGGTCCAGGAGGTTTGGCTTACGGCTGCGCCCGCAGCGAGCGGAGTTTGCTGATTCTGAAGACTGTCACCGTCGGAATCCTGAAGGTCGACATTCGTAACACTCGGGCTGGTGGCCTGCAACTGAATGCGTTCGTCGGGGCTATCCACGGTGCCCAGGTTCACCACGGTAGCCTGCACCGGATTGCCGGACAGGCCATTGATGGCGGCTGCTACGCTTGCCGCACTGTTATCCGAGGGATTAATGGTATAGCTGGTGCCATCGACCATCAGGGTGTAAGTAGAAGGGTCGCCCGATGAATCCCAGGTATCGGCGGTCAGGCTTGTGGCGTAACCGGTTGTCGCCGTCTGCGAGCTTTGCAGGTTGGCGCCGGTTTGAGCCTGAATTTCCAGGTTCATGGGGCCCAGGGTGGCGCTTTGGAGCGATATGCGGTAGTCGGGATTACTGGCCGAACCGATATTTACGGCCGTAGCCTGCACCAGATTGCCGTATTGAGAATTGATGGCTGCGGCAACCGAAGTGGCGCTATTGTCGGAGGGGGTAAAGCTGTAGGTATTGCTTCCGACCACGAGAGTATAGCTGGTGTTGCCGCTGGAAGGTTCGGCGGCGTCCACCCACGTTCCGCTGGTCAGGCTGGTGGCATACGTCCCGATGTTGGATACGTCGACCGAATAAAAACCTTGTGCCGCCCCGTCACCGAGGGTCACGGTGGCGACCGATGGGTCGGAGACATCGCTGTTCATGCCCGATCCGCCCAGGGCGTCCGATATACCCTGAATGGCCGTCTGGATCGCGGTGAAATCGGTATTGAGGGTGGATAGCTCGGTGGACTGATTGTTGAGAGTGTTCTGCTGGTTCTGGAGAAGCTGGATCGGGAGCGATGCGATCGAAACCGAACGGCCAATCACTTCTTGCAATTGCTGCGAATAGGTGCTGAGGCCGGCAAAATAGTCTGCGCTTCCCGAAGTAGTGGAGTCGCTCGAACTGCTACTGCCGGACGGGAGCGAGGCGTCCGTCAGGCTATTGGCGCTGGATAGAATGCTGCTGATGCTTCCCATATACCGCCAAGAGAACTATCGTCCAATGCAAATCAGAACTGTATAGCGGCGGCGCGCCAGTTCATCGGGCGCGCCGCCGAATCACAGTTAACATTAGCTCTTCAGCAGAGTTAGAACCGCCTGGGGAGCGGAGTTGGCCTGCGCCATGGCCGCGATCGACGCCTGTTGCAGCGTCTGCGCCTTGGTCAGGTTGGCCGCTTCCTGCGCGATATCGGCATCGCGGATTTGCGATTCCGCGGCCGAGAAGTTGGTGATCTGCGAGGTCGCCAGGTTGATGGCGTAATTCAACTGGTTTTCGCCCTTGCCGATTGCGGCCTGCGCGGCGCCGAGAGCCAACACAGCGTTCGAAACCGAGGAAACCGCAGAAGTTGCGCCCGCTAGCGTGCTGATATCGGCGGTGCTGGCCGTTCCTACCTGCATCCCGGTCAGAGTATCACTGATCGCCTGGGGGGTCGTGGCTTGCGCGGCAGTGACCATGGAAGCGCTGGTCACACCCTCAAGCGTGCCGCTGGTATCATTGGCGTCAGCTCCCACGGTTACCGTGAAACCGGGCAGCGTACTGACAAAATTGAACGTCTTGCTCGTGAGGCTGCCGGTCTGGACCGCCGTGATCTTCTCGAGCAGGGCATTGCCGGAATCCTGCAGCGCCTGGTTAATCGTGGCGAGCGTGCCCCCCGCCGCGGTCAGCGAGGCGGTGTTGGCGGCGGTGAGGTTCACCGTAACGCTGTTCTGGCCACCGTCGCTAATCGTGATGGTCTGCGGCGCTGCCGTCGTGATTGGTCCCTGCAGGGTGAGATCTGCCGCAGTGTTAGCCGCGCCATTGGCTCCGGCAGTTCCCAATTCCGTGGAACCGGAGGCGACTTGTGTGATGTAGCCTGCGACGTTTCCCTCTCCGGGGGTCGTGCCGTCAAAGCTCCCCATCAGGGCGCTCGCCATCAGGTCGCCGGAAGTCACAGAAAAACCGGCTTGAGACGAATTGAAGGCAATCTGTTGCCCTCCCAATGCATTGGTAACGACGGAGGCGGTGATGCCCGCGGCTGCGAACGCCGCGTTGCCGGCGCCGGCCGCCTGAATCGCGCTGTTGATATTATTCACCAGGTTCGTAATGTCGTTGGCGTTGGCGGAGGTACCCGTGACGCCGGCAAGGTTTACCTTAACGCTGATGGGAGCCGCAGGGTTGGCCGTGCTTCCGAAACCCGGGCCGTTGAAGTTGAATACCGTCGAGTCGGAAGTCGGGGTGGCTTCTCCACCCTGGTTGGTTTGGTTACTCAGAATCGCGTACACGCTGGTCGCACTCGACACACCCAAATCGTAGGCCGCGCTGTTGGTGGCCTGCATGGAACTCAGCCCGAGACTCTGGGCATCCACCGTCGAATTGGACAGATTGACGGAGACCGTGCCATTGCTCATGGTCGCGGCCGACGTTGTGCCCGATCCGCCACCCAGGTAAATGGCCAGATTGGAGGCGAAAGTGCCGCCGGTGTTCAAGCCGATAGCCTGTGCCTGGCGATTGATTTCCTGAATATCCGTCTGGAATTCGTTGTTCAGAGTAGTACGGTCGCCGGTGAAGGACGCCGATGCCGATTGCGTCGCCAGGGTCTGAAGCCGGTCGAGAATCTGCGAGATATTGCTGATGCCGCCGTCCATGATCTGGAGCTGCGCCACGCCGTCGTTGCCGTTCGCCACGCCCTGCGTCACCTGCGAGATGTTGTCGCGAAGCTGGTTTGCCACCGCTAAGCCGGCCGCATCGTCGCCCGACGAATTGATCCGGTAGCCAGACGTCAACTGCTGTATGGTCTGGCTCATGAATTGATTGTTCACGTTCAGGTTCTGCTGAGCGTTGAGGGAGTTTACGTTGGTTTGGATGGAAAGCATTTGAATTCCTTTCAGTTTTTGGCTCCGGCATCTTGCCGGACACTTCCCTCATCGTCCACGGCCGTAAAAGTGTGAACCTCCGGCAGCAGTTGGGACAAAAGCATCTGTAGAACCGCCGCCGCCGGCGTTCGGGCAGCCGCCAGATTCTCCTCCCCGACCATCTTTACCTCCCGCGCCACCACGATGGTTTCCCGGGGCGCGCGAATTCCCACCTTTACCCGCGAACGGCCGACGTGCGCGATGACGATTTCGATATCGTCGCCGATCAGGATGCTCTCGCCCCGCCGGCGGGACATGATCAGCATGCCGCGGCCCCTTCCGGAAACAACGGCTGCTGGTGGGAATACCGCAGTTCCGGTGACACGGCCTGCACCGCCTTATAGTTCTTCAGGTTGACCACCACCGGCGCCAGCAGATTGGCCGTCGTGCCGGCCGGCCGGAGGGATAGCACGGCGAGACATAAAACTTCGCTGCCGATTCGCGGCTGGCGGTTGGCTGCAAATCCCAGCAGTTCCAGATCCTGCGCCGTTATGTGCAGCCGGTAGTGCGGATCAACCACCCAAATCGGGAGTGTTGTGAAACACAGCGCCGGGTCCTCCAGGCTTTGCAGGAACAAGAGCGGAGCGGTGCGGGGGTTCTGCACCGGAAGAAACCGGCGCCGCTCGTCGAACCCTGGTAGCCCATTGGGAAACTCGAAGATGGATTCCGGGGCGAAGGAAATGGTTCCGAAGTTCGTCGTGTCGATTTCAGGCATGCCAGCTCACTACCGGTGTAATCGGCCGGTGTCCGGCGGAAGTTTAGCGGGAGCGGTTCTGCGTTAGAATCAACTGTCGAATGCGCTCGCGGCGAATTGCGTGCCTGCTCCTCGGCTTGTGGATGGGGGCGGGCCTGTGGATGTTGTGGGTAGCGGCCGACAATACCGCTTCGGCGAGCCGGCTGCTGCTGGCTCCCAACGCGTATGCCGCCGAGTACCTCAAGACACTCGGGCGCGCGCAACTCAGTCCCCTGACGCACTATCTGGCAGCCGAGCAGAATCGCTCCCTCTTCGAAACCTGGGGGGTGGTGCAGATCGTGTTCGGCAGCCTGTTTTTCGCTTTGTTGCTCTTCGGAACGCGCCTGGGCAAATTCCCGCTGGCCGTGGCCCTGCTGATGCTCCTGATCGTGATCGGCGAGCGCGCTGCCATCGCTCCAGGCATGGAATTGGTGGCACTGCACACCGATTTCAATCCGTCCCCTTCCGGGCGCGCGCAACTCGCTAACGCCGCCATCGATTTCGGGTACAAGATCGCCGAATGGGCGAAATTCAGCCTGGGAGCTGTGATCGCCGTCGTCCTGATCTGGCAGGAGCGCCGCCGGTCACTCGACGCCCGGAAGCAGGTCGACCTCGTCAATAAAACCGATTACCGCCATATCGATCGGTGATTGCGGGCGCCCCACGGCGGTCATCGCACTGAATCCTTCGGTCACCAGCAGCACCCGGTCTCCCACCCCGGCATCCACGGCATCGAGCGCCACAACTGCGTCTCCACGGTCGCTGCCGTCCAAATTCAGCGGCTGCACGAGCAGTACTTTCCGGCCTTCGTGGCTGGCGTGTTTCTGCGTGGCTACCAGTTCGCCCACTACGCGCGCGATCAGCATTTCCACGCCTTCATTTGCGGGCCTTCCGATGCACCGGATTGCGCGAACCGGGGGTCTTGGCGGGCCGCTTCAAATGCACCGAATCCACGATTCCCACTATCGTAGTGTCCGCAGGGACCTCCGCCGGCAGGAACGGAAAACTGGCCTCCCGTCCGCGCACGCAGTACACGATTTCGCCCGCGCCCGCGCCGGTGGAATCGAGACACACCACGCGCTTTCCGGTGGGCTGCAATTCGGGTGTGAGCGGTTGAACGATCAGCATGCGTTGGCCCACCATAGCGGGATTCTTCACCGTCGCCCAGACGCGGCCGACCACGCGCCCCAGGTACATAATCAGTCCAGTTGGATTTCGTCGACGATGCCGACGATGGCGTTGTCGACCGGCGTATCCTTACAGCCTTCCGCCATGCGAGCCGAACTTCCGGCGACGGCGATCACGCGCTCGCGGTAACCCGCGCTTACGGTGTCGACGGATACCACGTACCCGGCTTCATCCTTTCCGTCCGCGGAGATGGGTTTGAGGACAAGCAGTTTCTTGCCCTCCAGGCGAGGATCTTTCCGGGTAGCGACAACCGTGCCCACCACGCGCGCCAGGATCATGACAGCCCCGTTCCGGCTACTTGCCGGCGGTCGTCGCCTGCGACTTGCCGATGGGCAGAACGTCTTCCAGGCTGGAATGCGGCCGCGGAATCACGTGCACGGCGATCAGTTCGCCGACCCGGCGAGCGGCGGCGGCGCCGGCATCGGTAGCCGCGCGAACCGCGGCCACATCCCCGCGCACCAGCGCGGTGACGTAGCCCGACCCGATCTTCTCCCAGCCCACCAGATTGACCTTGGCGGCTTTTACCATGGCATCAGCGGCCTCGATCATGGCCACCAGCCCGCGAGTTTCGATCATTCCCAGCGCTTCACCCATCTTGTGCTCTCCCAGCTAATGTCAACCGCGCGCCTTCAGTGCCTCGTCCACCAGCCCGATCAATTCCGCGCGCGTCACGAAAAATCGTTCTTCCTCGCCGCCCACATCTTCCGCCGCTACCGGACAGCCGGGCTGGCCGCTGCTCCTGGCTTTCACGCCATAGCGGGTTCGCGAATCCAGCAACTTATCCACTTCGCCGCGCGGCAGCACCTTGGGTCCGCCCAGTAATTCCGCTACCAGTTGAATGCGGGCGAAATGTTCCATCGTCTCCATGCGGAAGTACGCCTTGAACACGTCCTCACCGTAGCAGACCGCACCATGATTCGCCAGCAGGATGGCGTCGTACTTGGGAATCAGCGGCAGCAGGGGTTCGGTCAGCGCGGGAGTGCCCGGTAAGCCATAGTCGGCCAGTGGAATGCAACCCAGCCCAATCACGACCTCCGGGAGCAGAGCCAGATTAAGTTCGCGCCCGGCGGTGGCAAAACCCGTCGCCACGGGAGGATGGGCGTGCACCACGGCGCGAATATCCGGCCGCATTTCATAAATCTTGGCGTGCATGGCGAACTCGGTGGTGCGCTCCGCCCGTCCCGAAATCTTATTGCCCTTGATATCGACGATGATGAGATCGTCGGCGTGCATCATACCCTTGGAGACGCCCGTCGGCGTCGCCAAAATGCGATCGGCATCCAGCCGGATGGTGATGTTGCCGTCGTTTGCCGCTACCCAGCCTTTCTGGAAAACCAGCCGGCCGATCTGGCAAATGTCCTCGCGGTATTCGCGCTCCGTTTTCACCATTGCGGGATCTTCGATTGTAGCAGAGATGCCGCAGTTACTTTGGATTGGCGGAGTGAAACGCTGTGGCGAAGCGGTCGACCAAATCGTCGGATGATTCCGCGCAGGCGGTGGTCAAAATCTTGGGTTCGGCCAGCAGAACGCTTTCCACTTCCCAAGTCTGCGTGGAGGTTCGAATCTCGTGATTGCGCGAAAGCAGCACCGGCTGGTAAAGACCCACGGTCATGGAGAGCGCAAACGGCCCGTGGCCGGAGCGCACCGCTGTGATCCGCAACCCGAGAAACTCGGTCGCGCCGGGATCGACCTTGATGCCATCGCTTGACAGGCGCGACAGCATGCGAGTCAGGACCATATCGCGCGTGACGCCGGACTTCTCGACTTCCGGGTTGATTACATCGATCACGACGCCAATCGCTTTCAGGCCTTTCAGCGTGGCGCGGTCGATGGGGTAATCTCCAGCCGCATGCGTGAAAGACGGCACAAGCGCGAGGGCAAGCAGGAAAAGTCTGCGCTGCATATATCTGGATGGTACTGCGGAATGCCGCATTTGGCGGGGCGCCACCACACCGGATCTCCGCCTTGTTTCATACCGTGAGCTCTGATATTCTCCCCTTGTGACGGCGATTGGCGCCGACTCGCTAGATCCATCAGTGGACAATGGTGGTCTCGATTATGCTGTCACTTAGCGCTCCCATTCCTGTCAGCACTACAGCTTGCGAACGCTTCCTCTTCCGTGACTGTGGTGAGTTCGCCGAACCCTTCGACCTATGGCAACCCCGTAACCATCACCGCGAGTGTAAGCCCGCCGGAAGCAACCGGCAAAGTAACCTTCTATGACGGCATTACGATCTTAGGGGTCAGCGCCGTATCCGCGGGCGAGGCGACGCGGCCGTAAGATCGCCTCCTGGCCATCCGTAAAGACCGATCTCCGCAACGCCGGCGCGGAGTGGGTGGATGGAGAGGCAGTGGTAGACGGAAATATGGTTTCCGCCCGCAAGCCTGACGACTTACCTGCATTCAATCGCGCCACGATCGATCTGTTCGCCCGCATGGCCGCGCCCAAGCGGCGGACGGCGTAACGCGCTTCAGTAGATTTCGGGATCGCCCGGCGGCCGGGTCTTCCAGCGCCGGTGGATCCACAACCACTGATCGGGCTGTTCCCGGATGGCGCGCTCAATCTCACTCTGGATGCGCTGAGTGTCGCGCTCCACATCGCCCGTGATCTCGACCGGAGTACGGAAGCGCAGTACGTAGCGTTTTTCGTTTTCCCGCCAGACCGCGAAGCCGGGAATGACTGCCGCACCGCTGCGCGCCGCCAATTTCGCGAAACCAGTCCCGGCGCAGGCTTTCCGGCCGAAGAAATCCACGAACACGCCGGTGTCCTCCGCCGAGTTCTGATCCGCCAGAATGCCCACCGCGCGGTTCGCCGCCAGCGATTTGAGAATGGCGCGCGCATACTCCCGTTTTCCAATGGCGCGATTGCCGGAAAGCCCGCGCCGCCGTTCCACCAGTGCGTCGATGAGGGGATTGTCGAGCGGCCGCACCACCACGTCCATCGGCGCGGCCAACAGGGCGTAGGCATAAGCGCTCAGTTCCCAGTTTCCCAGATGCGCGGTGGCGAACAGCACTCCGCGGCCGCGGCGTAAAGCCGCTTCTACGTGTTCCAGGCCTTCGCAGCGAATCCACTGTTTGACGTTCTCGCGGCGGATGGCGCGAAATTTCGCGAAGGCCACCAGCACGCGGGCGATCGAACGGAAGACTCCGTCGGCGATCTCTTTGCGCTGCTCCGCGCCCAATTCCGGCAGCGCCATCTGAAGATTCCGATCGGCCACGCGCCGCAAACGAGGCAAGGCCAGGTCGAGCATTTGCGCGTAGACTCGCGCCAGGCCATTCGCCAGCGCCGGCGGGGCCCATTCGATCGTCTTCAGCACGACGATGGCAATCAGATATTCAGTTCTGTTTCGAAGGGCCGACCGCGTCCGCATGCCCACTCTTCAATGCTATACAAGAAGCCGGGTGCCAGGAGGCCGAAACGTCTCCGCCCGCGGTAAGGTTCGCTGGCTGCGTCGCCGCTTTCGGCTACCATGATAAAATTCCTTATGGTTCAAGACTTACTCTCCGAAGGCCTGACTTTCGACGACGTTTTGCTCCAGCCGGCCTTCAGCGACGTTTTACCATCCGAAGCCGATACCCGCGCCTGCCTCACCCGCGAAATTGCCCTGAACGTGCCGATCGTCTCGGCCGCCATGGACACCGTTACCGAGTCACACCTCGCCATCGCGCTGGCGCAACAGGGAGGCATCGGATTCGTCCACCGCAACATGTCCATCGCGCGGCAGGCGGAAGAAGTGGACCGCGTCAAGCGCAGTGAAAGCGGCATGATCGTCGACCCCATCACCATCGCACCCGATCTGCCCATTTCGGCCGCGCAGGACTTGATGGCGCGCTACCGGATTTCCGGCGTCCCCGTTACCAAGGCCGGCAAGCTGGTAGGCATCCTCACCAATCGCGATCTCCGCTTCGAGAGCCGTTTCGATCTGCCGATTTCCGAAGTGATGACCAAGCAAAACCTGGTCACCGTGCCGGTGGGCACCACGCTCGAACAGGCGGAGGCCATCCTCCACCAGCATCGCGTCGAGAAACTGCTGGTGGTGGACGATCAGTACAATCTCAAAGGCCTCATTACCGTCAAGGACATTCAGAAAAAACTGAAATATCCCAATTCGGCCAAGGATAGCCAGGGACGCTTGCGCGTCGGCGCCGCCGTGGGTGCCACGGGCGACTTTTTGGAGCGCGCCACGGAACTGGTGGCGCGCAAAGTGGACGTCATCGCCATCGATACCGCGCACGGCCACAGCAGTCGCGTCCTGGCCGCTGTAAGCACCATCAAAAGCAAACTTCCTCAAGTGCAATTGATCACCGGCAATGTCGCAACTTACGAGGGCGCGCGGCAACTGATCTCGCTGGGCGTGGATGGCATCAAAGTTGGGATCGGTCCCGGCTCCATCTGCACCACGCGCGTGGTCTCCGGCGCCGGCGTTCCGCAGCTTACCGCCATCTACGAATGCGCGCGTGCGTGCCGCGAAGGCGGCGTCCCGCTCATTGCCGATGGCGGCATCAAGTTCTCGGGCGACATCACCAAAGCTATCGCCGCCGGGGCCGATTCGGTGATGATCGGCAGCCTGCTCGCCGGTACCGACGAGAGTCCCGGCGAGACCATCCTCTACCAGGGCCGAACGTTCAAGACGTATCGCGGCATGGGATCGCTCGGCGCGCAGGGGCTTTCCAGTTCCGACCGCTACGCGCAGGATCCCAATTCCAAAATGGTGCCGGAAGGAATCGAGGGGCGGGTTGCCGCCAAGGGTCCGCTGGCCGATCTGGTGTATCAACTGGTGGGCGGTTTGCGCTCCGGAATGGGGTACTGCGGCGCGCGCAACATCCGCGAACTCCAGCAAAACGCCCGCTTCCTGCGCATCTCCCCCGCGGGCCTGCGCGAAAGCCACGTGCACGACGTGATCATCACCAAGGAAGCGCCGAACTACCGCGTCGAGTAGGAAATCTCCTCTCCGCCCAGCAATGTCATATCGAGGATCGCGCTGCTCGCGCGATCAAATTCGACGTTCACCAGTTTCTCGCCGTACGGCTTTTTCACTGTAAGGGTCGGCAGCACGTCTTCGGCGCGGCGCGGTCCGCCGCTTTGTAGGATGGCGCTTTTCACCCAGGCGCGAATGCCGACGCGCACTTCCTTGCCGTTCACCGTCACGGCCAGCGCCGGATTGAGCGCGACGTGGCGCGGAATCACCGCGCAGAACGATGGGTCGGAGACTTTGCAAACATTCACGTCGGCCAGCACGCGCCGGGTGCGGAGTTCCAATTCGGTGCGATCGGAGGCGCCCACCACGATTTCGGTCGTGGCGCCCTTCTCTGCGACGTCCGCCTTGTAGATCAGCCGGTAAAATCCGATATCCGGCGCGAACTGGAAATAGTCTTTCACGGGACCGCTGGCGGGCTCAGCGTTGCCATCGATTCTGCGCTCCGCCGACAGCGCCACGATTTTGGTACCTGGGCCATCCGGCCTCGGCCGCAGCGCGTACCACGCGGTTTCGACTCCGAGCAGGGCCTCGGATGCGTGAAGGTCTACGTTCAAGGTGTTGCCGCTTTGCGTGATCGATTCGATCGCGATCGCATTGGCATCCGGCGGATTTCCCGATTTCAGAATCGGCGCCTGCGTCTGGAGGCGGTTCTCCGGCCCCAATTCCATGAATCCTTCTTGTATGTTGTCGACATGGAGCAAGCGGTATGCGGCGGAAGGGTCCATCGGGATGGATTGCAGGATGCGCGCCGCCAGATCGAGTCCCGTACCAGCTGGAATGCATCCCGAGCTTTCCAGTTCCGCCGTCCACCGGCGTAGCCATCCGACCGGCTGTTTGACGAGCGCGTCGCGCGCCACCAATAGCCGCAATTTACCGCCGTGCCGCTCCACCGCGATGGCTCTTTCCGGTGACGAACAGGGAGCGTCTTTGGCCTTCGAAATTGTGATCGTGGCGCGCGCCACATCCGCCGAGGCTACGCCTGGAGGCACCAGGACTTGAGCATTGGCCGAAGGCACGAGCCTATATGTCTGCGGATTCCGCGCGGCGCATCCCGACAACGCCAGCATGGCAGAGAGGGGAAGAATTGCGCGCGGCCGCCACATGCTAAAAATTTAGCATAAAACGGACGCCCGTTCACTACCGGGCCTCGATCACCGCCCGCACGTCCGCCTCGTCCTTCACCTGGCCCTGGAGAATTGCCGTGATCAGCCTTCGCGTCACCAAGGTGTTGAACGGCTTGCTATAAGTTGCCGGCGCAGTCTCGCCCGCGAGTTTCACCAGAAAGGGAACGCCCATAGTCTGCTGGTGCGACACCGATTCATCCTCCGGCGTCCATATGTTGCTGCCGCGCCACATCCAGGTCCGCCAGCCGTGGTCCGCGCTTACCAGGACCGTGGTGCCATCCCAGACGCCGGCGTTCTCCATCGCGCGGCGCAACATCCCCAGCTCGCGGTCCACGAGCGCCACATTGTCGAGGTAACTTCGTTTTCCGGCGCTGAGTTCGCCGCGCGCGCGATCATAAATGGCGGGTGGATGCGGAACCGGCAAATGAATCAGGGCCAAGCCGATTTCCGGGTCGGACACGATCTCCCGCGCGCGCGCGTTCAGGAATTCCAGACGCTTCATTTTCTCGCGCCGGTAGTACACGGCGGGATCCACGCCCGGCAAATGCCCGACAACCGGCAGCGCCATAAACTGGAGCCCCACACGATCCCGCATGGCGTCGAACAGCGGCTGATCGGCGGTCGGTTCCTCGACACCCGGAGCAAGCCCTCCGGCTGTCCAGTAGCATTTCGTGAGGCTGTGGCTGATCACTCTTCCGTAAGGATGGAACCATCCGACCAGCGCTGTATTGTAGCCGAGGCCGCGCGCGGTATCGAAAACGTTCGGCAGCTTGCTCCATAAGACAATGGCCTCGCGCGAGCGCAATTTCACGCGCAGATCTCCGGGACCGGTGGGCGATGCAGCGGTAACCTCGTCACCCAAAATGAGGCAGGGCAGAGACATTTCAGTGAAATTCGCCGGCGATGCCGCGCTCGTGGCATAGAAGCTCTCCTGCCGGAGCCGGTCCAGGTTGGGCAGCGCCAGGTCGGCGGGCCGATTGCCAAACGCGATCGCCTGGCTCAACTCGTCGAAAATGATCCAAACCACGCGCGTCCCGCCGGGACGCGGCGGAAGGGGGGCTGCCAAATCTCCGTCCTGATAGGCTGAGTGCGGAAAGAGCAAGCTGCCGCGGATGGCCGCGAACAGGAAGAGGCCGAGAACCGGCAGCGAATACAGCAGAACGCCTCGCGCCAGGCGCGAGGCATGCACAGGTTTGCGGATCGTCCAAATCACCGGACCGGCGCCAACCGCAACCGCCGCCGGCCAAAACCAGCGCGCCTGCACCAACGGCGTCAAATGGAACGGCAACACTCGCAAAAAGGCGACCGACGCCATGCCCGCGGGAGCCAGGCAGGCCGCCAGGAAGAGATAGTGCACGGCCACCCGGCCGCCAAGGCGCCGGCGGATGGCGAATTCCCAGGCAGCCAACATCGCCAGCGTGAGCCCCAGTACCAGCGCCAGAACCGGCAGCACCACCGCGCGAACCGGATCGAGGCGCGCGAAATACACGATGCCGCCCTCGGCGTACTCCGCCCAGGTATCGGCAAAGCACCAGGCGGCAAATGCCAGGCAGATGATCAGGCGGCGCGGCAGTTTTCAGCTACCTTTCTTTTGCAGGAGATAGATCCGCCTGGTGGGGTTTACCTGAGCGGCGCCGGCAATTTCAAACCAGTGGGAGGCGGCCGATTCGAAATTCTCCACGGAAAGATCGCGATGAAGAGCGTCTCGCCCGCGGGCAATCTTCCGGAAGTTGTGGTCTTCGGGGGCGATATACTCCACAATCGCCAGGTTCGTGGTCAATTCCGAGGCGAGGTGTAAGATCGCCCCGAGGGGAACGCGTTCGTTCACTAACAGATGGTGAATCAGGGCCAGCATCAGCACGCAATCAAAGCGGCCGCGGGCGCGATCGAGAAATGCCGGGCACTCGGCATTTTGCCAGCCGCAAGCTCCCGGGGGCCTGCCGATATCCACCACCAGAGGCAGAATCGCCGGCCCTGTCTCGTTCGCCGAACGCCAAATCGAATCGATCGCCGCCTCGTCGCGGTCGATGGCCACCACCCGCGCGCCGGCCCGCGCGGCCAGACGGCTGAAGTGGCCGGTGTTGCACCCCACGTCGAGAACCGTTCGCGGCGAATACCGCTCCAACGCCGCCGAAACGAAGGTTTCTTTCCGCGCGAATTCCTCGTCGGAGTAGGGATGGTCGGAATCCATATAGCGCAGCGCCTGGCTGGCTCGCCGGCGCTTCGCCAACCTGCCCAAAAGGCGGTCTATCCTGGCAAAAAGCCGCTCCAGCAGAAATCGCGCTTCCTGTTCGTCGCGCGCGTGCCGTACGCGATATTGCTCCGCGCCGCCCCTGCGCTCTCGCCCCCCGAGCAGAACCGGAAGCGTCACCGTGGAAAGAAAAGGAGCGAACCACAGCCGGTAGGCCGGCGCCATGGCCCACAACCTCTCGGGCTCGATCCCATCGCGGTGCGCCATCAGCATTTCGTCGGTCCGCAGGCCGAAGTACCGATTTGCGAGCAGGGGAAGAACAAAGGTCCGCACGAACTGCCCATAAGGCTGCCAGACCGCCTCCCGGGGGTCGCGGCGGCGGAACGACAATAAGTCGACAAACACAGGCCGGCATCCGTCAAAAATCACGTTATACGGGGTAGCGTCCTTCAGGACAAAGCCGGCTCGCAGCGACCCTCGCGCTAACTCCACAGTCAGGTTCGCCGCCGCGAGTAACATCCCGGGCGGCCATTCATATGGGTAGTTCCGGAAGGCCAGCGGAGTATGTTCGACGATCGCCGCTCCCTCGGGTAGCGTGGCGCATTCCGGGGGCAAGTCAACTCCGGCGGGGTTTTGGACGATGAATGAACGCACCAACTTGCTCTGCTGCATCCAATCCAGGGCCAGAGTACAACCGAGGAACTCGCGCGCGTCGGCTGCCGCATCCGCGGACACGTATCGCAGGAGCCGATGGCCCACAGAGTACAGGTAACCGTCAGGGTCGCGAAAGGACGGCGGCGAGCCGGCTAATTCTCGCAATTTTTATCTTCGCTTCGCTTGGAAAACGGCGCACTGATGAAACGCCGAAACCGGTAAGCGGCAGTCAAAAATGCGGCGGCGATAATTTGGATGAAAAAAAGGCCGGAGCCCGGGTCCGTGTACATCAGAATCTCCTGTTGGTGCTTCTTCTCAGAACTGCGCAACAGTGGTCCAGTGCCACACCGTATCGCGCCGGCGGCCAATCAACAACCATAACCGTCTCTCATCCGATACCACAGGATAACTGCAACGAGAAATAGCTCTTTATAGTTACCGCACACTTAGAAGGCACTGCGAAACAAGCTACTATTAGAGCATTAACCCCGGCGCACCGAAAAGTTCCGAATCCTGCGCACTTTGCTATCGAAAGATATGCCGGCCGCGGCAATAGCAGTTGAATGTGCGATTCCGCACCAGGCCGCCTGGCGGACGCTTGCGGGCGGTCGAAGCGCCAAGCGAAGCCGGACTCCACGTTTTCCGGATAAACTGAAGGTTTCGCGTCCCGACTTTTTGCACCCTTGGTGCGTCTTCAGACAAGGAGCCAGAAATTTGATCTTTCGGGCGGTGGAAGATACCGACCTGATCCGGCAGGCCAGCCGGGGCAGCGTGGAGAGCTACAACCTCCTCGTTTCCCGGTATGAGAAGCGTGTTTACAACTACCTGCTGCGCATCACCGGAAACCGGGAAGACGCAATGGACCTGGCGCAGGACGTGTTTTTGAAGGCTTACCAGAATCTCCGCAAACTCGACGATCCAGGACGTTTCGCGCCCTGGATCTATCGCATAGCCCACAACGAAGCCTATTCCCTGTTCCGCAAACGCCGGCCCGAGGTCGACGGCGAGACCGTCGAACCCGAGGCCACGGAAACGGGAATTCCGGTGGGCGCCACCTCGATCTTTCCCATTGAATTGAGCCTGGCCGTCGCCAGCGCACTCGAGCGGCTTTCGCCCGACCAGCGCGAGGCGGTAGTCCTCAAGATTTACCAGGGCTTCAAGTTCGAAGAGATGGCCGAGATCCTGTCCTGCCCAGTTTCCACCGTCAAATCCCGCCTCTATACCGCACTCGAACTCCTCAAGGCCGAACTGGCTCCGATTTCGCCACGAGGTGTATCATGAGCTGCTCGCCATTCGATTTACGGGATTATTACCTGAAGGAGCTGACTGACCCGCAGCAGCGCCAGGTGGAATCCCACGTCAAGGATTGCCGCGCCTGCCGGGAAGAACTGCAGCGCCTGCGGCTCACGCAAGCCGCGCTGTTCTCGCTGCGCGACGAAGAAATTCCGCAGCGCATCGCGTTCGTGTCCGACCCCGTGTTCGAACCGTCCGGCCCGCGCCGCTGGTGGACCGCGTTTTGGGGATCTCCCGGGCGCCTCGGTTTCGCCAGCGCCGCCATGCTTTCGGCCGCCCTGTTGATTTCCGCAGCTACCCGAACTCTCGGTCCGGGATCGGCCGCCGGGCTGCCTTCCGCCGAGGTCGATCGCCGCATCGAGCGCGCCATCGACGCCAGCGAAACCCGCCAGAACGCCAAGACCACGCAATTGGTTCACGATCTCGCGCAGAAGGCCGATACCGAACACCAACTGCGGCTGGTGGCTGAAAGCGAGGCCGACTATGCCAAGAGGCAGGCTTACGCGCTCGAATTGAAGAGTGGCGAATATTATACGCCGGCATCCAACTAAGGAGAATCGAGATGAAACTGACTATTTTTCTCACTGCGATTGCTTTCGTGTCGGCCGGCGCTCAGCCGGCGCCCATGGCGGCGGCAAATGCACCCGCCGCCAAACCGGCGAGCACGATTGGGGCAACCGAAACGGCTTCGGTCTCGCTTCAGACCATCCGCAACCTCGAGAAGGAGATGGAGAACCGTATCGTAGCGACCGGCACCAAGACCGCTCCGTGTAACGTGCTCTCGCCCGCGCGCGGGCTATACATCACGGGATTGGGCGCGGTCTTCCAGGCTGACGTGGAACTCGCTCCCACGCCCGGCGGCATCGGCGCATTCCAAACCACCGTCTACCCGCAGCAGAAAGCCAAGTACCGCAACGACAAGCTGGCGAATATTCCGCTCCTTGAGAAGACGCTCAGCGATTTGGCCCAGGCGCTTGCCGCTTCACCCGCGCTCAAGATGTCCGATCGTGATCAAGTGGTGGTGGCCGCGCGTCTCGTGTACCGCTCCTGGGAAGATGTCGCCGGAATGCCGGGGGAGATCGTGGCGCACCTCGATCGCCGCGACGGCACGGTCAAATTGGAAATACAGTAGTGGCCGCTACCGTTCCTCCCACGCCCGGGCCGGACGCCGCCGGCTCTGTGATTTCGCCGGAGCGCTCCGATGCGGTGTCGCCCGAACGCTCCATGCGCCTGGGCGAAATCCTCATGGCGCGCGGCAAGATTGAGGCCGAGGACGTCGAGCGGGCGCTCGAACTCCAGCGCGAGCGCGGCGACAAGATCGGCAAGATCTTCGTCGATATGGGCCTTCTGGCGCAGCGCGACATGCTGGCGGCGCTTTCCGATCAGCTCAATATCCCGCTGGCCGCGGTGGATGGCGAGCCGCCCTCGGCGCCCGAAATCGACGGGCTTTCGCACCGCTTCCTGCGCCAGTGCCGTGTATTTCCGCTGGAGCTGAAGGAAAACACGCTCACGCTCGCGATGGCCGACCCGCTGGATTTCGAGACTATCGCCGCGGTGCGGTCCTTCTCGGGACTCGATATCCGCACGGTGCTGGCGCCCGAGCAGGAAATCCTGGATGCCATCGAGCGCAACTACGGCGAAACCGAGCGCCGGACCTTCACCGACGGTGGCGACGAAGAGAACGCCAACCTCGAACACCTGCGCGACATGGCCAGCGAAGCGCCGGTCATCCGCCTGGTGAACGCCATGATCGCCGACGCCATCGAAAAGCGCGCCAGCGATATCCACATCGAGCCCTTCGAGAAGGAATTTCGCGTCCGCTTCCGCGTGGACGGCGTGATGTTCAACCAGGAAAATCCGCCGCGCGAGCTCAAGGCGGCCATCATTTCACGCCTCAAGCTGATGGCCAAGCTCAACATCGCCGAGCGGCGCCTGCCGCAGGACGGACGCATCAAGATCAAGATTCTGGGGCGCGAAGTGGATCTCCGCGTCTCCACATTGCCCACTCTTTATGGCGAGAGCGTGGTGATGCGCCTGCTCGACCGGTCGGCCGGCGATTTCTACGATCTTCGCCGTCTCGGCTTCGACGACCGGATGCTGGCCAAAATGGAATACTTCGCCAACCTGCCGCACGGCATGTTCCTGGTGACCGGCCCGACCGGCAGCGGCAAATCCACCACGCTGTATTCCGCCCTGAAACGCATCAATCTGCCCGACAAGAAGATCATCACCATCGAAGATCCGGTCGAATACCAGATGGACGGCATCAACCAGATCCATGTTAACCCCACCATCGGGCTCACCTTCGCCGCCGGCCTGCGCCACATCGTCCGCCAGGACCCGGACGTCATCATGGTGGGCGAAATCCGCGACCGGGAAACCGCCGACATCGCGATCCGGGCCGCCCTCACCGGCCACCTCGTCTTTTCCACACTACACACCAACGACGCGCCGAGCGCCATCACCCGTCTCATCGACATGGGGATCGAGAATTATCTGGTGACATCCTCGCTGGTCGGCGTACTGGCCCAGCGGCTGGTGCGGCTGATTTGCCCCCGATGCAAGGAATCCGCCGGCCCCGCGCTCTCGCCCGCCGGCGACATGATCGACACCTTTCGCGGCGCCGGCTGCGAGGAATGCCACGGCCGCGGATACACTTCGCGCGTGGGCATCTTCGAAATGATGATAGTAGACGACGAAATCCGCAAACTCATCATGGGGAATGCCGACGCGTCGCAGCTCACTTTGGTCGCGCGCCGGAACGGCATGCGTAATCTCCGCGAAGACGCGTGGCGGAAAATCCACTCCGGGCTGACTACCGTCGACGAAGTCCACCGCGTCACGCAGGAGATCTGATGAGGAAAAGCATTTCACGCAGAGGCGCAGAGGAAAGTCCGGAAACGGGCGGCTCCCGGCTTTTCGTCTTTTCTCCCACGCCGGAGTTCTCCTGATGGCATCCACTTTCTTCTTCCGCGCGGTCGCCGCGGATGGCAAAATCCGCAATGGCCGCCTTTCCGGAGAAAGCGAGAGAACCGTCGCCGGCGATCTCCGGAAGCAGGGGCTCATTCCAGTCTACGTGGGCGCCGCCCCGAAGTCCGTCAACTTCGAGATCAAGCTACCTGCTTTTGCCAGCGGCAGACGCCGCAACGTCCTGTTCTTCACCTCCGAACTCTCCACCCTTCTCAATGCCAGCGTGCCCCTCGACCGCGCCCTGAGCATCACCGCCGAACTCACCACCAAAGCCTCCTTTCGCGCGCTCGTCCTCGACGTCCTTCGCGTTCTCAAGAGCGGCAAAACCCTCGCCGACAGCCTCGCCACCCATCCCGACCACTTCTCCGACCTGTACATCAACATGGTCCGCGCGGGCGAAGCCGCCGGCTCGCTGGCCATTGTCTTCGAGCGTCTGGCGGAGTTCGAGCGCACGCGCGACGATCTTCGAAACTACATCGTGTCCTCGATGGTCTACCCGGCGCTGCTGTCCTGCGTCGGACTGGCCTCCATTCTGATCCTGCTGAATTTCGTCGTGCCGCGCTTCGCCAGCATCTTCGACGGAACCACGATGAAGGTTCCGGTACCGGCCGCGATCATGATCCAGGCCAGCTACATCGTGCGCACCTACTGGTGGTTGGGCGCGAGCGCCATCTTCGTCCTTTTCACCTCGTGGCGCATCTATACCAAGACGGCCGCGGGGCGTCTCTGGTGGGACGGCTTGCGGCTGCGCATTCCGCTGATTGGGGACGCGCTGCTGAAAGCGGAAACCTCGCGTTTCGCGCGCGCCATGGGAACTCTGATTTCGAATACGGTGCCGCTGGTGCAATCCATCAATATCTCGGCCGCGACGCTCAATAACAAAACGCTCTCCAATGCCCTGGCCGGGGTGTCGTTGGGCGTAAAACGGGGCGAAGGCATTGCCGTTCCCATGCGCAAATCGGCGGCGTTTCCACCGCTGGTGGCGCATCTGCTCACGGTGGGCGAAGAAACCGGCCGGCTGGACCAGATGTTTGCCCGCATGGCCGATATTTACGAAAACGACACTCGCGTGTCCATCCGCAGGTTCACCGCGATTTTCGAACCGATCGTGATCCTGGTCATGGGCATAATGGTTGGCGGACTGATTCTCAGCATGCTGCTCGCGATCACGAGCATTAACGACGTGGCGATATGAAAACTCAACGCAGAAATCGAAGACGGCGCGGCCAGGCGGGCGTGACCCTGATCGAAATGCTGGTGGTGGTGGTCATCATCGGCCTGTTCGTGGCGCTGGTGGCGCCCAACATGTTCCGTAGCGCAGACAAGGCCCGGGTGACGGCGGCGCGCTCGCAAATCGAGCAGCTCATGACCGCGCTCGGCACCTACAAGCTGGATACCGGTATCTTCCCGACGACCGAACAGGGCTTGCAGGCTCTGCGCGTAAAACCGGGCGACGCCGCCATGTGGAACGGTCCCTACATCGAGAAGGACATCCCCAAAGACCCGTGGGGCACTGATTACGTGTATCGTTTCCCCGGAGACCACGGCGACGGACCCGACATCTGCAGCCTGGGCCAGGACAAGCAGCCCGGCGGAGAAGGATTTGCGGCCGACATCTGCAGTTGGAAAAACTAGCTCGAGGCGGCGCGGCGTCACCCTCATCGAGATGATGGTGGTGGTGATGATCATCGCGGTAATCGCCGCCGTCAGCACGCCTTCCGTCGGCGCCGGCATAGACGCCGTCCGCCTGCACACCGCCGCCAGCTCCGTCGCCGCGTTCCTGAATTCCGCTTCGACTCACGCGGAGCGCCGGGAGCGTCCGGTGGAACTGGTGATCACCGCGAAGACGCTGGTCTTCCTCTCCACCGATATCGGATCGAAGCACGAATTCGACGTGCCCGAAGGGATTGCCATGGAGCCAGTGGCGTCCGTGCAATCGGAGGACGCCGAGGGCGCCAGCCGGTGGCTGTTCATGCCGGGCGGCGCGGTGCCGGCGGTCGCCATCAAGCTCAGCAACCGGCACGGCGGACAGCGCATCGTAAAACTGGACCCCATGACCGGCTTTCCGCGCGTGGAAAGCGTACCAGCCAAGTGACGGGGAAACGCGGATTCACGCTGCTCGAGATGCTGGTGGCGTCCACCATCATGGCGGTGGCCATTGTGGGCCTGCTCAACGGAATCGGAAGCGTCACGCGCAACGCCGCCCGCCTGCGCGATTACGACCGCGCCGCGCAACTGGCCCGCTTCCGCATGAACGAACTCCTGGCCGACGAGACGCTGGCACCCGGTGGTGTGCTGAGCGGCGCTTTCGACTCCAAGCAGACCGGCGGCATGGACATCCAGTGGCAGGCCCGAATCACGACCGCCGAAATGCCGCCCACCCCGAGTACCGGCCAGCCTTGTCTCCAACGCATTGAACTCCAAGTCTCGTGGATGGCCGGCCAACAGAAAAAGACCTTTACCCTCGATGCCTACCGCACGCACATCCTGAAGGTAGGGGATTTATGAGGCGCGGAGAAGCGGGCGTCACGCTCATCGAAATCCTCGTGGCGGTTACGCTCCTGAGCCTGCTTTCCCTGGGCATGGTGATGGCGATGCGCATCGGACTGGCGGCGTACTCCAAAACCGAGACCAAGCTCATGGACACGCGCCGCGTGGTCGGCGCCCAGCGCATCGTGCAATCGGAATTGGAGGGCCTGATCCCGGCGCTCATCACGTGCGGCGGCATCAGCGTGCAGGCCGGGGGACCGCCGGTGGTTCTGTTTCGAGGCGCGGAAGACGGCATGTGGATGGTCTCGGCTTTCTCGCTGGCGCAGGGATGGCGCGGCCAGCCGCAGATTCTGCAACTCTTCGTTATGTCCGGGGACGAAGGCGTCCGGCTGGTGGTCAATGAAATCCCCTACACGGGCGCGGCCGGAGCCGGCCAGCTTTGCACCGGGACTGTGGAGGTTCCCAATTCGATTGCGCGCCTGCCGCAAATGATCCCGGTCCGCGCCGGCCCGCAGACCTTCGTGCTTGCCGACAAGCTGGCCTACTGCCGCTTCGCCTACTACACGCCTCCCAACAACAACCTGATGAATCAGCCGCCCACGTGGCAGCCCGTCTGGGCGGCCAAGGGATGGCCGCTTGCGATTCGCATCGAGATGGCTCCCGCCAAAGACGACCCCTCTCACGTCCAGCCGATTTCCATCACGGCCCCGATTCACATCCGCCGCGATCCCGAAAAGGTGAGCACCGATGGGAATTAGGCAGGAAGTCGGCAGCCAGGGGCCGGAGGCCGGAAGGAAAAGCCGCCGCGGCAGCGCCCTGCTCGCGGTCCTCTGGCTCTCCGCCGCCCTTTCGGCTATCGCCTTCGCCATGTCGGTCAGCGTCCGCGGGGAGACCGACCGCACGGCCACTTCCATGGACGATTTACGCTGCTACTACCTGGCATCCGCCGGCGTCCAGAAAGCCACCGCGGAACTCATGTGGACTCTGAATCAGGGCGCCGGATTCATCCCCAACGACGTGCCATTCGTCGATTACCAATTTCCCAGCGGCACGACTCACGTCGAAATCATCCCCGAAGCCGCCAAACTCAACATCAATCACGCCAGCTACGAACAGCTCCTTTCCCTGATCTCGGCGCTCGGCGTCGAGCCCAACCGGGCCAGCACCATCGCGGCCGGCATCGTCGATTGGCGCAGCCCGGCCGGAGGCTTATCTGCTTTCGATTCCTACTATCTTTCGCAGACTCCGTCTTTTCATTCGCCGCATGCGTCATTTCAAGAGATTGAGGAATTGCTTTCGGTGCGAGGCGTGACCCCGGATATATTCTACGGAACGTGGGTGGCGGCGGGTAACGGCGATGCCGGCGAGAATCCGCTGGTCCGGCGGGCCGGCCTGAGCGATTGCGTGACGGTCTACGGACTTGTTTCCGGCAATGTTGCCAGCGCGCTGGCGCTCGCCGGAGTCGCCCCCACCGGCTTCGATTCGGGCGAAGCGCAACCCGGCCCGGCGCCCGGTCTCCGGAACCTGCTTGCAGGCGGCAATCCCATCGTCACGTTGCGGTCCACCGCGCGGCTTCGTCTTTCCAATGGCCAATACTCCGACATGCGGCGGACGGTCGGAGCGCAGGTAAAATATTTGCCCTTCGGGAAGGCCGACGTTCCCTATTATGTGCTGCGGTGGTACGACACCACCTGGAGTTTTTGAAACGCATCATGCCCGTGGACATCCGCAAAACTCAAGACTTGCGAAAGCTCCTGCACTTCGGTTCGGGCATCGGTATCGAGGTGGGCGCGAGCAATCTGGAAATCGCCGCCGCGCGGGTGCGCCCCAATGGAGTGAAGGTGCTCGGCCGCCTGACGGTGGCGGATTTCGCCAACCGTCCCGCCGCCGAATGGGGCGCGGAGTATGCTCGTTTTCTCGCGTCGCTGGGCCTCAGCCACGTGAGCGCGACGGTTCTGCTGCCGCGCCGCGAGGTGATCGTGCGCCACATGTCGCTGCCCGGAGTCGCCAACCGGGACATCGACGGCGCCATCCGTTTTCAGCTGGATTCGCTGCACCCTTACGGCGACGAAGACGTGGCATGGGGATGGTCGCCGCTGGCGTACGGAGCGGTGCTGGTAGGCATCACCCGGCGCTCCACCATCCGGCACTATCTCGATTTATTTCTGGCTGCCGGCATCAAGGTGGTCAGCTTCACTTTTTCCGCGGCGGCGGTACATTCCGCCGTGCGTTTGAACGGCTCCGGTCTGGGCTCGGGATTTCTGGCCCTCGGTCCGGCATCTGCGGGCGGGGTAGAAGTTTATGGCGAAAGCCAGGCCCGCCCGGTATTCCATGCAGAGTTTCAGTTGCCCGCGGAACGGGCAGCTTTATTGGGGTTGGCCGAACTGCGGCTGGCTCCCGAGACCGCCCCTTTAAAGCTGGAAGACGTGCTTCCCAAGCCAGCCGTCAATCCAGTGGAAAACGATCTTGCCCGCAATCCCCGGCCCTATGCCACGGCTCTGGCCGGTGCTTGTCCCTGGGTCGCTCCGGCAGCGAATCTGCTGCTTCCGGGCGAACGGCAGGCGAGTTCGCGCGCGGTTTTCATTCCCACAGTGGCGCTGGCGGCTGTTCTTCTCCTGGTGGCCGGCGCCATTGTGGCTTATAACTCTTACGCCGATCGCAAATATCTGGCTTCCATCGAAGCCGAAATCGCCAAAGTGTCGCCGGTTGCGAAGCACGCCGACGATCTGGACCGCCAGATTCTGGCCACCCGCCAGCGCGCGGAGCTGCTCGACCAATTCCGCAATCAAACCCGGCACGATCTGGACGCGCTCAACGAGCTGACCAAACTCATCGAGCCTCCGGCCTGGGTGAATAACATTACGCTCTCGCGAGACTCCGTATTGATCTCCGGAGAAGCTCCGCAAGCCGCTCCGCTGCTGAAGATTCTCGATTCGTCGCCGCTTTTCATGAATTCCAGTTTCCAATCGCAAGGCCGGGCGCAGAACGGAAGCGAATCTTTCCAGATTCGCGCCGGCCGCCGGTATCCCGCCCAATGACCCAACTTTCACGCGGTCGACAGATGATGCTGTACGGCACGCTGGGGGTGATGATTGTCGGCGTTTTTCTTCGCTTTCGCGGCAGCCAGGACGAAGTGGTGGCTTCGCACGACTCGGTTCCGGTGGCCAGGCAGCGCCTCGAAATTCTGCGCCGCAAGGCGGCGACGGTCCCGGCGAAGGAAGCCATCCTGAAGCAGGTGACAGCGGAGCTGAAGGACCGGGAAAAAGGAATCGTGCAGGCATCCACCGCTGAGCAGGCGCGCGCCCACCTGATGGACGTGTTACACGCCACCGCAACGGCCAATGGGTTCGATTCGCAAGGCGCCTCGCAGTTCCCCGAACCCAAGGCGCTCGGCCAGGACTACGGCCAGGTAGCGGTGGGACAGAACTTCACCTGCCGGATCGAACAACTGGTGAACTTCCTTTCGGCCATCGCGAACGAACCCGAAATCCTGGCCACCGACAGCATTTTTGTGGCGCCGGTAAAGAACAAAACCAAGGACATCACCGTCCGGCTGATGTTTTCAGGCGTCATTCCTAAGGGCCTGGTGCCGGTGAAGAAGCAAGGAGCCGGGTTTTGAATCGCAAACTGCTCATCTTAAATATCGCGTTGGGAGTCGGCGTAGTTTACGCCGGGTTTGCACTGCACAGCGCCTGGGTGACGGCCAGAGGCCGTCAGGCGAGGATGCCGGGGCCACCGCCGAAAGCTCCGTTCGTAGCGCCGGTGGCGCCGCTCCCGCAGCAGCCGGCAGTCCTGCCCAGCACATATGCGCGGTCGGCTCAGAACGACCTGTTCGATCCTTCGCGAAATCCGGATTTGCCGTTGCCGGAGCCGCCCAAACCTGCGCCGCCGCCGGTACCGCCGCCACTGCCTGCCTACCACGGCATGATGGACTTGGGCGATCCCCAGGGCCCGATCGCCCTGATTACCCAGCCTGGAGCGCCGGGCCACGAGGAAGTGCATGCCGGCGAGCCAATCGGCCAGTTCAAATTGCTGACCTTCGACCGCCAGGAAATGACGCTCGAATGGCAAGGCCAGGTGATCCACAAGCGTCTGAACGAAGGCGGCAGCGAACCTGCCAGACCACAGGCGGCGGCAGTTTCCGACGGGGCTCCCGCTCCGCCACCTCTGGGGATAATTCCCGGAGTGGCGCCACCGCAGCAGGCTGAGGCCCCCAGACAACAAGTACAGGAGCTTGGGCCGGGACTTCAGGTGGTCGACGGTATCCGCGCCTGTCAGCCCGGCGATACTTCCGCGCCCGGCACGGTCAACGGCGGCTTCCGCAAGGAATTGAATCCCAGCCCGATGGGCACGCAGTGTCTTTGGAGGGCAGTCGGAAAGTAGGAGTGCAAAGGGAACTTATACTGTGTACGAATCTGGTTCGTCCAATCCTTATCGCGGCGATCGCCGTTGGGATGCTCACTGCGGGGCCGGCGCAACAGCAGCAGACCGCGCCGCAGCAGACCGCGCCGCAGCAGACCGCGCCGCCCCGACCTCTGCCGGTAATTCCCGGCGTGGCTGCACCTTCGACCGCTACGCAGGCCACGCCGCAGCAGGCCACGCCGCAGCAGGCCACGCCGGCCCAGCCGCTGCCGGTAATCCCCGGCGTGGCTGCGCCACAGACTCCGCCTCCCACCACCGTCCCGGCACAGCCCGCCCAGGCAGCGCCGCAGCCGATTCCACCCCCTCGCGGTCTGGATTTCGAAATTCCCAACGGCTCGCTGACAGATTTCATCGAGATCGTCGCCAAGCGCGTCGGCTTCAACTACATCCTCGATCCCGCCGTTGGAGGGAAAGGCTCGGTATCGTTATTTACTTACGGCGAAGTCAAGCCGACGGACCTGATGACCCTTCTGCAGACCATCCTGAGGGTGAACGGCGCCACCATGGTCAAGGTGGGCGACCTGTACCGCATCGTTCCCATCAACAAGATCTCCTCCCTTCCGCTCGATCCGAACGTGAATGTCAACCAGAAGGCGCTCCCCGAAGACGAGCGCATGGTTCTCGACTTGATTTTTCTGAAATACGCCACCGCCAAGGAAATTGAAGGGCTGATCACGCCATTCCTCGGCGAAGGCGCCAGCCACTCTACGTACGAACCGGCCAATCTCCTGATCCTGCAAGACAATGCCCGCAACATGAAGCGCACCTTGAAGCTCATCGACATGTTCGATTCGGAAGAGTTCGCAGGCAAGCGCGTGCAGTTGTTCGAGGTGACCAACAGCCGGCCATCGGACCTGGTGAAGGATCTCGACACCGTGTTCAAGTCGTATGCTCTTGCGGACAAGGTATCGCCGGTCCATTTCATTCCTGTCGACCGGATCAGCGAACTGATCGCCGTGGCTCCCAACCCCGGCATTTTCCCCAAGGTGAAGGAGTGGATCGATAAGCTCGACGTCGCGGTGAAGGTCCAGGCGGGTGAAGTCAGCACCTATGTTTATCGGCTGAAATACGCCCGGGCGGCCACCACGGCGCTGGCGATCACCGCGCTTTACACCGGCAACGTGAACGCCCTCATCGGTCTGGCCGCCATGGCGCAAGCTCAGAATGGCGGATTCGGCGGCGGTGGCTATGGTGGCGGCTATGGCGGTGGCTATGGTGGCGGATACGGAGGAATGAATGGCGGCGGCTTCGGCAACTATGGGGGCTTCGGCGGCGGCGGTTACGGCGGTGGTTACAGCGGTGGTTACGGCGGCGGCTACGGCGGCGCTTACGGCGGTGGAGGTTATGCAGGCGGCGGTTATGGATACGGGGGCGGCAGTTATGGAAACGGCGGCTCGGCCACCGGCATGATTCCGCCGATTTCCGTCGGCAGCCCCGGGAACTCGATTGCCAGCCCGGTGGCCGGACCGAATTCGTCTGATCTTACCGGATCTGTCCTAGGCTCCGCTGGAAATGCCGTCGGACCGGGAGGGCAGCGGATTCCGCACGTCATTCCCAATCCCTTCGACAATACGCTGCTGATTCAGGGGACGCAGCAGGAATACCAGCAGATTCTCAATCTGCTCCGCCAACTCGACGTGCCACCGCGGCAGGTGCTCATCGAAATGAAGGTTTACGAACTCGATCTCTCCGATGGCTGGCAGCAGGGGCTGAGCGCGTACCTGGAGCCGAAGGGAACCAATGCGACAGGTTTGGGCCGCGCACTCAATCTCGGCGTCACCTCTAGCGGACTGGGGCTTTCGCTGGGCACTCTGGTCGGATCGAGCAAAGAGCTTCTGGGTGTGTTCTCGGCCAGCGAATCGAAGAACCACGTCAAACTGCTCTCGGCGCCGAGCATCATCGCAACCGATAGTATCCCGGCCAGCATGAACGTCGGGACGGATGTGCCGGTGCTGACCTCGCAAGCCATTGTGGGCGGAGTGCAGTCCAGCGGCAGCAACGTTTTCAGCAACACCGTGGGTTCGGAGAGCACCGGCATGACGTTGGGCATCACGGCCCGCATCAGCCCCAGCGGGGTGGTGACCATGATTATCGAGCAGGACATCAGTTCTCCGGAAGCCACCAGCACGAGCAACATCAATTCCCCCTCGTTCTCGCAACGCCAGTTCCAGACCCAGGTCACGGTCCAGGACGGAGACACCATCGCGATCGGCGGAGGGATTCAGGAGCAGAAGTCCGATGTAGTCAGCGGGGTACCGTTTTTGATCCACATTCCACTGATCGGCGGTCTGTTCGGGTCACGCAGTGTGAGCACGTCGCGGACAGAACTGGTGGTTTTCATCACTCCCCGAGTTTTGTACGACACGAATCAGTTGCTGGACGCGAGTCAGGAAATCGAAGACAGCCTGAAACACATGCGCAAGACCATCAACCAGAATCAGTAACCAAAGACAATCTGGATCGGGATCTTCTGGTTCCGCAGAATGGAGTCAAACGTGATGATTCCATTCCAATTGCGCCGGAATTTCCCGGCTCCCTCGATGTCTGTATTCTTCAGCCTGCAAGCATTGGATGTTCTCACCACTTTGATCGGCCTGCAAATGGGGGCGCATGAGGCAAGCTTTTTCGTCGGCCGCATGCTGGCGATCGGGGCGGTGGCCGGACTGCTGATCTCCAAGTGCTTCGCGATTATTCTGGCGGCGGCCGCGCTTGCCTTCCACCGGCCTCGAGTCGTGGTGTTTTTGAACTATTGGTTCGTCCTGATTGTCGGGTGGAATCTGTACACAATTTTCTCCACGTTGTGGATCGCGCGATCCATGCACTAGATCCCGATAGCCGGCGAGCGACGGCAGGACCGCTGCCTTTCGGCAGTGATCAATCCCGACTTTACTTCTTTTTGCCCTTCTTAGCGGGCGCTTTCCTGGCAGAGGATTTCTTTGCCGGAGCTTTTTTGGCGGGCGCCTTCCCGGCGGCTTTTTTGGGGGCCGTTTTCGCGGCAGCTTTCTTCACCGCAGCCTTCTTGGCAGGGGCCGTTTTCGCGGCAGCTTTCTTCACCGCAGCCTTCTTGGCAGGAGCCTTTTTCGCGGCAGCTTTCTTTACCACAGCCTTTTTAGCGGGAGCCTTTTTCGCCGGTGCTTTCTTCACCGCGGCCTTCTTGGCCGGGGCCTTTTTTGCAGGCGCCTTGGCAGCAGGAGCTTTTGGCGTATGCGCTTTCTTAGGCGCGGACTCTTTGGCCACCGGCTTCTTGGGAGGAGCTTCCGGTTGAGCCGCGGCGGGCGCGGGCGGCGGTGGAGGCGGCTCGGGAGCAGGCTGTGCAACTACGGTGGCGACGATTATTTCTTCCACCTCGTCGTCGTCCTCCTCGTCCTCTTCCATCTCGTCATCGTAGTCGTCGAGCTTGGAGTCCAGTTCCGACGACTGCTCCTCGTCTTCATAATCGTGGAAGTCTTCCATCTCGTCTTCGTCTTTGGGACCAAGTTTCGAACTATTCCACATGCACCTAGCCTCCTCGTCAGGGCACGATCACCCATAGCATACCTTTTTTTGAGCAGCGGGCAATAGCGAAAAGAGAAATCCGCGAAAAATTCAATTCGACGTTCGAGGCTTGCTGGTGGCGGTCATCACAGGAGACTTGCGGGCTTTCGGTTTCGGCCTGGCGGCGGGCTTCGCTACCGGCGCCTTCGTCTTCGAGGAGACCGAAGCCGTGCGGTGCGCGACCGCAGCGGACCTCACGGGACGCCTGGCAGCCACCGGTGCGGGGCGCGCCACAACCGGGATCACCAGGCGATCGCCCTCGCTCGCCTCGCGCGATTGCAAATTATTGGCCGCCACCAGGCTGGTGATGGGAATTCCGAACCGCTTGCTTACATCGGCCACTGTCTCGCCAATGCCCAGGCGATGCACGCGCCAGGAGTCGCGGTGATCGGCGGGGACCATTTCCAGTCCCGCCATGACCTCGTTGCCGGTTCCCTTGGGGACGTGCAGCGCGTAGTCGGCGGGAACGATGTTTTTCAGTACGGCGGGATTCAACTCGGCGAGTTCCGGCAAGGATGTATCGGTGATATCCGAGACGAGAGCCATGCTGGTCTTAGCGGTTGTTTCCACGGTGTCGTATTCGAGCGGCGGATCGAGTTGAATGCCGTCGAGCCCATATTCGGCGGCGTTCTTTTCCATGATCGTCATAGCAAGAATGATGGGCACATAGTTGGTGGTTTCAGCGGGAAGCACGCCGCGGCTGCGCAACTCCCAGAAATCGGCGTATCCGGTGCGTGCCACCGCGTCTTCCACGGCGTTGGGTCCGCAATTATAGGCCGCCAGCGCCAGGTACCAATCGCCGAATTCCGAATAGAGATCGTGCAGATGATGGGCGGCGGCGCGTGTGGCCTTTTCCGGATCCATGCGGTCGTCGGTGTACGGCGTCTGCTTCAGGCCGTACTCATTGCCGCGGAATTTAACGAACTGCCACATGCCGTCGGCCGCCATACGGGAAACCGCGCGGGGGTAAAACCCCGATTCCGCCTGCGCCAGATGGATCAATTCCTGCGGCAACCCCTCCTCGTCCAGAATCCGCGTGATCATCGGCCGATACCGTCCCGAGCGCTGCATGGCGTCTACCATGGTGCGGTGACCGCGGCCTGAAAAATACGTGATGTACGCCAGCACCGTGTCGTTGACGGTGAGCGGCAGTTGCGACGCCGTGGCAGCCACCTGTTCGCGCACCTTCACTTTGAGCCGGGGATCGACCGGAAAGGTCATTTTGAGGATATCTTCAAGGGGCGCCTGCTGGAATTGGCCTTCGCTGCCGGCGGCGGCGCCCAACCCGGCAAGATCGAAGCGGTGAATGTTGTCCACCATCTCGTCGAGCTCCCGCCCGAACTCCTGCCGGTCGCCCGGATCCTGCGAGGATGCCGCGAACATCAGATCGACCGCGGTATCGAACTCCTTCCGGGCGGCTGCCATTTCGCTCGCCTGGTACAGCATCTTGCCATGCTGAAGGTGCAGATAGGCCTGCTGCACGAGCATCTGGGCGTTCAGCCGCTCTTCGGGAATCTCGAATGTATCGCGCAGAACAGAGCTGATGGCGACGACAGCTTCCGGTTGGGCGACCTGCGGCGGATCAGGCAAAACGCCGGCCGATGCCTGCCGATGAGCCACAGGGACGAAGGGCGCGTGGGTTTTGGCCGTTTGGGTAGTGAAGCTGCATGCGCCGGCAAGCAACGCCGCGCCCGCAACGCAAATCCCGCCGATATGCCTGGGCTGAACGCCCATCAATTGCCTCGAACCATTGAAAACAAAGCCTCAACAAGGCTACCGCACGCCGCCGGGGTATGCAAGTTAGACGTCGGTTAGGGTGCCGGGGGTAGCTATTCCTCTTCTTCCTCTTCGCCCGTCTTGGCAGCTTTGGCCGCCGCGATGATCTTGTCGGCCTGCAACTGCGGCACGTAATCGTAATGGTCGAATTCCATGCTGAACGACGCCCTCCCCTGGGTCATGGCGGTGAGATCGTTCTGGTAGTTGAGCATTTCGGCCATGGGTACCTTGGCGCGGATAAACTGCGTGCTTCCCTTGGTTTCCATGCCGGCAATGCGTCCGCGGCGGCCGTTCAGATCGCCCATGAGGTCGCCCGCGTATTCCACCGGCGCCTGGATTTCCACATTCATGACCGGTTCCAGCAGGGCCGGCTTGGCTTCCAGCATGGCGGCCTTGAACGCCTTGCGCGCCGCCAGCTTGAACGCCAGTTCCGAGGAATCCACATCGTGATACGAGCCGTCGTAGACCGTGACCTTGAAATCCACCATCGGATAGCCGGCCAGATATCCCTTTTCGGCCGCTTCGACGATGCCCTTTTCCACTGCGGGTATGAAGTTCTTGGGGATGGAGCCGCCGAAAATCTCGTTGGCGAACTCGAATTTGGCTCCGCGCGCCAGCGGTTCCATCTTGATCCAACAATCGCCGAACTGCCCGTGGCCACCGGTCTGCTTCTTGTGCCTTCCCTGGACGTCGGCCCTTCCGCGGATAGTCTCCCGGTAGGGAATCTTCGGCGCTTTGAGCGTGACATCCACTCCGTACCGCTTTTTCATCCGGCTGACCACGATTTCCACATGCTGCTGGCCGGTGCCGGCGAGTAGAAACTCCCGCGTCTGCGGGTCCCGGTAAAAGCGCAGCGACTGATCTTCTTCCAGAATCCTGTGGACCGCCTGCCCCATGCGGTCCTCATCGTTCCGCGATTTGGCTTCAATCGCGAAAGCGATGGAGGGTTCGGCCAATTTCACCGGGGTGTAGACCGCGGTGGCGCCCTTTTCCTGAAGCGTGTCGCCGGTCAGCGTGTCCTTCAACTTGGCCACCGCACCGATATCGCCGGCGTGGATCTCGGGCACCGGCTGGAGCGTCTTTCCCTGCGGGCTGCCAATATGCGACAGGCGCTCGCCGCTTCCGCGGGTGTTGGTCATATTGGCATCGTTCTTGACCGTGCCGGTAATGACCTTGAAATAGGTGATGCGGCCGGCGAACGGATCGGCCGTAGTTTTGAACACGAATGCCGAGGCCGCGCCGCCGCCGGAGATCTTCTGGGTGGTTTCCGCGCCGCTGACCGTGGCCGGCACGCCTTCGCGCTCGGTGGGCGCGGGCAGATTGTCCACGATAAAATTGAGCAGGAGGTCGCTGCCGATATTGTGCAGGCCGGAAGCGCAGAAAACCGGGAAGATGCGCATTTCGGCAACACCCTGCTTAAGTCCGCTGACAATCTGCTCGGTTTCGAGCGTCCCCTTGTCGAAGAACTGCTCCATGAGGGCATCGTTGCCCTCGGCGACCATTTCGATCAGCGCCTCATGCGCCTTCTGGGCGGCATCTGCCAAATTCGCGGGAATATCTCCTTCTTTTCCCTTACCGTCGCCATCGGCTGTGTAAGTGTAGGATTTCATGCGGACAAGGTCGACTACGCCCTTGAAATCGCGTTCGGCGCCGATGGGAATCTGGACGGGAACGGCGGAACGGCCGAAGTTTTCCTGGACATTAGCGAGGGCGCGCTCGAAATCGGCGCGTTCCCGATCGAGCTTATTAATGACGACGGCGCGGGGAAGCTTGAAATCGTTGGCGAACTGCCAGACCTTTTCGGTCTGCACTTCGACGCCGGCGACGCCATCGACCAGGACAATGGCGGAATCGGCGGCCGCCAGCGCGGCGCGGGTGTCATTAATAAAGATATTGTAGCCAGGGGTATCGAGAATATTGATTTTGGCCTTCTTCCATTCGGCCACGGCGATGGAGGTTGAAATCGTGATTCTGCGGGCGATTTCCTCGTCGTCGAAATCGGTGATGGTGTTGCCTTCATCGACACGGAGAAGGCGGTTGGTGGCTCCGGAGGTGAAAAGCATTCCGGCGGTGAGAGAGGTCTTACCGGAATCGCCGTGCCCCACCAACCCGACGTTCCGGATGTCTTTGCTTTCGTATACTTTCACGTGGATACGCTCCAGATTAAAACGGAATGGTAACACGCGCGGGGAGGAGGGTGGGACGGCGAGAGAGCCGCGCCTCGCGTTCGCGTAAGAACCCCCACAAAAGCTCCGAACCACCCGGATTTCTGCGGCGGTATACCCCGAGCCCGGCAGGCACATAATGAGCTTATGGCCGCGCGCAAATCGACTCCCGACGAAATCCGGCGCCGCTTCGATGCCGATGTCGACCGCTTCTCCGTTCTCGAAACCGGACAATCGTCCACCATCGACGCTCCGCTTGCGCTCGAATTGATCGCGCGGGCTGCCGCCGGAGTGCGCCCCCAAGCGGCTGCTCTGCTCGATATCGGCTGCGGCGCGGGCAATTACTCGCTCAAGCTTCTCCATTACCTGCCGCTCCGCTCCATCACGCTGGTCGATTTGAGCCGGCCGATGCTCGACCGAGCCGTCGCGCGCATCCACACCGCCGCTCCGGACGCTACAGTCAATGCCATACAGGCCGATGTTCGCGAGACTGCGTTTTCCGAAAACACCTTCGACGTCGCGGTGGCGGCAGCCACGCTTCACCACTTGCGCGAGGATAGCGAATGGCGGAACGTTTTTGCCGCCGTCCACCGCGCGCTGGTTCCCGGCGGCTCTTTCTGGGTATCGGATTTAATTAGGCATCAATCAGCCGCGGTGCAGGAAATGATGTGGCAGCGGTACGGCGAGTATCTCATCGCGTTAAAGGGCCCGGACTATCGCGACCACGTTTTTGGCTATGTCGAGGCCGAAGATACTCCGCGCCCGCTCTACTGGCAGCTCGATCTGCTCGCGCGCACGGGATTCCGCGAGATCGACGTGCTGCACAAAAACTCCTGCTTCGCGGTGTTCGGCGGCCTAAAATAGGACCTTGGCGCGGGTGCGATACCATGGACGACAGGCCACCCACAGTCATGCGCAGTCTTCTCGCATTTCTCTTTGTCCCCATTTTGTTGGCCGCGCCGCATCCGCTCTCGCCTCTCACCGCCGACGAGATCCGCGCCGCCGCTCGCATTTTCAAGGCGTCCCCCAAATTCCCTGCCGGCGCCCAATTCAGCATTCTCACGCTCGATGAACCGCCGAAAGCTCAGGTGCTCGCCAAAGCGGCGATCCCGCGCCGCGCTTTCGCAGTGATCTACGACCATGCGGGCGACCGCACCTTCGAAGCCGTCGCCAACCTGAGCGCCAACGCTGTCGAATCGTGGAAGGAGATCCCGGGCGTAGAACCCGCCATCGACGCCATCGACTCCGATCTTGCCGACCAGATTGTCCGCGCCGACCCGCGTTGGGCGCAGGCCATGCGCGCCCGCGGCATCCGCGAGAACCGCGTGGTCACCATGTCCTGGACTGCGGGATATTTCGGGCTGCCCGGCACCGAACGGGGCCGCATCGTGCGTGTGGTCCCTTATTACGCGGGCGCCGGCCAGAACCTCTACGCGCATCCCGTGGAAGGGGTAGTGGCGCACGTCAATCTCACCACCCGCAAGGTTCTCGATTTCCTCGATATCGACCGCAACGTGCCCGTGTCCCGCGAAAACGCGGATCTGAGCGCGCGCGCGCCGCGTCCCGCCCCGGCGCCCCTCGTCATTACGCAGCCCGAAGGGCCTGGATTCAAGATCGAAGACGGCGAAGTCCACTGGCAGAAGTGGCGCTTTCGCTATGCGCTCCATCCGCGCGAGGGGGTGGTGCTTTACACCGTCGGATATGAGGACGGCGGCAAAGTCCGCTCGGTGATGTATCGCGGGTCTCTCAGCGAGATGGTGGTGCCCTACGGCGACCCCACAGCCGGATGGTTCTTCCGCAACAGCTTCGACGTGGGCGAATTGGGCTTGGGCTCGACCGCCACGCCTCTGCGCGCCGGTGTGGATTGCCCCGCCAATTGCACCGTGCTCGATGCCGTTCTGGGCGACGAAAACGGCGCACCGCGAGTGATTCCCGGCGCCATGGCGCTGTTCGAGAGGGATGGCGGCATCGAATGGAAGCACGCCGAGAACACGCGCCGGTCGCGCGAGTTGGTGCTCGCCTATTGGAGCCAGCCGGGGAATTACGAATACGGCTTCGAATGGGTGTTCCACCAGGACGGCACGCTCGAGAGCCGCGTCAATCTTACCGGCATCATGGCAGCCAAAGGTGTGGCCTCCGGCGCGCACGACCCCCACGCCCACCTGGTGGCGCCAAACCTGGCCGCGCCGCATCACGAGCACTTCTTCGCCTTCCGCCTGGATATGGACGTGGACGGCACGCCCAACCGCGTGGTGGAGTTGAACACCGTCTCGATGCCCAAAGGCCCGAACAATCCCTACGGCGGCGGCTTCACTATGGAGCAAACGCCGTTGCGCACCGAGCAATCCGCGGAGCGCCAGCTGAACATGCCGAGCAGCCGGCGGTGGGTAGTGGAGAGCACCACCGCGCGGAACTCCCTCGGCCAGCCGACCGGTTATCTGCTGATGCCCGGCGAAAACTCGCTGCCGTTCGCGCAGCCGGATTCCTACGTTCGCAAACGCGCGGGCTTTCTCAACGCGCACCTCTGGGTGACTCCGTATAGCGACAACGAGCGGTATGCCGCAGGCGACTTTCCCAACCAGAGCAAGGGCGGCGAAGGTCTTCCAAAATGGACCGCCGCCAACCGTTCGGTGGATGGCCGCGACGTGGTCGTCTGGTACGTCATGGGCATCACGCACAATCCCCGCCCCGAAGACTGGCCGGTGATGCCGGTCTACGAGGCGGGATTCAAACTGATGCCGCTGGGCTTTTTTTCGAGCAATCCGGCCATGGATCTCCCGGCGCCGCACTAATTCCCAGCGGTAAGAATCGAGAAATCTGGCGGAGCGTCTCTCATGAGCCGTATCGCCCCGGGACGGGCACCCGGCCGGGAATTCTCTACCGAGTCGCGATCGGGGGAGTATCTGTGGGTCAGACCATACGGGAACGACGCCGGAGATGGTGGCGGCGCTCACTGAATTCGGCGTTCCTCGCCGCGGCCGAAGCGGATTTTGCCGGGCGTCCAAATAAAATTGGGGAGCCAAATAGCGCTCCCCAGAAATTTCTACACAGTTGACAGAAGATTACTCGCACTCTTACTGGTAACTTTTGATGTCTTTAATCACCATGACATTGCCGTTCGGAGTGGCGACGATGCGAACTTTTACCGGCCGGTGGCGGTTGAGGTCATTGGAAAAAGTCTGGTTCGACCGCATCATCTCGCCCACGCGGGTATTGCTTTCCGGATCGAAATGAACCACCCGGCCATCCGGAGTGACTAAAGCGAAGTTGGTGGTGGAAGTTGTTACCGGGCAATTCGAGCTATCTTTGGTGGTTACGGTAGTCGTGGTCGAGTCCGGATTGGAGGTGGTCTCTTTGGAGTGGCTATGAGTGGAGTAACAACCCTGGTCGATCAGCGTCCCCTCCATGCTCACGGGCGCATTCGACGTCGTGGTTGTCGTGGTCGATTCGCTCTGCGTGCTCTGTTGGGCGTATAAAAGCCCCATGCACAGCGGCAGCGTCGCGATAGTAAGAAGTTTCATGGTTTTTCTCCCAATATGGTTTTGCGTTCCCACTCCCGGTAAAATGCATACCTCGGCCCAATGAACGGCCCCATACGTTCCGCAATTCACCAGGCGCCGGCGCGGACCTGGAAGTTATCGCAGGCTCACGGGCGGCAAATAGGTGCCGTTCTCCTCGCGATGCCACCAAGCGCGCTCCCCGAAATGTGTGAAGGTATACGAATAAGTCACGGCCCGGATGTATCGCGGCGGGGATTTGGGAAACGGATTGTAGCTCAGCAGCTTCAATACGCTGGGCTCTCCCTGGAAGAGACGAAGCACAAAATTCATAAACCAGTCGTTGTCGCGGCGGCTGCCGAGGGCCGCGAACCACATTTGCCAATCGAGCCGCGGTTGGTAAGGCGCCACGACCGGCGGATGGCGATAGACGTTGCCAGGCTTATAGGGGAACTCGTATGCTTTCCATTCCACTCCATCGTTCGAGCCCTCCACGATAATCTCGCTGCGGACCGTGGTCATGACCGCGAAAAGGCCGTAGCTGTTGACGATCCGCAGCTGATCGGTATACCGCTGAACGGTTTCGCCGCCGGGCGGGAGGGGGATCGAAAAGAGCTGGAGGCAGGTCAATCCGCTCAGCACGCCAATAACTATCGCCACGCCGATCGTAACTACCCGCGAAGCGCGGCAATGCCGATCCGGTTCGATAAACAGCCACATACACAGAAAAATAGTGAGATAGTTGAAAAAGGTGTAATTTCCGGTCAGCAGGATGAGGGTCTGAAGTGCAATCGTAAGCCCGGCCGCAATGTGACGCAGCCGTTTCGGCGCGAAGAAAAGAAACGGGACGCCTAACTCCACGGCGAACACAAATAGCACCGATAGTTTCTGAAACCACTCAGGTAACTGCTGCATGTACCACGCCAAGGGAGTGGGAAGTGGCTGTGTGTAATAGTGGTAAGTAAGTGCAGTAAGATTGCGCCAGGCGGGATCGCCGCTCAGCAGCTTCACCATTCCGCTGAAAAACATCAGCCGGAACAGCAGCCAGCGGAATAGCCAGATGCGGACCCGGACGGCGCCGGCGAAAATCGCCAGAAAGCCGGCCTCGCTGAGCAGAATGTCCCACTGGAACGAGTAGAAATCCTGCCCTACCGAACAGAGCGAAAGCCAGAGCACGAGGCATACGGCCATCGCCGGACGCTGCCAGCGTCCCAAAACTGCGATCAATGACCACAAACAGCCAGTCAGCCAGAGCGCCTTCATGGCGCTATCGTTCGGTAACAGCCACAGCAGAGTGGGTATGTTCCAATACGCCGAGACGTGCATGATGGAACGGGCGGCCTTTAAATATTCCTCGAACGGCAAGATGCCGTGCGTTCCCAGGAGCCCTCGCGCCTGTATCCCAAATGACAGAAAAGCCACGAAATAGACCAAGCCCAGCAGGCGTAGAAACGTCTCCGGCGTAGCCCATGGACGATTCAGACCTAATTTCGGAGTCCAGCCCCAGGGAAATCCCCTTCCGCTCACCCCTTTAATTCCCCCATTCCGCCATGCATCTCGCCATTCAATGATTACCTATTTCTTTCAATTGGTTAAAGCGCCAAGATGGCCTCATTCTGGGAAAAGTACAACTATGAGCACTCAGCCTTTCGAACCCAAAGTAACCGCCAATCTGGTGCAGATTGGCGCATCGGTGGAAGATGTCATCCAGCAGCGGCTGGCCGAGGAGCGCGCGCGCCTGGAAGCCGAAGCCGGGCTTGCCAAGCGTGAGGCGCATCACTTCAAACGGCCGGTGGAGCGGCCTTTCACGCGCGAGCAGCGCGGCAGCACTACCCTGCTGTTCGGCGGCCTCACCTGGAAACATGAAAAGCTGGTGCATGGTGCGCTCGAAGGACTGGGCTACCGCGCCGAAGCCGTGCCTACGCCGAACGTGAAGGCATTCCAGACCGGCAAGGAATACGGCAACAACGGGCAGTGCAACCCCACATATTTTACCGTCGGAAACCTCGTCCAGTATCTGCAAAATTTGGAAGAACAGGGTCTGAGCAAGCAGGAGATCATCGACCGGTACGTGTTTTTCACCGCCGGCGCCTGCGGACCCTGCCGCTTCGGCATGTACGAAGCCGAATATCGCCTGGCGTTGCGCAACGCCGGGTTCGACGGTTTCCGCGTGTTGCTGTTCCAGCAGTCCGGCGGCCTCAACCAGTCGGACGCCGAAGCCGGGCTGGAAATGAACCTCGATTTCTTCCTCGGCATCCTGAACGCGCTCAACTGCGGCGACGTGATGAACGAAGTGGCGTACGCGCTCCGGCCGTACGAAGTAACTCCCGGGCAGACCGACACTGTGCTCGATGAGGGAATGGATTATCTGCACGAAGTATTTCGCAAGAAACAGCCGTGGAAGCTGGAGGGCGGACTCACGAAATACTTAGGCGGCTTCTCCGATAAAGCGGAATATATCGGTAAGTTCGTCAGCCAGCTCAAGGGCGACGATTACATGCCGGCGCTCGAGCAATGCCGCGACCGATTCAACGAGATCGAAATCGACCGGCTGCGCGTGAAGCCGATCGTCAAGATCACCGGCGAATTCTGGGCGCAGACCACCGAGGGCGATGGCAACTTCAACATGTTCAACTTCTTGCAAAAGGAAGGCGCGCAGGTGCTGGTAGAGCCCATCGGTACGTGGATTATGTACATGATCCACCAGGTGGTGCAAAAGTACAAAGACTTCAAGGGACTGGAAGAAGGCGCCGTGCTGCCGCCACTGTGGAAGATCGGGCAGCGCACCAAGATCGAAGTCAACTACCGCCAGAAAGTGGCCAAGCTGAAGCTGGCGGAAGCGATTTTCAAAGGCGAATATCACAAGATCGTCAACGCGCTCGGCGGCATCGCGCATCATCTCGCCGATCAATACGAACTGCAGCGGCTCGGCCATCCGTTCTACAATTCGCGCGCCGGCGGCGGCGAAGGCCACCTGGAAGTGGCCAAGAACATTTACTACTCCAACAAAGATCTCGCGCACATGGTGCTTTCGGTCAAGCCCTTCGGGTGCATGCCCTCCACGCAGTCGGATGGCGCGCAATCGGCCGTAGTTTCGAATTACAAGGACATGATCTACCTACCGATCGAAACCTCCGGCGAAGGCGAGATCAACGCCCATTCGCGCGTGCAGATGGCGCTGGGCGAAGCCAAGAACAAGGCCAAGAAAGAGTTCGCGCAAGTGCTCGAAAAAACCGGCCTGACGCTGGAACAGTGCCGCGCCTGGGTGGAGTTGCATCCCGAAACCAAAAAGCCGCTGTACCAGGTTCCGCACACCAAGGGATACGTCGGATTGGCGGCAAACTTCGTGCTTCACATCGCCGAACGGATGAAGGCCGAAGGAATGCCCAAAGTCGAGGCGGAATTGGCCGCCGCGGCCAACTAGACAGGACCCTTCGATGGAAAAACATTTCCTCATCGGAATGGATGTCGGCTCGACCACGGTGAAAGCCGTGGTGATCGACGCCGCCACCGACCAAATCTTGTGGAGCGATTACCAGCGCCACGACACCAAGCAGCCCGAAAAGGTGCTCGAATTCTGCAAGCGCTTCGATACCGAAATCGAAGGCTTCGATGCCAAGCGCTCCCGCATGTTCATCACCGGCTCCGGCGGCAGCGGGCTCAGCAAATACCTGGGCTCGAAGTTCGTGCAGGAAGTCAACGCGGTATCGCTGGCGGTGGAGAAGCTCTACCCCGAATGCGGCTCGGTAATCGAACTAGGCGGGCAGGACGCCAAGATCATCATCTTCAAGGCCGACCCGGAAACCGGCCGCAAAAAGAAGATTCCGTCGATGAACGACAAGTGCGCCGGCGGAACGGGCGCGGTGATCGACAAGATCAACGCCAAGCTGCGCATTCCCGCGGACCAGCTTTGCCAGATGGGGTACAAAGGGCTCAAGCTCCACCCCGTCGCAGGTAAATGCGGCGTCTTCGCGGAAACCGATATCAACGGCCTCCAAAAGATGGGCGTGCCGCCGGACGAACTGATGGCGTCGCTGTTCGAAGCCATCGTCATGCAGAACCTCTCGGTGCTGACGCGCGGCAACACGCTGCAGCCGGTGGTGCTGCTGCTCGGCGGTCCCAACTGCTACATCAAGGGCATGCGCGATTGCTGGAAAAGCAATATCCCGAAGATCTGGGAAGAGCGCAACACACCCCTGCCGGAAGGCGTCCCGCCCGAGGACCTGATCAAGACTCCCGATAACGCGCAGTACTTCGCCGCCATCGGCTCGGTGGAATTCGGCAAGACCGAAGACGAAGGCGTAGGCCAGTACCTGGGCTTCGCCAAGCTCGAATGGTACGTCAATGTCGGGCGTGAAGAGGAAAAATCCAAGCGCGGCGGCACGGGCGGACTG